>CAVTQL010000001.1:0-56167 GCA_963736845.1 uncultured beta proteobacterium
TGCGTTCGATGTCGTTGCCGCTGATGACGGCGAGGCCGGCCGAGTCATAGCCCCGGTATTCGAGCTTCTTCAGGCCTTCGACAAGGACGGGAACGATGTTGCTGGCGGCGGAGGCCGCGACGATGCCGCACATGGGTAGTCCTCAAATCTTGTAGTAGTCGCGATACCAGGCGATGAAACGATCGACGCCTTCCTGGACGGTGACGGCCGGGACGAAGCCGACCCAGTCGTTGAGCAGGTCGGTGTTGGCGTAGGTGGCCGGCACGTCGCCGTCCTGCAGCGGCAGCAGGCGCTTTTCCGCCTTCCGGCCGAGCGCGTCTTCGATGGCGCCGATGTAATCGAGCAACCGCACCGGGTTGTTGTTGCCGATGTTGAAGACGCGGTACGGCGCGTTGCTGGTCGCCGGGATCGGCGGAAATCGGGTCATATTCCGGGTTGACCGCAGCAGGCTTGTCGAGCACGCGGACGACGCCTTCGACGATGTCGTCGATGTAGGTGAAGTCGCGCTGCATGTTGCCGTGGTTGAAGACGTCGATCGGCCGCCCTTCGAGGATGGCCTTGGTGAACAGGAAAAGCGCCATGTCCGGCCGGCCCCACGGGCCGTAGACGGTGAAGAAGCGCAGGCCGGTGGTCGGCAGGCCGTAGAGGTGGCTGTAGGTGTGCGCCATCAGCTCGTTGGCCTTCTTGGTGGCCGCGTACAGGCTGACCGGGTGGTCGACGCTGTCGTGCTCGGAGAACGGCATCTTGGTGTTGCCGCCGTAGACGCTGGAGCTGGACGCGTAGACCAGGTGCTGCGACCTTGTTGTGGCGGCAGCCTTCGAGGATGTTGATGAAGCCGACGACGTTGCTCTCGACGTAGGCGTGCGGGTTCTGCAGCGAGTAGCGGACGCCGGCCTGCGCGGCGAGGTGGATGACCCTGTCGAATTTCTCGGCGGCAAACAGCTGCTCCATGCCGGCGCGGTCGGCGACGTCCAATTTGACGAAGCGGAAGCCTGGCGTGCGCCGGTCAGCCGCGCCAGGCGGCTTTCCTTCAGGCTGACTTCGTAGTAGTCGTTCAGGTTGTCGAGGCCGACGACTTCGTCGCCGCGCGCCAGCAGGCGCAGCGAGGCGGTCGAGCCGATGAAGCCGGCGGCGCCGGTGACGAGGATTTTCACGGGTCGAGCCCTTGCAGGAAAGCTGCAATTTTACCGCAGCGCAGCATCGGCATGCTGGAATGCTTGATGAGGCAGCTGAAGCGGCCGATGCGCTGGCCAGCAGGAATCCGGCGGTGACGCGGCGTCGAGCGTGATGACGGCGACCGAAAGCGGTTGGCGCGAGGCGGGCATCTATAATTGCGTCTTCGAAAGCCGCCATTCTATCCGCCGATGCCTATACCGCTGGTGAAGACTTCCTCGCTCGGCGATGTCATCCACCGACTGCCGGTGGTCAGCGAGACCCGTCGGCATGGGCCGGCTGCCGTGCTCAACGGACTGCGGCCGGTGCTCGCCTGATGGCACGGTTCGCTTATTCGCTGCTGCTCTGGCTGGTCGCGCCGCTGATCTGGCTGCGCCTGCTCTGGCGCGCCCGAGGCAGCCCGAATACCTGCACAACCTCGGCGAACGTTACGGCTTTTACCGTCAATCGGCCGGAAAATTGCCGATCTGGGTGCATGCGGTGTCGGTCGGCGAAACCCGCGCCGCACAGCCGCTGATCGAGGCGCTGCGGGCGCGCTGGCCTGATCGTCGCATCCTGCTGACCGGCATGACGCCGACCGGACGCGAGGCGGGGCGGCAGGTCTATGGCGAGGACGTGGTCCAGGCCTATCTGCCCTACGATTATCCGGGTGCGGTCGACCGCTTCCTGCGGCATTTTTCGCCGGCCTTCGGCGTGCTGATGGAAACCGAGATCTGGCCCAACCTGCTCGCCGCCGCGGCACGCCGGAATGTGCCGGTGCTGCTCGCCAACGCCCGCCTGTCGGTTCGCTCGGCGCGCGGCTATGGCCGCGTCGGGGCGCTGGCCCGGCCGGCCTTCGCGGCGCTGCGCGCGGTCGCCGCGCAGACGGCCGAGGATGCCGGGCGGCTGCGCGAACTGGGCGCGACGAACGTCACGGTGTGCGGCAACCTGAAGTTCGACGTCGCGCTGTCACCGCAGCAGGTCGCGTTGGGGAATGCCTGGCGCCGGGAAGTCGGCGCCCGCCCGGTGTGGCTGGCGGCGAGCACGCGCGATGGCGAGGAGCTGCTGATCATTGCGGCATGGCGGCGGCTGGCGCGGCCGGACGCGCTGCTGGTGCTGGTGCCGCGCCATCCGCAGCGTTTCGCTGAAGTGGCCGAGCTCCTCGCAGCGCGAGGGTCTGACGGTCGTCAGGCGCAGCGCCGGATTGCCGGACGCCGCTACCCAGGTCTGGCTCGGCGACAGCATGGGCGAGATGGCCGCCTGGTATGCGCTCGCCGACGTCGCGTTCATCGGCGGTAGCCTGCTGCCGCTGGGCGGACAGAATCTGATCGAGGCGGCGGCCTGCGGCTGTCCGGTGCTGATCGGTCCGCACACCTTCAATTTCCGCCAGGCAACCGACGATGCGATTGCCGCCGGCGCGGCGCTGCGCGTTGCCGATGCCGACCAGTTGGCCGATGAACTCGCCAGGCTGTTGCGTGGCGGCGACGAACTGGCAGCGATGCGCGCGGCGGCGGCCCGTTTCGCCGCCTGCCACCGCGGCGCCGCCGAGCGAACGCTGGCGGCGATCGATGCGGCGCTTACTGCGCCGCGGCCGGATCGAGCAGGGTGTTGACGGCGATCACGTCGTCCTCGCCGAGCGTGCCGACCGCCGCCTTCAGCTTGAACTGCGACATCACGGTGTCGAGTACCGCCTTGGCGAGGTCACGGCGGGTCACATAGACCTGGTTCTCGGCATTCAGCACGTCGATGTTGATGCGCACCCCGACTTCGTAGCCGAGCTTGTTCGACTCCAGGGCCAGTTGCGACGAAGCCAGCGCGGCGTGCAGCGCACGCACCTGGGCCATGCCATTGACGACCCCAAGGTAGTACTGGCGGGCTGCCAGTGCGGCGTTGCGGCGCGCCGCCTCAAGGTTGGATTCGGCCGCCGAGCGGTTGGCGCTCGCTTCGCGCTGGCGCGAGAGAACCTGGCCGCCCTGGAAGATAGGCAGGTTGACCTGGATGCCGACATTCTGGAAGTCGGTGTCGAGCAGGCCGATGCCAACCGAACCAAAGGTTGCCGCGTTGCCCTTGTTGGCCACCAGATCGACCGTCGGATAGTGCCCGGCGCGCTGCCTGTCGACCTCGCGTGTGGCGATCTCCAGGAGAGCCTGTTGGACCTGGACGCTGATGCTGCCGCTTTCGGCGGCGGCGACCCACTCCTTCATGTTGGCCGGTTGCGGCGGCGACATCCTGGCGTCCTTGCGCACTGGCGCGAGCGGTGGCGTTTCCTTGCCGATAATGGCTTCGAGTGCGCGCTGGCGGATTTCCAGATCGCTCTCGGCGGCGATTTCCTGCGCGACGGCAAGGTCGAAGCGCGCCTGCGCTTCCTGCGAATCGGTGATGGTCGCGGTACCCACTTCGAAGTTCTTTTTCGCCGATTCGAGTTGCTGCTCGATCGCCGACTTGTTGGCGCGCACGGCTTTCAGGCTTTCCATCGCGTAGAGGACATCGAAGTAAGCCTGCGCGACGCGCAGGATCAGGTCCTGGCGGGCCTGGACGAAGTTGGCCTCGGCCTGCGCGACCTGCCATTTCGACTGGCCGTAGGCGACCCAGTTCTGCCAGCGGAACAGCGGCTGCGACAGCGTGATCGTGTAGCCGTTGCTGTTGAAGTTCGCCGGCGCCGAGGCTCCGGAGGACCTTAGCGTGATCTCGTTCTCGTTCCATTGCGTGTAGCCGGTTACGCCGAGGGTCGGCAGCAGGCCGGCCAGCGCCTGCGGCTCCTTCTCGCGGCCGGCCTCGGCTGTGGCGCGGGCGGCCGCGAAGACAGCATCGTTGTCCTGGGCTTCGCGGTAGGTCTGCAACAGGTCGGTGGACCAGGCAGAGGAAGCGAGCAGCGGGGCGGCGAGCAGCCAGGCGAATTTCGTCATGGAAACCTCTCAGTACCGGGGCAGGTTGGGATCGACCTCGTCGGCCCAGGCGGCGACGCCGCCGGTCAGGTTGATGAGCGAGGAGAAACCCTGGCGTTCGAGGAACATTCCGACCTGCATGCTGCGCCTGCCGTGATGGCAGATGATGACGATCTCGTCGTCCGGGTTCAGTTCGTTGCTGCGCAACGGGACGAGGTGCATCGGGATGTGCTGCGAGCCCGGCAGCTTGCACAGCGCGACTTCCCACGGTTCGCGCACGTCCAGCAACACCGGCTTGGTGCGGCTTTCGTCGGACAGCCGGTCGGCAAGTTCGCGCGCACGTATCTGCTGCATCAGAACGAGAAGGCGGACCTGGCTTCCACGCCGTCAAGGGCCGGGACCACCGTTTCGAACAGGTTAACCGTGTTGTAGACGCCTTCGGCGCTGCACGTGATCAGTTGCGCTTCCATGACCGGCGCCTCGCCGACGATGACGGCCAGGCGGCCGCCGACGCGCAGTTGGCGGAGCAGCGCGGCGGGCACTGCCGGCAGCGAGGCGGAAACGACGATGGCGTCGTAGGGGCCGCGCTGCGCCCAGCCGTTGGCGCCATTGCCGACCTCGACCGTGACGTTGTTCACGCCGGCGCGCTCGAGATTGCGGCGTGCCACCTCGGCCAGTTCCGGGCGGGACTCGACGGTGACGACATGTTCGGCGCGGGCAGCCAGCAACGCGGCCATGTAGCCGCTGCCGGTGCCGATTTCCAGCACCTTGTCGGTCTTCGTGATGTCCAGTTCCTGCAGCAGCTTGGCTTCGATCTTCGGTGCCAGCATCGCCTGGCCGCTGCCGAGCGGGATTTCCATGTCGGCGAAGGCCAGGTTACGGTAGGCGTCGGGCACGAAATCCTCGCGCTTGACGACGAAAAGCAGGTCGAGAACCTGCGGATCCAGAACCTCCCATGGCCGGATCTGCTGTTCGATCATGTTGAAGCGCGCTTGCTCGATGTTCATCTGGGTCTCCGCAGGCAACATATTAGCACAAGCTAATAAATGGGTTCGGACAAAGGACGATTATACCTGAGTCGCTTGCAGACCTTGCCGCAACAGGTCCATGTGCATCGCCATGTACTGGGCCGGGTCGGCGATGCGCGCCTGGCAGCCGGCGAAGGAGAAACGCCAGATCAGCAGCATCAGGACGGGGGCGATGACGACATCGATGGCGGTTTCGACATCCATGCGGCGAAACTCGCCGCCCACCATGCCGCGCTCGAGCGCGGTGCCAAGCAGTGCGCGCACGCGGCGGATGACGTTTTCGTAGTAGAACTGCGCGATTTCCGGGAAAATTGCGTGCTTCGGCGACCATCAGCTTGGGAATGCCGGCGAACTCGGTCGTGCCGATCCGCGCCCACCAGTTTTCCAGCAGGCGTTCGAGCAGGTCGAAGGCGCCGCCCGCATGTTGTGCCGCGATCGCCTCGCCGGCGACGATCGCCGGGACGATGCCTTCCTGGATGACCGCCTTGAACAGGGCTTCCTTGCTGTCGAAATAAAGGTACAGCGTTCCCTTCGAGACGCCCGCGCGCGCCGCGACGTCTTCCAGCCGCGTGGCGGCGAAACCCCGCTCGACGAACAGCGCGAGCGCGGCCGCCGTCAGCTCGGACGGGCGGGCTTCCTTGCGGCGTTTTCGCGGCGGATTCGGATTCATCACGGGAGATTTAATGACTGCCTGGTCATTAAACTATCATTTCCGGTGCCGGGCGGTCAATCCGGCGGCCGGCTGCGCCTGCGCTTCCTTGCGTTTTCTCAGTCTTTCCAGTAACTTGCATTCCACTCGTTAGGGGTGTGGACCGTGACGGTCAACTGAGAAATACCCTTCGAACCTGACCGGGTCATGCCGTCGTAGGGAAACGAACCCAATCGCTCCTTCCGCGTCTGATACCGCTGAAATCACGCCTGGAGCAACCATGAACGCCAAAGACACCTTCCTCGCCGCCAACGCTCACGTCGACGAGGCCGCCATCCAGCCGCTGCCGAATTCGCGCAAGGTGTACAGCGCGGGTTCGCGCCCGGACATCCGGGTGCCGATGCGCGAGATCAGCCAGGCCGACACGCCGACCGGCATGGGCGGCGAGAAGAATCCGCCGATCTATGTTTACGACTGTTCCGGCCCCTACTCCGACCCGGCGGCGCGGATCGACATCCGCGCCGGCCTGCCGGCGCTGCGTGCGCAATGGATCGAAGCGCGTAACGACAGCGAAGAACTGCCGGATTTGACTTCGGAATTCGGCCGCCAGCGCGCCACCGACCAATCTCTCGACGAACAGCGCTTTCCCGGCCTGCACAGGAAGCCGCGCCGCGCCAAAGCGGGCGCCAACGTGTCGCAGATGCATTACGCCCGCCAGGGCATCATCACGCCGGAGATGGAGTTCGTCGCTATCCGCGAGAACAACAACCGCGCCGCCTACATCGAATCGCTGCGGTCAACCGGCCCGATGGGCGAAAAAATGGCCAAGCTGCTCGGCCGCCAGCACCCCGGCCAGAGCTTCGGCGCCAGCATTCCGGACGAAATCACCCCGGAATTCGTGCGCAGCGAAATCGCCCGCGGCCGCGCCATCATCCCGAACAACATCAACCACCCGGAAAGCGAGCCGATGATCATCGGCCGCAACTTCCTGACCAAGATCAACGCCAACATCGGCAACTCGGCGCTCGGCTCGTCCATTCAGGAAGAAGTCGAGAAGATGACCTGGTCGATCCGCTGGGGCGGCGACACCGTGATGGACCTGTCCACCGGCAAGAACATCCACGAAACCCGCGAGTGGATCATCCGCAACTCGCCCGTGCCGATCGGCACCGTGCCGATCTATCAGGCGCTGGAAAAGGTCGAACGGCAAGGCCGAAGACCTGACCTGGGAAATCTTCCGCGACACGCTGATCGAACAGGCCGAGCAGGGCGTTGACTACTTCACCATCCACGCCGGCGTGCTGCTGCGCTACGTGCCGCTCACCGCCAACCGGATGACCGGCATCGTCAGCCGTGGCGGCTCGATCATGGCCAAGTGGTGCCTGGCGCATCACAAGGAAAGCTTCCTCTACACCCACTTCGAGGAAATCTGCGAAATCATGAAGGCCTACGACGTCGCCTTCAGCCTCGGCGACGGCCTGCGTCCCGGCTCGATCTACGACGCCAACGACGAAGCGCAGCTCGGCGAGTTGAAGACCCTGGGCGAACTGACCCAGATCGCCTGGAAGCACGACGTCCAGGTGATGATCGAAGGTCCGGGCCATGTGCCGATGCACATGATCAAGGAGAACATGGACCTGCAACTTGACCAGTGCAGCGAAGCCCCGTTCTACACCCTCGGCCCCCTGACCACCGACATCGCGCCGGGCTACGACCACATCACCAGCGGCATCGGCGCTGCGATGATCGGCTGGTACGGCACCGCCATGCTCTGCTACGTCACGCCGAAAGAACACCTCGGCCTGCCCGACAAGGACGACGTCAAGGTCGGCATCATCACCTACAAGCTCGCTGCGCACGCCGCCGACCTCGCCAAGGGCCACCCCGGTGCGCAGATCCGCGACAACGCGCTGTCCAAGGCGCGCTACGAGTTCCGCTGGGACGACCAGTTCAACCTCGGCCTCGACCCGGACAAGGCACGCGAATTCCACGACGAGACGCTACCGAAGGAATCGGCCAAGGTTGCCCACTTCTGCTCGATGTGCGGGCCGCACTTCTGCTCGATGAAGATCACCCAGGATGTTCGCGATTACGCCGCGGCACAGGGCATCGCCGCAGAAGAGGCGCTGAGCAAGGGTATGGAAACCAAGGCGGTCGAATTCGTGAAGACCGGCGCGGAGATCTATCACAAGGTCTGATCTGGACTGCCGGCCCAACTGCGGGGCGTGCTGCGTCGCGCCCTCGATCACCTCTCTCGACAAACCGGCAGGCTTGCCCTGCCGGCACCTCGATGCGGACTTGCGTTGCCTGCTCTTCGGCCGACCCGAGCGCCCCGCCTGCTGTTCCGGGCTGCAGCCCTCGCTGGAGATGTGCGGCGAATCGCGCGAGCATGCCCTGCGCTGGCTTGCCGAATCTGGAGGCGCTGACCCGGCCGGGAGGGTAGAATGCGGCCTCCTTGTCTTGGCTGCGCTCCATGGATCCCATTCTTCTCCTGAAGGCTCTCATTCTCGGCATCGTCGAAGGGCTGACCGAATTCCTGCCGATCTCGTCAACCGGCCACCTGATCATCGTC
The DNA here is from genome assembly GCA_963736845.1 of uncultured beta proteobacterium. GTDB lineage: Bacteria > Pseudomonadota > Gammaproteobacteria > Burkholderiales > Rhodocyclaceae > Azonexus. The sequence continues at coordinate 8,287 of CAVTQL010000001.1, forward strand.
GGCGAGCATGCTCGATTACACCGATGAGCAGAGCAAGGTGTTCAAGATTGTCATCCAGTTCGGCGCCATCCTGGCAGTATGTCTGGGACTTCCGCGAGCGCATCGGCAGGCGCTGGGCGGGCTGACCTCCGATCCGGTGCAGCAGCGTTTCGCCGGGTTGCTGATCGTGGGCTTTCTTCCGGCGGCGGTACTCGGGTTGCTGCTTTCACGGCAAGCCGATCAAGACCTATCTGTTCAATCCGCTGACGGTTGCCGGCGCGCTGATCGGCGGTGGCCTGCTCATCCTCTGGGCAGCGAAGCGCAAGGCACTATCATCCACGGGTCGGCAGCAGTCGACGAAATGCGCTGGCCGGATGCGCTGAAGGTCGGCTTCGCCCAGGCGATGGCCATGTTCCCCGGGGATTTCGCGTTCCGGTGCGACGATCATCGGTGGGCTGCTCTTCGGCCTGTCGCGCAAGACAGCGACCGAGTTTTCCTTCTTCCTGGCCATTCCGACCATGTTCGCCGCGACGTCTATCGACGTTGCCAAGGACGGCCCTGTTCAGTGCCTGGCGGACTACCGGCTTCGGCGGTCGGCTTCGTCGCCTCGTTCGTTTCCGCCATGCTGTCGTCATGGCCTTGCTGCGCTTCGTTTCGAACCATGATTTCACGCCGTTTTCGCCTGGTATCGCATCGTCTTCGGCATTCTCGTATTGCTGAGCGCTCAATTCGGCTGGGTCGAGTGGACCGCCCACTGATCATCTACCTGCACGGCTTCTGCTCGTCGCCGGCATCGTGGAAATCGCTCTTGCTGGCGAAGGAGATGGCGCGCCGCGGGCTGGCGGAGCGCTTCGTCTGCCCGCAACTGTCCACCGTGCCGGACGAGGTCGCGGCCGGCATCGGCCGCCTGATCGAGATGGCCGATGGGCCGGTCACGCTGGTTGGCAGTTCGCTCGGCGGGCACTACGCCAACCACCTGGTCGAGACGCACGACGTGAACGCGGTGCTGATCAACCCGGCTGCGGTCAACCGGCTGGATGCGGCCAAATTCGTCGGCGAGCACGCCAATTTCCAGACCGGCGAGCGCTTCACCTTCACCGCCGCGCATGCGGCGCAATTGGAGGCGCAAGTGCGCCGGCCGACGCCGGCACGCTACTGGCTGCTGGCCGAGGAAGGCGACGAGGTGCTCGACTGGCGCCAGGCGGCCGCGTTCTACGCCGGCTGCCGTCAGACGGTGCTGCCGGGCGGCGACCACAGCTTCACGCGGTTTCCCGACTTCATCCCGCAAATACTTGAATTTGCGGGGCTATAATCCACAGATGAACGTATTGTTTGAAGAGGAAGGCGGCTTCCGGGCGGGCAGCCTGATGGCGGACAACGACAGCTCGTTGCAGGTCGAGATGGCGTCCGGCAAGCGCAGCAAGATCAAGGCCGCCGCCGTGCTGCTGCGCTTCGAGAAGCCGTCGGCGGTGACGCTGCTCGACCAGGCGACGCCGCAGGCCGAAGAAATCGAGGCCGATTTCCTCTGGGAGTGCGCCAGCGACGGCGAATTTTCCTTTCTCGATTTCGCCCGCGACTACTACGGGCACGACCCGGCGCCGGTCGAGGCCACCGCGGTGCTGCTCGCGCTGCATGCTGCACCGGTCTATTTCCATCGCAAGGGCAAGGGCCGCTTCCGCAAGGCGCCCCCGGAGATTCTCGCCGCCGCGCTGGCCAGCCTCGAAAAGAAGCGCCAGCAGGCGCTGGCGATGGAAGGCTGGATCGCCGAGCTGAAGGCGTTCCGCCTGCCGCCGGAAATCGCCGTGCTGACCGATGCCCTGCTCTACGCGCCCGACCGCAACAAGGCCGAGACCAAGGCGTTCGAGACGGCTTGCGCGGAAACCGGCGCGACGGCGGCGCAACTGCTGTTCAGGTGCGGCGCGATCAAGTCGGCCTACCACCTCCACTACCGTCGTTTCCTGCACGAGCAGTTCCCGAAGGGCACGGCTTTTCCGGCGCTCGCCGCGCCGCCTTTGCCCGTCAACCTGCCGCGCGCCGACGTGCGGGCGTTCTCGATCGACGATGCCAACACCACCGAGATCGACGATGCACTGTCGGTCGTCAGGTTGCCCGGCATCGGCTCGCGCATCGGCATCCACATCGCCGCACCGGGGCTGGCGATCGCGCACGGTTCGCCGCTCGACGGCATCGCCCGCGCCCGGCTGTCAACGGTCTACATGCCGGGCAACAAGATCACCATGCTGCCGGAAGCCGTCGTCAACGGCTACACGCTGGCCGGCGGCGTCGATTGCCCGGCGGTGTCGCTCTACCTGACGGTCAACGACAGCTACGAGATCCTCGCCAGCGAGTCGCGGCTGGAGATGGTGCATATCGCCGCCAACCTGCGCCACCATGACGTCGAACCGTGGTTCAACGCCGACACCGTCGGCGGCCCGCTGCCGGACATGCCGTTCAGGGACGAACTGCTGCACCTCTGGCACTTCGCCAACGCCTGCGAGGGCCGCCGCGGCAAGCCGTCGGCGATGCAGGGAAACAACGACTACAACTTCGCCATCGCCGGTGATCTCGCCGATCCCGACGCGTGCCGGGTGGAAATTTCCGAGAGGAAGCGGGGCAGCCCGCTCGACAAGCTGGTCGCCGAGCTGATGATCGTCGCCAACTCGACCTGGGGCGGCCTGCTCGCCGGGAAGAACGTCGCCTGCCTGTACCGGGCGCAGACGCAGGGCAAGGTGCGCATGACCACGTCGCCGCTGCCGCACGAAGGGCTGGGCGTGCCGCAATACGCCTGGATGACCTCGCCGCTGCGCCGCTACTGCGACCTCGTCAACCAGTGGCAACTGATCGCCTGCCTGAAGGGCGAGACGCCGGCGTTCGCGCAGAAGTCGGCCGAGTTGTTCGGTGCGATGCGCGACTTCGAGGCGACCTATGCCGCCTACGCCGATTTCCAGCGCCTGATGGAGCGCTACTGGTGCCTGCGCTGGCTGCAACAACATGGCGTCAGCGAGATCGACGCCAGCGTGCGCCGCGAGCAGAGCGTCAAGCTGGACCACCTGCCGTTGCTGCTGCGCGTGCCGTCGCTGCCGGGCGACCTGGCACCGGGAACACGCGTGCGGCTGGCGGTCGAGACCATCGATCTGCTTGGCCCCGAGGTCGCATGCCGTTATCTTGGCATCCTGGGTGACGCGGCGGCGCCGGTCGAGGAGGAATTGGAACAGTGAGCGTGACGACGCTTTCGTGGCAGCCGGCACTGCCGGACAACCGCCGTCTGTGGCTGGCGGTCGGCATTTCGCTGGCCGTTCACGCGCTGCTGATGATGCTGCACTTTACTTTCCCCGACACCTCGAAGGCGATGCGCGAGAAGGCGCTCGACATCATCCTGGTCAACGCCCGCTCGGCCAGGAAGCCGGACGACCCGCAGGCGCTGGCGCAGGCGAACCTCGACGGCGGCGGCGATACCGACGAGAACCGCCGGATCAAGACACCGCTGCCGCCGACGCCGCAGCAGACCGCCGGCAACGAGATCGAACAGATGCAGCGCCGGGTCCGCGAACTGGAAGTGCAGCAGAAAAAGATGCTGACCGTGGCGAAGGAGGCGCGAACCGTCTCGGCGGCGCGCAACGCCCACGAGCAGCCGGTGCCGGCGGTCAGCCCGAGCGGCCTCGACCTCGCCGAGGCGGCGCGGGCGATGGCGCGCCTGGAAGGCGAGATCAGCAAGAACGTCGATGACTACAACAAGCGCCCGCGCAAGAAGTTCATCGGCGCGCGCGCCGAGGAGTACCGCTTCGCCCAGTACATCGAGAACTGGCGGCAGAAGGTCGAGCGCATCGGCACCCTCAACTACCCGGATGCGGCGCGCGGCAAGCTCTACGGGTCGCTGATCCTGACCGTCTCGATCAACGCCGACGGCAGCCTCGGGCGCGTCGATATCAATCGCTCGTCGGGCTTCAAGCTGCTCGACGACGCGGCCCGCCGCATCGTCCAGATGGCCTCTCCCTACGCGCCCTTCCCGCCCGACATCAAGCGCGACACCGACATCCTGGAAATCACCCGGACCTGGTATTTCACGCAGGGCGACCAGCTCTCCGCCTCGTCGCGATGACCGACCGCTATTGCGTGCTGGGCAACCCGGTCGCCCATTCCCGGTCGCCGGCAATTCACGCCGCGTTTGCCCGGCAGTGCGGCGAGGACATCTCCTACCAGGCGATCCTCGCCCCGCTCGACGGCTTTGCCGGCAGCGTGCGCGACTTCGTCGCCGGCGGCGGCAAGGGCGCCAATGTCACGGTGCCGTTCAAGGAGGAAGCCTTCCGGCTCTGTGACCGGCTCAGCGAGCGGGCGGCGACGGCGGGGGCGGTCAATACGCTGACCTTCGCCGCCGGCAGCATGCTTGGCGACAACACCGACGGCGCCGGCCTGGTGCGCGACATCACGACCAACCTCGCCTTTCCGCTCGCTGGCCGCGACATCCTGCTGCTCGGCGCCGGCGGTGCGGCGCGCGGCGTCGTCGGGCCGCTGCTGGCGGCAGCGCCGAGCAGCCTCGCCATCGCCAACCGCAGCGCCGACAAGGCCGTCGCGCTGGCCCGCGCGTTCGCCGGCACGGTTGCGGTCGACGCCGGAAACTTCGCGGATTTCGCCGGCCGGCGTTTCGACCTGGTCATCAACGCCACGTCGGCCAGCCTGGCCGGCGAGTCGCTGCCGCTTCCCGCCGGCCTGTTCGCGCCCGGCAGCCTGGCCTACGACATGATGTACGGCAACGGCGAGACGCCGTTCCTCGCCCTTGCCCGCGCCCAGGGCGCCGCCCGCCAAGCCGACGGGCTGGGCATGCTGGTCGAGCAGGCGGCCGAAGCCTTCCTCGTCTGGCGCGGCGTGCGGCCCGACAGCGCGCCGGTGCTCGCGGCGCTGCGCGCGCAACGGGCGGCATGACACGGCTGGGCCGCTGGCTCAAGTGGGGGCTGCTCGGCGTCATCGGCGTCTTCATCGCCTGGCAGGTGTGGCTGCTCGGCTGGGTGCTGCTGTGGAAATGGGTCGATCCCGGCACGACGCGCTTCATGGACATCCGCCTGGCCGAACTGCGCGAAAAGAATCCGGCGGCGCAACTGAAGCAGCAGTGGGTTCCCTACGAGCGCATTTCGCCGCATCTCAAACGCGCGATCATCGCCTCGGAAGATGCGAAATTCGTCGACCATGAGGGCTTCGACTGGGATGGCATCCAGAAGGCGCTGGAAAAGAACCAGCGGCGCGGGCGGACGGTGGCGGGCGGGTCGACGATCAGCCAGCAACTCGCCAAGAACCTGTTCCTGACGCCGACCAAGTCGTATTTCCGCAAGGCCGAGGAGGCGATCATCACGCTGATGCTCGAAGCCCTGTGGAGCAAGCGGCGGATTCTCGAGGTGTACCTGAACGTCATCGAATGGGGCAACGGCGTCTTCGGCGCCGAAGCGGCCGCCCGGCACTACTTTGGTGCCAGTGCCGCGAGTCTCGGCCCGGAGCAGGCCGCACGGTTGGCCGGCATGGTGCCCAACCCGCGTTTCTACGACCGCAACCGCAATGCGCCGGGGCTGGCGCGGAAGACGGCGATCATCCTCGGCCGCATGCCGGCCGCCGAGGTGCCCTGAGCGCCGGCGGCGCGCCGGGAAGACCGGCGCGCCGAGCGGTCACAGCTTGAAGATCCAGGTCGCGATGACGAAGTAGTTGAGCACGCCGAGGATGTCGATCGCGGTGGTGACGAACGGGCCGGTGGCGATCGCCGGGTTGACCTTGATGCGCTGGAACATCATCGGCAGCGCCACGGCGAGCAGCGCGGCGCCGGTCATGTTGCCGAGGATGGTCAGGCCGACGACCTCGCCGAGCGCCAGGCTGTTGTGCATGAAGTAGCCGTAGATGCCGAGGATCACGCCGTAGAAACAGCCGAGCAGGATGCCGACGCGCAGTTCCTTGAAGATGATCGGCACCGTGTCGCGGACGTCGATGGCGCCGGTGGCGAGGCCGCGCACGGCGACGGTCGCCGACTGCACGCCGACGTTGCCGGCCATGCCCATGACCACGGGCAGGAAGGCGCTGAGCACCAGGACCTCGGCCAGGATCTCGTGATAAGCGCCGACCACGCCGGTCGCCGCGAGGCCGCCGACGAACGCGGCGAGCAGCCAGGGCAGACGAATCCAGGCGATCTTGAAGGCGGAATGGGTGAGCGTCTCCGATTCGCTGGTACCCGCCATCTTCAGCATGTCGCGGGTGGTTTCTTCCTCCATGACCTCGAGGACGTCGTCGACCGTGACCATGCCGACCAGCACGTCTTCGGCATCGACGACCGGCATCGCCAGCAGGTGGTACTTGTTGACCAGCATCGCGACGCGGACCTGGTCGGTGTCGGTGGTCACCTTGATCACGCGCCGGTTCATGATGCTGTGCAGCAGCGTGCCCGGGCGCGCGATCAGCAACTGGCGCAGCGAGACGACGCCGACCAGCTTGCCGGCTTCATCGACCAGGTAGAGATAGAAGACCATCTCGACATCCTCGCGGCTGCGGATGTTCTGGATCGCCTCCTCGACGGTCAGGCTGTGCGGCAGCGCGAAGAACTCGGTGGTCATGATGCCGCCGGCGGAATCCGGCGCGTACTTCAGCAGGGTTTCGAGTTCTTCCTTGCTCTCCCGGTCGAGCAGCGCCATCAACTGGGCGCGCTGGTCCTCGGGGACGTCGCCGATCAGGTCGGCGAGGTCGTCGGGCGGCAGGTGCTGCAGCACCTCGGCGAGTTTTCCGATCGGCGCCTCGGCCAGCACCTGCTTGCGCAGGTCGGTCAACATCTGGTGGAAGACGTCGGACGCCAACTGGGTTTCGCCGATCGTGCAGAAGACATCCACCGCGTCGACCGACGCCAGGTCATCGAGGATCGCCGCCAGGTCGGCCGGGTATACGCGGCTCATCACTTTCTGCAGCGACGTCTTGGCGCCGCGATGATGGAGGCGCTCGATGGTGTCGACCAGGCGCTTCTTCTTGGCGTCGTAACTGACCGACGCGACCGGCTTGGTCTCTACGTTGATATGCATGGCGAATCCCCCTTCCGGAACCTGCTTGCGTGGCGTTTTGCCGGCACAGTCTACTCGCAGAATTCCCGCTGGTCCAACGACTTGCGGAGATTTCTCGATTCAGTATCCGAGGCTGCTCCGCTGGAGCGCATCGGCAGCAACTACGCTCCGACGATGACGATGGGACGCCATCGAATTGTAAATGGCTGAAACAAATGCCGTGAAACCGGCGGGCGGCCCTTCCAAGGCACTGGCGGCGGGCGTAACATCCCACGGTTACCGAGCAGCAGGCCAGAGGGGGCGCAATGACCGAGAATACCGAGAGCCCGGAAGTCGATGTCGTCAAGGACGAAATCGCCGAGGTGCATAGCCTGCTGGTCCAGTACCGGCTGCTCGAAACGACGATGCGCCATGACGAGATGCCGCCCGAGGAAATCGAGAAAAGCCTGGCGCAGACGCCTTGCCTCGTCGAACTGCGCGAACTGCTCAACGGCCTGCCGACCGTCACCGTCGCGCTGATTCTCAACTCGCTGTCGGACGAAGACCGCCTGGTCGCCTGGGCGGAAATCGCCGAGGAGCGCGTTGACGGCATTCTCGAACTGCTGTCCGAGGAGATTTCCGAGGAACTGGTCATTGAAGGCGACCACACCAGCAGCAAGGAGACGGTCAATGCCTTCGAACTGCACAACGGGCGCCTGCGCCAGATCATCGTCGAGCGGCCGCAGCAACTGACCAAGACCAAGCCGATCTGGGTCGACCTGGTCGCCCCGACGCCGCAGGTGCGCGCCTGGGTCGGCAAGTTCTTCGGCCTCGAACTGCCCGACCCGGACGAACTGACCGACCTCGAGGCGAGCGCCCGCTTCTATGTCGACGAAAACGACGAGGTGCATCTGCAGTCCGACTTCCTGCTCGACCTCGAAGACGAATCGCGCAACGTGCCGGTGGCGTTCATCCTGCACCGCGGCATCCTGTTCTCGGTGCGCAGCGAGGAACTGCCGGTCTTCCGCCTGCAGCGGCTGCGTGCCCGCCGGCAGCCGGGCTACGTCACCGACGGCAAGGACGTCCTGCTCGACCTCTACGCCGCCGATGCGGAGTATTCGGCCGATGCGCTCGAAGACGTCTATGCCGAACTGGAGGCGGTAGGCAGGAACGTGCTGAATACCAAACTCAGTGACGAAGTGGCGGGCAGCATCCTCGCCGATATCGCCCGCGAGGAAGACCTCAACGGGCGCATCCGGCGCAACGTGCTGGATGACCGGCGTGCCGTGTCATCGCTGATGCGCGGCAAGTTCCTCAGCAGCGACCAGCAGGAGGACGCCCGGCAGATCCTGCGCGACATCGAATCGCTCGACGGCCACACGTCCTTCCTGTTCGGCAAGATCAACTTCCTGATGGATGCGGTCGTCGGCTTCATCAACGTCAACCAGAACCAGCGCGTGTCGAAACTGACCAGGCTCGGCATCATCTTCATGCCGATCAACGTCCTCGCCGGCATGGGCGGCATGTCGGAATTCTCGATGATGACGAGCGGCATCGACTGGCCGATCGCCTATGGCGTGTTCACGTTGGTCATGATGATCGTCGGCTGGGGGACCTATTGGGCGTTGCGCCAGATCGAGCGGCGCGAGGTCAGGCGGCAACAGGAGGCAGCGGTTCCCGAGCACAAGGTGCGCCAGGGCCGGCGGCGCGCCGCCTAGGCGATCAGCCGCCGCCGTCGGGGTGACCAGCTTCAGCCCGACGATGCCGGCGACGATCAGCGCGATGCAGGCCAGGCGGGTGGCCTCGCGCGGCTCGCCGAACAGCAGCATGCCGAGGATGGCGGTGCCGACTGCGCCGATGCCGGTCCACACCGCATAGGCGGTGCCGAGCGGCAGCACCTTCAGCGACCAGCCGAGCAGGACGACGCTGGCGAGCATGGCGGCGACCGTCGCCACGCTCGGCCACAGGCGGCTGAAACCGGCGGTGTATTTCAGTCCGACTGCCCAGCCGATCTCGCAAAGGCCGGCGAAAAACAGGACGATCCAGGCGAAGCCGGTACTCACGCCAGCGTGGCGAAATGCGCGTCGGCGGCGGCGACGGTGGCGGCGATGTCGTCGTCGCTGTGCGCGGCCGACACGAAGCCCGCCTCGAACGCCGACGGCGCGAAGTATTGGCCGGCATCGAGCATGGCGTGGAAGAAACGGTTGAACGCTTCCTTGTCGCCGGCCAGCACCTCGTCGTAGGTGCGCGGGCAGTGGTCGGCGAAGTAGAGGCCGAACATGCCGCCGACGTTCTGTGCGGCGAAGGCGATGCCATGGTTCTGCGCCGCCGCGACCAGCCCGGTGCACAGTGCCTTGGTGGTTGCGGTCAACGCCTCGTAGAAGCCGTTTTCGCGGACCAGCTTCAGCGTCGCCAGGCCGGCGGCGACGGCGACCGGGTTGCCGGACAGCGTGCCGGCCTGGTAGACCGGGCCGAGCGGGGCGATCTGCTCCATGATCTCGCGCCTGCCGCCAAAGGCGCCGAGCGGCATGCCGCCGCCGACCACCTTGCCGAAGGTCGACAGGTCGGGGGTGATGCCGAACAGGCCCTGCGCGCTGGAGAGGCCGACGCGGAAGCCGGTCATTACCTCGTCGAAGATCAGCACGGCGCCGTGCCTGGCGGTCAGCTCGCGCATCGTCGTCAGAAACAGCGGCGTCGGCACGATCAGGTTCATGTTGCCGACGACCGGCTCGACGATCACCGCGGCGATGCGGTCGCCATGTTCGGCGAAGGCGTCGGCCAGTTGCTGCGGATCGTTGTAGGCGAGCACCAGCGTGTGCTGGGCGAGGTCGGCGGGGACGCCGGCGGAGGACGGGTTGCCGAAGGTCAGCGCGCCCGAGCCGGCCTTGACCAGCAGGCTGTCGGAATGGCCGTGGTAGCAGCCCTCGAACTTGATCAGCAGGTCGCGGCCGGTGAAGCCGCGGGCGAGGCGGATCGCGCTCATCGTCGCCTCGGTGCCGGAAGACACCAGGCGCACCATGTCCATCGACGGCACCAGTTCGCACAGCAGGTCGGCAATTTCCACTTCGCGTTCGGTCGGCGCGCCGAACGAAAGCCCGTCGGCGGCAGCGGCGTGGACGGCGGCGATGACGGTCGGGTGGGCATGGCCGAGGATCATCGGCCCCCACGAGCCGACGTAATCGGTGTACCACTTGCCGTCGGCATCCTGCACCCTGGCGCCCCTGCCCTTTTTCAGGAAGAGCGGCGTGCCGCCGACCGAGCGGAAGGCGCGCACCGGCGAATTGACGCCGCCGGGGATGTGGCGCTGGGCGCGTTCGAACAATTGCTGGTTGCGTGAAGTCATGGCTGGGCTTCCTCGAAAAGTCGTTGATAGGCGGCGGCGCGGGCGGCGATGTCGGGCGCGCCGAAGAGGTCGGTGATGACCGCGAGCAGGTCGGCGCCGGCGGCGATCAGCGCCGGCGCGCCGGCCAGCGTGACGCCGCCGATGGCGCAGGTGGCCACGCCGAGCGCGGATTTTGCCCGCGCGAAGAGGTCGACCGCGGCAAGTGGCGCGTTGGGCTTGGTCGGTGACGGGGCGACGGCGCCGAAGGCGACGTAATTGGCGCCGGCGGCGGCAGCGTGGGCGGCGGCGGCAAGATCGTTGTAGCAGGAAGCGCCAAGGATGCGGTCGGGGCCGAGAATGGCGCGGGCAACGGTGAGGTTGCCGTCGTCGCGGCCGAGATGGACGCCGTCGGCGTCGACCAGCGTGGCCAGCGCGAGGTCGTCGTTGATCAGCAGCGTCGCCCCGCAGCGGCGGGTCAGGTCGCGCAGCGCGCGGGCGCGGGCGAGCTGCTCGGGCATCGGGCTCGCCTTGTCGCGGTACTGGACGATGCGGCAGCCGCCGGCCAGCGCGGCGGCGACGTCGGCGAGCAGGCGGTCGCCGTCGGCGCACTCCGGCGTGATGGCGTAGAGGCCGCGCAACCTAGCCGCCACGGGCGGCGCTCCAGGCCGTTAGCGATTGCGCCCCGTCGCCGCGCAGCGCGAAGAGGCGATCGGGAATGAACTGGCCGCGGCCGGGCCGGAAGCCGCCGGCCAGCGCCTGCCAGGTGTATGCCTGCGCGTCGCGCACCGCGTCGCCGAGGCCGGCGCCGGCGGCGAGGTGACCGGCGATCGCCGCCGCCAGCGTGCAGCCGGAACCGTGGTAGCTGCCGGCCAGGCGCGGCCAGCAGTCACGCCGCAGCACGCCGCCGGGGCCGTACAGCGTGTTGACGACGTCGGGCGTGTTCTCGTGCGTGCCGGTGATCAGCACGTGCCCGGCGCCCATCGCGAGCAGGCGTTCGGCGCAGGCTTGCAGCGACGGTTCGCCCGCCGCCGCGTCGCCGGCGGCAAGCCGCCTCGCCTCGGGGGCGTTGGGCGTGAGCACCGTGGCACGCGGCAGCAGCACTTCGCGCATCGCCGCGATGATTTCTGCACCGGAGAACGGGTCGCCACGGCCGGATGCCAGCACCGGGTCGACGACCAGCGGAATCGACGGGTAGTCGGCGACGATCGCGGCAACGGCCAGCACGTTCTCGACGCTGCCGAGCACCCCCGTCTTGAAGGCGGCGACCGGCATCTCGTCCAGCACGGCGCGCGCCTGCCGGGAAAGCAAGGCGGCGGCGACCGGGTCGATGCTGTCGACCCCGGTGGTGTCCTGGACGGTGATCGCCGTCACCGCGCAGAGCGGATGGCAGCCCAGCGCGGCGAGCGTCAGCAGGTCGGCCTGGATACCGGCGCCCGATGTCGGGTCGCTGGCGGCAAACACGAGGACAAGCGGCGGGATGGGCATCTTGGCGTTCATCGGGGGCCGTCGGCGTTGGCACGCGCGGCGACGTTTCGGTAAGATGGCCCGGATTCTATCCGATTACGATCAGCCTCACGCCGGCGCCAGTCCGATTTCGGGATGGCGGGGTTTTGACGCTGGCAAAGTATGATAATCTGCTGCGATTGCCGTGCGACATGGGGCGGGGGGAAATAATTGGCTGACTTATCCAGGCTGCGCGACGTCAAGGTGATGGTCATTGACGACAGCAACACGATCCGGCGGACTGCGGAGATTTTTCTCGTCCAGGCCGGCTGTCAGGTCGTGCTCGCGGAAGACGGATTCGATGCCCTCGCCAAGATCGCCGACCATCAGCCCAGGGTCATTTTCTGCGACATCATGATGCCGCGCCTGGACGGTTACCAGACCTGCTCGCTGATCAAGAAGAATGCGCGCTTCAAGTCGACGCCGGTGATCATGCTGTCGTCGAAGGACGGGCTTTTCGACCGGGCGCGCGGGCGCATGGTGGGTTCCGACCAGTACCTGACGAAGCCCTTCACCAAGGACAGTTTGCTGCAGACGGTCGCGTCTTTCACGCTGCCGGCCGATTCCGAGATTTCTCAGTAGTTCAGGGAGTGATGATGCCCGTCAAGAATGTCCTCGTCGTAGATGATTCCCCGACCGAACGCTTCTTCGTGTCCGACCTGCTGACCAAGGCGGGTTATCAGGTCAGCACGGCCGAAAACGGTGAGGAAGGGATCGCCAAGGCCAAGGCCGGCAAGCCCGACCTTATCCTGATGGATGTCGTCATGCCCGGGCTCAACGGCTATCAGGCCACCCGTACGCTGACCCGCGACGAACAGACGCGCCACATTCCGGTCATCGTGTGTACGTCGAAGGGGCAGGAAACCGACAAGATCTGGGGCTTGCGCCAGGGCGCCGCGGATTACGTCGTCAAGCCGGTCAATCCGGAAGAACTGCTGAAGAAGATCGCTGCCCTGCCCTGATTGCGATGGCCAAGAAAACCAGCCTGCGAGAGTTTCAGAAACATCTGGCCGAGCGCCTCATCGGTGCTGCCGCCGGGCGGAACGCGGCCTCGTTGCTGGGGGTGCGGGCCGGCGAGGAGAACTGGCTGGTCGATCTGTCCGAGGGCGGCGAGATCGTGCAGGCGCCCAGGCTGACGCCGGTTCCCTTGACCAAGCCTTGGTTCGCCGGCCTCGCCAACATCCGCGGCAGCCTGCATGCGGTCACCGATTTCTCGGTATTTCGTGGCGGCGCGCCGACGCCACAGAACAACAATACCCGTCTGTTGCTGGTCGGCAGCAAGTACGGCGCTAATGCTGCGCTGCTCGTGAACGGCATGCTCGGGCTGAAGAACCCGGACGATTTCACCGCCGAGCCGGTCGATCCGGCGGCACCGGCCTGGGGGGCGGTGCGCTATTCGGACAGCCAGGGGAATGCCTGGCGCAAGCTCCTGGTGCGCGACCTGCTTGCCGACAGTGAATTCATGAACATCGGGGTCTGATTCCCGGAAACCCTGAGGGGAGGAAAAACATGGCGCTCAGCCTGAACAACCTGGGAGTTGGCAACAAGGACGGTACGCCGTCGCGTTCCATCGCGTCGATGCTGCCGGCGTTCCTCGCCGAGCAACCGGTCATCCAGCAGATGAAGACTCTGGGCGGCGTCTTCGTGGTACTGCTGGTCGCGATCGCCATACTTGTTTTCATCGGCAACCGGGAGTCGGCGCATGGTACGGCCTACGTTGCCGCGTCCGGCGAGATGCGCATGCTCTCGCAACGACTGGCCAAGGCCTCGACGCTGGCCCTGCAGGGCAATCCGGCCGCCTTCACCCAACTCAAGGAATCGCGCGAAACCTTCGGGCAACTGCTCGATCGTCTCACCCGCGGCGGCGAAGTCGCCGGCACCGTTGTTCCCTCCTCGCCCGCGGCCATACGTCCGCAGATCGACAAGCTGACCCAGTTGTGGGCCGAGACCGACGCGGACGCGGTTACCGTGCTCGGCCAGGAGGCCAACCTGATCGCACTGGGCAAGAGTGTCGCCGCGATCGACAACGAAAACCCGATCATGCTCGAACTCGCCGAACAGGTTGCCGCGCTCAAGCTGCAGGCCGGTGCCGGCGCGCGCGAGATCGCCCAGGCCAACCAGCTCGTGATGCTGACGCAGCGGATCGCCAAGAATGCGTCGGCGCTGCTGGTCGGGGACGAGATCAACCCGGAAGTGGCCTTCCTGCTCGGCAAGGACACCAACGCCTTCCGCGACATCCTGCAGGGTCTCGGCCGGGGCGGCAGCGATTCCGACTCGCGTGAGAAGCTCGGCGAACTCGACAAGGCGTTCAAGTCGTATCAGGCCGCGATCGCCAGCATCCTCGGCAACATGCAGCCGCTGGTCCTGTCCAAGCAGGCCGGCGCCCAAATCTTCCGCGGCAGCGAGGACCTGCTCAAGGCTACCGACGATCTGGTCGTCGGCTACCAGCAGGCGCTCTCGGGGGGCGTCGGCTTCGGCCTGCTGCTGGTCGTCTTCGTCCTGCTGGCGGTCGGCGCACTCGCGCTGCTCGCCAAGATCTATCTCGACGACACACGTGGTCGTGCCGAGGACGCCGAGTTGCAGCGCCAGAATTCGGAAAGGACCAACCGCGAGAACCAGGACGCCATCCTGCAGCTGATGAACGAACTCGGCGACCTGGCCGACGGCGACCTGACCGCGTCGGCGACGGTGAGCGAGAACATCACCGGCGCCATTGCCGACTCGATCAACTACACGATCGAGGAACTCCGCCTGCTCGTCGGCCGCATCAACGACGCGGCCAACCGCGTTACGTCAGCCACCGAAATCGCCCGCCAGACTTCCGCCGAGCTGCTCACCGCCGCCGGGCGCCAGTCGCAGGAAATTCAGGATGCCGGCCGGTCGGTGCTGGAAATGGCCCGTTCGATGAGCGAAGTCTCCGGCAACGCGACGCAGTCGGCACAGGTTGCCCGTCAGTCGCTGCTGGCTGCCGAAAAGGGCACGCTGGCCGTGCAGGACTCGATCAAGGGCATGAACGAAATCCGCAACCAGATCCAGGAAACCTCGAAGCGGATCAAGCGGCTTGGTGAAAGCTCGCAGGAGATTGGCGAAATCGTCGAACTGATCTCGGACATTACCGAACAGACCAACGTACTGGCGCTCAACGCGGCGATCCAGGCGGCTTCGGCCGGCGACGCGGGACGCGGCTTCACGGTCGTTGCCGAGGAAGTGCAGCGGCTCGCCGAACGTTCCGGCGAGGCAACCAAGCAGATCGCGGCAATCGTCAAGACCATCCAGACGGATACGCAGGATACGGTGTCGGCCATGGAACAATCGACGCAGGGCGTGGTGGAAGGGGCCAAGCTGTCCGACGCGGCTGGCCAGGCGCTGGCGGAGATCGGCCAGGTGTCGCGCGACTTGTCGAACCTGATCGAAAACATTTCCACCTCGACGCAGGACCAGGCGGATTCGGCGACGCAGGTGGCCCGCCAGATGCAGGACATTCTCAGCGTCACCGAGCAGACGACGGCCGGCACGCAGCGCACGGCCGAGGCGGTCGACGAACTGAACGCCCTGGCTGCCGAGCTGAAGGGCTCGGTCGCCGGCTTCAAGGTCGACTGAGCGGGATTCGCGAGAGACTATGAACGCGGCTACCGAATTCGATCTGGGCCCGCTGACCTGGGTCAAAGGTGAGATCGACCTGGCGCTCGAGCGCGCCGAACAGGCGCTCGGCCAGCACGAACTGAGCGGCGACACGACCCAGTTCAGGTTCTGCCGCACCCATGTCCACCAGGTTCACGGCGCGCTGTCGATCGTCGGCCTCGACGGCGTGACGCAGGTCACCGAATCACTCGAGGCGCTGCTCAGCGCGCTCGAGGAGCAGCGCCGGCCGGCGACGCCGGAAGCCTTGGCAGCGCTGACACGGACGCTGGAAGCGATCCGCGGGTACCTCGACGACCTCGTCGCCGGCGAGCCGAACCAGCCCTTGCGCCTGCTGCCTGTCTATGCTGCCCTCGCCGCCGCGCGCGGCCTCGGACCCTGCAAGCCGACCGACCTTTTCTTCCCGGATCTGTCCCTGCGCAAGCCCGGGCATGCAGTGCCGGTCGCGCCGATGTCGGCCGAGCAGCTGGCGACGCTGCTCAAGGCCGAGCGCGGGCGCTTCCAGAAGGGCTTGCTGGCCTGGCTGACGCGCGCCGGCAACCCGCAGGTCGCACTCGAGCACATGCAGACCGCGCTCGACAATATCGAGGCGACGCAGGACTCATCCGCCGCCCGCACGTTCTGGTGGGTCGCGCTCGCTTTCGTCGAATCCCTGTTCGATCATCGCCCCGAGAATGACGCCGAGTCCAGGCAACTGCTGGCACGCGTCAACACGCAGATCCGCCGCCTGCTTGCGGGGTCGGAAAGCATCGCCGAGCGCCTGCTGCGCGATGTCCTCTATGCTGTGGCGCAGGCGCCGGCCGGCTTCAGCGCGGTGGTCGCCGAGGTGCAGTCGGTCTTCGGGCTGGTCGACATGTTGCCGACTGCCGCCGTGGGGCAGACGACACTACCGCAGGAGATCGCATTGCGCCGCCTGCGCGACGCCCTGGTGGCGACCGAGGACTTGTGGAACAAGTTCTGCACGGGTAGCGGCAACGTGTTGTCCGCGTTCGAGCAGAGTGCCCAGAACTGTGCGGCGCTGACCGGCGAGATTGGCAGCACCGATCTCAAGCGCCTCGGGCAGGGATTCGGCGCCCTTGCCGCCTGGCTGGCCGAGGATCCGGCGCGGCAAAGCGATGCGGTGGCGATGGAAATGGCGACCGCCATCCTGTTGATGCAGAACGCCCAGGAGAATTTCCGCCGGCTGGGAACCGACTTCGCCCAGCAGGTCGACCTGATGGTCGCCCGCCTGTACGCCTGCATCGCCGGCAAGCCGGCGGCCGGCAACGACGACTTGCCGCTACTCGACGAAATGACGCGGCGCGCCCAGGAAAAGCTGCTGGTCGGGCAGGTCGCCCGCGAAATCCAGAATAACCTCGCCCAGGTGGAGCAGGCTCTCGACGCCTTCTTCCGCAATCCCGAGAAGGCGCCGGAACTGGCCGCGCTGGAAGGTCCGGTCAAGCAGATCGGTGGCGCGCTGGCGATGCTCGGTCACTTCGGCGCGCTGTCGGCGCTGCAGGATTGCGCCGCCCGCATCCGGCAGTTCGCCGACCCTGCCCGCGAGCCGGCTGTCGACGATTTCGAAGGCGTCGCCCAGCAGTTGTCGATGCTCGGCTTCTTCGTCGATTCCCTGCAGCACGGCGAGTCCGACTACGAAGCTTTCGTGTGCCGGCTGCACGGAGCGCCACCCGCGCAAGAGGCCGCGCGGGCGCCGGAAAACGAGGTACCGTTGGCGCCGACGGTCGAAGTCCAGCTCGAACAGCACAAGCAGGAAACCCAGGCGCTGTTCGAGGCGCTCAAGGAAAATCCGGACGACGGCCAGATCCGCGACGATTTGAAGCACAACCTGCAGACGCTTCAGAAGGATGCCGATCTTCTCGCCGACCGTGAAGTCGGCGAGGCCGCCCGGGCCGTACTCGGTGCCCTTGAAAGCGGGCAGGCCTTCGCTCCCACGATCGACGCCGCCGTTTCTTCGCTGGCGCCGTCGTTGGCCGAAGCGCCCGAACCGTCGGCGGCCACCCGCGAGCTGGCGCAGTCGAGCCACGAGGCGATCGATGCCGAACTGCTGGCCATCTTCCTCGAGGAAGCGCATGAGGTGCTGGCCAGCGTCGGCGAGCAGAGCGCGCTGCTCGCCGACGATCCCGGCAACGTCGATGCGCTGACGACCATCCGCCGGTCGGCGCATACGCTCAAGGGAAGCGGCCGCATGGTCGGGCTGACCGATTTGGGCGAAGTCGCGTGGGAACTGGAGCAGACCCTGAACATGTGGTTGCGCCAGGATCTGCCGGTGACGCCCGAATTGCTGACGATCATCGGCGATGGTCGTGCCCTGTTCACGCGCTGGGTCGACGCGCTGGAGGGTGGCGGGTCGGCGATGCCCGACCCGACGGCGCTGGTCGCCAGGGTGGTGGCGCTGCGCTCCCAGGAACCGGTGTCGGCTGTGTCCCGGGCTCTCGACGCGACGCCGGCGCAGCCGGTCGAATTGCCGGCTGCCGAGGCGGGAGAGGCGCCTGCCGCAGTGGTTGAACTGGCGCCTGACGCAGGGGCGGTGGCGCAAGCCGAGGCGGATCTGGCGGATGCTTTCGATTTCGATGCACTGTCCGACGAGGCTGGCGCTGCTGCGGAGGCGGCCGAGGAAGAAGACATCTTCGCCGACCTGCTGGAGACGGAAACCGGGTTGTCGCGGTCAACGTCGGAAATCGGCGATATTTCCGCCGGTGCGGAAGGCGAGGTGGTTCTGGCGCCGGCGCAAACCCTCTACGACGTCTTCCGCGAGGAGGCGCGCGGCCATCTCCACACGCTGGTCGACGCCTACGGCGAACTCGACGCGCATCCGCGGGCGCCGACCGCGTTCGCCATGACCCGGGCCGCCCATACCCTCGGCGGCATTGCCGGAACGGTCGGCCTGACGCCGCTCAGCCACCTTGCACTGGCGCTCGAGCATGCGCTGCTGCGTCGCGATGGTTCGGGACGCCCCGACAGCATCGAAGGGCTGGAGACGGTCAGGCAGGCGATCATCACGCTCGAGAGCATGTTCGAGGCGCTGGCTCGCCAGCAGGCGCCGGAAGAGCAGGGACAGCTGATCGCCGCCCTCGAGGATATTTTCGTCGTTGCGGCGGAGGCCGGGACGCCACCGCCCGAGCCGGCCGTACCCCAAGCTGCTGCGCCGGTGGCGGCCATGGTACCCCCTGAAGAGGGCCCGGCCGCAGCGCCGGCTGCCGCCATGCGGCGCCTGCAGGACGACTTCGACGAGCAGTTGTTACCGGTGTTCCTCGATGAAGTGCCGGATCTTTTCCGTCACCTGACCGACCAGTTGCGCGCCTGGCGCGACGATCCGGCCGCCGACGCGGCACCGCGTGCCATCGCGCGCCTGCTGCATACCTTCAAGGGCAATGCCCGCATGGCCGGGGCGATGAATCTCGGCGAGTTCACGCACCTGCTCGAAGCGCGCGTCGAGGAAGTGTTGCGCCCCGGCGCGGTGACAACGCCGGCCTTCATCGACGAGATCGAGGGCGGCTGTGACACGCTGGCCCAGATTGCCGACCGGCTGCGCCGTGGCGAGACGGACACTCCGCAAGCGGCCGCGGGTGGCGCGGCGGAAGCCGCAGGGACGCCGGGCGTTATCGTGGCGCTCGAAGCCGACCACGAGGGCGAGGCTGGCGCGCACCGTGCGACGCTGCGCGTTCGCGCCGAACTGATCGACCGCCTGGTCAACGAGGCTGGCGAGCTGTCGATCGCGCGGGCGCGGATCGAGGGCGAAATGCGTGGTCTCAAGGGGTCGTTGCTCGACCTCACCGAGAACGTCATCCGCTTGCGTCGTCAGTTGCGGGAGATCGAGATCCAGGCCGAAGGCCAGATCCAGGCGCGCGTCGCCCAGGCCCACGAAGGACAGGGCGAATTCGACCCGCTCGAACTCGACCGCTTCACCCGATTCCAGGAACTGACGCGCTTCATGGCCGAGTCGGTCAACGACGTCGCGACCGTGCAGCAGAACCTGCTCAAGACCCTGGACGACGCCAACGCCGCGCTCGTCGCGCAGGCGCGCCTGAACCGGGCCCTCCAGCAGGAACTGTTGGGCATCCGCATGATGCCGTTCGCCAGCCAGGCCGAGCGGCTCTTCCGCATCGTCCGGCAGACCACCAGGGAGCTCGGCAAGCGGGCCAACTTCGACATCGTCGGTGGCCAGGTCGAACTGGACCGTTCGGTGCTCGACAAGATGATGGCGCCGGTCGAGCACATGTTGCGCAATGCCGTGACGCACGGCATCGAGACGCGGTCCGAGCGCGCTGCCGCGGGCAAGCCGGAGATCGGCGAAATCACCGTCCGGCTGGCCCAGGAAGGCAACGAAATCATCCTGACGATGGACGATGACGGCAAGGGGCTCGATCGCGAGCGCATCCGCGCGCGCGCCGTCGCGCTCGGCCTGCTCGAAGCCGGCGACGAGCCGGACGAGGCGCTGCTCTACGAGTTCATCTTCCGTCCCGGCTTTTCGACGGCCGGCGAGGTCAGCCAGCTCGCGGGACGCGGCGTCGGCATGGACGTCGTCAAGACCGAGGTTGCCGATCTCGGCGGGCGCATCGAAATCACCTCGCAGCCCGGGCACGGAACGACCTTCCGCCTCTATCTGCCGCTGACGCTGGCGGTCACCCAGACGCTGCTGATGCGGGCCGGCGCGAATCTCTACGCGGTGCCGTCGACCATGATCGAGCAGGTGCTCGAACTCAAGGAGGGGTCACTCGCCGAGGTGCGCGCCCGCGGCGAGGTAGAGTGGATGGGCAACCATTATTCGCTCCATTACCTGCCGCACCTGCTCGGCAACCCCGAGGCGGCGCCGGAGGCCCAGCGCAGGTACTGGGTGCTGCTGCTGCGCTCGGGTTCGCAACGCGTCGCGGTGCAGGTTGACGAGTTGCGCGGCAACCAGGAAGTCGTGGTCAAGAACATCGGCGTCCAACTCGCGCGCGTGGTCGGCATTGCCGGCGCCACCGTGCTCGGCGATGGCCAGGTGGTGCTGATCCTCAACCCGGTGGCGCTCATGAGCCGGGCGCAGGTGGTCAGCGTCCGGGGCACGGCGGCGGCCCAGGTGCCGGTCGCCTTGCCGGCCGCGCGCCTGCCGACCGTGATGGTGGTCGACGATTCTCTGACCGTGCGCAAGATCACCAGCCGCCTGCTGACCCGCGAGGGCTATGAGGTCGTGCTCGCCAAGGACGGTGTCGAAGCGCTGGAACAACTGGTCGACGTGATTCCCGACGTGCTGCTCTCCGACATCGAAATGCCGCGCATGGACGGCTTCGACCTCGTCCGCAACATTCGCGCCGACCGCCGGCTAAAGGATGTCCCGGTGATCATGATCACGTCGCGCACGGCCGAGAAGCACCGCAAGCACGCGCTCGAGATCGGCGCCAACGACTATCTGGGCAAGCCCTACGACGAAGACGATCTGCTCCGGCTGATCGCCCGGTTCGTCAAGGCGAAGCAGGCTTCCTGACGATCGCGTAACGGGCCAGGGTTTCCTCCCTGGCCCGGGCGTGATCGACGATCGGTGCCGGATAATCGTGGCCGATCAGTACGCCGGAGGCTTCCTGCTCGCTGCGCCCCATCCGCCACGGAGCATGGATGAAGCGCGCGGGAACCCGTGCCAGTTCGGGCACGTAGCGGCGGATGAACGCTCCTTCCGGATCGAACTTCTCCGACTGCGTGACCGGATTGAAGATGCGGAACCAGGGCTGCGCATCGCAGCCGGTGGAGGCCGCCCACTGCCAGCCGCCGTTGTTGGCGGCGAGGTCAAAGTCGTTGAGCCGCTCGGCAAAGTGCTTTTCCCCCTGGCGCCAGTCGATGCCGAGATCCTTGGTCAGGAACGACGCAACGACCATGCGCAGCCGGTTGTGCATCCAGCCGCTGTGATCGAGCTGGCGCATCGCGGCGTCGACCAGCGGGTAGCCGGTGCGGCCCTGCTGCCACGCGGCGAGCGCTTCGGGCCAGTCGTTCCAGCGCACGGCATCGTATTCCGGCTTGAAGGCATGGCCGACGACATGCGGGAAGTGGTCGAGGATCATGAAATAGAAATCCCGCCAGATCAGTTCGCCGAGCCAGGCGCCGGCGTCGCTTGCCCAGGCGTGGCGAACCAGTTCGCGGATGCTGATGGTGCCGAAGCGCAGATGCACCGACAGATACGAGACGCCCTTCACCGCGGGAAAGTCGCGCAGCGTGCCGTAGCGCTCGATGCGCCCGGCGCGGAATTCGTCCCACAACGCGCGGGCGCCGGACATGCCGGGGCGGATGCCGAGTTCATGCAGGTCGGTGCTGGTAAAGCCGATTTCGGCCAGTGTTGGTACGCCGCCGCCAGCAGCGGCGAGGTGGCCGGTCGCGATGCAGGCGGCGCAGTCAGCGGCGGTCAAGCGCTTCAGCCAGGCGTTCCGGTACGGAGTAAATACCGAGAAGGGTCTGCCGGCCTGCGTTTGCACCTCGTTTCCGGCGAAGATCACCTGATCCTTCCAGGAATGGAAGGCGATGCCGTTCTCGCGCAGGGCGGTGGCGACCCTGTCGTCGCGCGCCTTGGCCGCCGGCTCGTAGTCGCGGTTGGCATGCACGGCGGCGACCCCGAGTTCGCGCGCGAGCGCCGGAATTTCCTGCTCCGGCCAGCCGTGGCGAACGATCAGGCCGCCGCCGCGCCGGCGCAGCGCCGCGTCGAGTTCGACCAGTGAGTCGCGGATGAAATGCACGCGGCGGTCGCAGCGCGACGGCAGCGCGTCGAGTATGGCCCGGTCGAAGACGAAGGCGCAGTACACCCGGCTGCCGCTCGCCAGCGCGGCGGCGAGCGCGGCATGATCGTCGTCGCGCAGGTCGCGGCGGAACCAGACGAGAGCTTTTTCGTTGTCCATGGTTGGTTTGTACCCCAGCGGCGATTAGAATTCCAGCAATGAACAGCGTCAACCTCACCGACAACTTCCTCATCGCCATGCCGGCGCTGGCGGATCCCTACTTTGCGCATGCGCTCGTCTATATCTGCGAGCATAACGAGAACGGGGCGCTGGGAATCATCGTCAACCGGCCGATCGACATGAATCTGGCCGGGCTTTTCGACAAGATCGACATCAAGCTCGATGCCGGGAGCCTGGCTGGGCTCCCGGTCTATTTCGGAGGACCGGTGCAACTGGATCGCGGCTTCGTGCTGCACCGCCCGGTCGGCCAGTGGCAATCGACGCTGGCGGTGAATGGCGAGGTCGGCCTCACCAGTTCGCGCGACGTGCTCGCCTCGGTGGGCAGTTCCGGCCTGCCGTCGGAAATCATCGTCACGCTCGGCTACGCTGGCTGGGATGCCGGCCAGCTGGAAGACGAACTGGCGCAGAATTCGTGGTTGACCGTGCCGGCCATGGCCAGCATCCTGTTCGACCTGCCGCCGGAAGAGCGGTTGCCGGCAGCGATGCAGAATCTTGGCGTCAATTTCACCCAGCTTTCCGACGTGGCCGGGCATGCCTGACGGCACGGTGCTCGCCTTCGATTTCGGCGAGAAACGTATCGGCGTCGCCACCGGCGAGACACTTCTGGTCAATGCCCATCCGCTCACGGTGATCCGTGCCGAATCCCGCGAAGGCCAGCTTGCCGCCATCGCCGCGCTGATTGACGAGTGGCAGCCGGTGCAACTGGTGGTCGGCTTGCCGACCCATGCCGACGGGACACCGCACGAGATGACACGCCGTGCGCACCGGTTCGGCGAGCGCCTGCAGCGCCGCTTCAAGCTGCCGGTCGGCTTCGCCGACGAGCGCCTGACTTCGCTCGATGCCGCCGCACGGCTGCGCGAAACCGGCCGCGACAGCAAGGCCGCGCGACCGCTGCTCGATGCCGTGGCAGCGCAACTGATCCTGCAAACCTGGTTCGAAAGCCCGCACCATGCCAACGCTACCCCATCCATTGCCTGACGCCGAGGCCCAGTGCCGCGCGCTGGCCGACCTGATCCGCCCGCAACTGCACCGCAATCCGGCGCTGATCGGCATCTACAGCGGCGGCGCCTGGGTCGCCGAACGCCTCAAGGAACTGCTTGGTCTTCCCGATGACATCGGTCTCATCGATGTCTCCTTCTACCGCGACGATTATTCGGAAAAAGGGCTGCACCCGCAGGTGAAGCCGACGGTGATCCCGTTCGACGTCGAAGGCCGGCACCTGATCCTCGTCGATGACGTACTGTTCACCGGGCGGACGACGCGCGCCGCGCTCAACGAACTGTTCGACTACGGCCGCCCGGCGTCGGTCGCGATGGCCGTGCTCGCCGACCGCGGCGGCCGCGAGTTGCCGATCGGTGCCGCCTATTGCGTCTGGAACGTCGATCTCGACGACAACCAGCGTCTGGCGCTGGCCCGCAGCGGCCGCGGCGACCTCGTCTGGAGGCTGGAGGATGCATAACCCCCAGCTCAACGCGAACGGCGAACTCACGCATCTGCTGTCGATCGAGGGGTTGCCGCGTGCCATCATCACGCAGATCCTCGATACCGCCGCCTCGTTCATGGAAGTCTCGGCGCGCGACGTCAAGAAAGTGCCGCTGCTGCGCGGCAAGAGCGTGTTCAACCTGTTCTTCGAGAACTCGACGCGCACCCGCACCACCTTCGAGATCGCCGCCAAGCGCTTGTCGCGCCGACGTGATCAATCTCGACATCAACAAGTCGTCGGCCAGCAAGGGCGAAACCCTGCTCGATACCATCGACAACCTGTGCGCCATGCACGCCGACTTGTTCGTCATCCGGCATGCCTCAAGCGGCGCGCCCTACCTGATCGCCGAGCATCTGCAGCGGGCTGGCCGCGACGATATCCACGTCGTCAATGCCGGCGACGGGCGGCACGCCCACCCGACGCAGGGGCTGCTCGACATGTATACGATCCGCCACTACAAGAAGGACTTCACGCAACTGCGCGTCGCGCTGGTCGGCGACATCCTGCATTCGCGCGTCGCCCGTTCCGACATCCATGCGCTGACCACGGTCGGCGTTCCGGAAGTCCGCGCCATCGGTCCGGAAACCCTGCTGCCCAAGCACCTCGAAAAACTCGGTGTGCGCGTTTTTCACGACATGAACGAGGGCTTAAAGGATTGCGACGTCGTGATCATGCTGCGTTTGCAGAACGAGCGCATGGCCGGCGCGCTGCTGCCGTCGGCCGGCGAGTATTTCCGTCACTATGGCCTGACGCCGCAGAAGCTGGCACTGGCCAGGCCCGACGCCATCGTCATGCACCCGGGGCCGATGAACCGCGGCGTGGAGATTCATTCTGAGGTGGCCGACGGGCCGCAGGCGGTGATTCTGCCGCAGGTCACCTTCGGCATCGCCGTGCGCATGGCGGTCATGAGCATCGTTGCGGGGAACTGAGATGAAGATCGAAATCGGCAACGGCCGTGTAATCGACCCGAAAAACGGCGTCGACCGCAGCACTGCCTCGCTGTACATCACCGACGGCAGCGTTGCCGGCATGGGCGAAGCACCGCCCGGATTCGTCGCCGACCAGCGCATCGATGCGACCGGCTGCGTCGTCTGCCCCGGCCTGATCGACCTGGGTGCCCGTCTCAGCAGTATCGAGGCCGAACTGGCCGCGGCGGTCGCCGGCGGCGTCACGTCGGTCGTCGTGCCTCCCGACGCTGACCCGCCGCTCGACGAACCGGAACTCGCCGACCGTCTCGTCCATCGCGCCGCCGACATCGGCAAGGCGCGCGTGCTGCCGCTCGGCGCGCTGACGCTGGGCCTGCAGGGCGAGCGACTGGCGGAGCTGGCCGGGCTGAAGAAGGCCGGCTGCGTCGCCTTCTCGCAGGCCGGCAAGACGGTCGTCGACACCGAGGCCCTGTTGCGCGCGATGGAATACGCGGCCACCTTCGGCTTTGCCGTCTGGCTGCAGCCGCAGGACCACTGGCTTGCACGCAACGGCATCGCCCATGAAGGCGAGGTCGCCAGCCGCCTCGGCCTCGCCGGTATTCCGGTCGCCGCAGAGACCATCGCCATCGCCACCATCGTCCAGCTGGTGCGCGACACCGGCTGCCGCGTCCATCTGACGCGGTTGTCATCGGCTGCCGGCGTGGCCCTAGCGGCGCGCGCCCGCGAGGAGGGCCTGCCGATAACCTGCGATATCGGCATCCATCACCTGCTGATGACCGACAACGATATCGGTTTCTTCAATCCGCATGCGCGCTTCAACCCGCCGCTGCGTTCGGAGGGCGACCGCCAGGCGCTGTCGGCGGCGGCGGCGGCGGGGATTGCCGCGATCTGCTCCGACCACACGCCGGTCGGCGTCGACGACAAGCTGCTGCCGTTCGGCGAAGCCAAGCCGGGTGCGACCGGCCTCGAAGTCCTGTTGTCGCTGATGCTGCGCTGGGCCGAGCTGACTGGCCTACCGCTGCCGGCTGCGCTGGCCTGCGTCACCTCGGTGCCGGCGGCCGTGCTTGGCCTGCCGACCGGCAACCTGGCCGTCGGCGCCGCTGCCGATGTCTGCGTCTTCGATCCCGCGGCTGTCTGGCAACTGACGGCGGCAGCGCTGAAGAGCCAGGGCAAGAACTCGCCGTGGCTGGGCTGTCCGATGATGGGCCGGGTGAAGGCGACCCTGGTCGGCGGCCGCGTGGTCTATCCGGGCTGAGCCAGCCGGGTGACGGCGGCTGGCGTGGCGCCAGCGACCTCGACCACCTTCCGCCGGGAAGACTGGCCGCTCTTCAGCTTGATCGCCGTCTTCGGCACCCCGAGTGCGGCGGCGACGAAGGCAAGCAGCGCCTCGTTGGCGCGGCCGTCTACCGGCGGGGCGGCCAGGCGGATCCTCAGCGCGTCGCCGTGTAGCCCGGCAACCTCGGTCTTCTTCGCGCCAGGCCGGACGTGCAGCGTCAGGCTGAGGCCGCCGCCGGCCGTGGTGCGGAACCAGCCGCTCACAGCAACATCAGCAACGCCTGCAGCAGCAGTATGACGACCAGCGGCGACAGATCGATGCCCGAGATCGACGGCACGAGGCGGCGGACCGGGTCGAGCAATGGCCGGGTCAACTGGCTGGCCGGCGCGGCGAGCGGCGAATAGGGATTGATCCACGACAGCACGGCCTGCAGGATCAGCGCGCCGATCAGGATGTAGATGGCCAGCCGGAGCAGGCTGCGCAGCGCGAACCAGGCGACGGTGATGGCCAGCGTGCCGGCATCCGCCGCGACACCGGGGCCGGCGAGGCCGACAAGCAGCGCGGCGAGTGCCAGTTGCAGGGCGAAAGCGGCGACCAGGCTGGCCCAGTCGAAACCGCCGACGCCCGGAATCACGCGGCGCAGCGGTTTGACCGCCCAGTCGGTCAGGCTGACGACGAAACGGCCGAGCTGGCCGGCAAAGGACACGCGCGTCGCCTGCATCATGAAGCGCAGCAGGAACAGCGCGCAGAAGAAGCCGACCGTCGCGTCGAGCAGGAAGACGACGGCCTGCATCAGTTGGCCCCGAGGATCGCGCCGAGTTCGCGACCACGACGCTCGGCCGCCATCGCCCCGGCGATGATTCCCTCCTTCACGCCGCGTTCCGCCATCGTCCGCAGTGCCGCCTCGGTGGTGCCGCCGGCCGAGGTGACGCGTTCGCGCAGTACGCTGGCCGGTTCGCTCGCCTGCGCGGCCAGCGCGGCGGCTCCCTGCACGGTCCCGATCGCCAGTTGCCGGCCCTGCTCGGGGGTGAACCCGAGATCCGCGGCAGCCTGCTGCAGGGCCTCGATGAACAGGAAGACATAGGCCGGCCCGCTGCCCGAGATGGCGGTCACGGCATCCATGCGCTCCTCGTCGTCGATCCAGACGGTGCTGCCGACCGCCCGCAGCACCCGTTCGGCGGCGGCCCGCCCGGCCGCGTCGACTTCCGGCAGGGCGCACAGCCCGGTGATGCCGGCGCCGATCAGCGCCGGCGTGTTGGGCATGCTGCGGACGATCCGGCGGTGGCCGCCGAGCCAGCGCGACAGCGCGGCCATGCCGAGACCGGCGGCGATGCTGACGACCACGGCATCGCCGAGCTTGCCGACGAGCGGAGCGACGGCGTTCCGCATCTGCTGCGGCTTGACCGCCAGGACCAGGAGATCGCCGGCCGACCCGAGCATTTCCGCCGATTCCAGGCAGTTGACCGCATACGCCTGAAGGCGGTCGCGTGCGTCGCGTCCCGGTTCGACGACGTCGATGTCAGCGGGGGCGAAACCCTGCTTCAGCATGCCGCCGATCAGGGCATTCGCCATGTTGCCGCCGCCGAGGAAAGTGATCTTCATGCCTGGGTTCTCTCGCCAAAGATGGCCGTGCCGATGCGGACGATCGTCGCGCCTTCGGCGATGGCCGCTTCAAGATCATGGGACATGCCCATGGACAGGGTGTCGAGCGGCACGCCGGCGGCCCGGATCGACTCGCCGATCTCGCGCAGGCGGCGGAAAGGCAGTCGCTGCCGGGCCATGTCGTCGCTCGCTGCCGGGATCGCCATCAGGCCGCGCAGCCGCAGATTGGGCAGCGCCACGACCGCCGCGCAGAGAGCCGCTGCCTCGCCTGGCGCGCAGCCGCTCTTGCTCGCTTCGCCGGAGACATTGACCTGCACGCACACCTGCAGCGGCGGCTGACCGGCGGGGCGCTGGGCGGAGAGACGCTCGGCGGTCTTCAGGCGGTCGAGTGAATGGACCCAGTCGAAGTGTTCCGCCACCAGCCGCGTCTTGTTGTCCTGCAAGGGGCCGATGAAATGCCATTCGAGCCCGAGGCCGGCCGTGGCGTGGATCTTGGCGACCGCCTCCTGAGCATAATTCTCGCCGAAAGCCCGCTGTCCGGCCCTTGCCGCCGCGATCACGCAGTCCGCCGGCCACGTCTTGCTCACCGCCAGGAGGGAAACGCTGCCAGGCGCCCGCCCGGCAGCAACGGACGCCTTGACGATTCGCGAGCGAACGGCTTGCAGGTTGGTGGCGATTGCGCTCATAATTGTTTGGAATTCTTCCTTCATCCAGTATACACGCGCCGCGAGGACGATCCGCATGGACATCACCGAACTGCTGGCCTTTGGCGTCAAGAACAAGGCTTCCGACCTCCACCTCTCGGCCGGCTTGCCGCCGATGATCCGCGTGCACGGAGACATCCGGCGGATCAACCTGCCGCCGATGGAGCACAAGGACGTGCACTCGATGGTGTACGACATCATGACCGACACGCAGCGGAAGATCTACGAAGAGTCGCTGGAATGCGACTTCTCCTTCGAGATCCCCAATCTGGCGCGCTTCCGGGTCAACGCCTACAACCAGAACCGTGGCGCGGGCGCGGCTTTCCGCACCATTCCGACAAAGATCCTGAGCCTCGAGGATCTCAACTGCCCCAAGATATTCAAGGAAATCTGCGAATATCCGCGCGGCATCGTGCTGTGCACCGGGCCGACCGGCTCGGGCAAATCGACGACGCTGGCGGCGATGGTCAACCAGGTCAACGAAAACGATTACGCGCACATCCTGACGATCGAAGACCCGATCGAATTCGTGCACGAGTCCAAGAAGTGCCTGATCAACCAGCGCGAAGTCGGCCCGCACACGCTGTCGTTCGCCAATGCGTTGCGCTCGGCCCTGCGTGAGGATCCGGACGTGATCCTGGTCGGCGAGATGCGCGACCTCGAAACCATCCGTCTCGCCCTGACCGCCGCCGAAACCGGCCACCTGGTGTTCGGCACGCTGCACACCTCGGGTGCGGCGAAGACGATCGACCGCGTTGTCGACGTCTTTCCGGCCGCCGAGAAGGACATGGTCCGCTCGATGCTGTCCGAGTCGCTGCGTGCCGTCATTTCGCAGACGCTGCTCAAGACCAAGGACGGCAACGGCCGGGTGGCGGCGCACGAGATCATGATCGGCACGCCGGCCATCCGCAACCTGATCCGCGAAAACAAGGTGGCCCAGATGTATTCGGCGATCCAGACCGGCCAGAACTTTGGCATGCAGACGCTGGATCAGAACCTGATCGAACTGGTGCGGCGCAACGTCGTGTCGAGCGCCGAAGCGCGGGCCAGGGCGACCAACAAGGACAACTTCCCCGGCTGAGCCGGCGGGTTATCAGGGAGAGAGGAAGAGCTATGGAACGCGATCAGGCAATGAAATTCATGCACGACCTCCTGCGCCTGATGGTGCAGAAAAAGGGGTCGGACCTTTTCATCACCGCCAGTTTCCCGCCGGCGATCAAGGTGGACGGGAAGATCACCCCGGTTTCCAACCAGGTTCTGACGCCGCAGCACACCGCCGAACTGGCCAGGTCGATCATGAACGATCGCCAGGCTTCCGAATTCGAGGCGACCAAGGAGTGCAACTTCGCCATTGCCCCGGCCGGCATCGGTCGTTTCCGGACCAATGCCTTCATTCAGCAGGGGCGCGTCGGCGTCGTCTGCCGGATGATCAACCAGAGCATCCCGACCTTCGAGGAACTGGGCTTGCCGCCGGTGCTCAAGGACGTCGCGATGACCAAGCTTGGTCTCGTGATCTTCGTCGGCGGCACCGGCACCGGCAAGACGACCTCGCTGGCGGCGATGGTCGACTACCGCAACGAGAATTCCTTCGGCCACATCATCACCGTCGAGGATCCGATCGAATACGTGCATGAGCACAAGAACTGCATCATCACGCAGCGCGAGATCGGCGTCGATACCGATGACTGGAAGCCGGCGCTGAAGAACACGCTGCGGCAGGCGCCGGATGTGATCCTGATGGGCGAGATCCGTGACCGCGACACGATGGACTACGCCATCGCCTTCGCGGAAACCGGTCACCTGGCCCTGGCGACGCTGCACGCCAACAGCACCAACACCGCAATCGACCGGATCATCAACTTCTTCCCGGAGGAACGCCGGACGCAACTGCTCATGGACCTCTCGCTGAACGTGCGGGCGATGATCTCGCAGCGCCTGATTCCGAAGAAGGATGGCAAGGGGCGCATGGCGGCCGTCGAGATCATGCTCAATTCGCCGCTGATCTCGGACCTGATCTTCAAGGGCAACGTCGGTGAGATCAAGGAAGTCATGAAGCGCTCCCGCGAACTCGGCATGCAGACCTTCGACCAGTCGCTGTTCGATCTCTACGAAGCGGGCGCCATCAGTTACGAGGATGCCCTGCGCAACGCCGATTCCCTGAATGACCTGCGCCTGCACATCAAGCTGTACGGCAAGGAGTCGTCGGACCGCGACCTGACCTCCGGCATCGGCCACCTGGATATCGTCAAGTGAGCATCGGGCCGGCCGCAACCGGCTGAGGCCAGTGTAGAATCCGCCTCCCAGGTCACCACGCCCCGGCTTGCCGGGCGTTTCATTTTGACGTCGATGTCCAGCCTCAATCCGCAGCAGCGCGAAGCGATCCGCTATCTCGACGGCCCTCTCCTGGTGCTCGCCGGTGCCGGCTCGGGCAAGACGCGGGTAATCACGGAGAAGATCGCCTATCTGGTCCGGGATTGCGGCTTCCAGCCGCGCAACATCGCCGCCATCACCTTTACCAACAAGGCGGCCCGGGAGATGCAGGAGCGTGCCGGCAAGCTCCTGTCGCGGTCAACGGCCGAAGATCTGCAAATTTCGACCTTCCATTCGCTCGGCGTGCGCATCCTGCGCGAGGAGGCCACGGCGCTGGGCTACAAGCCGCGCTTCTCGATCTTCGACGCGGCGGATTGCGCCGGCATCATTGGCGATGTCGCCCGCACCGCCGACAAGGGGACGTTGCGCCGGCTGCAGGTGGTGATCTCGAACTGGAAGAATGCGCTGGTCACGCCTGAAGCGGCGCGGCAACTGGCGAGCAACGAGCACGAAACGCTGGCTGCGCATGCCTTCGTTTCCTACGAGGCGACGCTCAGGGCCTACCAGGCGATGGATTTCGATGACCTGATCGGCCTGCCGGTCAGGCTCTTCAGCGAGCATCCGGCGATCGCTGAGAAATGGCAGAACCGCCTGCGCTACCTGCTGGTCGACGAATACCAGGATACCAACGCCGGCCAGTACCAGCTCCTGAAACTGCTGACCGGCGTCCGCGCCCAGTTCACCGCCGTGGGCGACGACGATCAGGCGATCTACGGCTGGCGCGGTGCCGACATCGGCAACCTGAAGAGGCTGCCGGCCGAATTCCCGGCGCTCAAGGTCATCACGCTGGAGCAGAACTACCGGTTGACGGTGCGCATCCTGAAGGCCGCCAACAACGTCATCGCGCACAACGAGAAGCTGTTCGACAAGAAGCTCTGGTCCGAGCTTGGTCACGGTCACCAGATCACCGTCACCGCCTGCAGGGACGACGAGGCCGAGGCCGAAGGCGTGGTGATGAAGCTGCAGGCGCACCGCTTCGAGCAGCGCGGCAAGTTCGCCGACTACGCTATCCTCTATCGCTCGAACCATCAGGCCAGGCTGTTCGAGACGCAACTGCGCAACCAGAAGATTCCCTACCTGCTCTCGGGTGGCCAGTCGTTCTTCGACAGGGCCGAGATCAAGGACATCACCGCCTACCTGCGCCTGCTCGCCAACCAGGACGACGACCCGGCCTTCATCCGCGCCGCGACGACGCCGAAGCGGGGCATCGGTGCGGCAACCCTGCAGGTACTCGGCACCTATGCCGGCGAGCGGCACGTGTCGCTGTTCCACGCCGCCTTCGAGGAAGGCTTCGCCGAACGTGTGCAACCGCGCCAGCTCGAGCCGCTGCTCGGGTTCTGCCATTTCATCAACCGCCTCCAGCACCGGGCAGGCCGCGAACCGGCGCAGCAGGTCCTGCCCGACCTGCTGAAGGCCATCGATTACGAGAGCTACCTCCACGACCACGAGGAGCAGCGCACGGCGCTGACCCGCTGGGCCAACGTCTGCGAATTCGCCGAGTGGCTGAACAGGAAGGGCGAGGAAGACGGCAAGACGCTCATCGACATGGTGCAGAGCATCGCCCTGATCAACCTGCTCGACAAGCAGGAGGGCGAGGAAACCGACGCCGTCCGCCTGTCCACGCTCCATGCCGCCAAGGGGCTGGAATATGGCCATGTCTTCGTCGTCGGCGTCGAGGAGGGCATCCTGCCGCACCGCGAATCGCTCGATCCGGTGCGTATCGAGGAAGAGCGGCGGCTGATGTACGTCGGCATCACGAGGGCGCGGCGTTCGCTGCATGTCTCCTATTGCGAGCGACGCAAGCAGGCCCGCGAACTGATCCCTTGTGAACCGTCACGCTTCATCGCCGAGATGGGTACGGACGACATCCGCTTCAGCGGCGGCCGGCAGGCACCCGAGGCCGACAAGGCGGCGGGCAGCGCGCGCCTTGATGCGCTCAAGGCGATGCTCGCCGGCAACCGGGGCTGACCACCCGGTCACACCGCGTTACAGCGGGTTACCTTCTTGATGACATCCGGGCAGCGGGCGCCCGCGTTATTCGGCACAAGGCGGCGCAATTTCGCAAAGCCTGACGAAGCACCGAATACACCTCTCAAGGAGAATTACCATGACCAAGCAACTGATCGCCCTTGCCATCGCCGCCGCCTTCGGTATCGCCCACGCCGCCGACACCAAGCCGGCTGCCGAGGTCAAGCCCGCCACCGCTGCCGCGGTCAAGGCCGAGGCGCCGAAGCCGTCCGAGGCCGCCAAGGTCGACGCGAAGACGCCCGAAGCGAAGCCCGCCGCGGCAACGCCGGCCGCGGCGGAAGCCGGCAAGGAAACCGCCAAGCCGGCGGAAAAGAAGGCCAAGGAAACCAAGAAGACCGAAAGCCATGCACCGGCAGCGGCCAAGGGTGAACCGGTCAAGGCCGAGCCGGCCAAGGTCGACGCGCCGAAGGCTGCCGAGCCCGCCAAGAAGTAGGCCCCGGACTGACAGCGGGGCAGGTTCGCGGATCTGCCCCAGCCTCGCGGGCGCCCGGTGGCGCCCGTGTCGCGTGAACGAAAAAGGGAGGCCATGGCCTCCCTTCCGATGCAGGCAGCGAGTACCTATTTTGCCTTGCTCAGGATGTAATCGACCGCGCCCTTGATCTCGTCGTCGGAGAGATCCGAACCGCCGCCCTTCGGCGGCATGGCGCCCTTGCCGCCGATCACGCTCTTGGCCAGCGCGTCCTTGCCGGTGGCCACGCGCGGCGCCCAGGCGGCCTTGTCGTCGATCTTCGGTGCGCCGGCGGCGCCGCTGTTGTGGCAGGCGCCGCACACCGAGTTATAGACGGTGGCGCCGTCCTTCGGCGCACCGCCGGCAGCCGGCGCCGCGGCTTTGGCCATTTCGAAGCGGGCGACCGGCTGGATGCGGGCGTCAACATCGTCTGCACCCCTGCCCGCGTCGGCTGCGGAGCCGGTGGTCTTGACCGTAAATGGCACGACGACGGCGATCGAGACAATCGCCACGACGATCGTCGCCCACATGATCCCCTTGGAAGAATATTGCCCGGCCATGCTGGTTTCCTCGATGCGATGAGTTAGAAAGTGCTGAATTATAACGGCTTGGCCGGGTGGAGACCAAAAAAAACCCCGCCAGGCGGCGGGGTGGAAATTCTCGAAAGGGGGATTTCGAGAGGAGGGGTTCAGTGAATGACTGCACTATAGAGAGCTCCCCGAGGGGCTGTCTGTCTGTCTTTCGTAAGCCTTGTGTAACAGAATGTTGGGCTGGCTGTTGCGGCGCAGCATGACACGCTCCCGACTTTGCTCTATGGTGTGCCGATGCACCGGGCTCTGGTGGTGCAATGCCCCGCGACACACGAAAAATTCATGGAGGAGACACCATGCAGAAGTCGCTTCACATCGATCCGGCCAAGTGCACCGGCTGCCTGCAGTGCGAGATGGCCTGCTCCTACGAGCACACCGGCACCATCAATCCGTCGAAGTCGCGCATCAAGGTGTTCGATTTCGAGCACGAGGGGCGCAAGGTTCCCTACACCTGCACGCAGTGCGCCGACGCCTGGTGCATGAATGCCTGTCCGGTCAACGCCATCGTCATCGATGCCGCCACCGGCGCCAAGGTCATCCGCGAGGCGACCTGCGTCGGCTGCAAGGTGTGCACCATCGCCTGCCCGTTCGGCACCGTCAATTACATGGCCGATGTCGGCAAGGTGCAGAAGTGCGACCTCTGCGGCGGCGATCCGAAGTGCGTGAGCTGCCTGCCCGACCGCCGCCATCACCTATGTCGATGCCGACTGGACCGGCCTCGACCGCATGCGTGCCTGGGCTGCCAAGGCCAACACCGCAACCGTTGCTGCGTAAGGAGGAGAGACCATGGGATGGAACCGTAAAGTCCTGCGCGTGAACCTCACCGCCGGCACCTGCACGCCCGAACCGCTGAACATGAAGTGGGCCGACGACTATCTCGGCTCGCGCGGCCTGGCGACCAAGTACCTGGTTTCCGAAATCGACGCCAGGGTCGATCCGCTGTCGCCGGACAACAAGATGATCATGGCGACCGGCCCGCTGACCGGGACGATGGCCTCGACCGGCGGCCGCTACACGGTCGTCACCAAGGGGCCGCTGACCGGCGCCATCGCCTGCTCCAATTCGGGCGGCTATTTCGGCGCCGAGATGAAGTTCGCCGGCTGGGACATGGTCATCTTCGAAGGCAAGTCGCCCAAGCCGGTCTATCTCTACCTCGAGAACGACCGGGCCGAACTGCGCGACGCCGGTCACCTGTGGGGCAAGAGCTGCTGGGAAACCGAGGAAACGATCAAGGCCAGCCACCAGGATCCGCTCATCCGCGTGTCCTCGATCGGCGCCGCCGGCGAGAACCTGGTGTTGTTCGCCTGCATCGTCAACGACCTGCACCGGGCTGCCGGGCGCTCCGGTGTCGGTGCCGTGATGGGCTCGAAGAACCTGAAGGCGGTCGCCATCCGCGGCACCCAGGGGGTGTCCGGCATCAAGGACTTCCCCGCTTTCCTGGCGGCGGCCAACGCCGGCAAGAAGGTGCTCGCCGACAACGCGGTGACCGGTCAGGGCCTGCCCAAGTACGGCACCCAGGTGCTGATGAACGTGATCAACGAGATGGGCGCGCTGCCGACGCGCAACCACCGCGACGTGCAGTTCGAGGAGGCCGGCAGGATCTCGGGCGAGGCGATGCACGAAAAGCGGGCGAGCGACGGCAAGACGCATCTGGTGACCAATAACGCCTGTTTCGGTTGCACCATCGCCTGCGGCCGCATTTCGCGGATCGACGAGACCCACTTCAGCGTCAAGAACAGCCCGAAGTACTGGGGCGCTTCCGGCGGCCTCGAGTACGAGGCGGCCTGGGCACTCGGCGCCGCCAACGGCGTCGGCGATCTGGAAGCGCTGCAATATGCCAACCTGCTCTGCAACGAGCACGGCATGGACCCGATCTCGTTCGGCGCCACGGTCGGCGCGGCGATGGAACTGCATGACCTCGGCATCCTGAGCAAGGAGCAGATCGGCGTCGATGCGACATTCGGCTCGGCTGAAGCGCTGTGCAAGCTGGTCGAGATGACGGCCGCCGGCGAAGGCTTCGGCAAGGAAATCGGCCAGGGCAGCGCGCGCATGTGCGCCAGCTATGGCCGGCCGGACCTGTCGATGAGCGTCAAGGGCCAGGAGTTCCCGGCCTACGACTCGCGCGGCATCCAGGGCATGGGCCTGGCCTATGCGACGTCCAACCGCGGCGCCTGTCACCTGCGCGGCTACACGGTGGCGTCCGAGGTGCTCGGCATCCCGGTCAAGACCGATCCGCTGACCACCGACGGCAAGCCTGAACTGGTCAAGGCCTTTCAGGATGCGACCGGCGTCTTCGACTCGGCCG
Organism: uncultured beta proteobacterium; assembly: GCA_963736845.1. Taxonomy (GTDB): domain Bacteria; phylum Pseudomonadota; class Gammaproteobacteria; order Burkholderiales; family Rhodocyclaceae; genus Azonexus. The sequence continues at coordinate 44,377 of CAVTQL010000001.1, forward strand.
GCATCTGCGTCTTCACCAGCTTCGCGTGGACGCTGGCGGACGTGCAGCCGCAGTTGCAGGCGGCCTGCGAGGGGGACTGGTCGATGGACAAGCTGAACCTGGTCGGCGAGCGCATCTGGAACATGGAGCGCCAGTTCAACCTGGCCGCCGGCCTGACCGCGGCCGACGACGACCTGCCGCCGCGCCTGAAGAACGAGCCGGCCAAGACCGGCCCGGCCAAGGGCCTGGTCAATGGCCTCGACAAGATGAAGCCCGAGTACTACAAGGTGCGCGGCTGGTCGCCGGACGGCGTCCCGGAGCGGGCGACGCTGGAGCGCCTCGGCCTCTGAGGCCGGCAGGGCAGTCCGGGCGGGGTCGCGCCAGTCGCCGCCCCGCCTTTCTTTTCCCGGCAAGGAGGCAGACATGAAGCACATCATTCTCGGCAATGGCCCGGCCGGCGTCGTCGCCGCCGAAACGCTGCGCCGCGCGGCGCCGACCGACGATATCCTGCTGGTCGGCAACGAGGACGCGCCGCCCTATTCGCGCATGGCGATTCCCTATCTGCTCGAAGGGAATATCGACGAGTCCGGCACCTATCTGCGCAAGACGCCCAGCCATTTCGATAACTTGCACATCCGCCAGTTGCGCGCGCGTGCGGTTGCGGTCAACACCGAAAAAAGCACGGTTTTGTTCGACGACGGGCTTTTCGAAGATTTCGACCGCCTGTTGATCGCCACCGGCTCGCATCCGGTGCGGCCGCCGATTCCCGGCATCGACCTGCCGGAAGTCCATACCTGCTGGACCCTCGAAGATTCGCGGGCGATCGCCGCCTTGGCCAGGCCGGGGTCGCGGGTGCTGCAACTGGGGGCGGGCTTCATCGGCTGCATCATCATGGAGTCGCTGGTCAAGCGCGGCGTGCACCTGACGGTCGTCGAGATGGGTGACCGCATGGTGCCGCGCATGATGACGCCGCAGGCCGGCGGCATGATCAAGCGTTGGGTCGAGGGCCAGGGCGTGCGGGTGGTGACCAAGGCTGGCGTCGAGCGCATCGAAGCCGGCGGGAGTTCGCCGCTGACGGTGACATTGACGACCGGAGACCAGATCGACTGCGACCTGCTGATCGTTGCCGCCGGCGTCGCACCCAACGTTGCTTTCCTCGAAGGGACGTCGGTCCATGTCGCCAAGGGCGTGCTGGTCGACGACGCGATGGAAACTTCGGTGCCCGGCATTTTCGCGGCCGGCGACGTCGCCGAGGCGCCCGACCTGTTCTCGGGACGCCACCTGGTCGCCGCGATCCAGCCCAACGCCGCCGACCAGGCGCGCGTCGCGGCGCTCAACATGGCCGGCCAGCCGGCGCGCATGAAGGGCGTACTGGCGATCAACGTGCTCGACTCGCTGGGCATGATTTCTTCCTCATTCGGCGAATGGCAGGGCGTGCCCGGCGGCGACGGCGTCGAGCAGGCGGACGAGGGCTTCGGGCGCTACATCAGCCTGCAGTTCGACGGCGACGTGCTGGTCGGCGCCACGGCGATCGGCCTGACCGACCATGTCGGCGCGCTGCGCGGGCTGATCCAGGGCAGGACCCGGCTGGGCATCTGGAAGGACCGGCTGATGGCGACGCCAACACGCTTCGTCGAGGCCTACATCGCCAGCCAGCAGGTCATCGGCTGACGCATGCGGCTGACGGTCAAGCTCTATGCCAGCCTGGGCGACTACCTGCCGGCCGGCAGCCGTAACAACCGCGTCGAGGTGGAGATTGTCGAGCCTGCCACGGTCAACGCGGTCCTGCAGCCGTTTTCCCTGCCCACGGCGCTGACGCATCTGGTACTGCTGAACGGCGCCTTCGTTCCGCGCGAGGAGCGCGCCACGACCGTCCTGCGCGAGGGTGACACGCTGGCCGTCTGGCCGCCGATCGCGGGTGGCTGAGCAGCCGTTCCCGTGGAGCGGCAGCCGCGTGCGGCTGATGAACAGCACGCCAGCGGAGTTCCGCCGGGCGCTGATTCAGGCCTTCGGGCCGGCGGTCAGCGACGCCGCCGCCGGACTGTTGCTCGACCTCGGTGGTGTGCAACTGCATTTCGCGCTGGAGCGCCAGGATTCGCAGCGGCTTGGTGCGCTGCAAATCGATTATCTCCGGGTCAAAATCAGCATTTGCGCGGGCGAGGATGCAGCGGCCGAAAAGCTGCTCGCGAAGGTCAACCGCGCAACGCAGCGCGGCGGTGGCTAGCTCTCGACGCGACAGATCTCGACGGCCGTGACCGGAACCTGATAGTCGACTGCCAGTTGGGCCTTGGCAGCAGCCTCGATGGCCATGCCATCGAGGACGACGAAGTGGCGGGCACCAGCGTAATCCATCGGGATACCGGCGCGATCCTGGGTGATGCGATAGTGAATTTTGACTTTCATGGCTGTTTCCATCTGGGGCTCTCTTGTGGCCTGCGAGCGAAGTATAGCCAAGAGTTGCTGCGCCGCAATATGAAATAGTTAACGGTCGGCACAAAATTCCTGGCGCGGGCCAGTAGTCAGGCTGGCGACGCGCTGCCCAGGTAGGCCGTGATATCGACGTCGTCGATCTGCTCGGGGCGCATGAAGCGCTCGGCGTACTCGCGGTAGACCCCCGAGCGCAGGAAGAGGTCGAACAGTTCCGGATCGATGTGCTGCTCCTTCTTCATCATGGCCATGATCCTGATCGCTTCGGACAGGGTCTTGCCCTTCTTGTAGGGGCGGTCGACGGCGGTCAGCGCCTCGAAGATGTCGGCGATCGCCATCATTCGGGCGACCGGGCTCATCTGCTCGCGGGTCAGGCGGCGCGGGTAGCCGCTGCCGTCCATCTTCTCGTGGTGACCGGCGGCGATTTCCGGCACCTCGCGCAGGTGTTTCGGGAAGGGCAACTGGGTCAGCATGATCAGGGTCTGCACGATGTGCTCGTTGATCTTGTAGCGCTCCTCATCGGACAGCGTGCCGCGCGCCACCGACAGGTTGTACAGTTCGCCCTTGTTGTAGAGCAGGTCGGGCACCGGCATGCGGAAGCCCCACTGGTTGTCGGCCGGCATCACCTCGCGCGGCCCGCGCTCGAAGCGGTGCTCGGGCTTGTCGGCGAGCAGCGGCTCGGCGACCGGCAACGGCGCGGCCGGGGTGCGTTCCTTGCGCGCCTTTTCCTCGTGCGAGATGCCGATACGGTCGTCCAGCGTCCGGGTCCACGTGCGGGCGGCGATCTCCTGCAGGCGCACGAGCTTCTCCGGCGCCATGAATTCGCCGCCCTCGTTGCAGGCGGCGATGAAGGCGAAATCGTCGTCGAGCCGGCGCAGTGTCCTCCGCCAGGCGGGCGCGCGCTTCGCCCTCCGTCGTTCCGGCGGCGATCGCCCTCAGGCAGGCGATCTCGGCATCGCGCTTCAGGACCTCGAAGCGCATGCGTACCTCGTGGATGCGGTCGTACAGCGTTTCGAGCTTGGTCGCCTTGTCGACCACGTACTCCGGCGTTGTCACCTTGCCGCAGTCATGCAGCCAGGCGGCGACGTGCACCGCCTCCCAATCCTCGTCGCCGAGTTGGAAAGCCGGCATAGGGACCGGTGTTCTCGGCGCAGGCGGCACGCGCCAGCATCTTGGTCAGTTCGGGAACGCGGGCGCAGTGGCCGCCGGTGTAGGCGCTCTTGGCGTCGATCGCGCTGGCGATGAGCTGAATGAAGGCCTCGAACAACACCTTCTGGGCGTGGATCAGTTCCTTGCTCTCCAGCGAAACCGCGGAGGTGCTCGACAGCGCCTCGATGAAGTTCAGCCGGGCCGCGTCGGTCTCGCTGTCGCGCAGCAGCAGCATGGCGCCGACCAGCACGTCCTCGCGGTTGAGGAGCGGGACGGCGATGCCATGGCCCGCGTCGCCGGCGCCAACGGAGAGGCCGAGGGCGGCGAGGTCGGCTGCGACGAGATGGCCGCTGCGGGGGCTGTGCGCCGCCAGCGCCGCGCCGAGCAAGGGGCCGCATGCCGTCTGGGCGATGGCCGCATCGCCGAGCGGCAGGGGCGAGCCGTCCGCGCGCAGCGCCGCCGCCGGCAGCAGCCGGTCGCCGTCGGCCAGGTAGAGGATGCCGGATCCGGCCTCGGCGGCGGACAAGGTTTCGCCGAGCAGGCGCGGCAGCAGGCGGTCGAAGTCCTTTTCGCCGGCGACCGCCTGGCTGATGTCGAGGAAGCGGCGGATTGTCTGCTTCATCGCGTCCATGGTCAGCGCCAGTTCGTTGACTTCGCTGATTGGCGACTGTAGCGCGATCGGGCTGGCGAAATCGAAGTGGCGGATGCCGTCGGCCTCGCCGGCCAGGGTCCGCAGGTCGCGCGAGATGCGGCGAGCGAGCGCCAGCGTAACCGGGATCGAGAGCAGGATGACGAGCACCAACGCCACCGCCAGTCGGCGGATGAGTTCGTGCGCGCTGGCCATCAGCTCGCTGTCGGGAATCGCCGTGATCAGGAACAGCGGACTTCCTGTTCCCGGGCGGAACGGGCGCAGCGTGGTGCGCCATGTCTCGCCGTTCACATCGAGGCGCAGGCTGGTCTTCGCCTGCTTGTCGATTTCCGGGAGCAGGGCGGCCAGTCGGTCCAGCACCGGCACCCCGAGGTCACCGATGCCGGCGAGGATCGGTGCGTCGCCCGGTTGGTCGGGTGGCCTGATCGCCTTCGCCGAGTTTTCGTAGGCCAACGGTCACGCCGCCCACGGTGGTCAGCAGTAGTTGCGTGTTGGGTGTCACCTTCTTGCGCGCCAGCGCGGCATCGAGGGTTTCCAGCCGGATGTCGGCGCCGGCGACGGCGGTGCCATTGCTGCCCCGGTTGGCGATGGTGATGCCGACCTTGCCGGTGGTATGGAAGACATAGGGGGCCGTCTTGATCTGGCCGGTCGCCGCCATCGCCGCACCATACCAGGGACGCGTGCGCGGGTCGAAACCGGTGGCGTAGTCGGGGCTGTCTTCGCTGCGCAGCGATGCCATGTCCTCGTCGAGGAAGATGAAGCGGCCGCTCTTGCCGCCCGGCGCGTTTTCGATGCTCTGGACGAGGAAGGCCGCTGGTTCGGGCGCCTTGAAAAAGTGGCGGTCGTCGTCGTTCCACAGGCGGCGGACCATGAAGAAGTCGCCGCTGTCGTAGCCGACATAGAGCGAGGTCAGCGCCGGCGAGGCATTGAGCAGTTCGCGCAGCAGTGGCAGGCGTGCCAGCCGGCCTTCCAGCGACTGCGCCTCGACCAGGCTGGTCACGCTCAGCACCTGCGCCGCCAGTTCGGCGGGCCGGATCAGGGCGAGGAAATCCGCGTCCAGGTCGGCCTCGATGCGTTGTTCGAGGTCGCGCGCGGTCGAATCGAGGATTTCGCGGCTGACCTGATAGCCCAACCAGCCGATGACGCCGCCGACCAGCAGGGTCAGGGTCAGGAACAGCGTCGAGAGATGAACGTGGAGGGGGAAACGGCGGGTCATGGCGAATCTTCCGGGGCGATCCGATGGCCGCATGTTACGCCGAGTGCGGGTGGCGCGCATGTGGCGTCAGGCGTGCGGATCGCCGGTTTCGAATCGTCCCAGTTCGTCGCGGGAATTGATGTTCGCGAAGGCCTCGGCCTCGTCGTCGAAGGCGACTTCGGCCACCTTCAGCGTCGCGTACCAGCCGGCCATCCTGCGCTCGCCACTGGCCAGATAGCCGGCCAGGTGCGGCAGCAGGTCGCGCTTGCAAAGGCAGAACGCCGGCTGCGGACGCCCGCCGGTCAGGGCGACGGCGACATCGGCGCCGGTTGCGGCCAACCCGGAAAACAGGCGCAAAACCAGGTCGGCCGGCAGGAAGGGCGAATCGCACGGCGCGGTGACGACCAGCGGGTGCGCGGCGGCCTCCAGCGCAGCGTGCAGGCCGGCCAGCGGGCCGGCAAAGCCGGGGAAGCGGTCACCGACGACACGGTGGCCGAGTGCCGCGTAGTGCTCGCCATTGCGGTTGGCGTTGATCAGCAGCTCATCGACTTGCGGCGCCAGGCGTTCCGCCACCCAGGCCGCCAGCGGCCGCCCGCGCAGTTCCAGCAGACCCTTGTCCGCGCCACCCATGCGCCGGCCGAGTCCGCCGGCCAGGATGACGCCGGTGATCGGCGTCCGGTTCATCGACGGGCCCGCGCCACCGACCCGTGACGGAACGAGCCTGCGCAATCTGTGCGGTCGGGCGACGCAACGGTGGTCAAGGTTTGGCGCATGGTTGTTCCGGAAAAATCTCGGTTTCGGCGCAAGCCGCAAGGCTGCGTGCGGATGATATGGGAAACGGCCCCCGGCCGGTGCTATTCTGCCGCCGCTATGGCCACTACCCTTGTCGAAGCCTTCGCGCTGCTTGCGAGCTTCGATCACCGCCTGCTGGAAATCGTCGGGCTCTCGCTGCGTGTGAGCCTGAGCGCGCTCGTGCTCGGCGCGCTGCTCGGCCTCCCGCTTGGCGCGTGGCTGGCTGTCGCCAGTTTTCGCTGGGCGCGGTGCGCTGATCGTCGCCATCAATGCGCTGATGGGGCTGCCGTCGGTGGTTGTCGGCGTGCTCGTCTATCTGGCGCTGTCGCGCAGCGGGCCGTTCGGCAGCCTCGGGTTGCTGTTTTCGCCAAAGGCCATGATCGTCGCCCAGACCGTTCTCGTGGTGCCGCTGATCGCTGCCGTCACGCGGCAGATCGTCGAGGATGCCTGGAAGGAATACGCCCCGGAATTTTCGCTCATCGGGCTCAGCCGACCGCAGTCGGTGCTGCTACTGCTCGCCGACTGTCGCTTTTCCCTGACCGTCGCGACACTGGCTGGCCTCGGCCGGGCGATGTCCGAGGTCGGCGCGGTGATGATCGTCGGCGGCAACATCGACGGCTATACGCGGGTGATGACGACGGCGATTGCACTGGAGACCAGCAAGGGCGACCTGGCGTTGTCGATCGCCCTGGGTCTGGTGTTGATGAGCCTGATCTTCGCCCTCAATGCCGCCGCCCATGGCCTGCGCTGCTGGGCGGCGCGGAGGTACGGCTGATGTTTCCGCTGCGCCTTGACGCCTTGCGCTTTGCGCCGCCCGGGCGGGTTATCCTCGACAGCCTCGATCTCGAACTGGGTGGTGAGGGCATCAGCCTGATCCTCGGTCCCAACGGCGTCGGCAAGACGCTGCTGCTGCGCCTGATCGCCGGCCTGCTGACGCCGGATGGGCGGCCCATCGACTGGGGCGAGACAAGTGCGTCCAGTGGCCGCCTGGCGATGGTCTTCCAGCAACCGATGCTGTTCCGCCTGTCGGTTTTCGCCAACGTCGAATTCGCGTTGCGCCCGCAGGCGCCTGTCGGCGGCCGGGCGCAAGCGCGCGCACCGGTGAACGTGCTGGACCGGGTCGGTCTCTGCCCATCGTGCCGGCGACTGTGCGCGCCTGCTCTCCGGCGGCGAACGCCAACGCCTGGCGCTGGCGCGGGCCTGGGCGATGCGCCCGCGCCTGTTGCTGCTCGATGAGCCGACCGCCAGCCTTGACCCTTCGGCGACCGAGCAGGTCGAGACCATCATCCGCGAGATCCGCACCGATGGCGCCAAGGTGCTGATGACGACGCATAATCTCGGGCAGGCGACCCGCCTCGCCGACGATATCATCTTTCTGGCGGATGGCTGCGTGCAGGAGCACGAGTCGGCGCACCGCTTTTTTGCCCACCCGCAATCGCCGGCGGCCCGGGCCTTTTTGCAGGGAGAACTGCCATGGCGCATTGCTTTCGATCGTTGATGCTGGTGCTCGGCCTGCTGGCGGGCGCAGCCGTTGCCGAGGAAACCCTGGTCGTCGCTTCGACCACCTCGACCGAGCAATCCGGCCTGTTCGGCTGGATTTTGCCCAGATTCGAGCAGTTGACCGCAATCAAGGTCCGCGTCGTCGCGGTCGGGACCGGCCAGGCGCTCGACATCGGCCGCCGCGGCGATGCCGACGTGCTGTTCGTGCACGACCGGGCCGCCGAGGACAAGTTCGTCGCCGAAGGCTACGGCAGCTACCGCAAGGACGTCATGTACAACGATTTCATCTTCGTCGGCCCGAAAAACGACCCGGCGAAAGTCCGCACCGCCGGCAGCGCGCTCAATGCGCTGAAGGCGATCGCCGCCAGCGGCCAATCGTTCGTTTCGCGCGGCGACAAGAGCGGCACGCATGCCGCCGAACTGCGCCTGTGGAAGGAAGCCGGCGTCGATCCGAAAACGCTGGCCGGCTACAAGGAAACCGGCAGCGGCATGGGGCCGACGCTCAACATGGCCGCCGCCACCGATGCCTATACGCTGTCCGACCGGGCGACCTGGTACGCCTTCAGGAACCGTCGCGAACTCGACCTCGTGCTGGCCGGCGACCCGGTGCTGTTCAATCCCTATGGCGTGATTCCGGTGAATCCGGCGCGCCATCCGCATGTCAGGAGGGAAGCCGCCGAGCGGTTCGCCCAATGGCTGACCTCGCCGGCCGGCCAGCAGGCGATCGCCGCCTTCCGCGCCGATGGCCAGCAGGTCTTTTTTCCTAACGCCCAAAAGTGATCCCATGACTGATTCCTGCGCTTCTCCCGCTTCTGAAAACCGCGCCCTTTCCGCAGCCGAAGCGCGCGACCGGATGGTGGCCGAAGTGACACCGATCGCCGGCCGCGAATTCCTGCCGGTGCGCAGTGCGCTGGGGCGGATTCTCGCCGCCGACATCGTCGCGCCGCACGATGTGCCGGCGCATGACAATTCGGCGATGGACGGCTACGCGGTCCGCTTCGACACGCTGCCCGCCGCCGGCGAGGCGCGACTGGCGGTGGTCGGCACGGCGTTCGCCGGCAACGCCTTCTCGGGGATCGTCGGCAAGGGCCAGGCGGTGCGCATCATGACCGGCGCTGTCCTGCCAGCCGGCGCCGACACCGTCGTCGTCCAGGAAGTGGCGCGCAGCGAGGGCAACGAAGTGATCGTCCCGCCCGGCCAGCGCAAGGGGCAAAACACGCGGCGCGCCGGCGAGGATCTGGCGCGCGGCGCCGTCGCTCTCGCCGCGGGGAAGCGGGTCGGCCCGGCCGAACTCGGGCTGATCGCCTCGCTCGGCGTGGCGGAAGTCGAGGTCAGGCGCCGCCTGCGGGTCGCCTTCTTCTCCACCGGCGACGAACTGGCCTCGCTCGGCAAGCCGCTGGCGCCCGGCGAGATCTACGACAGCAACCGCTACACGCTGCACGGCCTGCTCACTCACCTGGGGGCCGACATCATCGACATGGGGGTGGTTGCCGACCAGCCGCAGGCGCTCGAAGCGGCGCTGTCCGAAGCCTCGCAGGTGGCCGACGCGATCATCACCACCGGCGGCGTTTCGGTCGGCGAGGCGGACTTCGTGCGCGAAATCCTCGGCCAGCTCGGCGAGGTGAAATTCTGGAAGCTGAACATCAAGCCAGGCCGGCCGATGGCCTTCGGCAAGGTCGGCAAGGCGTGGCTGTTCGGCCTGCCTGGCAACCCGGTCGCGGTCATGGTCAGCTATACCCAGTTCGCGCTCGACGCGCTGTTGCGGCTGTCCGGACTCGACCCGCTTCCGCAGCGGCCGCTGCTCACCGTCGCGGCGGCCAACGCCATCCGCAAGCAGCCGGGACGGCGCGAATACCTGCGCGGCACGGTCGTTGCGGTCGACGGCCGCTGGCAGGTCAAAACCGCCGGCAACCAAGGCTCCGGGGTGCTGCGCTCGATGTCGGAAGCGAACTGCTTCGTCGTCCTGCCCGAGGCGTGCGCCGGTGTGCAGCCTGGCGACCAGGTGGCCGTCGAGCTGTTCGAGGGCCTGTTCTAGGCGCTGCTCGGGGCATCCGCGCGGGCGCGCCCGCCGTCGTGGCAGGCCTGCCGCACGCGGATTTCAGTCGGCCAGCTCGACCTTGCCGCTGATCGTCGTCGTGACCAGGCTTTCGCCGGCCTCGAGCGGCGGTGGCGGGGGGGCGCGCCGCCTCCATCGCCATGCGCGGGGCGCGCATCACCGGCATCGGCATCTGGCCGCCCTGCATCACGTTCAGCTGGCGGATGGTGTAGGGCTTGCCCAGGGTGTCGGCGACCACCGCCGCGCGGGCGCGGAAGTTGGCGATCGCGTCGCGCGTCGCTTCGTCCTCGGCCTTGCGCCGCGTCTCCGGCGCCGGGAACTGGGTGACGCTGGCCACCAGCAAGCGCATCTGCTGCAACTGGCCGAGCGTTTCCGATACGGCCGCGGCGTCGCGCGACTCGAGGACGAACTCGGAACTCATGCGCCAGCCCTCGATGCGGCGATCCTTGGCGTAGACCGGCATGGTGTTCTGGCGCCCGCTCTTGACCGAGATGCCGCTGCGCGCCTTGGCGACACGGATGCCCTCGGCGACCTCCTGGTTGATGCGGCGGGCGAGTTCCGCCGGGTTGCTGCCGGTCGCCTCGGCATAGACCGTCGCCTGCACCACGTCGTTGGCGGCCGGCCGGCTCGCCTCGGCGCTCAGCTCGACGGTCGGGCCAGCGGGTGCCGGCGCCGCGCAGGCCAGGGCAAGCAGGCCGCCGACCAGGGGGATGCGGCGCGCCTTCATTTCCCGCGCACCTTGCCGTAGACCCACAGGAGCAAGATGGCTGCAACCACCGAGGCGATGAAGCCGGCACCTTCGCCAGCCTGATACCAGCCCAGGTACTGGCCGGCCGCGCCGGCGACGAACGCGCCGCCGATACCGAGCAGCACGGTGGCGATCAAGCCCATGTTCTCGTTGCCCGGATGCAGCAGCTTGGCGAGAACGCCGATGACGAAGCCGAGAACGATGGTCCAGATGAATCCCATGGCGTGATCTCCAGGTTGGGGGCGGATGACGGGGAGCGAATGATAGCGCGATCCGCCGCGACGGCCCGAGGTGTTGTCAGGCGCCGCCAACGCCGAACTGTCCGCTGCGCCGCTGCGCATGGCGAAACTCAAGGCCATCGCCAGGCACGGGTCAAGCCGGGATCCCTCGCCTCATCGCACTTGGCGATCAGGACGGTTGCTCGGCTGGGCCGCCGCTGCTCTCGATCTCGGCGACCAGGCGCTCGCAGCGGGCGATGTGGCGCATCGCCACGGTGTTGACCCACCAGTAGCCGATGCCGGCGGCGACGATCTGGCCGGCGACCGGTACGAAGCGCGCCGCTTCCATCGCCGTCAGGCGGACGCCGACGATGCGCACGATGCGCGCCAGCAGCGCCGGCGTTGCCAGCCGCGTCGCCAGGGTGCCGCCGGCAGCCGAAGCAGCCCGGTAGACCAGGGCCTGCCGCGCGGGCGACAGTTGCGCGACCTGCTCGTCACTCAGGCCGAAGCTCTCGTTGATGCGGCCGATCAGGCGCAGCATCACGGCGACGTCGGTGGCGAGGTCGATGCCGGGGATCGGGATCAGCGACGTCGCGGCGGCGAGCAACGCGCGACGCCGGGCGGCGGCACGGCATTCGTCACGCAGCAGGCGCGCACGGTCGGACGGTGGCGCGTCGGCCGGCATGGCCGCAGCGATAGTGGTCATGACGGCTTGCTTCGCTTCAGGAATTGCCGCTGCGGATCTCGCCGTAAGCCCACAGCAGGAGGATGGCGACGATGACCGAGGCGATGAAGCCTGCCCCTTCGCCGGCCTGGTACCAGCCGAGGTACTGGCCGATGACGCCAGCCAGGAACGAGCCGGCGATGCCGAGCACGACGGTCATGATGAAGCCCATGTTGTCCCGGCCCGGATGCAGCAGCTTGGCGATGACGCCGATGACGAAACCGAGGATGATGGTCCAGACGATGCCCATGATCGATTCCCTTCCAAGGTGATGGAATGCACAATTGCACCGCAAGATGTTAGCCCAGCGCGTGTGACAGTGCTGGCATTTTGGTGGGGGTTGTGTGACGGCTG
>CAVTQL010000002.1:0-58224 GCA_963736845.1 uncultured beta proteobacterium
CTAGCCTGAAGTGCCGCCGCGCAAATGGCGAGTTTCCTTTGCGATTCAAGCAGTTGGCTTGAATTGGGATTTGGCTTTCTGTCTGGAGGGTGATCGCGCGGACGAGAGCCATCGCGCGCTACTGCTTGGTTCCAGCCGTGGTGGTGACCTCGAAGGTTGGTGCATCTGGCGCGGCGTTGGAGGTGCCGCTCGACGTAGTACGCCAACATGCGCAAGCCACTCAAATCAGAAAATCATGAGGCGCGACGCGCACTTGCGGTCATCGCAGTGACTACAAACGGCAGGAACTTCCGCCTAGAATGCGCGGGTGACGACCGCTCTCCTGCTTCTTCCCGATTTCGCACTGATCCTGTTCGGCGCTGCCATCCGGCGCTGGATGCATCTCGGCGACGTTTTCTGGCAGGGCGTCGAGAAGCTCGTCTATTTCATTCTCTTCCCGGCACTGCTGATCAACGCCATCGTCAGGACCCGCCTCGACCTGGCCGCAGCGTTGCCGTTGCTGGCCACCGCCTTTGCCGCCATGGCCGGCGGCATGCTGCTCGGCCTGCTGGCGAAGCCATTCGCCGGGCTGCCGCCGCTGACTTTCGCCTCGCTGTTCCAGTGCGGCTACCGCTTCAATTCCTACATTGCGCTGGCGGTCGCCGGCATGCTCTTCGGATCGCCCGGGATCGCGACGATGGGCTTGATCGTCGGCGCCGCGGTGCCGCTGGCCAACCTGGTCTCGGTATGGATGCTGGCGCGCCACGGCGAGGTCGGCTTGTGGCGGGAAGTGGCGCGCAACCCGCTGATCTGGGCAACGGCCGCCGGGTTCCTGCTGAATCTGGCCGGCTTCATGCCTCCGCCGCCGCTTCAGGCATTTCTCGGCCGCCTGGCGGATGCCTCGATCGCGCTCGGCCTGATCACCGTAGGCGCCGCCTTGCGTCTCGACGGGGCCGACGGCGTCGGTGGCCTGTCCGTCTGGCTGCTGGCCGTCAAGCTGCTGGCGCTGCCGGTGATTGCCGCCGTGGTCGGCAGCCTGGCCGGCCTGACCGGTCTCAATTACCAGGTCGTGGTGCTGTTCGCGGCGCTGCCGACGGCGTCATCGGCCTACATCCTGGCGATGCGCATGGGCGGCGACGGACGCAGCGTGGCCTGGCTTATCTCGGCAACCACGCTCGGTTCGATGCTGACCCTGCCGCTCTGGGCGGCCTGGCTGACGCGCTGACTATTTTTGCTGCGGCGGGGCGCGCCGGGCGCGCGGCTTTGCCGCCGGCGCCGGCTCGCTGGTGGCCGCGGTAGCGGCCTCGGCAGACTGCTGCATCTGCTCGCGCATCTGCTGCATCATCTGCCACGGCCACATCGCCGCCTGCGACAGCGCACTGGCAGCGTCGGCGCCATCCGCAGGCTGCTCCTTGACCGCCTCAGCATCGGGCTGCACCTTGGGCGTGGGCTCCGCGGCGGCGGGCTGCGCCTTGGACGCGGACTCCGCGGCTGCGTTGCCTACCGAGTGGACCGCATCGGTCGCCATCTGGCGCATGGCGTCAACGGCGCCGAGCGTCGTGCGCTGCATTTCGAGCCCCTGAATGGTCATCTGCAGCATCGACAGGTTCATGCGCAGCCAGCCTTCGACTGCCTTCATGTCCTTGATGCGCTTGTCGAGTTCGTCAACATCGAAGGTCGGCGTGACCATCCCCGGCATCGAAACGCCCATTCCGCCCCACAGGCTGCGGACGAATGCCAGGGGGTCGTTCATGTTCTGGTTGTCGGTTGCCATGTCTCTCTCCATCCAAAGGCTGTCGCACCATCTTAAACCAGTTCGCCGGCGCGGATGATAAATTACGGCCCTGGGCGATGCGGGGGGAGCGATGCTGAAGTTGCTGGTGATCGAGGACCATGCGCTGGTGCGCGAAGGCCTGGTGCGCTTGCTCGAGCAGGTCGAGATCGGGACGGTGGTCCGCGATTGCTCCGATTTCGCGGCAGGGCTGACGCTGCTCGACAGCGAGGACGGGTTCGACCTGATCCTGCTCGACCTGGCCCTGCCCGGCATCGACGGTTTCGTCGGGCTCGACATCCTGCGCCGCCGTTATCCGGCGATTCCTGTGGCCGTGGTGTCCGCCTTCGACGACCTGCCGACCGTGACGCGGGTGATGAACCTCGGCGCCTCCGGCTTCATTCCCAAGGCATTCTCGGGCGAAGCGGTGCTTGCCGCGGTGCGCGACGTTCTTGCCGGCAATATCTTCCGGCCGCACCCGGTGGCGGCTGGCGCCCGGCTCGACGACCTGATACCGATGCCGGCCGCGACGGCCGGCGTCGATCCCGCGGCAATCGGCCTGACCGGGCGTCAGGCGCAGGTGCTCGCGCTGATGGTGCGCGGCCTCTCCAATCGCGAGATCGCCGAGCACATGGCGCTCTCCGAGGGCACCGTCAAGATCCACGTGACGGCGGTGTTCAAGGCGCTCGGGGTGAGCAGTCGCACGCAGGCACTGGTGGCCGCGGCCCGTTATCCGGTGGACTTCGCCAGGGTTTTCTGAAGCTGGTCGAGCAGGGCGCGTAGCCTGGCCGGACGCACCGGCAGTGGCAAGACGTAGCTCCCTTGCGGCGGGCTGTAACCGGGGATGTCGGCGAGCGCGATGACCGGCGTTGCCGGCGGGACGATGGCAGCTACCGCGTCGGCGAGGCTCGCCAGCGTGACGACGACCAGACGGCCGCGGACGGCGGGCGGCATGCGGGTCGCCAGCGGATGATGGCTGATCGCGTAGCCCCAGTTGCGGGCCAGTTCCATCGCTGCGCGCAGGTCGTCGCCGGCGCCGACGAAGTGAATGGCCGGAACGTCCGGCGGCGGTCGCTGCAGGCTGGCCGCCACCAGCGGCCGGGCGGCCTCGATCAGCAGGCCGAAGGTGGTGCCGCGCCCGGGCGCCGAACGCAGCCGCACCTCGACTCCCGAGCGCGCGCGCCAGCCGGTCGACGATCGACAGCCCGAGCCCGAGCCCGCGGCCGATTTCGCGCGCCGTGTTGCCGACCTGGTAGAACTCGGCGAAGATCGCCTCCTGGTGTTCCGCGGCGATGCCGGGACCGTTGTCGCGCACCTCGACCAGCACCTTGCGCGGCGCGCCGGCGCGCGGCGACGAGAACGCGTTCCGCCCGGCTCGGCGTAACGCAGCGCATTGGAGAGCAGGTTGGCGACCATGCGCTCGACCAGCAGCGGGTCGGATTCCGCCCACAGCGTCGTCGGCCGGAAAACCAGGGTCTGCTGGCGGTCGACCGCGGCAGGCTGGAACGACGCGACGACGCGCTCGAGCACGCGGTTCAGCGCAAACGGGCGGATGTCGGGGGCGATGCCGGCAACGTCGAGACGCGAGATGTCGAGCAGCGCATCGAACAGTTGCACCCAGCGTGCCGGTCGCTGCGGCGATCTGGTCAGCCACGTGCGGCAGGTCGGCGTGGCCTGCCGCTGCGAAGCCGGTGCCGGAGGTCGGCGGCGAACAGCGACAGGGCATGCAGCGGCTGCCGCAGGTCATGGCTGGCTGCGGCCAGGAAGCGGCTCTTGGCCTTGTTGGCGCGTTTCGGCCTCGTCCTTCTGCCGGGAAATCGCGACGTCGCGGCATGAACGCGCTCTTCAAGCTGGTCGCGGCTGGCAGCCAGTTCGTCGGCCATCGCGCGCAGGTCGGCGACTCTGTCGACGAACCAGCAGGCCGCCGCGACCAGCATGCCGCTGACCAGCAGGAATAGCGTGCCCAACTGCAGGAAGCGCAGCCGCCAGCCGGCGAGCAGGGTGTCCGCGGGGATCATGGTCAGCACGCGCAGATCGGTGAAACCGGGAACCGGCGACAGCGAGGTGATCAGGCCGTTGCCGCGCGCCACGCCGTCCGCCGGTAGCCAGCCGCGCAGGCGCCCTCGTGGAGCGTGTCCACCGCCTGCGTGCCGACGACGGGGGACTGCTTGCCGAGATCGGTCGGCCGGCACGAGGCGATGACCTGTCCCTTGGCATTGATGATCACCGACTCGAAGTCGTCCGCCAGCCGATTCCCCCAGCAGAAATGCTGGAAGTAGGCAGGCTCGATGGCGGCAAAAGCGATGCCGGCGAAATTGCGCCGGGCGTCCACGATGCGCCTTGCCAGTGCGTAGGTGTAGCGCCCGGAATAGCGGCCGATCGTAGGGGCCGAAGGTGGTTGCCGCCTGCCCCTGTTCGAGGGTGACGAAGTACGGGCGGTCGCGCACGTTGATGCGCGGTGTCGGGAAGTAGGTCGAGATGAAGCGCTGCAGGCCTTGGCGGTCGAAGAGGACGAGGTCGCGCAACTGCGGCAGCGAGCGCGCGTGGCGCTTGGCGAGGTATTCATGGCCGCGGCGGGAATCCCAGCCCTGCCAGTCGTGGTGGATCTCGGAAAGGTCGGTGGCGATCTCGCGCAGCAGGATGTCGACCGCCTCGAAGCTGCGCGCCGTGTGCTCGCCGAGCATGATGCCGAACTCCTGGACGCGCTGTTCGCCGGCCGCGATTTCGCTTTCGCGGGAGAGCAGGAGATCGCCGAGGAAGGCGGCGGCGACCGCCAGCGTGCCGATCAGTGCGACGACGATGGCGAGGAGGTCGGGGCGGCGGCGGATCATGTCGGGAACGGATAGGCGAACCAGGCGAGCGGCATGAAGAGCGCATGGATCAGGCGCCACGGCCACGGCTGCCGCGACAGCGTGGCCAGGGTGAAGGCGACGGCGCCGATCGTCAGGGAGGTTTCGCGCCACGGCAGCGCTTCCGCCTTCCAGCCGAAGTAGGGCCAGGCAAGCGAGAGCACGAGGATGATCGCGGCGCCCTGCAGGGCGAGTTGGCGGAACGGGGTCGTCGGCATCGTCGGATTCTAAGGCATCGCGCGCCCGGCCCTGCCGGCGTCAGCCGGGCGGCAGGATCTTGCCGGGATTGAGCAGGTTGTGCGGGTCGAGTGCGGTTTTGAGCAGCCGCATGACGTCGACCGCAACCGCGCCGTGTTCGGCGACGAGGTACTTGCGCTTGCCGAGGCCGATGCCGTGTTCGCCGCTACACGTGCCTTCCATGGCGATGGCGCGCTCGACGACGCGCTCGCTGATCCAGGCCGCCTCGGCCATGTCCTGCGGGTTGTCGCGGTCAACCAGCACGACGAGGTGAAAATTGCCGTCGCCGACGTGGCCGAACAGCGCGATCGGGATATGCACCTGGGCGATGTCCGCGCTGGTCGCCGCGATACACTCGGCGAGGCGCGAGATCGGTACGCAGACGTCGGTCGGGAAGCAGCGGCAGCCGGGCTTGAGTTGCAGGCAGGCGAAATAGGCGTCGTGGCGGGCCTGCCACAGGCGGCTGCGGTCTTCCGGGCGGGTCGCCCAGGCGAAATCGGTGCCGCCCAGCTCGGTGGCTATCTCCTGCACCGTCTGGGCCTGCTCGGCGACGCCGGCCGGGCTGCCATGGAACTCGAAGAACAGGGTCGGCGCCTCGGCCAGCGCGGTCTTGCTGAACAGGTTGATCGCCTTCAGCGACAGCGCGTCGAGCAGTTCGATGCGCGCCACCGGCACGCCGAGCTGGATGGTCTGGATCACCGCCTGCACCGCCGCATCGATGTCGGGGAAGGTGCACACGGCGGCCGAGATGGCTTCGGGAATCGGGTAGAGCCTGACCGTCAGCTCGGTCATGATGCCGAGCGTGCCTTCGGAGCCGACCAGCAGGCGGGTCAGGTCGTAGCCGGCCGACGACTTGCGCGCCCGCCCGCCGGTCTTCATGACGCGGCCGTCGGCGAGGACGGTGGTGGTCGCCAGCACGTTGTCGCGCATGGTGCCGTAGCGGACGGCGTTGGTGCCGGAGGCGCGGGTCGCCGCCATGCCGCCGAGCGTCGCGTCGGCGCCGGGGTCGATCGGGAAGAAGAGGCCGTTGCCCTTCAGCGCGTCGTTCAGCTGCTTGCGCGTGACGCCGGCTTCGACGACGGCGTCGCCATCGTCGGCATGGATGGCGATGACGCGGTTCATGCCGGAGAGGTCGAGCGAGATGCCGCCGCCTGGCGCCAGCACGTGGCCCTCGACCGAGCTGCCGACGCCATAGGGGATGACCGGCACGCGATGCGCGGCGCACAGGCCCATGACCAGCGCGACTTCTTCGGTGCTTTCGGCCATGACCACGCCGTCCGGCAGCAGCGGTTCGTGCACCGATTCGTCGCGGCCATGCTGCAGGCGGATCGATTCGCCGCGGGAGAAACGCGGCCCGAAATGCTCGGCGAGACGCTGCACGAGCGCTTCCGGCAGGGCGGATGAAGGTGTCGGGCTATTCACGGGCAGGGAAGGGGGTCGAGGGGGCGAAGCCACTCTCACTGCCGCCATCGTATAGCGCATTGACGAACTTGCGCCAGGCCAGGTCAGGCTCGCCGATCTGGAAGCCGTACAGGTGGTTGCCTTCGAGTTCGGTGTCCTGCACGCAGCGGGCCTGGACGCAAGAAATCTCGCGCGGCCGAGCTGGATGACCGCCGACATCCAGGTATCGGCGGGTGCCGGCGAGCGGGTGCGGGCACGGAATCCGTAGCGCGAGACCTCGCTGATTTCCATCGGATCGACTTCGCGTCGTCTGTCGCCGGTGTTCAACTGGCCCGGGCAGCGCACCGCGAAGCGACGGTGCCGGCGTACCTGGATGCGCTGCGAACTCCGGCGGCAGCCGCGGCAGGACCCGCAGGTACTCGGGGAGGTCGTAGATCAGGCGCAGCAGGGCCTTCCTGCGGTCGCTCAGGTCGGCGAAGACACGGGTCTGCCGGTTGAAGAAGTAGTCGATCAGTTCGGGCGACAGGACGGGGGTGCTGGCGGCGGGCGAACAGCCGTGCGGGCGTCCCGGCGTTTGCTGGCCAGCCGGGTGTCGAAGAAGTAGCGGTGCAGGTTGCGGCTGTGCGGCCGGTTGCCGTACTGCTTGCGGAAGATCTCCTCGGCATGCTTGAGGTCGAGCGTTGCTCCAACCGCCGGCGCGCCGTTGACGAAGTCGTAGCTGGCGACGACGCGGCCGGTCAGCCGGCGGAAGAACAGCAGTGACTCGAACATCTCGATCTGCCGCGGGTTGACCGCGATGACCAGGTGGCGCGTGGCGAAGACGTTCGTGCAGTAGTCGTACAGGAACTTCAGCAGCGGAAAGAGGACGGCGCCCCTCGTCCTGCGGAAGCGCGGATCGATCGCCAGCGCCGAGACTTCCGCGATGTTTCCCCGCCTGGCACGGACGCCGGTCAGGTCGAAGATGCGCTGCAACGGGAAGCCCATCGCGCTTTCGCGGATCAGCGACAGCGTGCCGACGACGATGCCGTCGACCTTGGCGCACAGGATCGTCGTCGTCGGCAGCGCGTGGTAGATCGTCACCCGCATGCCCGACGGGTCCGGCTTCGTGAAACCGCTGGCGACGTAGGCGTCGTGCAACAGCCGGAAGCATGCCTCCAGTTCGTCGCGGGTTTCGGCAGGCTTGAGGACCAGGCGCGGATCGGGCGTTGGATCACAGTCGACCAGGGCGCGGAAGGCGCGATGCCGCCTGCTGCGCGGCAGGAGCGAGGCAGCCCGCCGCGCGACTCGAAGAATGAAGGTCTTCAACAGTCGGAGGGGTTGCATCGACGCCGCCAGATAGGTCTCCTCGTTACCAAGGCATGATAGCACCTTGTTATTGACAGGGTCGCCATGGCTCTGGACAATCGGCGGCTGTTCCTTCATCCACAACAATCAGGAGACACCCCGATGAACGCCAGGCTGTCCGTAGTTGCCCTCTCCGTTGCCGCAGTGTTCGCCCTCGGCGCCTGTGGCAAGAAAGAAGAACCGAAACCCGTCGCCGCCCCGGCGGCACCGGCGCCCGTCGCCAAGCCGGTGATCATCGTCAAGCTCGGCCACGTGGCGCCGATGACCGGCCCGCAGGCCCATCTCGGCAAGGACAACGAGAACGGCGCACGGCTCGCGGTCGAGGAGCTCAACGCGGCGGGCCTGGAAATCGGCGGCGCCCAGGTCAAGTTCGAGCTGGTCCCCGAGGACGACCAGGCCGATCCCAAACAGGGCACCATCGTTGCCCAGAAGCTGGTCGATGCCAAGGTGCACGGTGTTATCGGCCACCTCAATTCCGGCACCACCATTCCGGCTTCCAAGCTCTACTCCGACGCCGGCATTCCGCAGATCTCCGGCTCGGCGACCAATCCGAAGTACACCCAGCAGGGGTTCAAGACGGCCTTCCGCGTCATGGCCAACGATGTCCAGCAGGGCAAGGCGCTCGGCGAATTCGCCGCCAAGCAGGGCGTCAAGACGGTCGCCATCATCGACGACCGCACCGCCTACGGCCAGGGTCTCGCCGACGAGTTCAGGAAGGCCGCCGAAGCCAGCGGCATCAAGGTCGTCGCCACCGAATACACCAACGACAAGGCGACCGACTTCAAGGCCATCCTGACCAAGATCAAGTCCACCAAGACCGACCTCGTCTTCTTCGGCGGCATGGACGCCCAGGGCGGCCCGATGGCCAAGCAGATGAAGGAGCTCGGCATCAAGGCCAAGTTCCTCGGCGGCGACGGCGTGTGTACGCCGGAGTTCATGAAGCTGGGCGGTCCCGCCAGCGAAGGCAACTTCTGCTCGCTGCCGGGCATGCCGCTCGAGAAGCTGGCCAAGGGTCCGGAGTTCAAGGACAAGTTCCAGAAGAAGTTCAATGGCGAAATCCAGCTCTACGCGCCGTATGTCTATGACGCCGTGATGGTCATGGTCGATTCGATGAAGCGGGCCAACTCGGTCGAGCCGGCCAAGTATCTGGTGGAAGTCGGCAAGTCGAACTACGACGGCGTGACGGCGAAGATCGCTTCGACGAGTTCGGCGACCTCAAGGGCGGCGCCATTTCCGTCTATCGCTACAAGGGCGGCCAGCTCGAATATGTCGAGACGCTCGGCGGTGGCATGGCGGAGGCCGTCAAGGAAGCGGCGCAGGCGACCGGAGAAGCGGCCAGGGCGGTCGCCGGTGCGGCTGCCGACGCCGGCAAGGAAGCGATGAAGGCGGGTTCCGACGCGGTCAAGAGCGCCGCCGACGCGACCAAGGCCGCCGCCGATGCGACCAAGGCGGCGGTCGAGAAGAAGTAAGGCGACGCCGCAGTGAAGGAAACGGCACCCCAGGGTGCCGTTTCTTCATGCTGCGGTTGACCCGTCCCCAATGGACATTTTCCTCCAGCAACTCATCAACGGCCTCGTCCAGGGCAGCATCTACGCCCTCGTCGCGCTTGGCTACACGATGGTTTACGGGATCATGGGCCTGATCAACTTCGCGCACGGCGAAGTGGTGATGATCGGGACCCTGGTGACCATCACCGTGGCCGGCACGCTGATCAAGGCCGGCATGCCCGTGGCGCTCGCCGGGATGGCCGGGCTGAGCGCCGCAGTGCTGAGTTGCATGGCACTCGGCTGGGGGCTGGAGCGTATCGCCTATCGGCCGTTGCGCAATGCGCCGCGCCTGACGCCCCTGATTACGGCGATCGGTATGTCCATCGTCCTGCAGAACCTGGCGATGATCATCTGGGGGCGCAACTACATGACGTTCCCCCCGCTCCTGCCGAAGGTCAATTTCGAGTTCGCCGGGGCGCATTTCACGCTCATCCAGGTCGTTATCGTGCTGGTCTCGGCGGCGACGATGGGCGGACTGCTCTTCCTCGTCTATCGCACCAAGCTGGGCATGGCCATGCGTGCGACCGCGCAGAATCCGGCGGTGGCCAGCCTGATGGGGGTGAACATCAACCGGGTCATCGCCGCCGCTTTCGTCATCGGCTCGGCGCTCGGCGCGGTCGCCGGCGTGATGGTCGGCTCCTATTATGAAATCGCCCACTACCAGATGGGCTTCATGCTCGGCCTCAAGGCGTTCACCGCCGCCGTGCTCGGCGGCATCGGCAACCTGGCCGGGGCCATGCTCGGCGGCATCCTGCTCGGCATCATCGAGGCGCTCGGCGCCGGCTACATCGGCGACCTGACCGGCGGCTTCCTCGGCAGCCACTATCAGGACATCTTCGCCTTCGTCGTGCTGATCGTCGTGCTCATGTTCAAGCCGTCGGGGCTGTTCGGCGAGAAGACGGGGGAGCGCGCATGATGAAGTGGCTCAGCCCGCGCTCGGCGCTGGGCATCACGCTGATCACCGTCGCCCTGCTTGCCTTGCCCTTCGTCGCCGCCATGGGCGGCCAGGCCTGGGTGCGCATCCTCAACTTCGCCATCCTCTACGTCTTCCTGGCCCTCGGCCTGAACATCGTGGTCGGCTTCGCCGGCCTGCTCGATCTCGGCTACGTCGCCTTCTACGCCGTCGGTGCCTACACCTGGGCCTTGCTGGCCAGTCCGCATTTCGGCGTGCACTGGCCGATCTGGGTGATCCTGCCGATCGGCGCCGCACTGGCCTGTCTGGCGGGGGTGGTGCTCGGTTCGCCGACGCTCAAGCTGCGCGGCGACTACCTGGCCATCGTCACGCTCGGCTTCGGCGAGATCGTGCGCATCTTCTTGAACAACCTCAATGCGCCGTTCAACATTACCAACGGCCCGCAGGGCATCACCCTGATCGACCCGGTGAAGTTCGGCGATTTCAGCTTTTCCGGGACGACGCAGATTCTCGGCGTGGCGCTGAGTGGACCGCAGAAGTATTACTACCTGCTCGTCGCGCTGGCCATCCTGATCATCATCATCAACCTGCGCCTGCAGCACTCGCGCATCGGCCGTGCCTGGCAGGCGATCCGCGAGGACGAGATCGCCGCCAAGGCGGTCGGCATCAACACCCGCGACCTGAAACTGCTCGCCTTCGCGATGGGCGCCAGCTTCGGCGGCATCGCCGGCGGCATCTTCTCGGCCATGCAGGGCTTCGTCTCGCCGGAGTGCTTCTCGCTGATCGAGTCGATCATGATCCTGGCCATGGTCGTGCTCGGCGGCATGGGCCACATTCCCGGCGTCATCCTCGGCGCGGTCCTGCTTCAGCGTGCTGCCCGAAGTGCTGCGCTACGCCGTCGGGCCGGTGCAGACGGCGGTCTTCGGCAAGGTGCTGATCGATCCGGAAAGCCTGCGCATGCTGATCTTCGGGCTGGCGCTGGTGCTGGTCATGCGCTTCAAGCCGGCCGGCCTGTGGCCGTCGCCGGAACGCAAGCGGGAACTGACGGAGCCGGCGCGGTGAGCGCGCCGCTGCTCGAGGCCAGGGCGGTCGCCAAGCATTTCGGCGGCGTCAAGGCGCTGCGCGACGTGTCGCTGAGCATCCAGCCCGGCGAGATCTACGGCCTGATCGGTCCGAACGGCGCCGGCAAGACGACCTTCTTCAACTGCATGACCGGGCTCTACGTGCCGGACGGCGGCGGCTTCGTTTTCGATGGCGCGCCGTTGGTCGCCGATGCACCGCACCAGGCGGCCGAGCGGGGCATCGCCCGGACCTTCCAGAACATCCGCCTGTTCGGCAACATGACGGCGCTGGAGAACGTCATGGTCGGCCGCCATGTGCGTACCCGGGCCGGGGTGCTCGGGGCGATGCTGCTCAATGGCGCGACGCGTGCCGAGGAGGCGGCGATCCGCCAGCGGGCCATCGACCTGCTCCATTACGTACAGATCGAGGAGCGTGCCGACGACCTGGCCAAGAACCTCTCCTACGGCGACCAGCGCCGGCTGGAGATCGCCCGTGCCCTGGCCACCGACCCCAAGCTGCTCTGCCTCGACGAGCCGGCGGCCGGCATGAACGGCACCGAAACGGCAGAGCTGCGGGCGCTGATCGACGGCATCCGCCGTGACGGGACGACCATCCTGCTCATCGAGCACGACGTCAAGCTGGTCATGGGGCTGTGCGATCGGGTGGCGGTACTCGACTACGGGGCGCTGGTCATCGAGGATGTGCCGGCAGTGGTGCAGAAGGATCAACGCGTGATCGAGGCTTACCTGGGTGCTTGAAGTAACCGGACTCCACGTCGCCTACGGCGGCATCCAGGCGGTGCGCAGCATCACCTTCCACGTCGGCGAGGGCGAGACGGTCGCCCTGATCGGGGCCAACGGCGCCGGCAAGACGAGCACGCTGAAGGCCATTTCCCGGGTCATCGATGCGGTCGGCGGCGACGTCCATTTCTGCGGCGAGAAGATCAGCCGCATCGCGCCGCACGACGTCATCCGCAAGGGCATCGCGCTGGTGCCCGAAGGGCGCGGCGTCTTCCCGCGACTGACGGTGGTCCGAGAACCTGCGCATGGGCGCCTTCGTGCGCGACGACAAGGTCGGACATCGAGAAGGACCTGGAAATGGTCTTCGGCTACTTCCCCCGGCTGCAGGGAGCGCGCAGCCGCAGCTCGCCGGCACCCTGTCCGGCGGCGAGCAGCAGATGCTGGCCATCGGCCGCGCGCTGATGAGCCGCCCGAAGATGCTGCTGCTCGACGAGCCGTCGATGGGCCTGGCGCCGATCATGGTGCAGAAGATCTTCGAGGTCGTCCGCGCCGTCGCGGCCGACGGCATGACCACGCTGCTCATCGAGCAGAACGCCAAGCTGGCCCTCGAGTCCAGCCAGCGCGCCTACGTCATGGAGAGCGGCGAAATCACCCTGAACGGGGACTCGGCGCAGTTGCTGACCGATCCCAAGGTGCGTGCAGCCTATCTCGGCGAGTGAATTTGCCGCTTTTTCAGCTGGATCAAACGCCGGACTGCGTGATCGGCGCGACAATGCGTCGATCGCTCCACGTTGCGGATATCGACCATGAACCTCCGCTCCCTTGCCGCCCTGGTTCCGGCTGCCTCCTGGCCGGTGCCGCCTTCGCCGCCGATGCCCCGACGCCGGCTGACAATACGCCCAAGCTGGCTTTCGGCCAGATGATCAAGCAGGGCGGCAAGCTGGTCTTCGCGCCCTGCCGCGACCGCAGCTATGCCATGGTCGAGGACGTCTCGCCGGACGGGCGGGTCATGCGCGGCCTCAATGCGGTGGGGCTGGAGTCCGGCAAGAAGCTCTATGTCGAGCTGATCGGCGTGCTCGAGAACGGCATCCTCAAGGCGAGCGAGTTCAACATGGCGCGCACCGAGGGGCGCTGCCAGTTGCCGGGCGGCAAGGAAGCCGCCTGGGCGGCCGGTGGCAACGAGCCGGGCTGGAACATGCAGGCCGGCGGGGAGCGGGTACTCATCCAGCGCCTCGGCAAAACCGACGTCAGGTTGCCTCATGGCGAATTCAAGCGCGAGGGCGAGGTGGTCAGCTACGCGGCGGCGAAGGACGGCAACACGCTGGCGCTGCGCTTCGAGCACAAGCTCTGCCTGGATACCATGGCCGAAGCGGCCTTCGGCTGGACGGCGGTAGTCACGCTCAACGGGCAGGCCTACAAGGGTTGCGCCTGGCAGCGCTGAGCGCGTTTGGCCGCCGGCGCGTTTGTCGCGCGCGCCCGCAACTGGCCGCAGGCCGCGTCGATGTCCTGGCCGGCCGAGTTGCGCAGCTTGGTCAGGATCCCTTGCCGCTGCAGGCTGGCGGCGATTGCCTCGGCCCGTTCGCGCTCGGGGCGCCGGAAATCGAGCCCGGGCACCGTGTTGTACGGGATCAGGTTGAGAATCGCGTACTTGCCGGCAAGCAGCCGGACGATGCCGGCGACTTCCTCCGGCGTGTCGTTGACCCCGTCGAGCAGGGTCCATTGGTACTGGATCGGATAGCCGGTGCGGCGGGCGTAAGCTTCGCCGAGGGCGACCAGTTCGTCGGGCGCGATCTGCGGGGCGTGCGGCAGCAGCCATTGACGCAGGTCGGCACGTGTCGTGTGCAGCGACAGGGCGAGCGCCGGCCTGACCGTGCCCAGCGGCAGGCGCTCGAACAGGCGGCGGTCGCCGACCGTCGAACACGACCAGGTTCTTGTGGCCGATGCCGCCCTCGCGTCCGAGCAGTTCGATCGCCTCGATGACGTTGTCGAGGTTGTGCGCCGGTTCGCCCATGCCCATCAGCACCACCCGCTTCACCACCCGCCGGGTGCGGGCGAGGGCGACCTGGGCGACGATCTCGGCGCTGCCGAGCTGGCGCAGCAGTCCGCTGCGGCCGGTCATGCAGAACCGGCAGCCGACCGCGCAACCGGCCTGGGTCGACACGCACAGCCCGGCGCGCGGCAGCAGGACGCTTTCCACCGTCTGCCCGTCGCCCAGCTCGACCAGCAGGCGTTCCGAGCCGTCCGCGCCCGGGAATTCGCCACGCAGGCGGACGAGTCCGCCAAGCTCGGCGAAGAGGGCGGGCAGCGCTGCGCGCACGGCGAGCGGCAGGAAATTCTCGATGCGGCTGCGCCGGTTGTCGAGCGAAACGTTCTGCGCCCACGCCCGCAGTACGCGCTGCTCGTGGCAGGGCAGGGCGTCGAGCGCCTGCAGGCGGAGGCGGATTTCCTCGATGCGCATGCGGCGTCAGTTGGCGGCCAGAGTGAAGGCGTCGGCGAAAAATTCTTCCGCGGGCAGGCCGGCGGCGACGAAGTCGCGCCGTGCGGCATCGATCATCGCCGGCGCGCCGCAGGCATAGACCTGGAAATCGGCCAGGTCTTGATGGTCGACCGCAACCGCCTGGTGCACCAGACCGGTGCGCCCCGTCCAGCCGTCATCCGCCAGCGGTTCGGAGAGAACCGGCACGTAGCGGATGTTGGCGTGCGCGGCAGCCCATCCTTCGGGCAGCGCCGGCAGGTAGAGCCCGCTGCGCGAGCGGGCGCCCCAGTAGATGTGCAGCGGGCGCTCGCATCCTTCGGCGATGGCGTGCTCGACGATCGCCTTGATCGGCGCGAAGCCGGTTCCGCCGGCGAGCAGGATCACCGGCTTCGGCGAGTCCTCGCGCAGATGAAAGCTGCCATGCGGGCCGTTGAAGCGCAGGATGTCGCGCACCTTCATGGTCGAGAAGGCCTGGTCGGTGAACAGCCCGCCCGGCACGTGGCGGATGTGGAGTTGCAGGAAAGCGTCGTCGTGCGGCGCGTTGGCCAGCGAGAAACTCCGCCGCCGGCCATCCTTGAGCAGGATCTCGATGTACTGCCCGGCGAGGAATTGCAGCCGCTCGCCGGCCGGCAGCCTGAGGTGCAGTGCGATGACGTCGGGGGCAAGCCGCTCGAGCTTCTCGATGCGCGCGGGCAGGGTCTTGACCGGAATGTCGCTGGCCGAGGTGACCTGGCGGCACTCCAGCGTCAGGTCCGAGCGCGCCTTCGCGCAGCAGAAGAGGGCGAGCCCGGCCGCCTTCTCGGCGTCGCTGAGGGCATGCGGCTGCGCCTTGCCGTGGTCGACCAGCCCGGCCAGGACCTTTCCCTTGCAACTGCCGCAGGCGCCGTCGCGGCAGCCGTAGGGCATGCTCAGGCCCTGGCGCAAGGCGGCTTCGAGGATGGCTTCGTCCGGTTCGGCTGCAAAATGCTGGCCGCCCGGCGTGACGGTGATCTGGTGGCTCATCGGTTTCCCCTGGTCGGCTACAATGCCGCCGTGCAAAAAATTCTCATCGTCGGCAGCGGCGACGTCGCCCGCCGCATTCTCCCTGCCCTGGTCGGGCGTCATCGCGTTTTCGCCCTGCTGCGCAACGCGGCAAGGGCGGTGGACTGGCGAGCCGGCGGAGCGGTGCCGCTGCTTGCCGATCTCGACGACCGCGGCAGCCTCGGGCGCCTTGCCGGGCTCGCCGACCTCGTCCTGCATCTGGCGCCGCCGCCCGGTTCCGGGACCATCGACAGCCGGACGCGACACCTGCTGGCGGCCCTCGGCAAGGGCAAAAGTCTACCACGGCGCCTGATTTACGTTAGCACCACGGGGGTCTACGGCGATTGCGGCGTGGCGTCCATCGACGAGACGCGGTACCCCAGGCCGGAAAGCGCGCGCGCCGCCCGCCGCGTCGATGCCGAGCGCGTGCTGCGCCGCTGGGGGCGGCGGACCGGCGTCGCCGTCGCCATACTGCGCGCGCCGGGCATCTACGCCGCCGACCGCCTGCCGCTCGAGCGCCTGGAGAAGGGCCTGCCGGCGCTGGTCGCGGGTGACGACGTGTTCACCAACCACATCCACGCCGACGACCTCGCGGCGGCCTGCGTCGCCGCGCTGCGCCTGGGCCGGCCGAACCGCGTCTATAACGTCGTGGACGACTCGGACCTCATGATGGGCGACTATTTCGATCGCGTCGCCGCCGCCTTCGGCGTTGCCCCGGCCGCCGCGCGTGACGCGGGCCGAGGCGGAGCGCCGGCTTTCGCCGCTGCAGTTGTCGTTCATGCGCGAGTCGCGGCGCATCGGCAACCGCCGGCTCAAGAACGAACTGAAACTGCGGCTCGCCTACCCGACCGTCGACGACGGAATCCGCGCCGCCCTCGAAAGGAAGAATCCATGCTGAGTCTCAAGGCATTGCACATCGCGCTGGTCGTCGCCTGGTTCGCCGGCCTCTTCTACCTGCCGCGCATCTTCGTCAACCTGGCGATGGTGCCGGCGGGTAGCGCCGCCGAACGCGACCGCCTGCTGCTGATGGCCGGCAAGCTGTACCGGTTCATGACCCCGCTCGGCGTCCTCGCCGTCGCCACCGGACTGTGGCTGTGGCTGGGCTACGGCTTTGCCGGCGGCTGGCTGCACGTCAAGACGGCGCTGGTCGCGCTGCTGGCCATCTATCACTGGCACTGCGGGCGACTGCTGCGGGCGTTCGCGGGCGGCAGCAACGCCAGGTCGCACGTCTGGTTCCGCTTCTACAACGAGATGCCGGTGCTGGTGCTGTTCGCGGTCGTCTTCCTCGTCGTGCTGAAGCCCTTCTGATGAACAGGTACTTCGCCATCTGCCCGCGTGGGCTGGAGGAACTGCTGGCCGACGAACTGCGGGCGGTCGGCGCCACTGAGTTGCGGTCGACCCATGGCGGCGTGCATTTTTCCGGCGACTGGAGCGTCTGCTATCGCGCCAACCTCGAATCGCGCCTGGCGACCCGCATCCTCTGGCACATCGTCAAGGGGCCGTACGCCAGCGAGGAGGACATCTACCGCCTTGCCGTCCGCCAGTTGTGGCCCAATCATTTCGCCGTGACGCGCACGATGCGGGTGGTGACGACGGCGATCCGCTGTCCGCTCAAGTCGCTCGACTTCATCACGTTGCGCGTCAAGGACGCCGTCTGCGACCGTTTCCGCGAGGATCGCGGCGAGCGCCCGAACATCGAGACGCGTAATCCGGATGTCAGCGTCCACGTGTTTCTCAGCGAGAGCGAGTGCACGCTCTACCTCGATACCTCGGGCTCGCCGCTGTGGCAGCGGGGCCTGCGCAAGGCGAGCGTCGACGCGCCGCTCAAGGAGAACCTGGCGGCCGGCATCCTCAAGCTGACTGGCTGGCAGCCCGGGATGCCGCTGGTCGATCCGATGTGCGGCAGCGGCACCTTCCTGCTCGAAGCGGTGCAGATCGCCCTCGACCGCGCGCCGGGCCTCGACCGTGGCTTCGCCTTCGAACTGCTGGCCGGATTCGAGGCGATGAACTGGGCGACCATCCGCAGCGCCGCCGAGGCGCGCCGCAAGCCGGCCGTGCCGCTGGCCATCTGCGGCTACGACAATGACGAACGGGCGCTGCGGGCGACCCGGCGCAACCTGCAGGAGGCCGGTTTTGGCGGCGTGGTCGCGGTCGACCGCGCCGATCTGCTGGAAATCGAGCCGCCACCGGGGCCGGGCATCCTGGTCGCCAACCCGCCGTACGGCGAGCGCATCGGCGAGCTGGAGGAACTGGCGGCCTTCTACCCGCAGCTCGGCTCGGCGCTGAAGAAGCACTGGGCCGGCTGGAACTGCTTCTTCTTTACCGCCGACCAGCGCCTGCCCAAGCTGGTCGGCCTCAAGCCGAGCCGGCGGACGCCGCTGTTCAACGGCCCGCTCGAATGCCGGCTGTACGAGATCCGCATGGTGGCCGGGAGCAACCGCCCGGCCCGGGCATGAATCCGCCTATCGCTGCGCTGCAATATGCATTGATGTTTGATCCTGGTCAGATTCCGCGCGCGGCGGCTGCGCGACGATTTACCCTTCACAAACAATAGCAGTCGAGGAGATCCAGAATGTCGGTCAAGGAACAGTACCAACAGAAACGGATGGCGGCGGTGGACGCGATTCGCGTCGTGCGCAACGGCGATACCGTCGTCATCCCGACCGGGGTCGGCGAGCCGCCGGCGCTGCTGACTGCCCTTTCCGAAGCGCGGCGCGACTTCCGCGGCGTGCATGTGGCGCAGATCCTGCCGCTGCGCAAGTACGCCTACATCGACCCCGAGACGGCCGAACATGTCCGGCACACCGCCTATTTCTTCGGCGGTTCCACGCGTGCCGGCGGCCAGGAAGGCTGGATCGACTACCTGCCGTCCTATTTTTCCGAGTTGCCGACGCTGATCAGCCGCAACCTGATTCCGGTCGACGTCGTCTTCAGCATGGCCTCGCCGATGGACGAGCACGGCTTCTTCTCGCTGTCGCTGGGCGTCGATTACACCATGGCGGCGGTCGAGAAGGCGCGCGCCGTGGTGCTCGAAGTCAATCCCAACGTGCCGTTCGCCAACGGCGACTGCCACATCCACATTTCGCAGGTGGCGGCGCTGACCGAGAGCGAGGATCCCGATCCTCGAGGTCGGCCTGCCGAAGATCGGCCCGGTGCAGGAAGCCATCGGCAAGTACGTCGCCGACATGATTCCCGACGGTGCGACGCTGCAGATCGGCTACGGCGGCATTCCCGACGCCGTCGTCATGCAGCTCACCGACAAGCGTGACCTGGGCATCCATACCGAAATGGTCGGCGACGGCATCATGACGCTGGTCGAGGCCGGCGTCGTCACCAACCGGCGCAAGAACTACCACCACGGCAAGATGCTGGCGACCTTCGCGCTCGGCTCGAAGAAACTCTACCAGTTCATGAACCGCAATCCGGCGCTGGAGATGCACCCGGTCGATTTCACCAACGATCCCTTCCTGGCCGGCCAGAACGACAACCTGCACGCGATCAACGCGACGATGCAGGTCGACTTCATGGGCCAGTGCGGCTCGGAAAGCCTCGGCTTCACGCCGTATTCCGGCACCGGCGGGCAGTCGGACTTCGTGCGCGCCGCCAACCGCTCGAAGGGCGGCAAGTCGTTCATCGTGCTGCCGTCGACGGCGAAGAACGACACCCTCTCGCGCATCGTCCCGACGCTTTCCCTCGGCACGCACGTGTCGACCGGCAAGAACGACGTCAATTACGTCGTCACCGAATTCGGCGTCGCCCAGTTGCGCGGCAAGACCGCCAAGCAGCGCTGCGAAGCGCTGATCGGCATCGCCCATCCGGACTTCCGCGGCGAACTGCGCGAGGCGGCGAAGAAGATGAAACTGCTCTGAAGCGGCGCCGCCGCTAACATCTTGTAGCAAATTGTTGCAGTCGCCGGCGGAACTATCGGCTATCTTGGCAGCGAGTGCTGCAAGATCGCATTGAGGACCAAGCGATGAACGCCCCGAGAATCCTGTTGACCGTGGTCGCCCTGCTTGCCGCCAGCGTCGGCAGCGCGTGGGCGGGCGGACGGGTGTACGGCGGCGTAGCTGTCGGCATCGGTGGCGGTCCGGGTTACTGGGGCGGTGGCTACTACGGGCGTCCGTACTGGGGGGGCGGTGGCTACTATGGACGTCCCTATTGGGGCGGCGGCTATTACGGCAGCCTCTATTTCCCGGGGCCGTACCTTTACCCCGGCCCCGTCGTCGGGCCGTATTACGACGCGCCGTCGGTCGTCGTCGTGCCGGCGCAGCCGCAGGTCTACATCGAGCAGGGCGCCGCCGTCGAACAGGCGCCGGAGTCGACGCAGTACTGGTACTACTGCCGCGAGACGCGCAACTATTATCCCTATGTCAAGGAGTGTCCGGGTGGCTGGCAGAAGGTTCCGCCACGGCCGGCGCAGTGAGAAAATGACCCCTACCCCTATCGTTGTCCACCGTGCCGGCCTGGTTGCCGGCGCACTGCTGCTCGCCGCCTGCGCCGTGCTGCCGACCGGCCCCAGCGTTCTCGTCCTGCCCGGGAGCGGGCGGTCGATGGACAACTTCCGCTACGACGATGCCGACTGCCGGCAGTGGGCTTACGGCCAGGTCGGCGGCACCACCGCGCAGCAGGCTGCCAACGAGGCCGCGGTCGGCAGTGCGGTCGTCGGCACCGCGATCGGCGCGCTCGCCGGCGCGGCGATCGGCGGCAGCCAGGGCGCCGCGGTCGGTGCCGGCACCGGCCTGCTGGCGGGCAGCGCGATCGGCGCCAGCAACGCGTGGGGCTCCGGCTACGCGACCCAGCGGCGCTACGACAATGCGTATGTCCAGTGCATGTACGCCAAGGGGCACCAGGTGCCGGTGCCGGCGGGCATGGCCTATCCGCGCGGGGTGCGCGGCGGCGATGCGGGCATTCCTCCCCCGCCACCGGGTATGCCGCCCCCGCCGCCGCCGAGGTAGGCGCAGCCGGTCGGATTACGCCGGAAAGAAGAAAAGAAAGAGAAAAGGGGCCGGGCTCAAAGGCGAAAAGGGGCCGGGCTCAAATTTCCAGTGGAAGCTGCTTATCGTCACCTGCCGGCTCCGCCGCCACCTTTCCCGGTCGGCCTCTTGGCTTCGGATCCCTGCGCTGACCCGTCGCCCTCTCGATACTGTCGATGAACCGCGAATCGCCCAGCGGCTGGCCCTGGTCGAGCGCCATGCGGATGTCGCCGATTGCCTCGCTCTCCAGTTCCGGGCGAAACAGCGCCCGATAGGCCGGCAACCGCTCGCCATCATTGCGTCCACAGGCTGAGTTATGACCGCATGCGGCGTCAGTAGGGGGGCGGCTTGCCCCAGCCCGTTGGCCCGGTAACTGCTCCAGCGGTAGTGGGCAGGATCATTCACCATCGCCGCGCGCACCGGATTGAGTTCGATATACCGCTGACACAGCAGAAGATAGACGTCAGCCTGCACCAGCGAAGACTTGTAACGGCTGTCCCACAAGGTGCCGGTACGGCGATAAGTCTTGTTGATGTACTGCACATAGCGCCTGCCCAGCGAGATCATCAGGCCGGAAACCGCCTCTGCCGTCGACGGCGTGAGTAGCAGGTGCACGTGGTTGGTCATCTGCACATAGGCGTGCACCTGGCAGCCCGTTGCCCTGAGCGCCTCGCCCAGCCATTCGCGATAGGCGAAATAATCCTCCTCCGCTAAAAAGCAGGCGTCACGATTATGGCCGCGCTGAACAATATGCAAAGGCAGACCAGGAAGGTGGATGCGGGGGCGACGGGGCATCGGAATCGGGAGGCAAAGAACTTTTCAAGTCTAACTTGGATTAAATCTGAGCCCCTTTGATTCCCCGGCTCCCCGACCAATCCGGAAGCAGAGGTGCCAAATGCAGTCGCCGGATGCCGGTGAGCACGATAATTGCTTTGCTTTTCCGACTATCGTCCGGTAAAGGATAAGGCGTGCAGTCGCCAATTCAAGCTTATCTCGACAATCTCCATACGCGTCTGAGTTCATTGCAGGACGGCGAATTGGCGAATTACATTCCAGAATTGAGCAAGGCTGATCCGTCCTGGTTCAGCATTTCCCTTGTCACAATGGACGGTGCGGTCTATTCAACAGGTGACTCGGCGCAGAAATTCACCATCCAGTCGATCTCCAAGCCGTTTGTCTACGCCACCGCACTGGCTGACCGCGGCGTCAAGTTCGTTGCGGGGAAAGTCGGGGTCGAGCCAAGCGGAGATGCCTTCAACTCCATCAGTCTGAATCCCAAAACTGGTGCGCCGCTCAATCCAATGATCAATGCTGGTGCAATCGCCACGGCCAGCCTTGTCGCGGGAGAGACCCCAGAAGCGCAATGGCAAAGGATCATCGAGTCGATGAGCACCTTCGTTGGACGGGATCTGGGCATCGATGAGGATGTATATCGCTCGGAGAGCGACACCGGATTCCGCAACCGGGCGATCGCCTGGATGCTAAAGAATTTCGGGATCATCGACGGCGAACCGATGGCCTCCCTTGAGAACTATTTCCGGCAGTGCTCGGTTCTGGTGGACTGCATTGACCTCGCCTTCATGGCAGCGACGCTTGCCAACGGCGGCGTACATCCGAGAACCGGCCAGCGTGCGTTGCCCCTCGAACACGTCGAGCGTGTGCTGAGCGTGATGGCAACCTGCGGCATGTACGATTTTGCCGGCAGTTGGGTTTACGATGTTGGCATGCCGGCCAAGAGCGGGGTCGGCGGCGGCATTATCGCGGTCCTCCCGGGGCGCTTCGGGATCGGCATCTTCTCCCCGCGTCTCGACCCGAAAGGGAATAGCGTCCGCGGCATCGAGGTTTGCCGGCACCTCTCGCGAGACTTTGGCCTGCATGTTTTCAGCCGCGCTGGCAAGCCCAGCATGGCACTTGGCCGGGTTTATACGGCAGCGCAGGCGCCCTCCAGGCGCCAACCATCGTCCGAGACGCGCAGCTATCTCAACGACCATGCCCATCGCATCAAATATCTGTGTCTGCACGGCTACCTTGCCGTCGACAGTGTGGAGTACATCATTCGCCGGATGATCGAACTGGCAACGGACAGCTCCTGCTTCATTCTCGACATGCATCAGGTCGCCGGCATTTCGGAAAGCGCTGCCCGCTTGCTCAACGATGCCCGCCTGCGCTTTGCCGGGGACAACATTGCCCTCGTCTTTTCCAGAATTCACGGTCGCCATGCGATCGAGCATTACCTGAGCACGACATCGCCGAAGAATGATCGCGGCTACCTGAGCTTCGAAGACAACGACCTGGCCGTCGAGTGGTGTGAAAACCACATCCTCGGCGATTTTGCCAGGCCGACGTCCGAGCGGGTTGCGCTGGCTGATTGCGTGCTCTTGAGGGGCTTGCCACCGGAACTGCTGGCGCAGGTCGAGAAGGTGGCCAGCTTGAGGCGCTACCGCCAGGACGAATCGATACTTACCACGGGGCAGGCATGTGACGGGCGGGTCTTTTTTATCGAAATGGGACACGTGAGTGTTCTCGTCCCGCTGAAGGATGGCGCCCACCAACGGATCACCTCACTCGGCCCCGGCATGAGTTTCGGCGAGATGGTCCTGCTGGGGCAAACGACGAGAAGCGCGACCGTCGTTGCCGACTGCGCGGTCAGTTGCCGCGTGCTGGAGGCCGACGACATCGACCGCCTGGCGCGTGATGCCGCAATGCTGAGAATCGTCCTGCTGGAAAACATTTCTCGCGACATGGCCGAAAAGCTGCGGCGGGCGACCCAATGGATCGCCGCGCTCGCGTGACTTTCTAAAAAGGGGGCAGGCCCAAATTTCCGGACGACATTCATGCGATTGCCCTGCGGAAAATCCCTTCCAGCAGACGGGAAAACAGGTGAATTGCCAGCACGGTAAGAACCATGAAGACGGCGAGCAGCACCAGGAATACCAAAGGCGACTCCAGCATCGCCCACAGGCCGGCGAGCACAATGCCCTCCTCGCCGAACGACGCGACCCAGTTGGAGAACGGCTCGGGCGAGGTGTTGATCGCCAGCCGGTTGCCGGCCTTGGCAAAGTGCGTACCGGCGGTGATCGTGCCGCCGATCAGCCCGACCGTGACCATCGAGGCCGGATCGGTCTCGCTCAGCGCGAGCGTCAAAGGGGCCGGGCTCAAATCAAGCCCGTCATGGCTGCCGCAGCGACACGCCGCGCACGGCCTTGAGCGGGGGCATGACTTCGACGCCATCGCGCAGCGGATAGGCGGTTGCGACCGGCGCAACCAGCAGCTTCCGTGTGGCACCGACATCGGCGGCGGCCAGGTGGAAGCCTTTCGACACCGTGGGCGCGCAGCAGGCGCTTGCCGAAATTGGCATGCCACGCCGGCAGACGACAAACCAGCATCAGGTCGCACAGCAGGTCGATGTCGCGCAACACGGTCTGGCCGCTCACGGCCAGCGCCGCCGCCAATTGCGACTGGTTTTGCGGCAAACAGATCTCAAACCATCATGGCGCTGGTTGAAACTGCTGACGGCTTATAGGGCGCGACTTAACGGGGCCGGCGATTCCATGTATCCCGGGTTGGGTGAGACGGAGGGTGCCCTTGCCACAAGACAAAATTACTAATAGAATGGCCAATAACGTATATAAAAACAATTTTATTGGTTATGTCGCGCTCCTCGAACAGTCTGGTTGCCCTTCCGCCGGAGCCCGCTGATGCGTTGATGCATCTGGGGTGGCGCTTGCGCGCCCGGCGTCTGGCGGAAAACATGACCGTGGAGCAGGCGGTGGAACGGCTGATGTGCTCGCCCACCACCTATCGCAACCTCGAAGCGGGGCGACCGACAGTCAGCCTGGGGTTGCTCGCGCATGCGCTGTGGCTGTTCGGTGCGCTGGATGGCATGGCGGGGCTTTGTTCGGTTGACATGGCAATGCTGGACCGCGGGCGACGGCGACGTGCCCGCCCTGCCGCGCCCGGAATACGCGACGATGAACGCAACTTCTGATCTGATCTACGCCGGACTGTATCTGCCGGGCGACGAGGCCGCTACCCCGGCGGCGTTGCTGAAACTGTGGCGCAGCGGCCTGCGGGAAAGCGGGGAGTTCGCTTACGGGTTGCAGTATCTCGACAATCCGCAGGCGCTTGCCCTCAACCCGCAGCATCTTCCGCTTCGCCGCGAGGCGTTTCGTTTGCAAACCCGGCTCCTGCGCGATGGTGGGGCCTTGCCGCTCACGCTGAAAGACGCGCTACCCGATGCCTGGGGACGGCTTGTCGTGTCGCTGAATCTGGGCGGCCGGATCCCCGGCGACCGGGAACTCCTGTTGCTGACCAACGAGGATCGCGTCGGCGCCATGGTGTTTTCGGAGACGCCGGAAATGCCTGTGCCGGCGGAGTTGCCGCACGATGACCTCGGTCAGCTCGCTGAGGCGGCGCGAAGGCTGCAGTACGACATGGAGATACCGGCGCCGTTGCGTCGCCTGTTGCAGCGTGGCGGCAGCCTGGGCGGCGCACGCCCGAAAGCGTCGTTCACGCACGACCAAGCGCTTTGGCTGGCCAAGTTTCCCGCCGCCGGCGATCCTGTCGATGTGCAAGTCCTCGAGGCTGCGATGCTCGGACTGGCGATGCGCTGCGGCATTCGTGTCCCGCAGTTTTTCACGCTGCCGGTCGGCCGCGGCGACACGGCATTCTTGTCTCGCCGCTTCGATCGCTTCGGCCCGGATAGTCGACAACGGCTGCATTTCCTGTCTGCCAGCGCGCTCCTCGACATTCCCTACGAATCGGATGCCGGCAGTTATGTCGCGTTTGCGCGGG
The DNA here is from genome assembly GCA_963736845.1 of uncultured beta proteobacterium. Classification (GTDB taxonomy): domain Bacteria; phylum Pseudomonadota; class Gammaproteobacteria; order Burkholderiales; family Rhodocyclaceae; genus Azonexus. The sequence continues at coordinate 25,107 of CAVTQL010000002.1, forward strand.
AATTACGTCGCTGGAGCGCGGCCCCTGCTGCCGACCTCGCCGAGTTGTTCCGCCGCATGGTCTTCAACCTGCTGATCGACAACACCGACGACCACCTCAAGAACCATGGCGTGCTCCATGCCGGCAACGGGCGGTATCGTCTGTCGCCGGCCTTCGACGTCGTGCCGCAGCTCACGAATATCGGCTACCAGATGCTGTCCATCGACGGCAACTCACAGGAATCCCGTCTCGATCTGGCCATTGATGTCGCGCCGCACTTCGATCTCTCGGTCGACCAGGCCGGTGCGATTACGCGCGAACTCGTTGGGACCGTCTACAACGGTTGGCGGATGTCACGCCGAGGCATCGGGCGTGCCGGATGCACTCAGGAAGCGCCTGGAAAGCTGCTTTGCCCGTCAGGCGACGATTGTCGGCGCAGCCTGAACAGGTGGCCACGCGCTCGGCTTCACCGAGTTTTGTGGCTGGTCGCTGTCATTCACATCAGGTGACGCCGGCGCTGTGTGCCTGCTGGTCCGCCCAGTAGCTGGAACGCACCATCGGCGCGCAGGCGGCGCCCGAGAACCCCATCTTCTTTGGCCTCTGCCTCGAACATCCGGAAGGTGTCGGGATGGACATAGCGGCTGACCGGCAGGTGGTGGCCCGAGGGGGCGAGGTACTGGCCGATGGTCAGCATCTCGACGTCGTGGGCGCGCAGGTCGCGCATGACGTCGAGGATTTCCTCGTCGGTTTCGCCGAGCCCAACCATCAGGCCGGACTTGCTTGAAACCTGCGGGTAGCGCGCCTTGAACTGCTTGAGGAATTCGAGCGAGTGCTGGTAGTCGGCGCCGGGGCGGGCCTGCTTGTAGAGGCGCGGCACGGTTTCCAGGTTGTGGTTGAGCACGTCGGGCAGTGCGCCGCCGAGCACGTCGAGGGCGATGTCCATGCGCCCGCGGAAATCGGGCACCAGGGTCTCGATGGTGGTGGCCGGGGAGAGTTCGCGGGTGTAGCGGATGACGTCGACGAAGTGCTGGGCGCCGCCGTCGCGCAGGTCGTCGCGGTCGACGCTGGTGATGACCACGTATTGAGCTTCAGCGCGGCGACCGATTCGGCCAGTTCGCGCGGCTCGTCCGGGTTGGGCGGCAGCGGCAGGCCGTGGCCGACGTCGCAGAACGGGCAGCGGCGGGTGCAGATGTCGCCGAGGATCATGAAGGTCGCCGTGCCGCGGCCGAAGCATTCGCCGATGTTGGGGCAGGTCGCTTCCTCGCAGACGGTGTGCAGCTTGCGTTCGCGCAGCATGGACTTGATCTCGCCGAAGCGGCCGGCGCTGTTGCCGGCCTTGACGCGGATCCAGTCCGGCTTTTTCAGCGGCGCATCGACCGGCACGATCTTGATCGGGATGCGCGCGGTTTTCAGTTCGCCCTTCTGTTTGACGCCTTTTTGCTTCGTTTCAGCCATGTTGTTGGTCCAGTTGCCGCAGCAGGTGCTGCGCGAGTTGCTCGCCGGCGCTGGCCACGGTGAGCGGGATGTCGCAGGTCCTTGGTCTGGATGACGCGCAGACCCGCGTAGCCGCAGGGGTTGATCGCCGCGAACGGCGCCAGGTCCATGTCCACGTTCAGCGAGACGCCGTGATACGAGCAGCCGTTGCGGATGCGCAGGCCGAGCGCGGCGATCTTGGCGTCGCCGACATAGACGCCCGGCGCGCCGGCGCGCCGCTCCGCGACGACGCCGTACGCAGCCGAGCAGGTCGATGACCGCCGCCTCGATGGCGCTGACCAGTTCGCGCACCTTGATCTGCATCCGGGCAAGGTCGAGCAGCAGGTAGATCACCACCTGGCCGGGGCCGTGGTAGGTGACCTGGCCGCCGCGGTCGATCTTCACCAGCGGGATGCCGACGTCGCGCAGGACGTGCTCCGGCTTGCCGGCCTGGCCGAGCGTGTAGACCGGCGGATGCTCGACGATCCACAGTTCGTCCGGGGTTTCCGCCGTGCGCTTGGCGGTGAAGTCGCGCATGGCCTGGAAGGTCGGCTCGTACTCGACCCGGCCGAGTCTTTTGACGACAGGGTTCACAGCGCTGCCTCCGAAGCACCTGACTGATGCTCGCAGCCTCCCGGTCGGCAGCCGGTGCTGTTCGGCTTGCGCGCATCCCCGCAAGGCGGGGCCCCTGCTTGGTGCCTCACAGCACCACTTTGACCAGCGGGTGGCCGGAAAGATCGGTGTACAGCGCGTCGAGCTGCGGCTTGGAGGTGGCGACGACGGTGCACGTCAGGCTCAGGTAGTTGCCGCCCGAACTGGCCCGCATTTCCATCGTCGCCGCGTCGAACCCGGGGGCGTGCCGGCTGACGATCTCGAGGACTACCTGGGCGAACGCGTCCTCGGCCTTGCCCATGATCTTCAGGGGAAAGTCGCAGGGGAATTCGAGCAGGGTGTCCTTGTACGATGCCATCTCAGCCGGTGCGCATGACCGAATTCTTGAAATCCTGGTACCACTGCCACATCCGCCCGGCGAGCGGACCCGGCCGGCCGCTGCCGACCGGCGCGCCGTCGAGGGTGGTGATGGCGAGCACTTCCTTGGTCGATGAGGTCATCCAGACCTCGTCGGCGGCGCGAAGTTCCGCTTCGCCGATTTCGCGCACTTCGACGGGTTGACCGTGATGGGCGGCCAGTTCGAGCACGATGTCGTAGGTGATGCCGGGCAGCATGAAGGCGGTCTTCGGCGGCGCCAGCAGCACGCCGTCCCTGACCACGAAAATGTTGGACGCCGCGCCTTCCTTGAGGAAGCCGTCGCGGATCAGCAGCGCCTCGGCGCAGCCGGCGTCGACCGCCTGCTGGCGCGCCAGCACGTTGGCGAGCAGCGAGACGACCTTGAGGTTGCAGCGGGCCCAGCGGTCATCGGCGACGGTGATCGCGGCGACGCCACTGGCGCGGATGTCGGCCGGCGTCGTGACCAGCGGCGAAGTGAAGGCGAACACCGTCGGCGGCACGCCGGCGGGCGGGAAGGCGTGGTCGCGCTTGTTGTCGGCGCCGCGCGTCACCTGCAGGTAGACCGACTGGTCCTCCCACGGCGCCTCGGCGACCAGGCGTTCGACGACCGCCGTCCAGCCGGCAGGGTCGAGCGGGTTGGCCAGCCGGATGCCGGCGAGCGTCGCCTGCAGGCGGTCCAGGTGTTCGGCGAGCCGGAACGGACGGCGGGAATAGACGGGGATCAATTCATAGACCCCGTCGCCATAGAGAAACCCCCGGTCGAGCGGCGAAACGGCGGCCTCGGCCAGCGGCAGAAAGCGGCCGTCGAGATAGACGGGATCGGCGACGTAAGGGGTCATGCGCTCAGTTGAACCAGAGTTTGACGGTGTCGATGGTGCGGCCAACGATGCCGGCGAGCGGCACGTTTTCAAGCGCCGGGACGGGATATTCGCCGTAGAGCTTGCCGTCGATGGTGACCTTCATCGTCCCGAGCGGCTGCCCGGCCTGGACGGGCGCCACGATCCGCGGCTGCGGGGTGAACTCGCTCTTGACCTTGTCGGCATAGCCGCGCGGCACCGCGACGGCGAGGTCGCTGGTGAAGCCGGCCTTGACCGACGGCTGTTCTCCCTTCCAGACACGCAGCGTGGCGACTGGCTGTTCCTTCGCCTGCAGCGTGACGGCGTCGTACGACTGGAAGCCCCAGTTGAGCAGCTTGAGCGATTCGCTGGCGCGCATCGAGCTGGATTTGGCGCCGAGAACGACCGACAGCAGGCGGCGCTTGTCGCGTAGCGACGAGGAGATCAGGCAGTAGCCGGCCGCGTCGGTGTGACCGGTCTTGACGCCATCCACCGTCGAATCGATCCACAGCAGGCGGTTGCGGTTGGGCTGGGTGATGTTGTTGTAGCGGAATTCCTTCATCGAGTAGTACTTCCTGTACTCCTCTGGAAAGTCGCGAATCAGGGCGCTGGACAGCGTTGCCAGGTCGCGTGCCGTCGTATAGAGCTGCGGGTCGGGCAGGCCGGTCGAGTTGGTGAAATTCGATGAAGTCATGCCGAGCCGCTTGGCTTCGCGATTCATCATCTGCGCGAAACTCTCCTCGCTGCCGGCGATTGCCTCGGCCAGCGCAACGCAGGCATCGTTGCCCGATTGCACGATCATGCCCTTGATCAGGTCTTCGACCCGAACCTGCGTCTCGACCTGAATGAACATCTTCGAGCCGCCGGTTTTCCAGGCCCTTTGCGACACCGTGACCGGTGTATCGAGGGTGATGGTCTTCTGGCGGAGCGCGGCGAAGGTCAGGTAAGCCGTCATCAGCTTGGTCAGCGAGGCAGGCTCGATACGTTCGTCGGGCTTCTCCGCGGTCAACACCTGGCCGGAGCCCATTTCCAGCAGCAGCCAGGATCTGGCGGCGAGGGTCGGCGGCACCGGCAACTGCTGGCCGAAGGCATGGCCGGCGAGGGTGATGAAGGTGACGAGGGCGATGAACTTGCGGATCTTTTCCATGGATTTCTGCTTCGGTTCGGCTTGTGGGAAGGCCATTATACCCTCCCCGCCACGGCGGGCCGCCGACGCCAATCCTGGCTCAGCCGCCGGCCCGTGCCGGTGCCGGCGCCGACGCGAGCAGGACCTCGATCGCCGGATGGCGGATGCGCCGTTCGTTGGAGATGGCGTAGATCTGCTCGCTGACGCCGGCCATTTCGCCGAGCGGTTGCGCCGCGAGTTGTTCGGCGACCTGTTCCGCCAGTGCCAGCGGCGCCGGGAACAGGCCGAGTCCGGCGCGGCCGAAGGTGGTCAGTAGCGCGCTGTCCTGGAATTCGCCGACGATGCGCGGGCGGATGCCGATTTCTTCGATCCAGCGGTCGATGCGCCCGCGCAGCGCGCTCTGGCGGGTCGGCAGGAAGAGCGGCGCCGCGTCGAGGCTGTGCGGGAAGCCCGGTGCATAGCGCCCGACCAGCGCCGCGCTGCCGAACAGGCATGAGGCGAAATCGCCCAGCGGTGTGCTGAAGACCTTGAGGTTGCCGCCGACCGGCGCCGGCCGGTCGGTCAGCACGAGGTCGAGGTGGTGCAGCGCCAGTTCCGCCAGGAGCGGCTCGAAACCGCCCTCGTGGCAGACCAGGCGGACGTCCTGGGGCATCGCCAGCACGGATTCGAGCAGGCGGTAGGCGAGCAGCTTGGGGATGCCGTCCGAGATGCCCGTGCGCAGGCGCAACGTGGCGCCGCCGTCGGCCGTGCGCACGGACTCCGCGAGCGCGTCGCCGAGCTGGAATATCTGGTCGGCATAGCCGAGGGCGGCGCGCCCGGCTTCGCTGAGGGCGAGGCCGCGCCCCTGGCTGACGAACAGAGCCTTGCCCAGGCTGCGCTCGAGCACGGCGAGCTGGCCGCTGATCGTCTGCACAGCGACGCCGAGACGCTCGGCTGCGCGCGTCATGCTGCCCTCGTGGGCGACCACCCAGAAATAGTGCAGGTGCTTGAAATTGAGGCTGGACATCGATCGTCTGGAAAAACCGGAAGGTTGCTCAGGATACATCCGATTCACAGCGACGATATCTGCTCTATCATTCGCTCACATGCATTATCGATGGAGTCCATCATGAAACGCGTCATTCTTTTCCTCGCTACCAACCTCGCGGTGATGCTGGTGCTCGGGCTGGCCGCCAACCTGCTCGGCGTCGATCGCTTCCTGACCGAGAATGGCCTTGATCTTGGCATGCTGCTCGCGTTCTCGGGCCTGATCGGCTTCGGCGGCGCCTTCATTTCGCTGGCGATGTCAAAATTCATGGCCAAGCGCAGTGTCGGCGCCCACGTCATCGAATCCCCGAGCAACTCGACCGAGGTCTGGCTGGTCGATACTGTCGCGCGCCTCGCCAAGGACGCCAACCTGGCGATGCCGGAAGTCGCCATCTACGAGGGCGAGCCGAATGCCTTCGCCACCGGCGCGACGAAAAACAGCTCGCTGGTCGCGGTGTCGACCGGTCTGCTGCAGGGCATGACGCGCGAGGAAGCCGAGGCGGTGCTGGCGCACGAGGTCGCGCACATCGCCAACGGCGACATGGTGACGCTGACCCTGATCCAGGGCGTGGTCAATACCTTCGTCATCTTCCTCTCGCGCGTCGTCGGTTACGCGGTCGATTCCTTCATGCGCCGGGGGTCCGACAGCAGCGGCCCCGGTATCGGCTATATGGTGGCGAGCATGGTCAGCCAGGTGATTTTTGGCGTTCTGGCCAGCATCATCGTGGCCTGGTTCTCGCGCCAGCGCGAATTTCGCGCCGATGCCGGTGCCGCGCAATTGATGCGCTCGCCGGTGCCGATGCAGAACGCGCTGCGGCGCCTGGGCAGCCTACATACCGAGCCGTTGCCGCAGAGCATGGCGGCCGCGGGCATCGCCGGCGGGCCGGGCTGGATGGCGCTGTTCTCGACGCATCCGCCGCTCGAAGAACGGATCGCGGCGCTCGGTCGCCAGTAAAATCGCGCCGGTTTTCAGGGTTGACCGCAACCGGGGCCGGCCGGGAAGACTTTCAGCCCGCTGCGAGCCTGGCAAAAGCTGACACTACTTCCGGCGGCGCCTGAACCATTTCGATCAGCACGCCTTCGCCGCCGATCGGGAATTCCTCGTTGCCCTTGGGGTGCAGGAAGGTGATGTCGAAGCCGGCGGCGCCCTTGCGGATGCCGCCCGGCGCGAAGCGCACGCCGTTGGCGGAAAGCCATTCGACCGCCTTGGGCAGATCGTCGATCCACAGCCCGACATGGTTGAGCGGCGTGGTGTGCACGGCCGGCTTCTTTTCCGGATCGAGTGGCTGCATCAGGTCGACTTCGACCTTGAACGGGCCGCTACCCATCGCGCAGATGTCCTCGTCGACGTTTTCGCGCTCGGAAACGAAGGTGCTGGTGACTTCGAGGCCGAACATGTCGACCCACAGGGTGCGCAGTTTTTCCTTGGACGGGCCGCCGATGGCGATCTGCTGGATGCCGAGAACCTTGAACGGACGTTGCATGGCTGGATTCCTGTGAGTGGGTGGGGGTTGGAGACGTGATTCTACGTCGCTTTCGCACCGCCGGCAGGGCTGCTCAGCGTTGCCGGCGGTAGGCGACGACGACCATGCCGACACCGATGACAACCATCGGCAGCGACAGCCACTGGCCCATGCTGACGGCGTACGACTGGCCGAAGATCCCGGCGTCCGGCTCGCGGAAGAATTCGGTGACGAAGCGGAAGGCGCCGTAGCCGATCAGAAATACGCCGGACGTCGCGCTGCGCGGACGGGGAGAACTCGAATAGAGCCAGAGAATGACGAAGAGCGCGACACCCTCCAGTCCGACATGGTAGAGCTGCGATGGATGCCGTGGCAGCAGGTCGCCCGCCTGCGGAAAGACCATGCCCCAGGGCAGTGCCGGGTCGCAGATGCGCCCCCACAGTTCGCCGTTGATGAAGTTGCCGATGCGGCCGGCGGCCAGGCCGAGCGGCACCAGCGGGGCGATGAAGTCGGTGATGTCGAACCAGGCAATGTGGTGCTTGCGCGACCACAATCCCATCGCCACCAGCACGCCGAGGAAACCGCCATGGAAGGCCATGCCGCCTTTCCAGACCGCGAAGATTTCAAGCGGGTTGGCGAGGTAGTAGCCCGGCTCGTAGAAAAGCACCTGGCCCAGCCGGCCGCCGACGATGACCCCGAGCATGCCGTAGAAGAGCAGGTCGTCGAGTTGCGCGACGGTGATGAAACCGGGGCGGGTGCGGATCCGGTAGCGGCCGAGGAGGATGAACTGGACAAAGGCGACCAGATACATCAAGCCGTACCAGCGCACCGCCACGGGGCCGAGCGAGAAGGCGACGGGGTCGAACTGGGGGTGGAGAAGCATCGGCGGCGGAGAGTCGGCTAGAATTGGCCCATTATAGTTCGCGCCGCCATGCGCACAGTTCCTGACGGAGATTCACATGCCCGATTACCGCTCCCGCACCTCCACCCACGGCCGCAACATGGCCGGCGCCCGCGCCCTGTGGCGCGCCACCGGCATGAAGGACGGCGACTTCGGCAAGCCGATCATCGCCGTCGTCAATTCCTTCACGCAGTTCGTGCCGGGCCATGTGCATCTCAAGGACATGGGCCAGCTGGTCGCCCGCGAAATCGAGGCGGCCGGCGGCATCGCCAAGGAATTCAACACCATCGCCATCGACGACGGCATCGCCATGGGCCATGGCGGCATGCTCTACTCGCTGCCGTCGCGCGACCTGATCGCCGATTCGGTCGAGTACATGGTCAACGGCCACTGCGCCGACGCCATGGTCTGCATCTCCAACTGCGACAAGATCACCCCGGGCATGCTGATGGCCGCCATGCGCCTCAACGTGCCGGCCGTCTTCGTTTCCGGTGGCCCGATGGAGGCAGGCAAGGTCACGGTGAAGGGTCAGGTCATCCACCTCGACCTCGTCGATGCCATGGTCAAGGCGGCCGACAGCTCCGTTTCCGATGCCGACCTCGCCGAGATCGAGCGTTCGGCCTGCCCGACCTGCGGTTCGTGCTCCGGGATGTTCACCGCCAACTCGATGAACTGCCTGACCGAGGCGCTCGGCCTCTCGCTGCCCGGCAACGGCACGGTCGTCGCGACCCACGCCGATCGCAAGGAGTTGTTCCTGCGCGCCGGTCGCCAGGTCGTCGAACTCTGCCGGCGCTATTACGAGCAGGATGACGCGTCGGTCCTGCCGCGCTCGATCGCCACTTTCCAGGCCTTCGAGAATGCCATGACGCTCGACGTCGCCATGGGCGGCTCGACCAACACCGTGCTGCATATCCTCGCCGCGGCGCAGGAGGCCGGCGTCGATTTCACGATGGCCGACATCGACCGCATTTCGCGCGCCGTGCCCTGCCTGTGCAAGGTGGCGCCGATGACCGACAAGTACCACATCGAGGACGTCCATCGCGCCGGCGGGATCATGGGCATCCTCGGCGAACTCGACCGCGCCGGGCCTGCTGCACCGGAGCGTGCCGACCGTGCATGCCAGGACGCTCGGCGACGCGATCGACCAATGGGACGTGGTGCGCGCGAACGATCCGGCGATCCACGAGTTCTTCATGGCCGCGCCGGGCGGCGTGCCGACCCAGGTCGCGTTCTCCCAGGATCGCCGCTACAGCGGACTGGATCTCGACCGCAGCCACGGCTGCATCCGCAACAAGGCCAGCGCCTACTCGCAGGAAGGTGGCCTGGCGGTGCTGCACGGCAATATCGCCATCGACGGCTGCATCGTCAAGACGGCCGGTGTCGACGAATCGATCTGGAAATTCACCGGCACGTGCCCGCGTTTTCGAAAGTCAGGATGCTGCGGTCGACGCCATTCTCGGGGCGAAAATCGTCGCCGGCGATGTGGTCGTCATCCGCTACGAAGGGCCGAAGGGCGGTCCGGGCATGCAGGAGATGCTCTATCCGACTTCCTACCTGAAGTCGATGGGGCTCGGCAAGGCGTGTGCGCTGCTCACCGACGGCCGCTTCTCCGGCGGGACGTCCGGCCTGTCGCTCGGGCATGCGTCGCCGGAAGCCGCCGATGGCGGCGCGATCGGTCTGGTCGAGGAGGGCGATACCATCGAGATCGACATCCCGAAGCGCAGCATCCATCTTGCCGTCAGCGACGACGAACTGGCGCGCCGTCGTGCTGCGATGGAGGCCAGGGGCGAAGCTGCCTGGCAACCCGTGGCGCGCGAGCGCTTCGTGTCGGCGGCCTTGCAGGCCTATGCGCTGATGGCGACGTCGGCGGACAAGGGGGCCGTGCGCGACGTGACGCAGATCCAGCGCCGCAAGTGAGCCTCGCGGCCTGGCTCGGCTTTCTGCTGGCGGCGATCCTGATCGCCGTCACGCCAGGGCCGGGGGCGGTGCTGAGCATGAGTACCGGCATCCGCCATGGCTATCGGGCGGCATTTTCAGCCATTCTCGGGCTGCAACTGGCACTGCTGATCCACCTGGCCATCGTCGCCGTCGGTCTCGGCGCCCTTCTGACCACCTCGGAGGCCGCCTTCGTGGTACTGAAGTTCATCGGTGCCGGCTATCTGGTGTGGCTGGGCATCGAGCGCTGGCGGGCGCCACCGCTGGCCCCGGCGGAGCAGGTGTTGCCGCCGCGGCAAAGCCTGGGCTTTTTCCGCCAGGGGTTACTGGTCAATCTGACCAATCCCAAGGCCATCGTCTTCATTTGCGCGCTGGTGCCGCCGTTCATCGATCCGGCGCAGGCACTTGCGCCGCAATATCTTGCTATCGCGGCGACGTTGTGCCTGACCGACGTACTGGTGATGTCCGCGTACGCGCTTGCCGCGGCGCGGCTTGGCCGCTGGCTGCATGACCCGCGCGCGGTCAGGTTCCAGAACCGTGCTTTCGGCGCGCTGTTCGTCTTGGCCGGCACGCTGCTGGCGGCCTCGTCACGCGGATCCTGACCGCTCCTGTCAACGGACCCGCAGGCGCTTGCGTTGATAAGCCATGGACGTCGGCGAAGGGTTGGCCCCGCGTGCCGCTCGGGGCTAACACAGTTGTCGCCAACGGTTTGCAAGCGGCCACAAAGGGCTTATCATCCAAAGCTGACTCACCCACCAACCCGACGAACGGAGCGAAAGAATGAAAGCTGTTTATGTTGCCATGATGGCTACCGCAGGTATCGTGATGGCCGGTCAGGCCCATGCCGATGAAGCGCTGGCCAAGGCCAAGAACTGCATGGCTTGCCACGCGATCGACAAGAAGCTGGTCGGTCCGGCCTACAAGGACGTTGCCGCCAAGTACAAGGGCGACGCCAAGGCACCGGCGATGCTGGCTACCAAGATCAAGGCGGGTGGCAAGGGCACCTGGGGCCAAGTTCCGATGCCGCCGAACAATGTCACGCCGGAAGAGGCCACCAAGCTGGCGACCTGGGTTCTCGCCCAGAAGTAAGGAAAGCCGCGCGAGCGGACGCGAAGGCCGGCTGCGCGCCGGCTTTTTTGTTGCTTCGGGGCTTGACACGTCGGGCATCGGCCGGGATAATGTTCCGTTCTTCCGGAGGGGTACCCAAGCGGTCAACGGGATCAGACTGTAAATCTGACGGCTCTGCCTTCGAAGGTTCGAATCCTTCCCCCTCCACCAGATTAAATGCTGTAACTGCCTGTGCTGCGGGCGAGGGTTAAGCGGGTGTAGCTCAATGGTAGAGCCGAAGCCTTCCAAGCTTAAGACGAGGGTTCGATTCCCTTCACCCGCTCCACAACATCGCGCGGTGCGGCTGGAGTCTCAAGGTAGGCCCATGTGGCTCAGTGGTAGAGCACCCCCTTGGTAAGGGGGAGGTCGGCAGTTCGATCCTGCCCATGGGCACCACCGATTGGCGTGGGTTCTGGTTTCTTTTTGATTGTTAGACGATTGGGGTACTGGAATGGCTAAGGAAAAATTCTCGCGTACGAAGCCGCATGTGAATGTGGGGACGATTGGTCACGTTGACCATGGCAAGACGACGTTGACGGCGGCGATCACGACGGTGCTGTCGGCCAAGTTTGGTGGCACGGCCAAGAAATACGCTGAAATTGACGCGGCGCCGGAAGAAAAGGCGCGCGGCATCACGATCAACACTGCGCACGTTGAATACGAGACTGCCAACCGTCACTACGCCCACGTTGACTGCCCGGGCCACGCCGACTACGTCAAGAACATGATCACCGGTGCCGCCCAGATGGACGGCGCCATCCTCGTCTGCTCCGCTGCCGACGGCCCGATGCCGCAGACCCGCGAGCACATCCTGCTCGCCCGCCAGGTTGGCGTGCCGTACGTGATCGTGTACATGAACAAGTGCGACATGGTCGACGACGCCGAACTGCTCGAACTCGTCGAAATGGAACTCCGTGAGCTCCTCGACAAGTACGACTTCCCCGGTGACGCCACGCCGATCATTCAGGGCTCTGCCCTCAAGGCCCTCGAAGGCGACCAGTCCGAAATCGGCGTACCCTCCATCTTCCGTCTCGCCGACGCGCTGGACTCCTACATCCCGACCCCGGAACGCGCCATCGACCTGCCCTTCCTGATGCCGGTTGAAGACGTCTTCTCCATCTCCGGTCGTGGCACCGTTGTGACCGGTCGTATCGAGCGCGGCATCGTCAAGGTGGGCGAAGAAATCGAAATCGTCGGCATCCGTCCGACCATCAAGACCATCTGCACCGGCGTCGAAATGTTCCGGAAGCTGCTCGACCAGGGTCAGGCCGGCGACAACGTTGGCACCCTGCTGCGCGGCACCAAGCGTGAAGACGTCGAGCGTGGCCAGGTGCTGTGCAAGCCGGGTTCGGTCAAGCCGCACACCCACTTCACCTCCGAAGTGTACATCCTGTCCAAGGATGAAGGCGGTCGTCACACGCCGTTCTTCAACGGCTACCGTCCGCAGTTCTACTTCCGCACCACCGACGTGACCGGCTCCATCGACCTGCCGGAAGGCGTCGAGATGGTGATGCCGGGCGACAACATCGCCATGACCATCAAGCTGATCAACCCGATCGCCATGGAAGAAGGCCTGCGCTTCGCCATCCGCGAAGGCGGTCGTACCGTCGGCGCCGGCGTCGTCGCAAAAATCATCGCCTGACCGCGACGTTTCATGCAACACGGCGCTCCGGGCAATCGGAGCGCCCTGATGTCTCTGCTGCAGGGGTGTAGCTCAATTGGTAGAGCGCCGGTTTCCAAAACCGAAGGTCGGGGGTTCGATTCCCTCCGCCCCTGCCACTCTCTCTAAAGATCGCGAAGATCATGGCTGACAAGATCAAGTTTGCGCTGGCGCTGGCCATGCTGGCTGCCGGCGTGGCTGCTTTCTACCTTCTCGCCGAGCAGGCGATGATCTTGCGCGTACTCGCGGTGCTTGCCGGGGTCGCTCTCGCCGCTGCCCTCGCCTGGAAGACCGAGCCCGGACAGCGCTTCTTCACCTTCGCCAACGAGGCGGTGGTCGAAGCGAAAAAGGTGGTCTGGCCGACGCGCAAGGAAACCACGCAGTCCACCGCATTGGTCTTCGCTTTCGTCGTGATCATGGCGCTGTTCCTCTATCTGACCGACAAGACCCTGGAGTGGGTTCTCTACGATCTCGTGCTGGGCTGGAAGAAATCATGAGCAAACGCTGGTACGTGGTGCATGCCTATTCCGGCTACGAAAAGAGCGTCATGCGCGCCATTCAGGAGCGCATCAACCGTCTCGGGATGCAGGAGAAGTTCGGGCGCATCCTGGTTCCGGTCGAGGAAGTCGTCGAGATGAAGGCTGGCCAGAAGGCCATATCCGAGCGCAAGTTCTTTCCCGGCTACGTGCTGGTCGAGATGGAGATGGACGACGATTCCTGGCACCTGGTCAAGAACACGGCGAAGGTGACGGGCTTTGTCGGGGGCACGGCGACCAAGCCGACGCCGATTTCCCAGAAGGAAGTCGACAAGATCATGCAGCAGATGCAGGAAGGGGTCGAAAAGCCCCGCCCGAAGGTGCTGTTCGAGGCCGGCGAAGTGGTGCGAGTCAAGGAAGGTCCTTTCACCGATTTCCACGGCGCGGTCGAGGACGTTAACTACGAGAAGAGTCGCCTGCGCGTTTCGGTGACGATTTTTGGCCGGGCAACGCCGGTCGAACTCGAGTTTGCCCAGGTCGAGAAGGCCTGAAAAAGGGTTTCAAGGGCCTGCCGCAAGCCCCGATTGCGGCAAGAGGAGCGTCAGTAGCCGCTATTGCTGCGGTCAACGCGCGTTACCACTCACTTTCTAGGAGCAATCATGGCCAAGAAAATTATTGGCTACATCAAGCTGCAAGTGCCGGCTGGCAAGGCGAACCCGTCGCCCCCGATCGGCCCCGCGCTGGGTCAGCGCGGCCTCAATATCATGGAGTTCTGCAAGGCCTTCAATGCCCAGACGCAAGGGCTCGAGCCGGGCCTGCCGATTCCGGTGGTGATTACCGCTTTCGCCGACAAGTCCTTCACCTTCGTGATGAAGACACCGCCGGCGACCATCCTGATCAAGAAGGCGGTCGGCATCAAGTCCGGCTCGCCCAAGCCGCATACCAACAAGGTCGGCAAGATCACCCGCGCCCAGCTCGAGGAGATCGCCCAGACCAAGATGCCCGACCTGACCGCTGCCGACCTGGACGCTGCCGTGCGGACCATTGCCGGCACCGCCCGCTCGATGGGCGTTACCGTGGAGGGTGTCTGACATGGCCAGGTTAACCAAGAAGCAGAAGGCGCTGCAGGGCAAGATCGTCGCCCAGAAGCCGTACCCGGTTGGTGAAGCCCTGGCCCTGGCCAAGGAATCGGCAACCGCCAAGTTCGACGAGTCGATCGATGCCGCGGTGAACCTCGGCGTCGACCCGCGCAAGTCCGACCAGATCGTGCGCGGTTCCGTCGTGCTGCCGGCAGGTACCGGCAAGTCCGTCCGGGTTGCCGTTTTTGCCCAGGGCGACAAGGCCGAGGCTGCCAAGGCGGCCGGCGCCGAGATCGTCGGTTTCGAAGACTTGGCCGCCGAGGTCAAGGCCGGCAACCTGAATTTCGATGTCGTCATCGCCACGCCGGACGCCATGAAGGTCGTCGGCCAGCTCGGCCAGATCCTCGGCCCGCGCGGACTGATGCCGAATCCGAAGGTGGGCACCGTAACGATGGACGTCGCGACTGCCGTCGCGAATGCCAAGGCAGGCCAGGTCCAGTACCGTACGGACAAGGGCGGCATCATCCATGCCACCATTGGGCGCGCCTCCTTCCCGGTCGAGAATCTCGAGGCCAACCTGAAGGCACTGATCGACGCCCTGAACAAGGCCAAGCCTGCCACTTCCAAGGGCCAGTACCTGCGCAAGGTGGCGGTTGCAGCCACCATGGGTCCTGGCATTCGCGTCGATCAGGCCACGCTGGCTGGCTGACAAAAGTACTTTGGGCCGCTGGTGGCCGCTCCGGTGGCAACCAGTGGATCGTCAAAGACCGCAGGCGTTCTGGCAACAGGACTTAATGGCGAAAGTGACCTGCGCAGACGGTGTCCCAGAACAGGATTTTCCGCCGGCCGGCAACGGCAGGCGGTGCTTCCGGTTCAGGTCGCCGTAGGTGCGGCGGGATTTCCCCGCCGTGTTATGACTTGAAAGGAGGAAGGCCCCGTGGGTCTCAATCTGAACGAAAAGAAAGCGGTTGTTGCTGAAGTGTCGGCACAAGTGGCCGATGCCCAGACCATCGCGATCGCCGAGTACCGCGGCATCGCCGTCAGCCACATGACGGTGTTGCGCAGGAAGGCGCGCGAGTCGGGCGTCTATCTGCGCGTGCTGAAGAACACCTTGGTGCGTCGCGCAGTCGCTGACACGCCGTTCGCCGGTTTGTCCGACCAGATGGTCGGGCCGCTGATCTACAGCATTTCCGGCGATCCCGTGGCAGCAGCGAAAGTCCTCAACGATTTCGCCAAGACCAACGACAAGCTTGTGCTCAAGGCTGGCGTCTTCGCCGGCAACGTGCTCGACAAGGCTGGGCTGCAGGCGCTTGCCTCCATCCCGAGCCGCGAAGAGCTGCTTGCCCGGCTGCTCGGCGTCATGCAGGCTCCGGTGTCCGGTTTTGCCGGCTGCCTGGCTGCGCTGGCCAAGCAACGCGAAGAAGCTGCCGCTTGATCCCTACCGCTTACGATTTGAACTAGGAGTATTTTGAAATGGCAATTAGCAACGAAGACATCCTGGAAGCCGTTGGCTCCATGACCGTGATGGAACTGAATGACCTGGTCAAGGCATTCGAGGAAAAGTTTGGTGTTTCCGCCGCATCGTTCGCGGCTGGCCCGGCTGCTGCCGGCCCGGCCGCACCGGTCGAAGAGCAGACCGAATTCACCGTCATGCTGACCGGCGCTGGCGAGAAGAAGGTCGAAGTCATCAAGGTCGTCCGTGCGGTGACCGGCCTTGGCCTCAAGGAAGCCAAGGATCTTGTCGATGGTGCCCCGAAGGCGGTCAAGGAAGGCATTTCCAAGGCCGATGCCGAAGCCCTCAAGAAGCAGTTGGAAGACGCCGGCGCCAAGGTCGAGATGAAGTAACGGAGTCCCGTGTGCGGGCTGGCGGCTTCGCTGCCAGCCCTTTTCCGCTTTGTACGAACGGTTCGAACCAACCCCGAAGACAGACTTGATTGACGCCAGCCGGCAGACGCAAACGGTGCTTTCCCTTCCCTGAGTGGAGGGAGAGCGCGTTTGCGTTTGCCTGTTTCGACAGCTTCGACGTTTGAATTCATCCTCACGGAGTTCCCATGACTTACTCCTTCACCGAGAAGAAACGCATCCGCAAGAGCTTCGCCAAGCGCTCCAGCGTACTCGATGTCCCCTTCCTGCTTGCGACCCAACTGGAGTCCTTCTCGGCCTTCCTGCAAGCCGAGACTCCGGCCGAGAGGCGCAAGAACGAGGGGCTTCAGGCGGCGTTCACCTCGATCTTTCCGATTGCCTCCCATTCCGGCAACGCGCGGCTGGAGTTCGTCAGCTACATGCTCGGCGCCCCGGCGTTCGACGTGACCGAGTGCCAGCAGCGCGGGCTGACCTACGCTTCGTCCCTGCGCGCCAAAGTGCGCCTGGTGATCATGGATCGAGAAGTGCCGGACACGATCAAGGAAGTGAAGGAGCAGGAAGTTCTACATGGGCGAACTCCCGCTGATGACGACGAACGGCTCGTTCGTCATCAACGGCACCGAGCGGGTCATCGTTTCCCAGCTCCATCGTTCGCCCGGCGTCTTCTTCGAACATGACCGCGGCAAGACGCACAGCTCGGGCAAGCTGCTTTTCTCGGCGCGGGTCATTCCCTATCGCGGCTCTTGGCTGGATTTCGAGTTCGATGCGAAGGACATACTTTTCTTCCGTGTTGACCGTCGCCGCAAGATGCCTGTCACCACGCTGCTCAAGGCGATCGGCATGTCTTCCGAGCAGATCCTGGCGAATTTCTTCGAGTTCGACACCTTCGGCCTGAGCAAGGAGAAGATCGAATTCTCCCTGCTACCGGAGCGTTTGCGAGGGGAAGTGGCACGCTTCGACTTTGTCGCTCCGGATGGCAAGGTCATTGTCGCCAAGGACAAGCGGATCATCGCCAAGCATATCCGCGACATCACTGCCGCGTCGCTCAAGCAGATCGCCGTCCCCGAGGATTTCATCGTGGGCAGGGTCATTGCCCGCGACGTCGTCGATCAGGATAGCGGCGAGATCATCGCCAGCGCCAACGATGAAATCACCGAGACGTTGCTGGCGAAGCTGCGCGAGGCAGGCATCACCACCCTCGAGACCCTCTACACGAACGACCTCGACCGTGGCGCGTTTATCTCCAGCACGCTGCGTGCGGACGATACCGTGTCACGGCAGGCGGCGCGCATCGCGATCTACCGGATGATGCGGCCGGGCGAGCCGCCCACCGAGGAGGCGGTCGAGATCCTGTTCAACGGCCTGTTCTATTCGGACGAGCGATACGACCTGTCCGGCGTCGGTCGCATGAAATTCAACCGTCGCCTGGCGCGGCAGGATGTCATCGAATACAAGGTGATGGTCAAGAGCCTCGCCTCCAAGGCCGAGGCCGCGTTGAAGAATCTCGCGGAAGGGTCGGGCTTCCCGCTTCCCGCCATCCAGTATCTGGTCGGTCTGATGCCCTATGGTGCGCGAGCACTCTGCGAAAACATGACGCAGAGCGATGCCGATGCCTTGGCCAGCAAGATCAAGCCACTGGGTGCCAACGTGGAAGTTCGCGAGCAACTGACCCTGTCGCCGCGTGACATCGTCGATGTCATCAAGGTCCTCGTCGATTTGCGCAACGGCCGGGGTGAGATCGACGACATCGACCACCTCGGCAATCGCCGCGTCCGGTCGGTCGGCGAACTGGCGGAAAACCAATTCCGCGCCGGGTTGGTGCGTGTCGAGCGTGCCGTCAAGGAGCGCCTGAGCCAGGCCGAATCCGACAATCTGATGCCGCACGACCTGATCAACGCGAAGCCGATCAGCGCGGCGATCAAGGAGTTCTTCGGCTCCAGCCAGTTGTCCCAGTTCATGGACCAGACCAATCCGCTGTCGGAGATCACGCACAAGCGGCGCGTCTCGGCACTCGGCCCGGGTGGCCTGACCCGCGAGCGTGCCGGCTTCGAGGTGCGCGACGTGCATCCGACCCACTACGGCCGCGTCTGCCCGATCGAGACGCCGGAAGGTCCGAACATCGGCCTGATCAACTCGCTCGCCCTGTTCGCCCGTGTCAACAGCTACGGCTTCATCGAGACCGCCTATCGCCAGGTTGCCGGCGGCAAGGTGAGCAACGACATCGAATACCTGTCGGCGATCGAGGAAGGCAATTACGTCGTCGCCCAGGCCAATTCCTCGCTCGACGAGCAGGGACGCCTGACCGACGATCTCGTGACCTGCCGCGAAAAGGGCGAGACCATCCTGGCCGAGCCGTCGCGCGTCCAGTACATGGACGTCGCGCCGGGCCAGATCGTTTCCGTTGCCGCCTCGCTGATTCCGTTCCTTGAGCACGACGATGCGAACCGCGCGCTGATGGGAGCCAACATGCAGCGGCAGGCGGTGCCCTGCCTTCGTCCCGAAAAGGCGCTGGTGGGCACGGGTATCGAACGCACGGTTGCGGTCGACTCGGGTACGGCAGTCGTGGCGCTTCGTGGCGGGCTGGTTGACTATGTCGATGCCGCGCGGGTCGTGGTTCGCGTCAATGACGACGAGACCGTCGCCGGCGAAGTCGGCGTGGACATCTACAATCTCGTCAAGTACACCCGTTCCAACCAGAACACCAACATCAACCAGCGTCCGCTGGTGCGCGTTGGCGACCGGATCGCACCCGGCGACGTGGTGGCCGACGGCGCCTCGACCGACAAGGGCGAACTTGCGCTCGGCCAGAACATGCTGATCGCCTTCATGCCCTGGAACGGCTACAACTTCGAGGATTCGATCCTGATCTCCGAGCGCGTCGTCGCCGAAGACCGCTACACCTCGATCCACATCGAGGAACTGACGGTCGTCGCGCGTGACACCAAGCTCGGCCCCGAGGAGATCACCCGCGACATCGCTTCGCTGGGCGAAGCGCAGCTGTCGCGGCTCGACGAGTCCGGCATCGTCTATATCGGTGCCGAAGTCGAGGCCGCTGACGTGCTGGTGGGTAAGGTGACACCGAAGGGTGAAACCCAGCTGACGCCGGAAGAAAAGTTGTTGCGCGCCATCTTCGGCGAGAAGGCGTCTGACGTGAAGGACACCTCGCTGCGCGTGCCGTCGGGCATTGCCGGCACCGTCATCGATGTCCAGGTGTTTACCCGCGAGGGGATCGAGCGCGACAACCGCGCCCAGGCCATCATCGAAGACCACCTGCGCCACTACAAGCTCGATCTCGCCGACCAGATGCGCATCGTCGAACGCGATGCCTTCGAGCGGATCGGGCGCCTGATCGTCGGCAGGAAGGCAAATGGCGGCCCGAAGAGGCTGGCCAAGGGATCGACCATCGAGCAGTCATACCTGGATGGCATGGACCCGCATCACTGGTTCGATATCCGTGTTGCCGAGGAGGAAATCGCACAGCAGCTCGAGCAGGTCAAGGACGGTCTCGAGCAGGTGCGCAAGGCTTTCGATGTCGCCTTCGAAGCCAAGCGCAAGAAGCTGACCCAGGGCGACGAACTGCCGCCGGGCGTCCAGAAGATGGTCAAGGTTTATGTCGCGGTGAAGCGTCGCCTGCAGCCGGGTGACAAGATGGCGGGCCGTCACGGCAACAAGGGTGTTGTCTCGCGTATCCTGCCGGTCGAGGACATGCCGCACATGGCCGACGGCACCCCGGTCGACATCGTGTTGAATCCGCTCGGCGTGCCGTCGCGGATGAACGTCGGCCAGATTCTCGAGGTGCATCTTGGTCTCGCGGCCAAGGGGCTCGGCTTCAAGATCGCCGACATGCTTCGTCAGCAAGCCGCCGTCAAGGATGTACGGGCCTTCCTCGACCGGATCTACAACTCTGGCGGCAAGACCGAGAAACTGGACGAATTGTCCGACGCCGAAATCCTCGAGATGGCCGGCAACCTGACTTCCGGCGTGCCGTTCGCGACGCCGGTGTTCGACGGCGCCAGGGACGAAGAGATCAAGGCCATGCTCGCTCTTGCCGAAATGCCGTCGTCGGGACAGATGACGCTGTTCGACGGCCGAACCGGCGAGCCGTTCGAGCGCCAGGTGACGGTCGGCTACATGCACTACCTGAAGCTGCACCACCTGGTCGACGACAAGATGCACGCCCGCTCGACCGGCCCCTACTCCCTGGTGACCCAGCAACCGCTGGGCGGCAAGGCGCAGTTCGGCGGGCAGCGCTTCGGTGAAATGGAAGTGTGGGCCCTCGAAGCCTATGGCGCCGCTTATGTGCTGCAGGAAATGTTGACCGTGAAGTCCGACGACGTGAATGGTCGTACCAAGGTGTACGAAAACATCGTCAAGGGCGAGCACCGGATCGATGCCGGCATGCCGGAATCGTTCAACGTGCTGGTCAAGGAAATCCGTTCGCTGGCAATCGACATCGATCTGGAACGTTACTGATTCAGGGCTTAGGAGTTAAACGATGAAAGCATTGCTCGATCTGTTCAAGCAGGTAACCGCCGAGGAAGAATTCGACGCGATTACCATCGGTCTCGCCTCGCCCGACAAGATCCGCTCGTGGTCCTACGGCGAAGTCAAGAAGCCGGAAACGATCAACTACCGGACCTTCAAGCCCGAGCGCGACGGCCTCTTCTGCGCCAAGATCTTCGGCCCGATCAAGGATTACGAGTGCCTGTGCGGCAAGTACAAGCGCCTCAAGCACCGCGGCGTCATTTGCGAGAAGTGCGGCGTCGAGGTGACGCTGGCCAAGGTTCGTCGCGACCGCATGGGTCACATCGAGCTGGCCTCGCCGGTTGCCCATATCTGGTTCCTGAAATCCCTGCCTTCCCGTCTCGGCATGGTGCTCGACATGACGCTGCGCGATATCGAGCGCGTCCTGTACTTCGAGGCCTATGTGGTCTGCGATCCGGGCATGGTCAGCAACCTCCAGCGTGCCCAGTTGCTCACCGAAGAGCAGTATCTCGACATGATGGAGGAGCACGGCGACGAATTCCATGCGCTGATGGGCGCCGAGGGTATCCGCGAACTCCTGCGCAGTCTCGAACTGTCCAGCGAAGTCGAATCGCTGCGCGCCGAACTCGAGGTGACCGCCTCGGAGGCGAAGAACAGGAAGATCGCCAAGCGCCTGAAGATACTGGAAGGTTTCGTCAAGTCGGGCATCAAGCCTGACTGGATGGTGCTCGAAGTCCTGCCGGTGCTGCCGCCCGACCTGCGTCCGCTGGTGCCGCTCGACGGCGGCCGCTTCGCGACCTCCGACCTCAACGATCTCTACCGTCGCGTCATCAACCGCAACAACCGCCTGAAGCGGCTGCTCGAGCTGAAGGCGCCGGAAATCATCGTCCGCAACGAAAAGCGCATGCTGCAGGAAGCCGTCGATTCGCTGCTCGACAACGGCCGCCGCGGCAAGGCCATGACCGGCGCCAACAAGCGCCCGCTGAAGTCCCTGGCCGACATGATCAAGGGCAAGGGCGGCCGCTTCCGTCAGAACCTGCTCGGCAAGCGCGTCGACTACTCCGGCCGTTCGGTCATCGTCGTCGGCCCGCAGCTCAAGCTGCATCAGTGCGGTCTGCCCAAGCTGATGGCGCTGGAACTGTTCAAGCCCTTCATCTTCCACAAGCTGGAAGTCGGTGGTTACGCGACGACGATCAAGCAGGCCAAGAAGATGGTCGAAGGCCAGGAGCCGATCGTCTGGGACATGCTGGAAGACGTCATTCGCGAACATCCGGTCATGCTGAACCGCGCGCCGACCCTGCACCGTCTGGGTATCCAGGCCTTCGAGCCGACCCTGATCGAAGGCAAGGCGATCCAGCTGCATCCGCTGGTCTGCGCCGCTTTCAACGCCGACTTCGACGGTGACCAGATGGCCGTACACGTACCGCTGTCGCTGGAAGCGCAGATGGAAGCCCGCACGCTGATGCTGGCCTCCAACAACGTGCTGTCGCCGGCCAACGGCCAGCCGATCATCGTGCCGTCGCAGGACATCGTTCTCGGCCTGTACTACGCGACCCGCGAGAAGATCAACGGCAAGGGCGAAGGGATGTATTTCGCCGATGTGGCCGAAGTCGAACGCGCCATGGCGGCCAAGGAACTCGACATCCACTCCCGGATCTCGGTGCGCCTCAAGCACTACGAGCCGGCTGCGGTTGACGGTGAATTCGTCGAGAAAATTGTGCGCGTCGAAACCACCGCCGGGCGTGCGCTGCTGTCGCGCATCCTGCCCAGGGGCCTGCCGTTCAAGGTTATCGACAAGGCGCTGAAGAAGAAGGAGATCACCAAGTTGATCGACGAATCCTTCCGTCGCTGTGGCCTCAAGGAAACCGTCGTGTTTGCCGACAAGCTGATGCAGAACGGCTACGCTCTGGCGACGCGGGCCGGTATCTCGTTCTGCTCCGACGACATGCTCGTGCCGGCGAAGAAGCACGAGATCATCGCTGCCGCCGAAGCGGAAGTGAAGGAGATCGAGACCCAATATACGAATGGCCTGGTCACCCAGGGCGAACGCTACAACAAGGTCGTCGATATCTGGGGGCGTACCGGCGACCAGGTCGCCAAGGTGATGATGGATGAACTCGGCCACGAGGAAGTCAAGGATCGCCACGGCAAGATGGTCAAGCAGGATTCCTTCAATTCCATCTACATGATGGCCGACTCCGGCGCCCGCGGCTCTGCCGCGCAGATCCGCCAGCTCGCCGGCATGCGCGGCCTGATGGCGAAGCCGGACGGCTCGATCATCGAGACGCCGATCACCACCAATTTCCGCGAAGGCCTGAATGTTCTCCAGTACTTCATCTCGACCCACGGCGCCCGCAAGGGCCTGGCCGATACCGCGCTGAAGACGGCGAACTCCGGTTACCTCACCCGTCGCCTGGTGGACGTCACGCAGGATCTGGTGATCACCGAGGACGATTGCGGCACCGCCAACGGCTTCGCGGTCAAGGCCCTGGTCGAGGGCGGCGAGGTCATCGAGCCGCTGCGCGAGCGTATCCTCGGCCGTGTGACCGGCGAGGACATCGTCGATCCCGGAACCCAGGAGACGGTCATCTTCGCCGGCGAGATGCTGGATGAAGGACGGGTTGACCTGATCGACAAGCTCGGTATCGACGAAGTCAAGGTTCGCACCCCGCTGACCTGCGAAACGCGCTACGGGATCTGCGCCCAGTGCTACGGCCGCGATCTGGGTCGCGGCAGTATGGTCAACGTCGGCGAAGCGGTCGGCGTCATTGCCGCCCAGTCGATCGGCGAACCGGGCACCCAGCTGACCATGCGGACCTTCCACGTCGGCGGCGCTGCATCGCGAGCTGCCGTCGCTTCGCAGGTCGAGGCGAAGTCGGCCGGTACCGTGCGGTTCACTCCAACCATGCGTTATGTCACCAGTGCCAAGGACGAAAAGGTCGTCATTTCGCGTTCAGGCGAGGTGCTTATCACCGACGACCATGGCCGCGAGCGCGAGCGCCACAAGGTGCCGTACGGCGCGACGCTGGCCGTCAATGACGGCATGTCCGTCAAGGCCGGCGCCAAGCTGTCGACGTGGGATCCGCACACCCGTCCGATCGTCACCGAGTACGACGGCACCGTTCGCTTCGAGAATGTCGAGGAAGGCGTCACCGTCGCCAAGCAGGTCGATGACGTTACCGGCCTGTCTACACTGGTCGTCATCGACAACAAGCGGGGCGGCAAGGCTGCCACCAAGGGCCTGCGCCCGGTCGTCAAGCTGCTCGACCAGGCCGGACAGGAGGTCAGGATCCACGGCAGCGATCACGCCGTGTCGATCGCCTTCCAGGTCGGCTCGATCATTTCGGTGGTCGACGGGCAGCAGGTCGGCATCGGCGACATTCTCGCCCGCATGCCGCAGGAGTCAGCCAAGACGCGTGACATTACCGGCGGCCTGCCGCGTGTCGCGGAACTGTTCGAAGCGCGCATCCCGAAGGATGCCTCGGTGCTTGCCGAAGTGACCGGCACGATCAGCTTCGGCAAGGACACCAAGGGCAAGCAGCGTCTGGTCATCACCGATCTCGACGGTGGCCAGAACGAGTTCCTGATCCTGAAGGAGAAGCACGTTCTCGTCCATGATGGGCAGGTGGTCAACAAGGGCGAGAAGATCGTCGAAGGCGCCCCGGACCCGCACGATATCCTGCGCTTGCAGGGCGTCGAGGCGCTGGCCCGCTACATCACCGACGAGGTACAGGACGTCTACCGCCTTCAGGGCGTCAAGATCAACGACAAGCACATCGAGGTGATCGTCCGCCAGATGTTGCGTCGCGTAATGATCGACGAGCCGGGCGACACCCGTTTCATCAAATCGGAGCAGGTGGAGCGTGCCGAACTGCTGGCCGAGA
The DNA here is from genome assembly GCA_963736845.1 of uncultured beta proteobacterium. Classification (GTDB taxonomy): domain Bacteria; phylum Pseudomonadota; class Gammaproteobacteria; order Burkholderiales; family Rhodocyclaceae; genus Azonexus. Next base: position 49,408 of record CAVTQL010000002.1, read on the forward strand.
ACGATCGTGCGATCGCCGAAGGCAAGCTGCCGGCAACCTTCGAGCATATGCTGCTCGGCATCACGAAGGCCTCGCTGTCCACCGACTCGTTCATATCCGCGGCGTCCTTCCAGGAAACTACGCGCGTGCTTACCGAAGCGGCAATCATGGGCAAGCGCGACGACCTGCGTGGCCTCAAGGAGAACGTCATTGTCGGCCGCCTGATTCCGGCCGGCACTGGGCTTGCCCACCACCGCAGCCGTCGGGCGCAGGCCGCGGGCATCGTCGACCTCGCCGGCGATCGCGGGATTGAGGAAAGTGCCGAGGAATCAATGGCCCAGGGAGTGGATCAGGGGGCCTGAGCAATCGATCGACCCCGGTGTTTCGTTGACACCGGGGTTGATCAACCCTAAAATCCACGGTTTTTGTCGGCGGAGGCTAACCATTGTCTTCGCTTTGGATAACAAAATTGCCGGCGTGCAGCGAAGTTTCGTCGTCCGGCCGCTGAAGGAATAGATATGCCGACCATCAACCAACTCGTGCGCAAGCCGCGTGTTGCGGAGGTTACCAAGAACAAGGTGCCCGCGCTCGAGAGGTGCCCGCAAAAGCGTGGTGTTTGTACCCGCGTCTATACGACGACCCCGAAAAAGCCGAACTCTGCTTTGCGCAAGGTGTGCAAGGTGCGTTTGACGAACGGCTTCGAGGTGATCTCCTACATCGGTGGCGAAGGCCACAACCTGCAGGAGCACTCGGTGGTCCTGATCCGAGGCGGTCGCGTCAAGGACTTGCCCGGTGTGCGTTACCACACCGTGCGTGGCTCGCTGGACACCCAGGGTGTCAAGAATCGCAAACAGTCCCGTTCCAAGTACGGTACCAAGCGTCCGAAGGCTGCCTGATTCGTCAGGCTGCCTTAGTAAGTGGCCGTCCTTGTGGGCGGCCGGGAAAGGCCGGGAGGGTAAGACCCTAGCCCGGCTTTTCAACTGAATCGTGTTAAGTAGAGGTCAATATGCCCCGTCGTCGTGAAGTACCCAAGCGTGACATTCTGCCGGATCCCAAGTTCGGCAATGTCGAGGTTTCCAAGTTCATCAATGCCATCATGCAGAGCGGCAAGAAGTCGGTCGCCGAGCGCATCGTCTATGGCGCCTTCGACATCATTGCCGCCAAGGGTGGCAAGGATCCGCTCGAAGTCTTCGGTTCCGCGCTGGCCAACGCCAAGCCGATGGTCGAAGTGAAATCCCGCCGCGTCGGTGGTGCCAACTATCAGGTGCCGGTTGAAGTGCGTCCCGCCCGCCGCGTGGCGCTCGCCATGCGCTGGTTGCGCGAGTTCGCGCGTCGGCGCTCCGAGAAATCCATGGGCCAGCGCCTGGCTGCAGAACTGATGGAAGCAGCGGAGAACCGTGGCGGCGCCGTCAAGAAGCGTGACGAAGTGCACCGCATGGCCGAAGCCAACAAGGCTTTTGCCCACTTCCGCTTCTAATTTTCGAAGGTATCCACCGTGGCACGCAAAACACCCATCGAGCGCTACCGCAACATCGGCATCAGCGCGCACATCGACGCCGGCAAGACGACGACAACCGAACGCATCCTTTACTACACCGGGGTCAACCACAAGATCGGTGAAGTGCATGACGGTGCCGCCACCATGGACTGGATGGAGCAGGAACAGGAGCGCGGGATCACCATCACTTCCGCTGCGACGACCTGCTTCTGGAGCGGCATGGATCGTCAGTTTCCCGAACATCGCATCAACATCATCGATACGCCGGGCCACGTTGACTTCACGATCGAAGTCGAGCGCTCGATGCGGGTTCTCGATGGCGCCTGCATGGTCTACTGCGCCGTCGGCGGCGTGCAGCCGCAGTCGGAAACGGTCTGGCGCCAGGCGAACAAGTACAAGGTGCCGCGCCTTGCTTTCGTGAACAAGATGGATCGCTCCGGCGCCAACTTCTTCAAGGTCGTCGAGCAGATGAAGTTGCGCCTGCGGGCGAATCCGGTGCCGGTCGTCATTCCCATCGGTGCCGAAGATACCTTCGAGGGTGTCATCGACCTGATCCGGATGAAGGCGATCTACTGGGACGAGGCGTCGCAGGGCATGAAGTACGATGCGCGCGAAATCCCGGCCAGTCTCGCCGACGAGGCGGCGACCTGGCGCGAGCACATGGTCGAAGTCGCCGCCGAGGCATCCGAAGAACTGATGAACCGTTATCTGGAAGAGGGCGAACTGTCCGAAAAGGACATCATCCTCGGCCTGCGTACGCGCACCATCGCCTGCGAAATCCAGCCGACGCTATGCGGGACTGCGTTCAAGAACAAGGGCGTGCAGAAGATGCTGGATGCAGTCATCGAACTGATGCCGTCGCCGGTCGATATTCCGCCGGTCAAGGGCGTCCTGGAGGATGACAGCGAGGGTGAGCGCAAGGCTGCGGATAGCGAGCCATTCTCGGCGCTGGCATTCAAGATCATGACCGACCCGTTCGTCGGTCAGTTGATCTTCTTCCGCGTTTACTCGGGCGTCGTAAATTCCGGCGACTCCGTCTATAACCCGATCAGGGGTCGCAAGGAGCGTCTCGGGCGTATCCTCCAGATGCACGCCAACCAGCGTGAAGAAATCAAGGAAGTGCGCGCCGGCGATATCGCCGCTGCTGTCGGCCTGAAAGAGGCGACGACTGGCGATACGCTTTGCGACCCGGCCAAGGTCATCACGCTGGAACGCATGATTTTCCCGGAGCCGGTGATTCACGTTGCCGTCGAACCGAAGACCAAGGCCGACCAGGAGAAGATGGGTATCGCTCTCGGCCGTCTGGCCCAGGAAGATCCCTCCTTCCGCGTGCGTACCGACGAGGAGTCCGGCCAGACCATCATTTCCGGCATGGGCGAATTGCACCTCGAAATTCTCGTCGACCGCATGCGTCGCGAGTTCAATGTCGAGGCTACGGTCGGCGCGCCGCAGGTTGCCTATCGCGAATGCATCAAGAAGTCGGTCGAACAGGAAGGCAAGTTCGTCAAGCAGTCCGGTGGTCGCGGCCAGTTTGGCCACGTCTGGCTCAAGATCGAGCCGAACGAGGCCGGCAAGGGCTACGAATTCATCGATGCCATCAAGGGCGGTGTGGTCCCGCGCGAGTACATCCCGGCGGTCAACAAGGGCCTGCAGGATTCCATCACCAGCGGCGTGCTGGCAGGGTTCCCGGTGGTTGATATCAAGTTCACCCTGTTCGACGGTTCCTACCACGACGTTGACTCCAACGAGAACGCGTTCCGCATGGCTGCCTCGATGGCTTTCAAGGAAGGCATGCGGAAGGCCAGTCCGACCCTGCTCGAGCCGATGATGGCGGTCGAGGTCGAAACGCCGGAGGACTACATGGGCAACGTCATGGGCGACCTCTCCTCCCGCCGTGGCATCGTTCAGGGCATGGAGGACCAGGCGGGCGGCATCAAGGTGGTCAAGGCCGAAGTGCCCTTGTCCGAGATGTTCGGCTATTCGACCACCCTGCGCTCGCTGTCGCAGGGGCGTGCCACCTACTCGATGGAATTCAAGCACTATACCGAGGCGCCGAAGAACGTCGCCGAGGCTGTCATCAACAAGAAGTAATCTGGAGAACCGACAATGGCTAAGGAAAAATTCTCGCGTACGAAGCCGCATGTGAATGTGGGGACGATTGGTCACGTTGACCATGGCAAGACGACGTTGACGGCGGCGATCACGACGGTGCTGTCGGCCAAGTTTGGTGGCACGGCCAAGAAATACGCTGAAATTGACGCGGCGCCGGAAGAAAAGGCGCGCGGCATCACGATCAACACTGCGCACGTTGAATACGAGACTGCCAACCGTCACTACGCCCACGTTGACTGCCCGGGCCACGCCGACTACGTCAAGAACATGATCACCGGTGCCGCCCAGATGGACGGCGCCATCCTCGTCTGCTCCGCTGCCGACGGCCCGATGCCGCAGACCCGCGAGCACATCCTGCTCGCCCGCCAGGTTGGCGTGCCGTACGTGATCGTGTACATGAACAAGTGCGACATGGTCAACGACGCCGAACTGCTCGAACTCGTCGAAATGGAACTCCGTGAGCTCCTCGACAAGTACGACTTCCCCGGTGACGCCACGCCGATCATTCAGGGCTCTGCCCTCAAGGCCCTCGAAGGCGACCAGTCCGAAATCGGCGTACCCTCCATCTTCCGTCTCGCCGACGCGCTGGACTCCTACATCCCGACCCCGGAACGCGCCATCGACCTGCCCTTCCTGATGCCGGTTGAAGACGTCTTCTCCATCTCCGGTCGTGGCACCGTTGTGACCGGTCGTATCGAGCGCGGCATCGTCAAGGTGGGCGAAGAAATCGAAATCGTCGGCATCCGTCCGACCATCAAGACCATCTGCACCGGCGTCGAAATGTTCCGGAAGCTGCTCGACCAGGGTCAGGCCGGCGACAACGTCGGCACCCTGCTGCGCGGCACCAAGCGTGAAGACGTCGAGCGTGGCCAGGTGCTGTGCAAGCCGGGTTCGGTCAAGCCGCACACCCACTTCACCTCCGAAGTGTACATCCTGTCCAAGGATGAAGGCGGTCGTCACACGCCGTTCTTCAACGGCTACCGTCCGCAGTTCTACTTCCGCACCACCGACGTGACCGGCTCCATCGACCTGCCGGAAGGCGTCGAGATGGTGATGCCGGGCGACAACATCGCCATGACCATCAAGCTGATCAACCCGATCGCCATGGAAGAAGGCCTGCGCTTCGCCATCCGCGAAGGCGGTCGTACCGTCGGCGCCGGCGTCGTCGCAAAAATCATCGCTTAACTACTTTAAACCGGGTCGAGGTGATCTTCGCCCCATCGCTCTTTGGAAGAAAAAATGTCAAACCAGAAAATCCGGATCCGCCTCAAGGCTTTCGACTATCGTCTGATCGACCAATCCGCCCAGGAGATCGTCGAGACCGCCAAGCGCACTGGTGCCGTTGTTCGCGGCCCGGTTCCGCTGCCTACGCGTATCCAGCGCTTCGACATTCTGCGTTCGCCGCACGTCAACAAGGTGTCCCGCGATCAGCTCGAGATTCGCACCCATCTGCGCCTGATGGACATCGTCAACCCGACCGACAAGACCGTCGATGCGCTGATGAAACTCGACCTTCCGGCTGGCGTTGACGTCGAGATAAAGTTGCAGTAACAGGTATCCGGCGGTTATAATCGTCGGTTTTCGGGGGTGGCTGGTAACGGCTGCCCGTTTGCTGTTTTACATCGACCGGCCAATCGTAGCCGGCGATGAGGAGAATAACCATGAGTCTAGGCCTTGTCGGTCGCAAGGTCGGCATGACTCGCATCTTTGCCGACGATGGTGCATCCATCCCGGTTACGGTGCTTGACGTGTCGAACAACCGTGTGACCCAAGTGAAATCGCCGGAAGTCGATGGCTACGCAGCCATTCAGGTCACCTTCGGTCAGCGCCGTGCCTCGCGCGTTTCCAAGCCCCAGGCGGGTCATCTCGCCAAGGCGGGCGTGGAAGCCGGGCACGTCCTCAAGGAATTCCGCATCGATGCCGAGCAGCTGGCCTCATTCAAGGCTGGCGATCAGGTCGCGGTCACCATCTTCGCCGAAGGGCAGAAGGTTGACGTGACGGGTACCTCGATCGGCAAGGGCTTCCAGGGTGCCATCAAGCGTCACAACTTCAGGTCCAATCGGGCGTCACACGGCAACTCGCTGTCGCATAATGCGCCGGGCTCGATCGGCCAGGCGCAGGATCCGGGCCGCGTCTTCCCCGGCAAGCGCATGGCGGGTCACCTCGGCAGCGCCCAGTCGACTATGCAGGGTCTGACTGTGGTTCGCGTCGATGCCGAGCGCCAGCTTCTGCTCGTCCGCGGTGCCGTTCCGGGTGCCAAGGGTGCGGACGTTGTCGTGCGTCCGGCGGTCAAGGCTTAAGGGGGCGACATGGAACTCAAGGTAATCAACGAGCAAGGTCTGGAAGCCGCCAAGCTGCAGGCTTCCGATGTTCTGTTCGGTCGCGATTTCAACGAAGCGCTCGTGCATCAGGTCGTCATCGCCTATCAGGCCAACGCCCGCCTGGCTGACCGCAAGCAGAAGGATCGCTCCGAAGTCCGTCACACGACTGCCAAGCCGTGGCGCCAGAAGGGCACGGGTCGTGCCCGTGCCGGCAGCAACGGCAGCCCGCTGTGGCGTGGGGGCGGTCGCATCTTCCCGAATTCGCCGACCGACAACTTCAGCCAGAAGGTCAACAAGAAGATGTTCCGCGCCGGCATGGCTGCGATCCTCTCCGAGCTGGCCCGCCAGGATCGTCTGGTCGTCGTCGACGACCTCTCGGTCGACGCGCCGAAGACCAAGCTGTTCTCCGACAAGCTGAAAGGTATGGGGCTGGACGGCAATCTGCTGGTCATTACCGATGCGCTGAGCGAAAACCTTTATCTGTCGTCGCGCAACCTGCCCAACGTTCTGGTGCTGGAAGCGCACGAGGCCGATCCGGTTTCGCTGGTGCGCTTCAACAAGGTGCTGGTCACCCGCAATGCGGTGGCCAAGTTCGAGGAGATGTGGGGATGAATCAAGAGCGTCTGATGCAGGTGCTGCTGGCGCCGCAGATCTCCGAAAAGGCAACTTTCGTTGCCGAAAAGAACGAGCAGGTGATCTTTCGCGTCGTTAATGACGCGACCAAGCCGGAAATCAAGGCCGCGGTCGAGCTGTTGTTCAAGGTCGAGGTCGAGTCGGTCCAGGTGTCCAATGTCAAGGGCAAGGTCAAGCGTTTCAAGGGTGCGGTCGGTCGTCGCAAGGGCTGGAAGAAGGCCTTTGTGAGCTTGAAGCCGGGCCAGGAAATCAATTTCGTTGAAGGGGGGAATGCCTGATGGCACTCGTCAAAGTCAAGCCGACTTCCCCCGGCCGTCGCGCCGTGGTGCAGGTCGTCAATGCGAACCTGCACAAGGGCAAGCCGTTTGCCGCCCTTGTCGAACCCAAGAGCGGCAACGCCGGTCGCAATCACCACGGTCGTATCACGGTTCGCCATCAGGGGGGCGGTCACAAGCAGTCTTACCGTCTGGTCGACTTCAAGCGCAACAAGGACGGCATACCGGCCACGGTCGAACGCCTTGAGTACGACCCGAACCGTACCGCGAATATTGCGCTCGTTTGCTATGCCGATGGCGAGCGCTGCTACATCATCGCCAACAAGGGCATGGTGGTCGGCCAGCAGGTGATGAGCGGTTCCGAGGCGCCCATCAAGTCGGGCAATGCCCTGCCGATCCGCAATATCCCGGTTGGCACCACGATCTGCTGCATCGAGTTGATGCCCGGCAAGGGCGCGCAACTGGCGCGTTCGGCTGGCGCTACGGTCCAATTGCTCGCTCGTGACGGGGCGTACGCCCAGATCCGTCTGCGCTCCGGCGAAGTGCGCCGCGTGCATGTCGATTGCCGGGCCACCGTTGGCGAAGTCGGCAACGGAGAGAACAGCCTGCGCAAGATCGGCAAGGCAGGCGCCCAGCGCTGGCGCGGTGTTCGTCCGACCGTTCGCGGCGTTGCCATGAACCCGATCGATCACCCGCATGGCGGTGGCGAGGGGCGGACCGGTGAAGGTCGCGCGCCAGTCAGCCCATGGGGGCAGCTGACAAAGGGTTATCGCACCCGCAGCAACAAGCGCACGAACAGCATGATCGTGCAGCGTCGTCACAAGCGTTAAGGGGTAGGATATGGGACGTTCTCTGAAAAAGGGCCCGTTTGTTGATGCGTACCTGATCGACAAGGTCGAAGCGGTCCGCGCGACAAGCGACAAGCGCCCGATCAAGACTTGGTCGCGTCGTTCGACGATCCTTCCCGAGTTCATCGGCCTGACGATCGCGGTACACAACGGCAAACAGCACATTCCGGTGTTCGTCACCGAGAACATGGTCGGCCACAAGCTCGGCGAGTTTTCGCTGACCCGGACGTTCAAGGGTCACACCGCCGGCAAGAAAGCCAAGAAATAAGGAGCTGACATGGAAACTCGTGCAAGTTTGCGAGGCGTCCGCCTCTCCGCGCAAAAAGGCCGCCTGGTAGCGGACCTGGTGCGCGGCAAGCAGGTCGGTCAGGCCCTCAACATTCTGGCTTTCTCGCCCAAGAAGGCGGCGGGCATCGTCAAGAAGGTGCTGGAATCGGCGATTGCCAATGCCGAGCACAACGACGGAGCCGATATCGACGAACTGAAGGTCAAGACCATCTACGTCGAAAAAGGCATGGTGCTCAAGCGCTTTACCGCGCGCGCCAAGGGTCGTGGCAACCGGATCCTGAAGCCGACCTGCCACATCTACCTGACCGTTGGTAATTAAGGAAGAGCCATGGGACAGAAAATTCATCCGACAGGCTTCCGCCTGGTCGTCACCAAGGACTGGAGTTCACGCTGGTATGCCAACAGCAAGGACTTCGCGGGAATGCTCCACGAAGATGTCAAGGTTCGCGAGTATCTCAAGCGCAAGCTTGCTCACGCCTCGGTCGGGCGCGTGCTGATCGAGCGTCCCGCCAAGAACGCCCGTGTCACCGTTTTCTCCGCCCGTCCGGGCGTGGTCATCGGCAAGAAGGGCGAGGACATCGAGCAGTTGCGCACGGACCTTCAGCGCATCATGGGTGTTCCTGTCCATGTTTCGATCGAGGAGATCCGCAAGCCGGAACTCGATGCCCGCCTGATCGCTGACTCGATCGCCCAACAACTCGAGAAGCGGATCATGTTCCGCCGCGCGATGAAGCGTGCGATGCAGAACGCGATGCGCCTCGGCGCCCAGGGCATCAAGGTGATGAGCGCCGGCCGTCTGAACGGCGCCGAGATTGCCCGCAGCGAGTGGTATCGCGAAGGCCGCGTGCCGCTGCATACGTTGC
>CAVTQL010000003.1:0-13312 GCA_963736845.1 uncultured beta proteobacterium
GACCCGGACGTGGCGTGCCTCGGTGCGCAGGCGGGTGCCGTCGCAGTTCGGGCAGGGCGAGTTGCTGATGTATTTCGCCAGTTCCTCGCGCACGGCGTTCGAGTCGCTGCCGCGATAGCGCCGCTCCAGGTTGGGGATGATGCCCTCGAAGGTGTGGCTGCGGTCGAAGCGCGTGCCGCGCTCGTTCAGGTAGCGGAAGTTGATCGCGTCGCGCCCGGAGCCGTAGAGGACGATCCGGCGCACATCGTCGCCAAGCTGCGCGAACGGCGTCTCGACATCGAAGCCATAGTGCGCGGCCAGTGATTCGATGATCTGGAAGTAGAACTGGTTCTTCCTGTCCCAGCTACGGATGGCGCCGGCGGCGAGCGATAGGTGCGGCGCGACGACGACGCGCTTCGGGTCGAAGAACTGGATGACGCCCAGCCCGTCGCACTTGGGGCAGGCGCCCATCGGGTTGTTGAAGGAAAACAGCCGCGGCTCGAGTTCCTGCAGTGCGTAGGAGCAGACCGGGCAGGCGAACCTGGCCGAGAACAGGTGTTCCTTGTCGCCATCCATTTCCAGCGCGACGGCCCGCCCGTCGGCGTGGCGCAGCGCCGTCTCGAACGATTCGGCAAGGCGCTGGCGCATGTCGTCGCGCACCTTGAGGCGGTCGACGACGACATCGACGTTGTGCTTGTGCGACTTGGTCAGTTTCGGCACCGCGTCGATCTCGTAGACGGTGCCGTCGACCCGCACCCGCGCGAAGCCCTGCGCGCGCAGTTCGGCGAAGAGGTCCATCTGCTCGCCCTTGCGGTTGGCGACCACCGGCGCGAGGATCATCAGCCGGGTTTCCGCCGGCAGGGCCAGCACGGTGTCGACCATCTGCGATACCGTCTGCGCTTCCAGCGGCTGGCCGTGCTCCGGGCAGTAGGGTGTGCCGGCGCGGGCGTAGAGCAGGCGCAGGTAGTCGTGAATCTCGGTGACCGTGCCGACCGTCGAGCGCGGGTTGTGCGAGGTCGCCTTCTGCTCGATGGAGATCGCCGGGCTGAGGCCCTCGATCAGGTTGACGTCGGGCTTTTCCATCAACTGCAGGAACTGCCGGGCGTAGGCCGACAGCGATTCGACGTAGCGCCGCTGCCCCTCGGCATAGAGCGTATCGAAGGCGAGCGACGACTTGCCCGAGCCGGACAGCCCGGTGATCACGATCAGCCGGTTGCGCGGCAGGTCGAGGTTGATGTTCTTCAGGTTGTGGGTGCGCGCGCCGCGGATGCGGAGGGTTTCCATCGCTGGTCTTTGGGGATTTCCGGGGGAGATGGAACTATACGCAATGTCGGCGGCCTTGCCGCGGTCGACCCGGGGAAAACGCCAAAAAGCGCGTCGTCAGGCGCTTCCCTTGTCCACCGAAATCACCGGATGCGTCTCGGTCTCCGAGACCAGCACGGTCATCAGGTTGCTCACCAGGCGGATGCGGTCGGCGTCGCCGAGCTTGACGACGCCTTCGCGCTCGAGCTGCTCGATGGCGAGACGGACCATGCCGACGGCGCCTTCGACGATGTAGCTGCGCGCCGCGACGACGGCTGCCGCCTGCTGGCGGCGCAGCATCGCGCTGGCGATCTCCTGCGCATAGGCGAGGTGGGCGATGCGCGCCTCGATGATCTCCAGCCCGGCAAGCGCGACGTGTTCCTGGATGGTATCGGCGAGCGCGCCGGCGACCGCGTCGAGGTCGGCACGCAGCGAGTTGCGGCCGTTCTCGTCGCCGTCGTACCAGCGGGCGCTGGCCACCGCGCGCAGCGCCGATTCGCTCTGGATGGCAATGTAGGTGACGTAGTCGGCGACATCGAAGGCGGCGCGCGCCGTGTCGGCGACGCGCCAGACGACGACCGCGCCGACCTCGATCGGGTTGCCGGCGCGGTCGTTGACCTTGAGCGTCGGCGTGTTGAGGTTATTGACGCGCAGCGAGATGCGCTGGCGCTGGTAGAAGGGATTGACCCAGAAGAAGCCGTCGTCGCGCAAACTGCCGGCATAGCGGCCGAAGAAAGTGAATACCGAGGCGATGTTGGGCGGCTGGATCATGAAGCCCTTGGCCAGGAAAACCAGCACGGGCAGCGCAATGAAGCCGTAGAAATTGGTCGGTGGGCGGCCGAGGAAGACGCTGCCGGCAAGGATATGCCAGAGCGCGGCGGCGAGCAGCGCCCCCCAGACGGGCAGGGCCAGCCAGCCGGAAAGACGGCCTGCTTCCCTTTCTTCGCGGATTTCACTCATCGCCATTCTCCTTGCATGGGTCGAGAGCAGGATAGCACCGCGCCATGACAACATCCAGATGGTCGAAATCGGGACAGCAACGCCGGCTATCCTTCTGCTGAAATCAACCGGTTTTCGCTGCGGGGCGACTGCCTTGACCGTCTGTTGTCAAAGGTCCTGAACTCACCCTATCGACCCAGAAGAGACTGATGACGTTTTCAAGCGTTCCGGCAGCTAACCGATCATCAAGCTGCCGTTCGCTGAAATCAGACTCTGGCAACAGTTCGGCCATAGCGGACCTTGCGCCGATGGACACACTCGGGCGGCTAAGCGCCGGACAACTGCCGTTCAGCACACGTCGAATGGCAGCTTTTCTGGTTGGCGAAGAGCGTGGCAATGGTGATAGTCAGTACGCCATCACTGAACGCTGGCAATCGACCTGAGTTCAATGCGGTCTCCTTAAAAATGCCTGATCAGGAGTGGGTGGTTTAACAGGCGTTGGCTGGAGACCGGATTCAACGGTAAAGCCACGTGGCCACCATGCGCGTGTAGCGAGGCATGATCACGTACACCATTAGTCCCACAATGCACGTGGCCACCAGCAGTTTGCCAATGAGCATCGCGGGCAGTCCTTGCCAGGTATCCAGCAGTGTTCCAAGCAGTGCAGGCACGATCACTGTCAGCGGAAAAATTGCAGACAGGGTAAGAAGAAACTGTTTCCAGGGAACAGGTGGCTTGCCCGTTGGGGGCGAAAACCAGAAATCTATCCCGGTATTCACCACGTAGCGGTCACCTTTTTCAAGTGCGTGCTCAATACGATGCAGAAATTCGCGTCGCACGTCAGACTCCATCCAGGTTTGCAGGGCCTCTATGCCGGCGAAACGGATGATGACGGTAAAGGTAGTGTGATTGCCCACGGGGCGGATCACGTCAGTGGATAAATAGCCCTCAAAGCGTCTGCAAGCCGTTCCCACATCCACCAGCCAACGTTCGTATTCGAGCCAGCTGTCGCGGCGGGGGTGGTGCACGATGATCGCTGTGACGGTTTGATTTAGCTTGTTCGACGCAATTGCATGCTCTGTGGAGGTCATGGCTGGTCCAGGGGGTCAAGAAAGCGCACCTGCATGATTGCAGGTGCGCTCCGCGTTTACTTGATGCCCTTCAGGGCGTTGTAGCTGGTAATGAGGTTTTTGTAGTCGGGAATATGGTTGGCGCACAGCGTACCCAGACCCTCGACATCGTTGCGCCAGTCACGATGCAGTTCGCAGGCCATGCCAAACCAGGTCATGAGTTGTGCACCTGCTGCCGTCATGCGATGCCAGGCGGAGTCGCGTGTCAGCTCATTGAAAGTGCCTGAAGCATCGGTAATCACAAACACTTCGAAGCCAGCTTCAATGGCGTCCAGTACGGGGAAGGCGACGCACACCTCGGTAACGACGCCGGCGATGATGAGCTGCTTCTTGCCGGTGGCCTTGACGGCCTTGACGAAGTCCTCGTTATCCCAGGCGTTGATCTGACCGGGGCGGGCGATGTAGGGGGCATCCGGGAATAGTGCCTTGAGCTCGGGCATCAGCGGCCCGTTGGGGCCTTGCTCGAAACTCGTGGTCAGGATGGTCGGCAGGCCGAAAAACTTGGCGGCATCGGCCAGCGCCAGAACGTTGTTGGTGAAGCGTTCCGGTTCGATGTCGCGAACCAGCGACAGCAGGCCGGCCTGATGATCCACCAGCAGGACGGCTGCGTTGTTCTTGTCGAGCTTGACGTAGGGTTTGCTCATGGGTTTCTCCTTGAGGTTTGGGGTGTGTGCGGCGAGAGTGGCTTGTCTGCGGGGATGCCACACAGATCCCCGCTGGCTTTGAATCGGCTTTAGCTGGCGACGTTGACCAGGACGAGCTCGGCCGCTTCATCGGCGGTCACGGTGATCGACTGTTCACCGGAAATCGCCGCGCCATCCTGAGCATCCAGCGCGATGCCGTTGACGGTCACGCGACCGCGTGCGGCGACCAGGTATCCCAGACGGCTCGCATCCGCAAAGCGGTATTCCACGGTTTCGCCGGGATTCAGCGTTGCGCCGGCAACCCGTGCGTTGGCGCGTATCGGCAACGCCTCCAAGTCATCCGCCAGACCGCTCGCCAGGGAGATGAATCGCCCGGAGCGATCGTCTTTCGGAAAGGGCTTCGATCCCCACGAAGGCTGGCCGCCCCGCTGGTCGGGAACGATCCAGATCTGAAAGATCCGGGTAATGCCCCGTTCAAGGTTGAATTCGGCGTGCCCGATGCCGGTGCCGGCACTCATCACTTGCACATCGCCGGCGACGGTTTTGCCCTTGTTGCCGAAGTTGTCCTGATGGGTAATGGCCCCCTCGCGGACATAAGTGATGATCTCCATATTGGCGTGCGGGTGGGGTGGAAAGCCGGTGCCAGGTTGAATCGTGTCGTCGTTCCAGACGCGCAAGGCACCCCAGTTGTCCCTGCCGGGGTCCGCGTAGCTGGCGAACGAGAAATGATGACGAGCCTCCAGCCAGCTATGGTTGGCATAGCCGAGGCTTGATAAGGGGCGACGTTCGATCATGGCAGGCTCCCGGAGTCAGGTGGTATCAGGTGAGCCATGATAGGCGTTCGCCTTTGTCGCCAAAATAGAAATAATGGAATAACATGGTTTCCATTTTTAATTTAGCGTCGTGACCAGCCAGACAATCCTTCGTCAGGCGAGGCAAGCGATGACTGGAGCGTGCACTTGAACAATCTTCCCGATCTCGAGGCATGGGCGATCTTCGCCAAGGTTGCCGAAACCGGCTCGTTCGCGCGGGCCGCGGCGGAGCTGTCGCTGTCGCAGGGGACAGTCTCGAAAGCGATTACCCGGCTGGAGGCACGGGTCAAGAGCATGCTTTTCCACCGGACCTCGCGCAGCATGACGCTGACCGACCACGGTGCGGTCGCCTTGGAGTTCGCCAACAAGATTCTTGAGGAGGGGCTGGCGGTCGAAGCCGAACTGACGGAACAGTCCGCCAATTTACGCGGGCAAGTGCGCGTGGCGGCGCCGATGTCCTTCGGTCTGTCACACGTCGCGCCGGCGCTGCCGGGGTTCATGGCGCGCTATCCGGAGGTCGCGCTCGATATCGATTTCAGCGATGCGCTGGTTGATCTTGTCGAACGGCGATTCGATCTGGCGATCCGGATTGCCAAACTCTCCGATTCGAGTCTGCTGGCGCGGCGCTTGTGCACGGTGCGCATTCTTCTGGTCGGTTCGCCAAGTTATTTCAAGGAGCACGGTCGCCCCAAACATCCCCGCGATCTGGCCGTGCACCGCGCGCTTCAATATGCCTATTCCCCCAGCGGCGGAAACTGGCGATTTCGGCATCCGCAGCATGGTGAATTCACGCAAACAATGTTTGCGCCCTTGCGGGTAAACAATGCGGAGGCTCTGGTTCCCGCGCTGCATGCCGGACTGGGGCTGGCGCTACAGCCCGAATTCCTTGCCTGGCAGGACATTCAATCTGGAAAGCTGGAAAGCGCCTTTGATGACTGGGAGGTCGAGCCGATTGCATTGCATCTGGTCACGCCGCCGGGAAGACGTCGGCCGGCACGCGTGCAAGCCCTGATCGATTACTTCTGTGATCACTTTGTGCAGAAACCCTGGGCGCGCGACGTCGGATCTACCGAACCGCGAGTGCGTGCTTCTGCATTAGCGACCGAACCAACCGCAAAATAGACATTGGGGGAACATAGGCGCGCGCCCCGGAATGTTCGCAAAACAATTTATACATAGGGTGTAACCATGGGAAAAAACCGACTGGAAGCGTTCAGTGATGGCGTTCTGGCCATCATCATCACCATCATGGTCCTGGAAATGAAGGTTCCACACGACCACAGTATTGCTGCGCTGCAGCCGTTGATTCCGGTTTTTCTCAGCTATGTGCTGAGTTTCATCTATGTCGGGATCTACTGGAACAACCATCACCACATGCTGCATGCCGCCGGAAAAGTCAGTGGCAGCGTGCTTTGGGCCAATCTACATTTGCTGTTCTGGTTATCGCTCATGCCATTTGCAACCGGGTGGATGGGCGAAAATCATTTCTCGGCCTTGCCCGCAGCCATTTATGGTGTGGTGTTACTGATGGCTGGCGTGGCTTACTGGATATTGGCGCGCGCCATCATTGCGACGGACGGACGAGACGCTATTCTGGCCAAAGCTATCGGGCGTGATCGCAAAGGGAATCTTTCTATTGTTCTTTATGCGGTGGCTATACCGCTTGCTTTTGTCGCTTCCTGGCTGGCCATTTCCATCTATGTGCTTGTGGCGCTGATGTGGGTGATTCCTGACAAGCGGATTGAAAAAATGATGCCTGAAAGCCACTGAATTCGGAGCGCGGTGTGCTGCCGTCGGTCAAGTTGGATATGAAATGGGCGGTAAGCGGCAGATCGGTGCTTGATCCCGCGCATTCTTCCAAAGTTCGCAGTTGCCGGATATCAGCGCGCCGCTGCTGGATCCTGATTGCCCACTTCAAAATTTTGTAACACACATACGGAGCTAGAATGAGCACAGTAAAACTACTTGGTATCGCCGGCAGTTTGCGTAAGGCATCCACCAATCGCGGCCTGCTGCGTGCCGCCCAGGCCAACCTGCCGACGGATGCGGCGATGGAAATCGCCGACCTGACCGACCTTCCCTTCTTCAACCAGGATATCCCGACCAAACCCGCCGCAGTCAACCGTGTGCTGGCTCAGATCGGCGCAGCCGATGCACTGGTGCTCGGCAGCACGGAATACAACTATTCGCTGGCCCCTGCGCTGAAGAACATCCTTGACTGGGCCTCGCGCGAACCGAACAACGCGCTGCTCGCCGGCAAGCCGGTAGCCATCATGGGTGCTGGTGGCGGCATGGGCTCGTCGCGTGCGCAATACCACCTGCGCCAGGTCTGCGTCTTCCTCGATCTGCAGCCACTGAACAAGCCAGAAGTTTTCGCCAATGCGTTTGCCGGAGGCTTCGACGAGGCGGGTAATCTGACCGACGCAAAGTTGACGCAACTGGTGGCTGCGCAGGTGCAAGCGCTGGTCGCCAAGGTGAAGGCTGGTCGTAGCTGATCTTCGCATCGAGTTGGCAAAGCTGCCGTTCGTGGCCTCTGAAGGCCGAACGGCAGCTAAGCGGCAGATTGAAACCCGATTCCTCGCATTAGGCCAATGTCGGCATAGGCCGACCAAGAGACTCACGACTGAAGCGATTGATGGCGGCTTAGGGATCAGTTACCTGCCGTTCGAGCCTGACGACTTTTTACAGTCGCTACGTCCGCAGTTGGCCGGGTCGAGCCAAACCAGGATTCAAGTTGGTTGCCGCAAAACGGTCATCCGGCGGAGACCTGAGAGGAGAATTTCGTCGGCATGGCCAACGGCGGCTCTTGGTCGAAAGTGTGAATTCGCGGCGGCACCCGCAGGCAGTCGTTCACCGCCTCGGCCAATTTTTGGCCTGCACCAGTTGAAAGGCCAATGAGGGCGCTTGCCCACATTGGCCTGAATCGAGCGTTGCTTGCACTTCCCAGCCAGGCTGGGTGCTACAGACCTTATGCTCCCGATCAACGGCTACCAGTTCGGCTCGCGCTCCGGCGTCGACGTGATCTTGTGGATGCTGAGGTCGGCGCCCTTGAATTCCTCTTCCTGGTCGAGACGCAGGCCGAGCGTGGCCTTGAGGGCGCCGTAGACGAGCAGGCTGCCGACCAGCGCGACGGCGATCGCCAGCAGCGTCATGATCAGTTGCGGCATGAAGGCGACGCCGCCGGCGCCACCGAGCGCCTTGCTGCCGAAGATGCCGGCGGCGATGCCGCCCCAGGCGCCGCACAGGCCGTGCAGCGGCCAGACGCCGAGGACGTCGTCGATCTTCCAGCGGTTCTGGGTCAGCGTGAACATGACGACGAACAGGCCGCCGGCGACGCCGCCGACGACCAGCGCACCGATCGGGTGCATCAGGTCGGAGCCGGCGCAGACCGCCACCAGGCCGGCGAGCGGGCCGTTATGGACGAAGCCCGGGTCGTTCCTGCCGACCAGCAGCGCGACCAGCGTGCCGCCGACCATGGCCATCAGCGAGTTGAGCGCCACCAGGCCGGAGATCTTGTCGAGCGTCTGCGCGCTCATGACGTTGAAGCCGAACCAGCCGACGGTCAGGATCCACGCGCCCAGCGCGAGGAACGGGATCGACGACGGCGGATGGGCCGACATGCGCCCGTCCTTGGTGTAGCGGCCATAGCGCGAGCCGAGCAGCAGCACGGCCGGCAGCGCGACCCAGCCGCCCATGGCATGGACGACGACCGAGCCGGCGAAATCGTGGAATTCCTCGCCGAAGGTGGCCTTCAGCCAGGCCTGGATGCCGAAGGCCTGGTTCCAGGCGATGCCCTCGAAGAAGGGATAGACGAAGCCGACCAGCAGGAAGGTGGCGATCAACTGCGGGTGGAATTTCGCGCGCTCGGCGATGCCGCCGGAGACGATCGCGGGGATCGCCGCGGCGAAGGTGAGCAGGAAGAAGAACTTGGTCAGTTCGTAGCCGTTCTTTTCCATCAGCGTGTCGACCCCGGCGAAGAAGTTGACCCCGTAGGCGATGGTGTAGCCGATGAAGAAGTAGGCGATGGTCAACATCGCAAAATCGGTCAGGATCTTGACCAGCGCATTGACCTGGCTCTTCTTGCGCACCGTGCCGACTTCGAGAAAGGCAAAGCCGGCGTGCATGGCGAGCACCATGATGGCGCCGAGAAGAACGAAGAGGACGTTGCCGCCCGACTGAAAAGCTTCCATGGAACCCCCGAATCGAAAGAATCGGTTGATGAAAGCAAGCACCATTCCAGTGCGCGGCAACGGTTTCAAATCAGGCGTTTACATGACGTCAACCGCACCCTGAACGCACCGTGTTGGTGCGACAATGTCCCGGACGCCTCACGGCGGTGCATCTTCGCCCTATTTCGGGGCGGCCTCCGGCGGCAGCAGCACCCACATGCGCCCGGGCTGCTTCATGCGGCCTGCCTGTTCGCCCGCCTCCTTGCCGAAACCCCAGAAGAAGTCGGCGCGTACGGCACCCTTGATCGCGCTGCCCGTATCCTGCGCCAGCACCAGGCGGTTGAGCGGCTTGGTCGAATTGGGGCGCGTCGTCGCCAGGAAGACCGGCGCGCCGAGCGGCACCGAGCGCGGGTCGACGGCGATGCTGCGTTCGGTTGTCAGCGGCACGCCGAGCGCGCCGACCGGGCCGTCCGGGCTGTTCGCCGCCTCGCGGAAGAAGACGTAACTCGGGTTGGCATTGAGCAGATCCTTTAGGCGGCCGGGGTTGGCCCGCGCCCACGCCTGGATGCCCTGCATCGACGCCTCCTCGAGCTTGAGCTCGCCGCGGTCGACCAGGACGCGGCCGATCGACTGGTAGGGGTAGCCGTTCTGGTCGGCGTAGTCGAGGCGGACCATGCCGCCGTCGGCGAGCCTGACCCGGCCCGAGCCCTGCACGTGCAGGAAGAACAGTTCGACGGCATCGTCGACGTAGAGCAGCGTGCGCGCCGGCAGGCGGTCGCCCTTCGCGTCGATCTCGGCCCGCGTCCAGTAGGGCACGACCTTGTTGCCCTCGAGCCGGCCGCGCACGCGCTTGTCCTTGAGTTCGGGGAAGACGGCGCCGAGATCGATCGTCAGCAGGTCGTCGGGGACGCCGCGCACGGGCTGCTCGAAGCCCTTGGCGCGGGCCCGGCTGCCGCGCAGCAGCGGCTCGTAGTAGCCGGTGACGAGGCCCGAGGCATTGCCGTCGGCGGCAGCGATCGCGTAGGGACGCAGGTTGGCCTCGAAGAAACGGCGCGCGTCGTGGCCGGCCTTGCCGTCGGCCGCCCGCGCCTGGTCGCAGACGCGCTTCCAGGCGGCGCCGTGCGGCTTGCCGGCGATGCCGCGGCAGCTTTGCAGAAAGGCCGGCCAGGCGGCGGCGACGTCGTCGTCGGCCCAGCCCGGCAGGTCGGCCCACGCCGCCGGCCGCAGGGTACGCGCGAACGGCAGCGCCGGCGGCGGCGGTGCCGGCGACACGGCTGGTGGACAGGACGGACAGGCGGGGCACGACGGGCATTCGGCGGGCGCTTCGCCCGGCTTGATGCCCGAGCAGGCGCCCAGGAGAATCGCCGCAAACAGCGCGGCGGCTTGGATTTTTCGCATGGCTTTGGTTAGAGTTCGCAAATTCGCCGCGAAGTATAACCGCCCCATGCCCGACTCCCCGCAACTCGAACGCCTGCTCGCCCGCGCCGAAGCCGTCCTCGCCCGGCTCGAAGCCACCCTGCCCCCGGCCCCGCCGGCGCCCGACTGGCAGGCCGCCGTCGCCTTCCGCTGGCGCAAGCGCAACGGGCGCGGCTGGCTGCAGGCGGTGCGCCACCCGCACCCGATCCGCCTTGCCGACCTCGACCGGATCGACGACCAGAAGGCACGCATCGTCGCCAACACCCGCCAGTTCCTCGCCGGCCGGCCCGCCAACAACGTGCTGCTGACGGGCAGCCGCGGCTCGGGGAAGTCATCGCTGGTCAAGGCCGTGCTCAACGAGTTCGCCGCGCAAGGGGCTGCGCCTGATCGAGGTGGACAAGGATGACCTGGTCGACCTGCCGGACATCGTCGACCTGATCGAGGGCCGGCCCGAGCGCTTCATCATCTTCTGCGACGACCTCTCGTTCGAAGCCGGCGAAACTGCCTACAAGGCCCTGAAGTCGGTGCTCGACGGCTCGGTCGCCGCTCCGCCCGGACAACGTGCTGATCTACGCCACGTCGAACCGGCGCCACCTGATGCCCGAGTACTTCGCCGAGAATCTCGACACGACGCGCGTCGATGACGAGATCCACCCGGGCGAGGCGACCGAGGAAAAGATCTCGCTGTCCGAGCGCTTCGGCCTGTGGCTCTCGTTCTACCCGTTCAGTCAGGACGACTACCTGAACATCGTCCGCCACTGGCTGCGCCACTTCGGGGTGGACGCGGCGCGCATCGCCGGCTGCGAGCGCGACGCGCTCAACTGGGCGCTCGGCCGCGGCTCGCGCAGCGGCCGGGTCGCCTGGCAGTTCGCCCGCGACCTCGCCGGCCGCCGGAAAGGGGCGCGATGAACGGCATCGTCGAGGTTGCCGCGGCCGTCCTGCTGCGCTGCCGACGGCAGCGAGTTCCTGCTCGCGCAGCGGCCGCCGGGCAAGGTCTATGCCGGCTACTGGGAGTTCCCCGGCGGCAAGGTGGAACCCGGCGAGACGGTGCGCGCGGCACTGGTGCGCGAACTGCACGAGGAACTCGGCATCACCGTCACCGCCTGCGCGCCGTGGCTGACGCGCGTGTTCACCTACCCGCACGCGACGGTGCGCCTCAACTTCTGGCGCGTGACCGGATGGGACGGCGAGATCGGCAGCGTCACGCCGCTCGAGCACAGCGCGGTCGACTGGCTGGCCTGCGGCGAGCCCGCCAAGGTGGCCCCCATCCTGCCGGCCAATGCGCCGATCCTGAAGGCGCTGGCGTTGCCGACCCGGATGGCGATCACGATGGCCGAGATCGAGGGCACCGAGCGCCAGCTCGAACGCCTCGAAGAAGCGCTTGGCCAACGGCCTGCGCCTGGTGCAGGTACGCGAGCGAAGCTGGCCCGTCGCCAACCGCCTGTGGTTCGCCGAGGCGGTCACGCGGGTGGCGCACGACCATGGCGCGCTGGTGCTGATCAACAACGACGCCGACATTGCCCGGACGGTCGGCGCCGACGGCCTGCACCTGCCGGCGGCGGCGCTCGCCACCTGCACGCAGCGCCCGGATTTCGCGTGGGTCGGCGCGTCCTGCCACAGCGCCGCGGAGATCGTCCGCGCCGGCGAACTGGGACTCGACTACGCGCTGCTCGGTCCGGTGCTGCCGACGCCGACGCATCCCGAAGCGGCCGGCCTCGGCTGGAGCAGGTTCGCCGATCTGATCGCCGGCACCGCGATCCCCGTCTTCGCGCTCGGCGGCATGAAGAATGACCTGCTCGCCGACGCGCAGGGCATCGGCGCGCACGGCATCGCGCTCATGCGCGGCTGGTAGGTTCCTGGAACTCGGCGCCGGCTTCGCCGGTGTCTTCCTGCACCGGAATGCGGTAGGAATCTGTTGCCCAGCAGCCGAGGTCGATCTGCTTGCAGCGTTCCGAGCAGAACGGACGCCAGCGATTCTCCGGCGCCCACAGTGCCTCGCGGCCGCACTGCGGGCAACGGACCACGCGGGGGGATGTCACAGGCTGCAGAAGGTCAGCCGGAAGCCGATATCACGCTCGCAGATGCGCGACCTGAGTTCTCCGGCCGGCGGATTGGTGAAGCGGATGTTGAGGAAATACTTGTTGGCGCTGACCTCGGGCACCGCCAGCTCTTCCGCCTCGACCTCGACGCGCACCATCTGCGCGGCCGTGCCACCGAGGTTGAGCTGGAACTGGCCGACCGGGGCGACATGCTGCTTCGGCCGGCCACTGGCCCGCAGCAGGCGGAGGACAATGGCTGCCGCATCGCGCAGCGGCAGCAGCGGCTCGGTCCAGCCATCGATCGCCGCACGCCGGACCCGCGGTTCGCGGTGCAGCCACCAGTAGTACGAGGGCAGGTCGAATTCGCAGACGCCACCGGGAATCGCCGCCCGGCTCTTGATGCCCATCAGCCATTCGTTGTCGCGCAGGTATTGGCCGATCTTGCCGGTCATCGCCAGCAGCGCGGCCGACGACGACTCGATTTCATAGAGCGCGCCGGACAGGGCTTCTTCGGAAATCTCGGGGTTGTTGCGATAGGAAAGAAGCGTCTGGCGCTGGCGCTCGAGCTCCTGGATGAGATCCATCTTGAGATCCGCGCGCCCCGCGGTTTCGAGGATTTCGAACAGCGTGACGAGCGCCGTGTGGTGCTCCAGTTGCCCCTCGCTGTCGGCAAAATGGGTCGTCTTGTCGAACAGGTCTTCGAGCCGCAGCAGGGTGCGGATACGCTCGTTGAACGGATATTCGTAAGTGATCACGCGGCGGCTGACGGGGGGCGGAAAAATTGGCTCAATTCTGAGCCATTTGCCGGCAAAGCTCAACCGTCCGTTTTGCCTTTCCGGGCAGCCAAGGCAAGGAATTCACGATGCAGGCCGGCGACCTGCG
>CAVTQL010000004.1:0-6999 GCA_963736845.1 uncultured beta proteobacterium
ATTTTCTTGTCGCGTACTTCGACCCAGGCGTCGCCATTGTCAGCCTTGATGATCTTGTAGGGCATCAGCGAGATGTCCTTCTGCACTTCCTTCTCTTCGAAGCGGCGGCCGATCAGGCGCTTGACCGCGTACAGCGTGTTCTTCGGGTTGGTGACGGCCTGGCGCTTGGCCGGGGCGCCGGAGAGGATCTCGCCCTCTTCGGCGTAACCGATGACGGAAGGCGTCGTGCGCGCGCCTTCGGAGTTTTCGATGACCTTCGGCTGGCCGCCTTCCATGATGGCGACGCAGGAGTTGGTGGTGCCGAGGTCGATGCCGATGATCTTGCCCATTTTCGTTTCCTTTCAGTGAGGGGTGCGGTGCGAGGGGTGGGAAGCCGGACTTCCCGGCCTCGCGCCAAAGTATTCAGTGCCTGTTATGTTTGGCTGTTCGTGCCGATTTCAAGCCTTGCCCCTGGCGACCATGACCAGGGCGGGGCGCAACGTGCGTTCGGCGATCAGGTAGCCCTTCTGCAGAACGGTGACGACGGTATTGGCCTCCTGCTCGGAGTCGACCATGCCGATGGCCTGGTGCTTGTGCGGATCGAACTTCTCGCCGGCCGGGTTGACCTCGACCAGCGCGTTTTTCTCGAAGGCGGCGACGAGTTGTTTCAGCGTCAGTTCGACGCCCGACCGGAAGTTGTCGACGGTCTGTTCCTGGGCGGCCAGCGCCGCTTCCAGGCTGTCCTTGACCGGCAGAAGTTCGCCGGCGAACTTCTCGACGGCGAACTTGTGCGCCTTGGCGATGTCCTCTTGCGCGCGACGCCGGATGTTCTCACCCTCGGCCTTGGCGCGCAGCCATGCGTCATAGTGCTCGGCAGCCCTGAGTTCGAGGGCGCGGATCTGTTCCTCGAGGCTCGGCAGCGTGTCGACGTTGGTGGTCGCTGCCGGCTCGGCGGCCGGCTGTTCAATGGCGGGTTCGTTGCCCAGCATGGCCTCGGGGGCCTTGTTGTCGTTCGACATGAATGGTTCTCCCAAAAAACTGCCAAAGTACTTGGGGGCGGTCGGCCGGGCTTCAAGAGTGTTTCGAAATTAATCTGCCTCCGCGGGACCATGCTACGATGATCTGCTACGCGGAAGTCGCTTGAGGTGCATGGAAACGATCGGCAAATACCGGGTGGTGCGGGAACTTGGCAAGGGGGCGACCGCCAGGGTTTACCTCTGTATCGGTCCCGATTCCGAGCGCCCGGTGGCGGTCAAGGTGATCCGTTTCGGGCAGGATACCGCCGCGATGTCGCGCCGCATGCGCAAGCTGTTCCAGAACGAGGGCATGGTCGCCCGGCGGCTCGACCACCCGAATATCGCCAAGGTCTATGAGGGCGTCGTCGAGGAGGATTTCGCCTATCTGGCGATGGAATACATCGACGGCTTCTCGCTCGAGGAACACACACGGATCGACCGGCTGCTGTCGCTGCACCGCGTCATCGGCATCATCTTCAAGTGCTGCATGGCGCTCGACAGCGCCTATCGCCAGGGGATCGTCCATCGCGACATCAAGCCGGCCAACATCCTGGTGCAGGCGAGAGATGACCCCAAGCTGGTCGATTTCGGGCTGGCGCTCAACATCAACAGGAACCTGGATCGCGACTCGACCTTCATCATGGGCGTCGGCTCGCCGTCCTACATGTCGCCCGAGCAGATCAAGGGCTACCAGCTCAACCAGAAGACCGACCTCTACTCGCTGGGCGTCGTGCTGTTCCAGTTGCTGACCGGGCGCCTGCCGTTCCGCGCCGACAACCAGGCGACCCTGATCTACCGCATCATCAATACCGACGCGCCGGACGTCACCGCGCTGAATCCTGGCCTGCCGGAAGGACTCAACGCGATTCTCCGGCGGGCGCTGGAGAAGGACCTGTATAGCCGCTACCGGAACGGCGCCGAGTTCGCCAAGGATCTGTCGGCGGTCCGCTACCAGATTCTCGACGAGGATCAGACCGTCCGCGACACGCGGCACTTCGAGATGCTGCGCAAGCTCCAGTTTCTCACCGATTTCGAGAACGTCGAACTGTGGGAAATCCTGCGCATATCGGTCTGGCGCGAGGTGGCGCCGCGGGTCGTGATCATGCGGGAAGGCGAGACGGAACGGAATTTCGGTGTCCTCGTCGAGGGCTTCGTCGAGGTCTCGATCGGCGGTTCCGAACTGTGCCGGCTCGGACCCGGCGAGGTCATCGGCGAGATGGCCTTCCTGCATCCGAGCAGCAGCGAGCGTTCGGCCAGCGTCACGACGCTGGAAACGACCCTCTTCCTCGAAATCAATGCAGCGGCGCTGGCGCTTGCTTCCGAAGAACTTCAGGAGCGCGTGCGCTCGGCGCTGCTCGCCCGGATGATCGCCCGCCTGCGCGAGGTTAACCGCATCGCGGCTGCCGGGGGCGCGCCTGCGATCGAGTCGGCCGAAGGACCGGCCGCTGGCGGCCGGCGTCAGTCACCGGGTGGCGCACTCAAACTCACGCCCATGTAGTTGGCCGCCGCCGGGCGCTTCGTCGTCCGGCAAGGGAAGGCTACACGTGGGTCAGAATCCAGCGCCGGAGCGCGCGGGAATCGAGCGCACCGCTCTGGCGCGCCACCTCGCGCCCGTCGCGGAAGATGGCCAGGGTCGGGATGCTGCGGATGGCGAAACGCGCGGCGAGTTCCGGTTCGGCCTCGGTGTTGACCTTGGCGAGGCGGACACGCGGCTCCAATTCACCGGCGACGCTGGCGAAGGCAGGCGCCATGGCGCGGCAGGGGCCGCACCAGGGCGCCCAGAAATCGACGACGACCGGCAGGTCGCCACGCCCGATGTGGCGGTCGAAACTGGCGGTGTCCAGTTCGCACGGCTCGCCGGAAAACAGCGGTTGTCGGCACTGGCCGCAAGCGGGGTTGTCGGTCAGGCGGGCGGCCGGCAGCCGGTTGACGGCGGCACAGTGGGGGCAGACGACGTGCAGCAGGTCGGACATGGCGCATCCTTCATATCAGGGAAAGCCGATATGAGGCCGGAGTTGCCGGTTTCAAGCCGGCGCGCCGTGCTCCCGCGCCTCCCGGGCCGTGGTGGCGAGCGCCTGCGGGTCGGCCGTGGTCGTGGTCGGCCAGCCGCCCAGGTGGCGCTCGACCAGCGCGGCCAGCGCCGCGATCCAGCGCGGCTCCTCATTCACCGCCGGAATATAGTGATACTCGCGACCACCGCTGGCGAGGAACTCGGTTTTGCCCTCGATGGCGATTTCTTCCAGCGTTTCCAGGCAGTCGGCGACGAAGCCGGGACAGATCACATCGACGCGGCCGACGCCCGCCCGGCCGAATTCTTTCAGGGTCGGCGCGGTGTAGGGCTGTAACCACTGGGCCCGGCCGAAGCGCGACTGGAAACAGATGCGGTATTGCTCGGGGGCCAGGTTGAGGCGCTCGGCGAGCAGGCGGCCAGTCTTCATGCACTCGCAGTAGTACGGGTCGCCCAGCTCGAGATTGCGCCGCGGCAGGCCATGGAAGCTGATGACCAGCCGGTCGCCGACAGCGGGCAGGCCGTGCTTCCGCCAGTGGGCGCGGACCGTCTGTTCCAGCGCCGCGAGGCAGGCCGGGTCGTCGTGGTAGTTGCGCACGAAACGCATCTCGGGCTGGTTGCGCTGGGTCTGCAGCCATTTGCTCACGTCGTCGACGACCGTCGCCGTCGTGCTGGCCGAATACTGCGGGTACATCGGCACAACGAGGATGCGCGCGGCGCCGCCCGCCTTGAGCTTGTCCAGCACATCGGCAATCGCCGGGGCGCCGTAGCGCATGGCCCAGGCGACCTTGACGTGGTGCCCGTGTTCGCCGAGGTAGCCGGCCAGAAGCTGGGCCTGGCGCTCGGTGTGAACCTTCAGCGGCGAGCCTTCGGGCATCCAGATGGAAGCGTATTTCCCGGCCGATTTCTTCGGCCGGACGTTGAGGATGATGCCGTTGAGGATGAGCCACCACAGCGGGCGCGGGATTTCGACGACGCGCGGGTCGGAGAGGAACTGGCGAAGATAGCGCTTGAGGGCTGCGGGGGTCGGCGCCTCGGGCGTGCCGAGATTGACCAGGACGACCGCCGTTGCCGGCGGTGTTCCATGCGTGTGCGGGGGTTCGGGCGAGAAGCGTGGCATCAGTAGTTCTGCTGGTGGGTGAGGGCGCTGGAAAGGAGCCGGGCCGTGATGTCGACGATCGGGATGACGCGCTCGTAGGCCATGCGGGTCGGCCCGATGACGCCGACCGAGCCGACGATCTGCCCGTCCACCGCGTAGGGCGCGGCGATGACGCTGCATTCGTCGAGCGGGGCGATGCCCGATTCGCCGCCGATGAAGATCTGCACGCCGCTGGCACGGTTGGAGATGTCGAGCAGCCGCATCAGGCTGGAGCGCTGTTCGAAGAGGTCGAACAGTTCGCGCAGGCGCTTCATGTTCGACGACAATTCCTCGACGTCGAGCAGGTTGCGTTCGCCGGAAATGACGCAGGGCGCGGCGTTGACCGAGAGCGCCTCGTCGCCGGCGGCGAGCGCCAGTTCCATCAGCGCCTTCATGTCGTCGCGCAACTGCCGGATCTCGGCCGACAGCCCGTGGCGGATCTGCTCGAAGTCGAGGCCGGCGAAATTCTGGTTCAGGTAATTGGCGGCGCTCACCAGTTCGGCCGGCGAATAGGCATGCTCGCTGCTCAGAACGCGGTTCTGCACGTCGCCGTCGGTGGTGACGATGATCAGCAGGATGCGCCTCTCGGTCAGGTTGAGGAATTCGATCTGGCGGATGCGACTGGCCGCGCGCCGCGGCGCCATGACGACGCCGGCGAAATGGGTCAGGCTGGAGAGCAGTTGCGAGGCACTGGCGATGACCTGGGTGGCCGGCCGCCCGTGCAGCGCCTCTTCCATCTCGCCCATCTGCCTTGCCTCCATCGGGCGGACGGTGAGCAGGCTGTCGACGAACAGCCGGTAACCGCGCGGCGTCGGCACGCGGCCGGCCGAGGTGTGCGGACTGGCGACGAAGCCGGCCTCCTCGAGGTCGGCCATGACGTTGCGGATCGTCGCCGGCGACAGGTCGAGCCCGGAGAACTTCGACAGCGCACGCGACCCGACCGGCTGGCCTTCAGCGATGTAGTGTTCGACCAGGGCCTTGAGGAGGGTGCGGGAGCGATCATCGAGCATTGCCATCGATTGTACAAAATCCTTGCGCGGCGCGAGTCCGTGTTTTTGTGCAAGAATTCGGCTCATGAATTCCAGCTTCGGCTCCTACCGCTCACCCAAGACCATTGCGCTGGTCGGCAAGTACCACAGCCTCGAGATTGCCGAATCGCTGCGCCAGTTGGCCGAATACCTGCACGAGCGGGGAATTTCCGTGTTCATCGAACGCGAGACGGCCGAACATGTCGGCCGCCAGGTGGATCTGTCGCGCTGGGTCACCTGCGGCTTCAACGACATCGGCGCCCATGCCGACCTCGCCATCGTGCTCGGCGGCGACGGCACGATGCTCAATGCGGCGCGCCGCCTGGCGCGTTACCGCGTGCCGCTGGTCGGCGTCAACCAGGGGCGCCTCGGCTTCATGACCGACATCGCGCGGAGCGAAATGCTGACCGCCATGGACGACCTGCTCGACGGGCGCTTCACCGCGGAGAACCGCCTGCTGCTCGATGCCACGGTGATCAGCGAAGGCCGCGAAACCGATGCCAACCTGGCGCTCAACGACGTGGTCGTCGACAAGGGCGCGATCGGCCGCATGATCGAGTTCGAACTGGTGATCGACGGCGAGTTCATCTTCAACCTGCGCTCCGACGGGCTGATCGTCGCGACGCCGACCGGATCGACCGCCTACTCGCTGTCGTCCGGCGGCCCCATCCTGCACCCGACGCTGACCGGTATCGCGCTCGTGCCGCTGTGTCCGCAGGGACTCACCAACCGCCCGATCATCGTCAATGACCAGGCCGACATCGAGCTGCGCATCACCCATGCCGACGACCCGCGCGTGCACTTCGACGGCCAGGTGACGCTCAACCTGCGCAAGGGCGACAGCGTGCACCTGAAGCGCTCCGAGTACTCCATCTGCTTCCTGCATCCGCCCGGCTACAGCTATTTCGCCATGCTGCGCCAGAAACTGCACTGGAGCGAGCGCCCGAAGGGCACATGATGCTGCGTCGGCTGGCAATCCGCGACTTCATCATCGTCGACCGCCTCGAACTGGAGTTTTCCGGTGGTTTCGGCGCGTTGACCGGGGAAACCGGGGCGGGCAAGTCGATCCTGATCGATGCGCTGGCGCTGGCGCTCGGCGAGCGCGCCGACGCCGGTGTCGTGCGCGCCGGCTGCGAAAGGACCGAGGTGGCGGCGACCTTCGACATCGCCGGGCTGCCGGCGGTCGGCGAATGGCTGGCGGCCAACGATCTCGACGGGGATGAAGAACTGATCCTGCGGCGCGTCCTCGATGCCGGCGGCCGCTCGCGCGGCTACATCAACGGTTCGCCGGCGACCGCCCAGCAGTTGCGCGAAGTCGGCGAGTTCCTCGTCGACATCCACGGCCAACACGCCCACCAGTCGTTGCTGCGCGCCGACGCGCAGCGCGTGCTGTTCGATACCCACGCCGGGCTCGCCGACAGCGCCCGCGATACGGCCGCCGCCTTCCGGACGTGGCGCGAAGCGCAACAGATGTTGCAGTTGGCGACGAGTGGGGCCGAGACGCTCGAGCACGAGCGCGAACAGCTCGCGTGGCAGGCTGACGAACTGGCGGCGCTGGCAGTCACCGGGGCGGAGTGGGAGGAACTGGAAACCGAGCACAGGCGGCTCGGCCATGCCGCCGGGCTCATCGAAGGCGCGCAGTTCGCGCTGGCGGCGCTGGCCGACGGCGAATTGGCGTGCGCGAGCCAGGTCGACCGCGTCGCCAGCCGGCTGGGGGTGCTTGCCGGCTACGATCCGGCGCTGCAGGAGGTGGCCGGGCTGCTGCAATCGGCGCAGGCCGAACTCGGCGAGGCCGTATCGCTGCTGCGCCGCTACGCCGACCGGGTCGAT
>CAVTQL010000005.1:0-169456 GCA_963736845.1 uncultured beta proteobacterium
GGAGCAGGTGGCCAAGTACAAGGCCAGCCATACCGGGCGTTTTCTCAAGCAGTTGCTGGAGAGAAAGGCATGAGCGCCGAAGACTTCAAGGGCAGGAAGGGGCTGGCCCGGATGTGGAAGGCGACCGGCTATTCGCGCGACGGCATCGTCGCAGCGTGGAGGAACGAGGCCGCCTTTCGCGAGGAGGTGCTGCTGGCCGCCGTCACCATTCCGCTCGGGCTGTGGCTCGGGCAGACCGGTGTCGAGCGCGCGCTGCTGGTCGCCAGCATCGTGCTGATCCTGATCGTCGAGATCCTGAATTCCGCCATCGAGGCGGTGGTCGACCTTGCCAGCCCGGACCGCCATGAACTGGCCAAGCGCGCCAAGGACATGGGCAGCGCGGCGGTGCTATTCAGC
This sequence comes from uncultured beta proteobacterium, assembly GCA_963736845.1. Taxonomy (GTDB): domain Bacteria; phylum Pseudomonadota; class Gammaproteobacteria; order Burkholderiales; family Rhodocyclaceae; genus Azonexus. Next base: position 397 of record CAVTQL010000005.1, read on the forward strand.
TTGGTGAATGCGGCGGTGGTCTGGGGCCTGTTGCTCGGGCCGCGCATTTTCTAGGGGCAACGTCGAGTTCGCTGCGTCTGAAGGCCGGTCCCGGCTCGGCAATCAGGTTGCGCGTCGGCTCTCCCGCTCGGCGACGATGACCCGGTTGCGTCCGAGCCGCTTGGCTTCGTAGAGCGCGAAGTCGGCATGATGCAGGGCGGTCTCGATCGGGCCGTGGCTGGCATCGGCGACACCGATGCTGATGGTGACCCGGATGAACGCGCCGTCCGGCAGCGGGATGTCGTGCCCGGCGAGGCTGTGGCGGAAGCGTTCGAGCAGCACGTGTGCCTGGTCCACCGTGCATTCCGGGAAAAGGAAGGCGAATTCCTCGCCACCATAGCGGCAGACCAGGTCGGACTGGCGCATGCCCTCGCCGAGCAGGTCGGCGACGGTGCGCAGCACGATGTCGCCGGTGCCGCGGCCGTAGGTGTCGTTGAGGCGCTTGAAATGGTCGAGGTCGCCCAGCGCGACGGCGGTCGGTCGCTCGTAGCGCTCGGCACGGCGCAGTTCGGCCGCCGCTCGGAGCAGGAAATGGCGCCGGTTGATCAGGCCGGTGAGGCCGTCGCTGTTGGCGAGCCGCTCGAGTTCGCGGCGTGCCGCCTCGTTGCCTTTCTGCGCTGCGTGCAGGCGCAGGGCGGCTTCTTCGACGGCATGGATCTCGGTCAGTCGCGCCGGCGGGAAGGTTGGCGCCGGCCGGTCTGCCGCGAGCGACGACAGCGCTGCGTCGATGCGCTGCAACGGGTGGATCAGATGCTGGCGGAGCAGCACGATCATCAGCACGAGAAATCCGCCGACCAGGACCAGCGCGCCGGCCAGCTTGTAGCGGGCGAGGTTCATGGCAGCCGACATCTCGGTCAGGTCGCGCGTCGCGAGGCCGGCGCCATGCGCCGAGAGATCGTCGATCAGCAGGCCGATCCGCAGCGACAGCCGTTGCCACTCGGGCTGGCGCCGATTGAGCGACGCCGGGCTGGCGGCGGCCTGGCGGCCGGTTTCGACCAGGAATGCCTCGACGTCGCGGGCGACGTCGGCCGCGGCCGGGTGTTCGACGATGCTCGGGTGGCTGGCCACCAGCATCACGACGAACAGCGCCTGCTGGCGGCTGGCGGGCGAATCGGCCGAGAACACGCGCTCGCCCTCGTGGCGCAGGTGGTCCAGATTGCGGGTCAGGCGCTGGTAGCGGACGATCTCCGGCACCGTTTCCCGCTGCAGGCGCTCGGCGGTGGTCAGCACGTGCTGCTGGTTCACGGCGAGCAGTGCGGCGACGCCGCCGAAGAGCAGCGCGAAGGCCGCCGCCAGCACGGCGAAGGCGCGGCTGGCACGGTAGCGCGGACGGTCCGGTGTGTCGCTCATGGTGCTCAGTCGAGTCCGAAGGGAAGGTGGCGGCGGACGATGCGCTGGTAGGTGCCGTCGGCGCGGATCGCCGCGATCGCCCGGTTGACCTGTTGGCGGAGCGTGTCGTTGCGCCTGGCCATGGCGACATGCACGGTGCCGCCGAGGCCATGCCCGACGACCGCCGGGCCGGCGAAGGCAAGTGGCTGCGCGGGCTCACGGCTGAGCTGCGCATAGGCGGCGAACACCGGCAGCAGCGCGAAATCGGCGCGGTCGTTGAGCAGTTCCCGCACCGCTTCGGCCGGGGTCGCCGCCGCGATGAGCGTCAGGCCGCGTCCAGCCGCGGCCCGCTCCAGGTAGGTGCCCTGCTGCGAGCCGGCGATGGCGACGACGCGGGCGTCGCGCAGCGTCGCGAGGGTGACGGCGTGGCCCAGTCGCGCGGCGAAGTCATCGACCGTTGCCGCCTTGGCCAGCAGGCGCGACGACGAGCGCCAGACGGGGTCGCTCAAGGCGACGCGCGACTCGCGTTCCGGCGTACGCAGGAAATTGCCGAAGCCGAGATCGACACGTTCTGCTTCGACGTCGGCCAGGATGTCACCGAACGGGCGATAGACCAGTTGGCAGTGGGCGCCGATGCGCAGGCAGATTTCCCGCGCCAGATCGGCGTTGACCGCTGCCAGCCCGGTACCGGGTGCGACGGCTGCCGGCATGTCGCCCGGCTCCTGCGCGACGAGCGCGACCGTGAGATCGAGTGCCCGGGCGGTCCCGGCGCACAGCAGCACGACGAGGAAGAGCCTACGCGCGGCCACGCTCATTGCACCCGGAACGGCAGGAACTGCGTGTTGATGCGCTCGTAGACGCCATTGCGCCGGATGCGGTCGAAAGCGGTGTCGACCGCTTCGTTGTGTTCCGACCGGAGGGGGTTGATGCTGAACGAGGTGCTGCCGACCGGTTCCGGCACCTTCATCACCGTCGAGCTCAGCCCGAGGCACTGGATTTCCTTGTCCTTGACGAAATGGATAGCGGTGTTCATCGGTACGACCGTGGCCTGGGCGACGCCGGCGATGAGCGGCACGGCGAGTTCGCCGTTGGTCTGCACGGCGACGGTCTGCCAGCCCTGGGTCCGGGCGTCGCTCTCCTGCGCCGAGCCCTTGACCACATGGCCACGCGCAGGCCGGGCGAGCCGGGCTGGACACCAGGCCAGGCGAACCACAGCGTGATCGAGCGGAAATACGGCTGCACCGTTCGGGTGTGTCCAGCAGGCTGAGCGCGGCGATGTCGTATTCGCCGCCGGCCCGGCGGCAAGGCAGAACATGCCGATGAAGGTCGGCGGGAGGCGGCGCAGGCAACGGGTCATGGTCGGGGCACGGTCGATTTGCCGGCAAGTATAGCGGAAGCGCCGCTCACACCCCCTCCGGCAGGCCCGGTTGCGCCATCAGCGGACCTCGACCAGCACGCCCTGCAGCGGGAAGAAGATCGCCTTGCGCAGCGGCAGCGGGTCGCCGGCGAACAACTCGGCGTAGCGTTCGAGCTGGGCGCGAAAGCCCTCGGCGCGATTCGCCAGCTCGGCCGCCGGGGCGCGCACCGTCTTGTAGTCGATGATCCAGCGGCAGCCGTCGGCGACGAAAATGCGGTCGATGACGTGGTTGACCGCGACCGTGCCGTCGCAACTGCTCCATGCCTGTTCGGTGCCGGCTTGCGGGTGGTCGGCGAGCAGCCAGCGGCCGGCTGTCGAGGCCAGCGTCGCGCGTACCGCCTGGGCGGCTTCGGCGGCCCCGGTGGCCGCTTCTGCAGCGCTATGGCCGTGGCCGGCGAGCCAGCGCTGCCAGACCGGTTCGAGCTCGGCGATGCGCGCCTCCGGCCAGCTTTCAGCGCCGGACTTGGCGATCAGTTCGAGGCAGCGATGCACGAGTGTGCCAATCGCGGCTTCCAGCGACTGGGCGCTACCGGCGTCGTCGAGGTCGAGCGGATTGGCGGCGGCGCGCGGTCCGGGCGGCAACTGGCGCAACGCGGCCGGGATGCCCGGTGCGGCCAGCCGGACCAGCGGCGGCTCGAAGGCGGCGGGATCGATGGCGGGCGCCGGCGCGGGCGAGCAGTCGGCGTCGGCCAGCGCCGCGACGAACAGCGGGCGCGCGACGCCAGCCCACAGGAGGTCGAGCAGGCTGCCCCTGGCCGGCGACTTGATGCCATCCTCCTTGCCGGCGTCGGCCTCGGCGACGCCGATCAGGTGCAGGCAGCGGATGGCGCGCGTCGCGGCGACGTAGAGCACCCGTTCCGCCTCGTGCCCGGCGCGCTCGGCTTCGAGGCGGCGCAGGTAGTCGTAGGCGGTCGGCCCGTCGCCGCCGGCACCCTTCGCCTTGATCGGCGCCGCCAGCAGGTATTCGCTCCCGTCCGGGCCGGCGACCTCGTCCCACAGCAGCAGCGGGCTGTCGTCGCCGCCGGTGATCCGGTGCAGGCCGGGGACGATGACGGTGTCGAACTCGAGACCCTTGGCCTTGTGGATCGTCATCAGTTGCACCGCGTCGCCCCGCGGGTCGGGCGGCGCGAACAGTTCGCCGGCATGTTCGGCAAGCGCCTCGGGGGTCAGCGCGCCGGTTGCGGTGAACCGGTCGACGAGGTCGAAAAACGCCTCGACGTCGGCCAGCGCGGCCGGGGCTTCCAGGCAGCGCGGCCCGTCGAGCATCAGCCAGACACCTTCCAGCCAACGGCGCGGATGCCGGCGCCCGCGCTCGGCGAAGGCCAGCGCCAGCACCGCGCGGACGTGCAGCAGGCGGGCGCGGCCATCGCCGCTGAGTGCCGCCAGGCGCGCGTCGTCGTGCATCAGTTGCCAGAGGGTGCGCTGCCGGTCGCCGGCCGCCAGCGCGTGCAGGTCGGCCAGCGTCAGGCCGCACCACGGCGCGCGCAACAGGGCCAGCCAGTGGACGCGGTCGGCGCGGTGATGCAGCGCGAAGAAGAGGGTGAGCAGGTCCTGGACGTGCTGGCGCCCGGCGAGGCTCTCGATGTCGACCGCCGAGAAGCGCAGGTCGGGTGCCGCGCGGCGGATTTCCGCGACGAGGGCATCGAGGTGGCTGCGCGCGCGCACCAGCACGGCGACACGCCCGTCCGGGCAGTCGCGGCGGGCGGCGCGGATCAGGGCGAGGGCGAGGCGCGCCTCGGCTGCCGCCGCATCGCCGCCGGCCGGCGCGATCAGCGGATGCAGCGTGACCGCCGCATCGGCGCGCGCCTCGCGGGTGGCAGCGGCTTCGGCGTAGCGCACGGCGCCGCTGCCCGGCGCGTCCTCGGCCGGGAAGATGGCCGGGAAGGCGGCATTGACCCAGTCGACGATGGCGGCGAACGAGCGGTTGTTGCGGTACAGGCGCAGCGCTTCGAGGGGCAGGTCGCCGATGCCGCGCTGGCGCACGTTGAGGAAGAGCCCGACGTCGGCCTTGCGGAAGCGGTAGATCGACTGCATCGGGTCGCCGACCACGAACAGCGTGCGGCCGTCGCCCGGCATCCAGCCGCGCATCAGGCGTTTGAGCAGTTCGACCTGGCCGGGACTGGTGTCCTGGAACTCGTCGACCAGCAGGTGGCGGATGCGGTAGTCGAGCGCCTGGGCGAGGTCGGTCGGTGCCTCGTCGTCGCCCAGCGCCTGGCCGGCGCGGGCGGCGATCTCGACGAAATCGACCTCGCCGGCCTCCTGGAAGACCAGCCAGAGCTGGCCGGCGGCCAGCTTGAGCAGGCGCGCGAAGCATTCGACGGTGGCCCATTCGGCGTCGGAAAGCTGCGGCAGCGGCAGAACGGCGAGCTTGGCGAGGGCCGCTTCCAGTCCGGCGATGCCGGCGAGGTCGCCGAGAATCGCTTTGAAAGCCGTCTTCTGGTCGGCGAATTCCTTGTCGGCGGGAAAGCCGACGCGCTTGTCCACCGACTTGCGGAACGTGCCGCTGCCGGTCAGCAGCAGCGCGGCGAGTGCCTGCCAGCTTGGCAGGTCGGCGATATCCGCACTCAGCGGCGACGTCGCGGTCGGCGAGCGGGCCGCACAGGCCGGGCGCGTTGGCGGCGGCGAAGCGGGCGAGCGGCAGCAGCGCGCGTTGCCGGCCGTCATCCAGCCGGGCCGCGGCGGCGGCAATGTCGCGCCCGATCAGTGCCGCGAAGCCGGCCTCGATCTCGGCCTTGTCGATGCCGTCGTCGATGCGGTGCGCATGGCGCAGCCATTGCTCGCGCTTGCCGAGCATCGCCACCAGCAGCCTTTCCAGGCGGCCGGCGTCGTTGGCCATGAAATCGAGCGCTTCCGCGACGATGCCGGCATTGGCGTCGCCGTCTTCGACCATGGCCAGCGTGCGGCGCGCCGCCGCGGCGTAGTGCGCGGCGGCTTCCTCGGTCACCGCCGGCTGGCTGCCGAAGCGCGAGAGGAAGGGCATCTGGCGGGCGAGGCTGGCGCACAGCGCGTCCAGCGTCGTGATGCGCAGGCGGCCGGGGTGCGCGAGCAGGCCCCAGCCGCGCTCGCCGTCGCGGGCGAGGACGCGGCGCGCGAGGTCGAAGGTCAGCTTCTTGTGTTCCTCGCCGGGTGCCTCGTTGCGTCCGGCGACTTCGAGGCTGCGCAGGATGCGGTCGCGCATCTCGGTGGCGGCCTTGTTGGTGAAGGTCAGCGCCACCACTTCCTCGGGATGGTCGACGGTGGCCAGCAGGCGCAGGAAGCGCTGCGTCAGCAGTTCGGTCTTGCCGGCACCGGCCGGCGCCTCGACGATGAACGAGGCGACCTCGAGCGCCCGGGCGCGGGCGATTCTGTCGAGTTCGAGGCGGTCAACCGCGGCCGTCATGGCTGCCCCGCGGCCAGCGCCGCCGCCAGCAGGCGCCGCCGCTCGGGCAGGCGCAGCAGGGGCAGGACCTCGCAATACTGCAGCGCCTTCTCGTCGGCGAAGGCGACCCCGGCAGCACCGGCCTTCACCTCGCGCGCGATCGCGTGCAGGCGCTCGCGCCAGTGGGTGACGACGGCGGTCCAGTCCGGGAACTCGGCCGGATCGAAGATCTTCTGGCGGTCGCCGCCGATGCCCTGGACGCCCGGCAGCACGTCCCTGTCGTCGGCGACGCCGGCGAAAGCGGGGGCGTCGAGCAGCACCTTGGCGAACACCGCGGCGCTCACGTCGTCGGCGACCAGCGCCGCGTAGATGGGCAACTGCGGCTCGGTGATGCGCTGTTCGGCCCAGTTCCTGAAGTCGATGCTGCGGCCGGTCTTGTAGTCGATGATGACCAGCCGCCCGTCGGCGAGCCGGTCGATGCGGTCGACCACCATCCGGACCGTGATTTCCTCGATCTCGACCGTCGCCTCCTGTTCGCAGGCGACGACCTCGAAAGCGATGCCACGCCCCGCCTCGAACGCCAGCCAGACGTCGAGCAGGCGCTCCAGCCGCGCCGCTTCGAGCTGGCGGAAGCGCGCCGGCAGGGCGAGGCGGCGCTGCGTCTCCCAGGCGTCGAGGGCGCTGGCGACGGCGGCGGCGATCGCCGCGTGGCGGCCCGGCCCCGCCAGCGCGGCCAGCCCGGCGGAAGTGCGCACTGCCTTCCAGAACGCCTCCAGCGCCTCATGCACCAAGCGTGCCGCGCGCCGCCGGGTCGAGGCCCTCGACCGGCGCCTCGATCGCCTCGGCGCCGAGCCGGTACTGGTAGAAGGCCCAGGCCGGGCAGATCGCCTGGGCGCGCAGGACCCAACTGCCGCCCGCCACCTTCTCGCCGGCGGCGACCGGTGGCGCCATGGCGTCGGCAAGTTGCTCGCAGGCATTGCCGCCTTCGTCCGCCAGGCGGCGGGCCAGCGTCGCGGCGGGCAGCGCCTCCGCCGCGGCCGGCGACAGGCCGGCGAGCAGCGGGCTCGGGCGCAACAGGCGGTTGCCGTCGGCCAGCGCAAACGAGAAGCAGACCTCCGGCGCGGCTTGCATCAGGCGGAGGTGCACGCGGCGCGCGAAGTCGAGCTCGACCTCGGCGCTGGCGTGGGCACTGCCGGCCGCGCGCTGCAACTCGGCGGGGAGCAGGGGACTGGGCCGCGGCGCCGGTGGCCAGCGGTCGTCGTTCATGCCCATCACCCACAGCGCATCGAAGGTAAGCCCGGCGCTCTCGAGCACGCCGAGCACCTGGATCGGCGGCTGGCCGCGTGTTTCCGGCTGGAACACCCGCTGGCGGCAGAGCTGGGCGAGGCGGCGCACCGCCTCGCCGGGTGGCAGCGGGCCGAGCAGCGCGTCGAGCCGGCCGAAGCCGTTGACGACTTCACCGAAGGCGCGGCGCGCCTGGAACTCGTGGCTCGACAGCGGGCGGTCGCCGGGCCAGCCGGCGGCCTGCAGCGCCCGCCGGAAGAGGGTCGTCCATTCGCCGGGGCGGCGCGCACGGCCGCTGGCGGCGAGGAGGTCGACCAGGCCTGCGAGACCCGCGACAGTCTGCGGGCAGAGCGGCGGCTCGCGCTCGCCGAGGCGCTCGGCCAGCCGCACCAGCGCCGCCGGGGTGGTGAAGTAGGGCAGGTCGCGGCGCAACGCGGCATCGAGGCGGGCGCGACCGTCGGCCTCGGCGCTTGCCGCGGCCCAGCCGCCGGCGAGCAGCAATTCCGACAGGCGGGCTTGCTCGACCTTCTTCCGGCTGCCGCCGAGCGCCAGCAGGTCGAGGGCGACGCGCACCAGCGGTTGTGCCGCCAGCGGGTGGCCGAGCGAGAAGTTGAACGGGCGGGGCAGTTCGGCGGCATCCGGGCGGATCATCGCCGGTTGCAGCGTGTCGTCGAGCAGGAATTCAAGGCGGTCGCGGACCGCGGCGAGGTCGGGTGCGACGATGCCGAGGCGGCAATCCGGCCGGGCGTCGAGCCATGCCTTCGCCCATGACGCCACCGCAGCGCATTCGGCGGCCAGGTCGGCACAGGCGAGGACGCGGCATTCGCTGCGGTCGACGGCCGCCGGTGGCGCGATTTCGACCGCGCTGCCGCGCGCCGCGAGGGCGTCCGCCAGGCGCTGCTCGAGCGGCGTCAGGCGGTCGAAGCCGGCGAAGCTGACGGCATCCGGCAACGAGAAGTGACCTGCCTCGATCAGCGCGATCACCTTCTGCTGCAGCCCCGATCGGTCGATCCAGCCTGCCGTCCGGCAACGTCGGCCGAATTCCGCCTGCCAGGCGAGGAACATCGCGGCCTCGTCGGACAACTGGCCGCCGCCCGGATGCAGGTTCCAGTCGCGGCACAGGGCCTGCGCCTCGGCAGCCGAAGCGGCGAGGCCCTGCAGGTCGAACAGCGGCGAGGCATCCGAGAGCGATGCCGCGATCACCTTTTCCCACAGCAGGCGTTCGGCGAACGGGTCGAGAGCGGCCGGCAGGTCGGCGATGCCGGCAACCAGTGCCTCGTCGGCGAGCCCGGCCAGCCACTGGCCGATGGTCAGCGCCGGCCGCGTGCGCCAGGCCCGGCTTGCGCCGGGGATCTCGCCGCGCAGCGTCTGGGCGAGACGGCTGGTGGCGCAGAGGAACAGGCGTTCGCTCAAGCGGCTGGCGGAAGTGTCGGAAAGCCTAGTTGACCGCGGCGGGACGCGCCGGCGCCGCCGGTTTGGCCGGGGCCGGCGCGCTGCCTGAGGGCGTCTCGGGAGCGGCAACGGGCGCTGCCGGTCTGGCTGCCGGGCTGGCGGGTTTCGCGGGGGCGGCCGGGGCGGCTGGCTTGGCGGCGGTGGCCGGAGATGCGGGTGCCATCGGTGTCGCGGGCGCGGCCGCCTTGGCCGGGGTTGCCGGCATTGCCGGGGTGGCTGGCTTCGCTGGCGTCACAGGCGTTGCCGGTGCAGCCGCCTTGGCCGGGGTTGCCGGGCCGGCCGGCTTGGCGTCGCCGGCTGGCTTGCCCGGCATGGCCGGGGCGGGAGCGGCATGCGGCTTGTCGCCGGCCGGCGCCTTGGTCGGCAGGGCGGGTTGCGCCGGTTTGCCGCTTTCGCTGTTGGCAGGCCGGGCCGCTCCCGGCTTGCCGGCTTCGCTCGCACGCGCTGGTGTGCTGGCTGGCGACGGTGCGCTGCCGGGGCCACCGACCGTGACGTCATGGCGCATGCCTTTCAGCGTCTCCGGGCCGATGCCGGGGACGTTGAGCAAGTCATCGACGTTGCGGTAGGGCCCGTGCTGGCGGCGGTAGTCGATGATCGCCTGCGCCTTGGTCGGGCCGATGCCCTTGAGACCGTCCAGTTGATCCCGGGTGGCGGAATTGATGTTGACCTGGGCCAGCGCCATGCCGGCGGCAAGCAGCCAGGCGGCCAGTGTGAGCAGCAGCTTTGCGATCATTGAAGTTTCCTTTGCGGGTGGCGGTTGCGGTGTGGAAGCCGGTGGCGGCGCGGCGATCAGGGGCGGTTGAACGGTACGCCGAGTGAAAAGAAGAGGTTCGAACTGCCGTTGGTCGAGTAGCCGAAGCCGAGGTACAAGGGTCCGATCGGTGTCGCACCCCCGAGGTAGACCGAGGTCGAATTGAGGAAACGGTCATTCTTCAGGTTGGTTTCCGTGTAGAACTCGCCGACATGCGCGCCTTCGAGATTGATGCCGACGCGCAGGTCGCTGCTGATGCCGAGGGGCAGCTTGCCGATGATGTGCTCCAGGCGGGCGCCCAGGTAATAAATGTCGTCGCCGGCGATCTGCCCCCGGGCGAAGGCCACCATGTTGTCGATGCCGCCCAGTTTCGCGGCATCATAGACCGGCAGCTTGCCGGTGACCGACCCGGTGTAGCGGAAGGTCATCAGGCCGACGGTGTTTCCGACCGATCCCGCGACAGATTGCGCGACAAGCGCACGCGAGAATCCGGCATCCGGGGAATTGAAGTATTCGAGTCGCGTTCCCCATCCCTTGGTCGGAAAATAGAGCCGGTTGAACTGATCGAGCGTGAGGTTGGCCCGCCAGCCGAAATAATGGGTGTTGCCTTCCGGCCAATAGGTGGCGCCGACGTCGCGCTCGAAGCGGACGTACTGCTCGATGGCGCCCAGCGTGGCCTGACCGAGCGAGCCGATGTTGGTGCCCAGCCACAGCCCGGCACTGCCGCGGTCGACTTTGTACTGCGCCAGCTTTTCATTGTTCTGGAAAACCGGTGCCGTATTGCGGGAGTAGTCGATTCCGGCGCCGACGAAGAACCTCTGCTCCGGGTCGAGCGGCTGGTAGAAATTCACCCCGGCAGCCGGCGCGTTGCCGATGTTGACGGCGGCCAGAAGCTCGCCGCCGAGCTCGTTCATCAGGGTCTTCTGGTAGGCGAGCCGCATGCCCCAGGTCGCTTCGCTGGCCGTCTCGGTCTCGAGAAGCAGGGCGAAGCGCAGGTAGTCCGGCCCCCAGCTCTTCTCGACCGGCAGCAGGCGCAGGATGTTGCGGTCGCGCAGCCTGAGCATCTCGTAATCGACCGATTCGAAGGTGCCGTGGCCGAAGATATTCAGGGCATCGCGGGTGACTTCCTTCTGGTGGACTTCATCGCCATCCGAGAACTGCAGTTCCTTGCTGACCATCGCCGGATTGACGCGGTCGAGGCCGACAATCTGGATATCGTCCACGCGCGCCGCACCACGGGCGGTTGCATCGATCGGCGTGCGCCATTCGGCATACCAGGCTGGGCTCGTCGACAGGCGCGCCAGCCGGTCGCGCACGGCTTCGGCAGCCGCGCGGCCGCGGTCGGCCGCCTCGGCGTTGCGGCTGAAGTCGCCGGCCGTGATCGTGCCGAGGTCGGGCTTGATATAGATGTCCGCCGGCTTGAGGGTGGCGAGCGAGCGCGTGACGTTCTGTTCGGTCAGGATGTTGACCATCTGTGCCGACACGCTGAGGAGCGAATTCACGTCGTCGGCCTTCATCAGCGGCGAACCGACGTTGACCGCGATCACCAGGTCGGGATTGCAGCGTTGGCGAACCTCTTCGATCGGCACGTTATCCACCAGGCCGCCGTCAACCAGGTGGTGCTTGCCCAGGCGTACCGGGGCGAGGAGGCCGGGCACCGACATGCTGGCGCGCATCGCCACCGTCAACCGTCCCTCGCGCAGCACGACGCGTTCGCCGGTGCCGATGTCGGTGGCGATGATCGACAATGGCAGCGGCAACTTCTCGATCAGGCGTTCGCTGCGACCAGCTCCCACCAGTTCGTTGAAAAAGAGCTTGATCTTCTGGCCGCCGATGATGCTGGGCGGATACATGATCCCGTCCGCCGAGACGCCGGTTTCCGAGCCGGGAATCGAGCGGCGCAGGACCTGCTTGTAGCGGAAGCTGACCTTGTCGTAGTCCGGGTAGTCGATGAACATGTCGTCCCAGTCGGCTTCCGCCACCTTGGCACGCATCGTGGCCGGCGAGAGCCCGGCCGCATAGGCGCCGGCAACCAGGGCGCCCATGCTGGTGCCGGCGATGCAGTCGACCGGCACGCGCAGTTCCTCGAGCACCTCGAGAACGCCGATGTGCGCCGCGCCACGCGCGCCGCCGCCGCCCAGCACGAGGCCGACCGTCGGCCGGGCGGGTTCGGCGGCAGCCTGGGCGCCGAGGGCCAGGGAGAGCGATGCGGCGGCAAGCAGGCGGAGGGTTCGGGACATGGCGATCTCGTCGGGAAAATGAAAAAACCCCGCGCAGGCGCGGGGTTTTTCGGGGTGTTGCGAGAGCTTACTTGGTGCCGATGATTTCGATGTCGGCGCGGCGATCCGGCTGCAGGCACGCGACCAGCTTCTTGTTGCTGCCGCTTTCCGGACCCATCTTCTTGCACTTGTCGCCAGTGACCGGCTGCTTTTCACCCTTGCCTTCGGTGTAGACACGGTTGGCTTCGATACCCTTGGAGACCAGGTAGGTCTTGACCGCAGCAGCACGACGCTCGGACAGGCCCTGGTTGAAGGAATCGGAACCGATGCGGTCGGTGTGGCCGACGACCAGGATCACTTCCAGCTTGATGGCCTTGGACTTGGAGACCAGTTCGTCGAGCTTGGCCTTGCCTTCGGGACGCAGAACAGCCTTGTTGAAGTCGAACAGGGCGTCGGCGGCGATGGTGATCTTCTCGCCAGAGGGCTTCGGCGCGGCAACCGGGGCCGGCGCAACCTTCGGCTCGCAGACTTCCTTCGGCAGCAGGTCCTTGTCGCACTGGCAGCCGGCCGGATCCTTGGCGGCAGCCGCCGGGGTCCAGTAGCCGGTACGCCAGCAGAGGCCGAAGCCGCTCAGGGCGACGACGTCGCGCTGGTCGATGACATAAACACGTTCCTGGGCGGTGGCAGCAAAGCCGACACCAGCCAGCAGTGCCACAACCAGAGACTTCTTGGCGATGTTGATCATGAGGGTTTCCCTGTCAATAAAATTAGACGGCGTATTGTAATGCAAAAAACGCAAATCGTTACGGTTTGTGATTTTTGGCCGGAAACCGCCGCTGGCTGCCGCTTCCCGGGCGCCGGGGGGCGTTGGCAGGCCGGCCGGGCTTGCTTTAACATGCGTTCCGAGAGCCGGGCGGGTCCGGCTGCCAGCAAGGGACATTCATGACGCACCGCGGCAACCGGCTTGCCACCAACCTCCGGATGAACGGCCGGCTACACCGGACGCCGGAGTGGCTGAAGGCCGGGCAATAGGCATGTCCCTCCGCGAACGCGTGCGGCGCTGGCTTGCGGCCCGCCGCCAGCCACCTGAGGCCCGCCTGCACGAAGCCATGGAAGCGTTCCGCGACCCGGCGGCCGATACGCTTGATCTGATTCGCCGGCTGGTTTCCGTATTGCGCCCGGGAAATCGCCGCGATTCCGCGGCGGGCGAGCGCTACGGGGCGATGCTGGCCCGCCTCGAGGCCGATGCCGACCTGCTTCTGGCGTTTCGCGGCCACGTCGTGCATTTCATCGCCAGCCGTCGCCTCATCACCTTCTTCACCGACAGCGGCATTCTGCCCGGCACCGGTTTCTTTTCCGAATGGTGGCGCATTCTGGGTGACCGCCTGCTGCCGGAGGCGCCCGACGAGCGGCGACTGAAGGACTGTCTGCACGTCATTTTCGACCGGCCCGATGACTGGCGCTGGCAGGAACAGGTGCCGCCCGAACACTCGCAGCGGCTCTGGGCGCTGCTCGCGCCCGCCGGCGAGTTGCGCAATCTCGACTGGCGCGGGATCCAGGAACAGATTCTCGATTCGGTGCTGCTCCTCGCCCATCGCGTCAGCGGCCTCGGGGTCGAGGCGGAGCTGATGCGCGCTTCGCCCAGTTTCGACGACGATCTGCCGCGCTTCGTGGCGCTGTCGGCCGAGGCCCTGGACTTCGTCAACGCCTTGCGCGCGTCGCTCGACGATCCGGCGAATCCGGCCGACGATGGCAGCCAGTTGCTGGTCATCGTCGACCAATGCGCAGAGCACGCTGCAACGTATCCGCAAGCGGGCACTGACGGTCGGCACCAGCCTGCAGCTCAGTTATCTGCTGGCGCGCAGCGAACAGTGTCTGGAGCGGCTGCGCGAACTGGTGGCGATTCTGGCGGCCGCCACTGCGTTGACCGCGCCCGGCACCGCCACCGAGGCCTGGGCGGAGTTCGCGCATGATGCCTTCCTTGCCGAGAACCGCCGCAACAGCCTGGGACATTACATGGCGCAGCTTTCGCGCCTGCTGGCGGTCAGGGTGACCGAGAACGCGGCACGTTCCGGCGAACATTACATCTGCGAGACCGCCGGCGACTACCGGCAGATGTGGCGTTCGGCTGCCGGGGCCGGGGTGTTGATCGGCGGCATGGCGCTGCTGAAGATCTTCGCGGCAGGCCTGCACGCGCCGCTGTTCGTCGAGGCCTTCCTGTTCAGCATGATCTACGGCCTCGGCTTCGTCCTCATCTACCTGCTCGGCATGACGGTGGCGACCAAGCAGCCGGCGATGACCGCGCAGACGCTGGCCGGCCTGCTCGGCGACGTCCGCGCGACCCGCCAGGCCGAACTGGAGCGCATGGTCGATGTCGTCGCCGCGGTCTGTCGCAGCCAGTTGGCGGCGATAGCCGGCAACGTCGTCATGGCGCTGCCGGTGGCCATCGCCATCGGCTTCTGGCTTGGCCAGCTTCAGGATCATCCGGTGATCCCGCTGGAGAAGGGCGCCCATCTGCTCGCTGACCTTGACCCGCTGAGCTGGGCGCTTCCGCATGCCGCGATCGCCGGCTTCTACCTGTTCCTGTCCGGCCTGATCACCGGCTACTTCGACAATCGGGCCGCCTACAACGAGATCGGCATCCGCATCGCCCGCCTGCGCTGGTTGCGGCGGCTCGGCAGGAGCGACGCGGGCCGCACAGCATCGGTGCCTACATCCAGGACCACCTGGGCGGCATCATGGGCAACTTCCTGTTCGGTTGCATGCTCGGGTTGACCGGCGTCATCGGCATCATTCTCGGGCTGCCGCTCGATATCCGGCACATCGCCTTCTCGTCGGCCAACCTCGGGTATGCGCTGACCAGCTTCCAGTTTGCGCTGCCGGCGCTGGCGATCGCCTGGGCGGCACTCGGCATCGCGCTGATCGGCCTGACCAATCTCGCGGTCAGTTTTGCGCTGGCACTGCGCACCGCGCTCGGCGCCCGTGGTGTTCGTTTCGAGCACTGGGGCGCGCTGCTCAAGGCGATCTGGGCGCGTTTCCGCAGCGCTCCGCGGAGCTTCGTGCTGCCACCCCGGGGCGCAGCGGCCGATGGTCACGGTTAAAATAGCCGCGTGTCCATCCTCTCCCGCGTCGTCCGGCGCCTGCTCCCGCTTGCCCTGATCGTTCTTGCCCCGCTGGCGTCGGCGAGTGGCCCCGACTTGCGCGCGCCTGAAGAAATTGCCGACCTGCTGACGCCTTTCCTGCCCGATGAAACGGCGCCGGGGTCTGGCGGTCAGGCCAGACTGCAAAGGCTGATCAGCGAGATACTGTCCACCGAAGGCTATTTCTCGCCGCAAATCGAATTCGTCGAGGTCGGCGGCGATTTGCGCATCGATGTCGACCCCGGTCCCCGCACGCTGATCGCCGCCGTCGATGTTGCGGTCGACGGCCCGCTGGCGGCAAAAACGCGGCAGGAACTGATCGCCGGCTGGGGACTTCCGGTCGGCCAGCCGTTTCGCCAGCAGGACTGGAACAATGCCAAGCAACAGGTGCTCTCCAGGCTGCTGGCCGAAAACCATGCCGGCGCCCGCCTCGTGGACAGCGAGGCGGTGATTGACCCGGCAACCCGCGAAGCGCGCCTGATGGCGCGCTACGACAGCGGCCCGCCTTTCCGCTTCGGCGAACTGCGGATCGAGGGGCTGGCGCGCTATCCGGCATCGCTGGTCGAGCGCCATAATCTTACGGTCCGCCCGGGCGCACCCTTTCGCGAAGTCGATCTCAATGCCCTGCAGACGGCATTGCAGTCGACGCCCCAGTTCAGATCGGTTCTGGTCAGCATCGATCGTGACACGCCGCCGGATGCCGACGGGGTCGTGACCGCGCCGGTCACCGTGCGCTTGAGCGAGCGTCCGGCGCACCGTCTGTCCTTCGGTGCTGGCGTCAGTTCCAATACCGGCTTCCGGGTCGAAACCATTTTTCAGACCGCCGATCTCTTCGGGCAGGCCTGGGAGCTCAATACGGGTCTGCGCATCGAACAGAAAGAGCAGACAGCCTACGCCGACGTTCTCTTCCCGCCCGATCCCGGGCAGCGGCGCAACAGTGTCGGCGCAATGGCGCAGGCGAGCAATATCGAGGGCTTGCGCACCGAGCGCGTCGCCGTTGGCGGCCGGCAGGTCTGGCGGCGGGACGAACTGGAATACCGCCTCTCGCTGACCTGGCAATTCGAGCGGCTGATGCCGGATGGCGCGCCGGAAAGCCTCGCCCGCGCCTTGGTCCCGAACCTCGCGCTGGCCTGGCGCCGCCTGGACAATCCCTTCAACACGCGCGACGGCATCGTGCTGCAAGGCGAGATCGGGGCGGCGAGCAAGGCGCTATTGTCGGATCAGAACTTCGTTCGCCTGTACGGGCGCTATCAGCAGTTCTTTCCGTTCGGCCGGCTGGATACCCTGACCCTGCGCGGTGAAATCGGCTACACCCTCGCCGAATCGCGCGACGGCATTCCGCAGGAGTATGTCTTCCGCACCGGTGGCACCGGCACGGTGCGCGGCTACAGTTTTCAGAGCCTCGGTGTCAGCGAGGGCTCGGCCACTGTCGGCGGCCGCTACATGGCGACAGCCAGTGCCGAATACACCCACTGGTTCGACGATCAATGGGGGATCGCCGCCTTCGTCGATGCCGGCAATGCCGTCGATGACCTGAGCGATGTCAGTCTTGCGGTCGGGTATGGCGTTGGCGGCCGCTGGCGGACGCCGGCCGGACCGATTGGCATCGACCTCGCCTACGGCGAGCGCAACCAGTCCTTCCAGGTGCACTTCTCGCTGGCGATTCCGTTCTGACATGAAGCGGCTTCTACCTCTGCTTGTCACGACGACTGCTCGGCGCCACGGCGATTGGTGGCATCTGGCTGGGCTTCAGTGAAAGCGGGCTGGGTACGCTCGCCCGACTTGCCGCGTCGGCGAGCGGTGGCCGGCTGAGCCTGGATCAGCCGTCAGGCCGGCTCCTCGGTCCGCTGGCATTTGCGCGCATCATCTGGAGCGAGCCGGGAACGGAAATCGCCATCGAACACCTGCGGATCGACTGGTCGCCCGCCGCCTTGCTGGAAAAGCGGCTATCCATCGCCGAACTGGCCGCCGACCGGGTGGCAATCGAGATCGCCAGTTCGGACGAAGCAAGCACACCACCGGCCAGCTTGCGCCTGCCACTCGCGGTCAACGTCAAAAAGATTGCCATTTCCCGCGTCGATTACAGCAAGCTGTTCAGCGCCGGCGACTTGCAGGCCGCTTACGTCAGCGATGGCACGAGTCATCGGTTAACTGGTGTGCGCGGCCAGCTCGGCAAAACTGCCATCAGCGGCGAAATGACGCTGGGCGCCGATGCGCCGCTGCCGGTGCAGGCCAGCGCGACGCTTTCCGGTCAGATCGACGAACAGCCGGTGCGCCTGGTTGTCGATGCTGCCGGCCCGCTCGAACGCTTGGTCTTGAAGCTGATGGCAGAGGAAGGATTGCGCGGCGACGGGGAGATCACGCTGACCCCCTTCGCCCGCCATTCGTTTGCCGAGGCGCGACTCGCGCTGACGGATGTCGACCCCGCCGCCTGGATTGCCGGCGCGCCGGCTGCGCGCCTGACGCTGCGCGCGCAGATCAGGCCGGACGAGCGGCAGAATGGCGCGCTCGGCGGTGATTTCAATGTGAGCAACAACATGGCCGGCCCGCTCGACCGCCAGCGCCTGCCGCTGGAAAGCCTGAGCGGCCGCTTCGACTGGGCGGACGACGGCGTCCGCCTCACCGGCCTCGTCGGCCCGCCTGCCGGGGCAGGGGCGGCTGAACGGCAGCGGCAACTGGCGGAACGGCAGCCTTGCCCTCGATCTCGAAGCCAGCGCCATCGATGCCGTGCAACTGGCGAGCGTGTTGCGGTCGACCCGTCTGAACGGGTCGATTTCGGCCCGCATCGCTGCCGATGACCAGCAATTGTCGGTCAGGCTCGGCGACACCCGCTTCGTGCTCGATGCCAAGGCCAGCCATGAGCACGGCCGGGTCAGGCTGTCACGTCTCGAACTGGCTGCCGGCGAGGCGCGGCTGACGGCACGCGGCGAACTCGATATCGCGCAGGACATGACCTTTTCGGTCGCTGGCGAACTGGAGCGCTTCGATCCGAGCCGCTTTGCGCGGGTGCCGGCGGCCATGCTCAACGGCACCCTTTCCGCCAATGGCCGCCTGCGTGCCGCCGGAAGCGGCCAGGGGCGCAGCCCCGTCCCGTCGTCGAGGCGCAGTTCGTCCTGCGCGACAGCCGGCTCGCCGGCCAGCCGCTGACCGGGCGCGGCGATCTCGTCATCGACTGGCCGCGCATTCCGCGCGCCGACGTGCAACTGGCTGCCGGCCCGAACACGCTGACCGCGCGGGGTGCTTTTGGTCAGCCCGGCGACAGCCTGCAGGTCGACATCGACGCCCCGGCGCTGGCGCCCTACGGGGTGGACGGCAGCCTGACCGGCCGTCTCCGGCTTGCCGGCACGCCGTCGCAGCCGACGCTGGCCGCCGAACTGGCGACGCCGCGCCTTGGTCTGCCCGGCGTCGGGCGCATCAAGGAGGCCAGTCTGATGGCCGATCTCGGCAGCCTGCCGGACAGTCCGCTCAGGATCGATGCGCGGGTGGGGATTTTCGATGGCGTCGACCGGCCGGGACTGATCAGGAAGCTTGACGTGCATGGCGAAGGCACGCGCCGCCAGCATGGTCTGCGGGTCGCGGGAGAAATCGCCGGCAGCAATGTCCTGAAGCTGGTCATCGAAGGCGGCGTTGTCGATGATGCCCGGCAGTTGCAGTGGTCGGGCCGGTTGCTGGAAGGCAGCCTGGCCGCCGCGGAGCGCTTCCGTTCGTTCGCGCTGACCCAGCCTGCGGCTATCACGCTGGGGGCCGCGGCCTGGCGCGTCGGACCGCTGCTGCTCGCCGGCGACGCCTGGCAACTGCGCCTGCAAGCCGATGCCGGCGCACAGCGCCTCCGTGCCGACGTGAGCGGCCAGGGTTCGCGCCTGGGCAAGATCACCGGCCAGTGGGAGGCGACGATGCTGGATGCCTGGACGCTCAACCGGCGGGCCGCCTGGCAGGGCTCGCTGCGCGGCGAAATCCCCGATCTTGGCTGGGTCGCCGAGTTGCTGGGTGAAACCTGGAGGAGCGGCGGCCGTTTCAACGGCGAGCTGAAGCTGGGCGGCACCCCCGAACATCCGCTGGCATCGGGGCAATTCCGCGGCGAGGAACTGGCGCTGACGCTGCCGGAACAGGGAATGCGCCTGACCAACGGGGTACTCGATGCACGGCTCGACGACAACCTGCTGCGCGTCAGCCAGCTGGCTTTCGACAGTCAGCTCCAGCCGGCGCCACGCACCCTGCAAAGAGAGGCCACCGACGTGCTGGCGGAGAAAGCGGCGCGCCCCGGACGCCTTGAGATTGCCGGTCAGATGCGCGTCGACCGCGCCAGTGACGGCGCCACGCTCGATCTGCGTCTGGATCGCGTCGGCGTTTACCAGCTCCCCGGTCAGTGGATGCTGGTTTCCGGCGACGGCAACATTTCCCTGATCAAGGATGCGCTGCGGGTTCGCGGGCGCCTGGCGGTCGATGCCGCCTTCTGGCAGATGGCGCCGATGGGCGCCCCGCGGCTCTCCGACGACGTGGTGGTCAAGACCGCCGACGGCGCGCCGGCGCCGACCGGATTCCGGCCACGGCTCGATCTCGACGTGGAGACCGATCTCGGCAGGAATTTCCACTTCCGCGGCCTCGGCCTCGAGGCCCGTCTTGCCGGCAGCGTCCGCCTGCGCGCCGAGGGCCGTGACCTGCCACGGGCCAGCGGCAGGATCCGCACGCAGGGCGGGCGCTACGAAGCCTTCGGCCAGCAACTCGAAATCGAGCGCGGCATCCTGACCTTCCAGGGCTTGCTCGACAATCCGGCGATCGACGCGCTGGCGGTCCGCCGCGGGCTGGCGGTGGAAGCCGGCGTCCAGATCAGCGGTACCGTGCAGCGGCCGATCGTCCGGCTGGTTTCCGACCCCGATGTGCCGGACGTCGAAAAACTGAGCTGGCTGGTCCTCGGCCACGGCCCGGAGCAGGGTGGCGCCGGTGCCGCCGGGCTCCTGCTGTCGGCGGCCGGCAGCCTGTTCGGCAACGACTCGGGCGGCCTCGTGCGGCAGATCAAGCAGGGCTTCGGCATTGACGAATTCAGCGTGCGCCAGGGGGAGATCGGCGACAGCGGCGGGCGCCAGATCGGCAGCCGCGTGGTCGGCGGCAGCTTCAACACGGCATCGGGCACCGGCGATCAGATAGTCAGCGTCGGCCGGCGCTTGTCGCGGAATGTGCTGCTTTCCTACGACCAGGCGCTGGGTCGCGCGGGCAGCGTGGTCAAGCTGACCGTCAGCCTCAATCGCCAGGTATCGCTGGTCGCCCGAGCCGGCACCGACAACGCCCTGGACATGCTCTACACGATCACTTTCGGCGGGCCGGCGCCGCGCGAGGGGCGGGACGGCTCACGCCGGTAGCCGATCAGCGCACGTCGCAGGCGCCGGGGTCGGATGCCGGCATCACGCGCACCGGCACCGCTGCTGCGACGCTGAGGTGCACGTCGCGCTGCGGGAAGGGGATCTGGATGCCCTCGGCAGCCAGGCGCTTGTCGATCATGAAGCGCAGGTCGCTGTCCACCCTGCGTCCGCTCAGCGTGGGCGTCATCTCGACCCAGAAGATCAGCGCCATCAGGATGGCGCTGTCGGCAAAATCCTCCAGAAAGACTTCCGGCGTCGGGTTGTCGAGCACCAGCCCGTGCTCCGCGGCGCAGCCGGTGATGATCTCGGCGGCCTTGCGCACTGGCGAGCCGTAGGCGATGCCGATGCGGATTTCGCGGCGGATGCGCGGGTTGGAATAGGTCCAGTTGACGACCTGGTTTTCGAGGAAAGTCGAGTTCGGCACCAGCGCCTCGACCCCGTCGAAGCCGCGCACGGTCGAGGCGCGCAGGTCCACGGCGGTGACGTAGCCGGTCGTGCCGCCGATGGCGACGATGTCGCCGACGCGGATCTTGCGTTCGAACAGGATGATGATGCCGCTGATGACGTTCTTGATGATGGTCTGCGTGCCGAAGCCGATGCCGATCGCCAGCGCGCCGCCCATGAAGGCGAAAACGGTGAGCGGGATGCGGGCCAGGTTCGAGGATCAGGATGATCAGCACCACCGCCACCGCGATCATCGCCCAGCGGCGGAAGACGGCAGCGGACTGCTCGTCGATACCGAAGCGGCCAACCAGCAGCCGCTGCAGCCGCCGCGTCAGCCGGGCGAAGAACCAGTAGCAGAGGGCGTAGAGCAACAGGGCGCCGATGCTCTTGCCGACGGTGATGCCGTAGCTGGTCGTCACCGTCTTGCCATCGACCACGGTCGATTCCTCGACCGCGAACAGTTCGAAATTCCACGTCTGCTTCGCCAGGTCACGCGCCTGCAGCGCGAGCAGCTTGTAGTCAACGCCTTCCTTGTGTTGTCCCGCGCCGAAGTCTTCGAGCCAGCGCTCGATCTGGTGCTGCACGCGGGCGAACGCCAGTTCGATGCGTTGGTAGGCGACGACCCGCGCCTTCAGCGCATCGAGAATGGCGGATGCGTGGGCGGTCGCCGCGACGTCGAGAAGGGCGCCGTCCAGCCGCGATTCCTGCTCGCTGACTTCGGCGCGGGCGCCTGCCAGCATTTCCTCGAGCAGCGTCCGCCGGCCGCGGAGACTGTCGAGCGTTTGTTTCAGCGCGGTGACCGACGGCAGGCGGGCGGCCGCATCGGGCGCCTGCAGCGCGGTCTGGAAATGGCCCCAGGAATCCTTGGCCAGTTCGATCAGCCCGCGCAGCCAGACCAGGGTCATCTGCGTGATCCGGTTCGTCTGGATCCTGGCGTCGAGCACTTCGATGCGCCGCGGGTCGGCAGCGGCACTGCCCGGCTTCGCCGGATCGCGCGCCAGGCGTTCGCGTTCGGACGTCAGCCTGGCTGTCTCGGCGATGATGCGGTCGTTTTCCGCGGCTGATCTTGGCGAGGTGGCTGCGCAGGACCTGCAACTGCTTGTCGAGGTCCTCGGCGGTCAGCCGCCGCTCCGGCAGGATGCGCTGGATCAGCTGCTGCAGGTCTTCCGTGCTGGCACGTTGCGAGGCTGCGTGCCGTTGCAGCACGTCGATTCCGGTGACGAGCGTGACGAGTTCGGCCTCGGCCGTCTTCAAGCGCAACGCTGCCAGTTCGGCCGCCTGCCGGGCGGCTGCCTTGTCCTCGTCACTGCGGGCGCCGGCGACGCGATCCTGCGCCAGGCGGGCCGCTTCCGCCAACCGCTTCTGCGCCGCGAGTTGCCCGGCCTTCTGCGTCTCGAGCGCGCGCTGCTGCGCTTCGAGACTGTGCAGGCGCTCGCGGGCGAGATCGTATTCATCGCGAACGGCCTCGACACGTACTGCCGAGTAGGGGGGCGGGGCGGCGAATTCGGCGGTCAGCGACTGCTGCCGGAGCTGTTCCGGACTCGCGCGGTTGCTTTCGGTGAGTTCGTCGAGCAGGTGCAAACGACCACCGTAGCTGCCGACCAGCCGGTCCAACAGGCGCACACGCTCGTCACCGGCGATGGCCTGCGTTCCGGCCGTCGCTTCCAGCGCCGCCTGCTGCCGTTGCGCCTCGGCCAGTTCCGCCTCGGTCTGGGCGCGTTGTTCGGCGGGGGATGCGGCGGCTTCCGGCTTGCTTGCCGGGCCCTTTCCCGGCAGCGCGAACTGCGCACTCGCCGCCGGCGTCAGGAGCAGCAGGCAGGCGGCGAGCGCGAGGAAGCCGCGCAGGCCGCCTCCGGCCCGGCGGGCTACCCGGCTAGTCAGATTTCTTCCAGCCGGCATCCGGATTGAAGCGACGCATCCCGAGGGCCACGGTGTCGGTGTTCTTGCCCAGGTTCTTCTCGTACACCGTCCCCTCGTGGTTGACCACGAAGGTCATCACGCCGGAAACACCGTACTTCGCCGGATAGGCGACGACCGCGAAGCCGCCGAGCAGGCGGTCGCCGACCAGGTAGCTGTAGGCACCGCCGGGCGCCTTGACACCCTGCGCGGTGAGGATGCGATAACGATAGCCGTGGTAGGGGGGCGGATGGCCGCCTTCCGGGGTCTGGGCGCCCTTGCCGTAGCCTTCCTGCGCCGCCTTGGCGACCAGCAGCCCGAGCGGGCTCGGCGGCTCGCCATCGGCGGTCGGCCAGAACAGCCCGTCCTTCTTGCCCTCGCTCGACCGGAAGCGGCGCGCGTAGTCGTTGAAGCCGTTGCCGTCGGGATCGCCCGCCGCGTACTCGCGCTGGGCATCGACGATGGCGCGCAGGGTCTGGATCGTGTCGAGTTCGTTGCGGCCGATGCGGCGGTTGGCAATCTCGTCGAGGCCCGCCGCCGAGTCGAAGACCCAGCCCGAACCCCGCTGCACGATCGGCGCCGGGAACTGCCACTGGTCATCGCCGACGACCAGGACGGCGCGCTTGCCGGCCGGTTGCTCGCTCAGTTCGTGCTTCTGCTCGTATGCAGCCACGAACTTGGCGCGGGCCTGACGGTCGGCGACCGCGTCGCCGCTCACCAGCGCTGCGGCGGCCTTGGCGCCGAGGAGCGCACTCAGTGCCTTGGGATCGTCCGAACGGACCGCCTCGACCAGGGCGCTCGCCGCCGCTGCCGGGGTCGGGAAAGTCGGCTGGCCGCCGGCCGGCGCTGCTGCGCCAGCCGCGGTTGCGGTCGAAATGAACAGTGCCGCGATCAGCGCGCCGAGTGTTGTCTTGAGATTCATCGTCTTCTCCGGAGATTGTTGGGGGATGTCGATCAGCGCCGGCCGCCGCCGCCGCCGCGGCCGCCGCCGCCACCACCGCGGCTACCGCCGCCGCCACCGCCACCGCTGAAGCTGCGGCTACCGCCGCCGCTCGCGCCGGCGCTGCGCCCGCCGCCGCCACCGGAGAAGTCATGTCCGCCGCCACCGCGGCTGGCGTTGCCGCGGGCGCTGGCTTCGCGCGTCGACGCGCCATTGCCGACCCCGCCGAATCCGCCGTCGCCACGGCCACCTGCACCGCCGCGATCGCCCCCACCGAAACTGCTGCCACCGCCGGCACCACCCCGGTCACCACCGGCACCGCCACGGTCGCCGCCACCGAATCCGCCGTCGCCACGGCCACCCGCACCGCCGCGGTCACCACCCCGGTCACCGCCACGGTCACCGCCACGGTCACCGCCACGGTCACCGCCACGGTCACCGGCCCCTTCCGTCCGGCCACGGAACTGTTCGCGTGACGCGGCTGCCTGGCGGTCGCCGCCGCGGTTGTACTGGTTGGCGACGCCCTGGTCCTTGTAGGCGACGCCACGCCGGTGAGCTGAGTTGTGGTTAAAGTTGCTGTTCGAGATGCTGGTGCGATTGAAGCTGTTGTAGCGGTTGACATTGACATTGACGCTGCCGTTTCCCCAGCCCCCGCCCCATCTGCACGCTCCCCAGATCGCCGCGCCGACGAAGACGCCGGTGGCGAAGGCAACTCCCGGTGCATAGGCGTAGGTCGGCGGATACATGTAGTACGGCGGTGCCGGATACCACCAGGGACCGTAGATGGTGCTCGGGTTGTAGGTCGGCACATAGAAGGTCTCGGGCGTGGGTGATTCGACCACGTAGATCGTCTGGCTGCCCTGCGTCTCGGTTCTTACCACCTGCTGTTCGGTGGTCTTGAGGTTGCCTTGCGCCGACGCCTTGCCGCGCAGCGTCTGGATCGTGTCCATGACATCCGCCTGCTGCGCGAGGAAGGCATCGCCCAGTTTCTGCGTCCACTCCAGCTTTTCGTCCATCTGCTTGAGCACCTGTGGCACCGAGGTCATCGACTTGACCGCCGGATCCCAGGCCTGCTTGGCCATCGCATCCTCGAGCGCCTTGCCGGTCACTTTCGGGTTGGCCTTGGACCAGCGTGCCGCCTCGACGACTTCGAGCGGGTAGGTCGAGGCCATCAGCACCTGCGCGAGCAGCGCGTCCGGATAGAGCGCGATCGGCGCCAGCAACTGGTCGAGATCCTGCTGCGAAAAGGTCTTCGCCGCCGGGTTGACCGCAGCCGTAGCGGGCGCCGGTGCCGTGTCCGGCTGCTGCCCGAAGACGGGCACGAAAGCCAGCATCAGCGCCGTCATCAGGGCGCCCTGGCGGAAGCATTTCGATGAATTCATGGAGTTTCCTTCGAGTCCAGTGATCAGGAGACAGGTGATCCCAATGCCACCTTGTGATCGTGGTGCAAGCATACGTCCCGGCAGGCTTCCCGTAAAGGCCGAGGCCGTTGCGGCGCGTCGCCGATGCACCCGTTGTCGGCGTCTGCCGGAAGCGGTATCTTGACAACCTGTGGCACTTGCCGGGCAGAGCTGCATCCGGCTGTCCGGGGGAAATTTGGCGCAGGTTGCAGGCATGCCGGCGCGAGTCAGGCCGAAGGGGAACAAGGGAAATGAACGATTCTGAAAACGCCTCCCGGCCGGCAGGCGGGACCTTGCGCTTCGACGTGGTCGCCGGGCTGACCGCGGCAGCCGTCGTCGTGCCCAAGGCGATGGCCTATGCGACGGTGGCCGGGCTGCCGGTGGCCGTCGGCCTGTACACCGCCCTGGTGCCGATGGTCATCTACGCCCTGCTCGGCTCGTCGCGGGTACTCAATGTCAGTTCGACGACGACGCTGGCCATCCTCGCCGGCACCCAGCTCGGACTGGTCGTGCCCGATGGCGACCCGGCCCGCCTGGTCGCCGCCGGCGGCGACGCTGGCGGCGCTGGTCGGCGTGATCCTGATCCTGGCCGGCCTGCTGCGTCTGGGCTTCGTCGCCAACTTCATCTCGACGCCGGTGCTGACCGGCTTCAAGGCCGGCATCGGCCTGGTCATCGTCCTCGACCAGGTGCCGAAGCTGCTCGGCATCCACATCCACAAGGAAGGTTTCCTGCGGGACATCCTGAGCATCGCGCAGCAACTGCCGGAGACCTCGCTGGTCACGCTGGCCGTCGCGGCTGCGACGCTGATCGTGCTGATCGGCATGGAATGGCGCTGGCCGCATTCGCCGGCGCCCCTGGTCGCCGTCGGCGGCGGCATCGCGGCCGTCTGGCTGCTTGGCCTGCCGGCCCTGGGCGTGTCGACCGTCGGCCTCATTCCGCAGGGGCTGCCGGCACTGACGCTGCCCGACATCAACCTGGTCCAGGAACTTCTGCCGGGGGCGCTGGGCATCGCGCTGATGAGCTTCACCGAGTCGATCGCCGCCGGGCGCGCCTTCGCCGGGCGC
This sequence comes from uncultured beta proteobacterium, assembly GCA_963736845.1. GTDB lineage: Bacteria > Pseudomonadota > Gammaproteobacteria > Burkholderiales > Rhodocyclaceae > Azonexus. The sequence goes on from CAVTQL010000005.1 coordinate 26,488, forward strand.
GACGATCCACCGGTCGACGCCAATCGCGAATTGCGCGCCACGGGCGTCGCCAACCTCGGCGGCGCGCTGCTCGGCGCCATGCCGGCCGGCGGCGGCACCTCGCAGACGGCCGTGGTGCGCGCGGCCGGCGGACGCACGCAGAAGGCCTCGCTGGTCACCGCCGGGGTGGCGGCGGCGACGATGCTGCTGCTGGCGCCGGTGCTCGGCCTGCTGCCGCACGCGACGCTGGCGGCGGTGGTCATCGTCTATTCGGTCGGGCTGATCCAGCCGGCCGAGTTCGCCGCGATCCGCAAGGTGCGGATGATGGAGTTCCGCTGGGCGCTCATCGCCTGCATCGGCGTGCTGATCTTCGGTACCCTGAAGGGCATCGTCGTCGCCATCATCGTCTCGCTGATCGGCCTGGCGAGCCAGGAGGCGCGCCCGCACCTGTACGTGATCGGACGCAAGCGGGGTGCCGACGTGCTGCGCCCGCTGTCGCCCGAGCACCCGGACGACGAGACCTTCCCCGGCCTGCTGATCGTTCGTCCCGAGGGGCGCATCTTCTTCTTCAACGCGCAACTGCTCGCCGAGGGCATCAGTGCGCTGGTTAACGAGCACAAGCCGCGCGTGCTCGTCCTCGACCTGAGCCGGGTGCCCGACCTCGAGTACTCGGCGCTGCAGATGCTGATCGAGGGCGAGCGCCGGGCCGAAGAGCGCGGCGCGACGCTCTGGCTCGCCGGGCTCAACCCCGGCGTGCTGGAGGTCGTGCGGAACTGTGGCCTGGCCGACCGCCTCGGCCGGGAACGCCTGCTGTTCAACGACCGCGTGGCGATCGAACGCTACCTGGCGCTGCCGCCGGCCGGATCGTGACGGTCGCGGCCGGCGTGCGCCGGGCGGATGCGCCAATGCCTCGTCAGAAGACTTCCTTGACGCGATCCACTTCATGCACCGGTTCGACGTACTTGCCCGGCGCCTGGCGCTTGGGCAGTTGGACTTTCGCGCGCGGCGCCTCCTTGTAGGGGACGCGCGACAGGAGGTCGGTGATGATGTTGAGGCGGGCGCGCTTCTTGTCGTTCGAGTCGGCCACGGTCCACGGCGCCCAGTCGCTATGCGTGTACTTGAACATGTCGTCGCGCGCCCGCGAATAGTCGAACCAGCGCGAATACGACTTGAGGTCCATCGGCGTCAGCTTCCACACCTTGCGGCCGTCGTCGATGCGCGCCTCGAGCCGGCGCGATCTGCTCTTCGGGGCTGACTTCCAGCCAGTACTTGATCAGGATGATGCCCGAGTCGACCATCACCCGCTCGGCCTTCGGCGCCATCTCGAGGAAGCGCTGCACCTTCTTTTCGTCGCAGAAACCCATCACCCGCTCGACGCCGGCGCGGTTGTACCAGCTGCGATCGAAGATGATGACCTCGCCGGCCGCCGGAAAATGCGCCATGTAGCGCTGGATGTACATCTGCGACTTCTCGCGCTCGGTCGGCGCGGGCAGCGCGACGACGCGGAAGACGCGCGGATTCACGCGCTCGGTGATGGCCTTGATCGTGCCCCCCTTGCCGGCCGTGTCGCGGCCCTCAAAAACGACGATGACCTTGAGGCCGGCCTGGACGACCCATTCCTGCAACTTGACCAGCTCGACGTGCAGTTTCTTCAGTTCGCGTTCGTATTCCTTGTTGCCCAGCGGTGCCTTGTCTTCGCCGCCAGCCTTCGGTTCCTTGTGTTCCTTGCGTTTCTTCTTGCTTGACATGGTGATCTCCTCGGAGGTTGATCGGTTCAGCGAAAAATGTTGTGGTAGTTCCGCGCCTGGTTCCGGTGGTTCAGGATACCGCCTTGCCAGCCTGTTCCCGGCGCGCGTTGGCGACCATCACCGCGACCGCGCAGGAAGCCATGCGGGTCATCACCGAATCGGCGCGGCTGGTCAGGATGATCGGCACCTTGGCGCCGAGGACGATGCCGGCGGCATCGGCGCCGGCCATGAAGGACAGGCTCTTGGCCAGCATGTTGCCGGATTCGAGGTCGGGGACGACAAGGACGTTGGCGCGGCCGGCGACCGGCGAAGTGATCTTCTTGATCGCCACCGATTCGAGGTTGATCGCGTTGTCGAGCGCCAGCGGCCCGTCGAGGATGGCGCCGGTGATCTGGCCGCGGTCGGCCATCTTGCACAGGGCGGCGGCCTCGATCGTTGACGGCACGTCGGGATTGACGGTTTCCATCGCGGAAAGGATCGCCACACGCACGTCCTCGATGCGCAGCGCGTGCGCCAGGTCGATCGCGTTCTGGACGATGTTCACCTTGTCGCGCAGGGTCGGCGCGATGTTGACGGCGGCATCGGTGACGATCAGGGTTTCGGCGTAGCTGGGGACATCCATCACGAAGCAGTGGCTGACGCGGCGGGCAGTGCGCAGGCCGGTGTCGCGGCGGACGACGGCGCCCATCAGTTCGTCGGTGTGCAGGCTGCCCTTCATGATCGCCTCGGCCTTACCCTCGCGCACCAGTTCCACCGCGCGGTCGGCCGCCGCATGGCTGTGTTCGACGTCGATGATCGGGATGCCGGTGATATCGATGCCGAATCGGGCGGCGGTCGCCTCGATCCTGCTGCGGGGGCCGACCAGCAGCGGGGCGATCAGCCCGAGTTTCGCCGCTCCGGTGGCGCCGGCCAGCGACGTCTCGTCGCAGGGATGGACCACGGCCACCGTCGTCGGCGGCAGCGTCGTGCAAAAGTCGATCAGGCGCTGGTACTTCTGGTGCTCGCGTTCCATTCGGGTTCTCCCTTTCCGGACTGGTCGAATCGGCCTGGGCGGCTGGCCGTTCGCTGCCAGCAGGCCAAGGTTCATGGTACAGGACAATTCTGCGCCAAAGAATGCTGGAGCGAAACACTGTCAGAGCAACTCTGGAGAGGGCGCGTCGGTGGCCCGCTGGGCGCCGGCGGCGGGCGGTTGCGGTGCACGCCCGCAGTTCGGGAGAATTGCCATAGAATGGTGTCCATTCGAACAAGGAGGCAACGCATGTCCAGGAAGAAGGAACGCACGCCCGTGCTGACGGGCAAGAAGGCGCTGATCGTCGGGATCGCCAACGACAATTCGATCGCCTATGGCTGCGCCAAGGCATTCGATGAACTGGGCGCCGACCTTGCCATCACCTACCTCAACGAGAAGGCGAAGCCGCATGTCGAGCCGCTGGTAGCCGGTCTCAAGCACGCAGATCTTCGCGCCGCTCGATGTTTCGCATGCCGGGCGAGCTCGAGGCCCTCTTCCAGCGGATCAAGAAGGAATGGGGGCACCTCGACATCCTGGTGCACTCGATCGCTTCGGCGAAGAAGGAAGACATCAAGGGCAACCTGGTCAACTGCTCGGCCGACGGCTTCGCGCTGGCGATGGACATTTCGGTGCATTCGTTCATCCGCATGGCCAGGTTGGCGGCGCCGCTGATGAAGGACGGCGGCACGATGTTCGCGATGAGCTATCTCGGCGCGCGCAAGGTCGTCCCCAGCTACAACGTGATGGGTCCGGTCAAGGCGGCCCTCGAAGCTTCCTGCCGCTACCTCGCCTACGAACTCGGGCCGAAGAAGATCCGTGTCCATGCGATCTCGCCGGGGCCGCTGAAGACGCGCGCCGCCTCCGGCCTCAAGGACTTCGACCGGCTGATCAACCAGGCGATCGACCGCTCCCCGGTCGGCGAAGTCGTCGACATCATGGACGTCGGCTTCGCCTGCGCCTTCCTGGCGACGCCCTACGCGCGCCGCCTGACCGGCGAAACGCTCTACGTCGATGGCGGTGTCAACATCATGGCGTGAGGCAGCCGGCTGCCTGCCGGTCACGGCGTTGGGGGCGTTGCCGCCTCTTTTCGGGTACCGGCAAGCGTGCGCAGGCGTCTGGAAGTAGAAGTGGCGGGAAACTTGCTTCGCGTCTGTCGATCGTAGATGCCTATCCGTTGCTGGCGTAGGTGAAGCGCACCGCCAGCTTGCCGGCGTAGTCCTTGGCCTGGGCGACGCCTTCGGTCAGCGCCTTGTCCCACGCCTTGGCCTCGACCACCGCCAGCCTGGTGTTGCGGTATTCCAGAACGTAGTCCGCCGTCAGCGGCTTGCCGCGTTTGCCCGCGCCTTCCAGCCGACCCAGCGTAATCGGGTATTCGCGCCGGATGCGGCTGCCTTCGACGACGCCCCAGCCCGTCGCAGCGAGCGCGGGGTCGATGTGTTCGGCGCCGGTTTCGGCTTCGTTCACGGCAGCTTCTGGGTCAGAAGCCTAATTCTTCAAGTGCTGCACGGGGGGACAATATCTGCAAATCGCCAAGGGATGCAAACACAGCATCGAAGTCGCGCCGTGATCAGCGATTGTTTTGGCTCGATGGCGTGGCTTCGTGAAGCACGCGCGGCGGCGCTGTTCGCAAGAGCGCCCGAGCGACCCAATTGCTGACATTGGTATCGATCAATCGCAGTGGGCGTGACGTTCGGATCAATCTCTTTTTCTTCGGTACCGGCACAGCTGCCTTCCGCGGTCTCACGCAGGGTCTGGCGCAAATGATCGGGAACCTGCGCATCGCCTCATAGCTCCTCGGCGACCATGACGCCGACCACGCGGTCGTGGCGCATCACGCGCACCGGCTCGCGCTGGACGCGGTCGAGAAACTCGCCGAAACGGGTCTTGGCTTCATTGGCGGTATAGGTTTGCATGGATCGGTCCTCACATCGAAAGAGCAACGATCTCAATATAGACAAATCGTTCGATTCGGTCAAATCGAACGATTCAGTCGGTGGCAATTGGTCACCGCTTGCCCGCGCATGAAAGCAGGTTGACGCCTTACAACTGGCCGCTGAAGGCCTGGTGCAGGAGGGATTTCTTCAGGTCGTCGAGGGCGGTCAGCTTATGCCGGGCCGGGCCACGGGGAAGCATTTCCGGCACAGGCGGAACCGATCCGTCATTTGACCGTAATCGAGGAGCGATCCGTGGCGAGTCCACCACGCGTTCGCCCGGCCGCTCAAGGCGTGCCGAAATACACGAAGACGTTCGACATGCCGTTGGGCGCGTAGCCATAGGCGGCGTAAACCGGGCCGAGCGGCGTCTCGCCGCCGATATAGACGGCGAAGTTGTTCTGCCAGCCGTTCAGATTGGTTTCGGTAAAGCGCCCGCCCACCTTGCCGGATTCCAGCGCCAGACCTATCCGCATGTCGCCACGCAAGCCGAGCGGCAACTCGCCAATGATCTTCTCGACCCGGATGCTGCCATAGGCGACCGAGGTACCGGCGATCTGGTCCCTGACGAAGCCGGACATGTTGAGGAAGCCGCCCATCTTGAGGGCATCGTAGCCCGGGATCGTGCCGCTCGGCGCCCCGGCGCCATAGAGACGGCCATGGAAGATCAGGTCATTGACGTGCCCCGCTGCCCGCAGGTTGAGTTCGGCCCGGCTGTAGTCTTCGCCAGGAGAGTTGAAGTAGTTGCCGACGACCGACCAGCCTGCCGTCGGCATGTAGAGGCGATCGAACTGGTCGAAAAACACGCTGGCCTGCCAGCCGCCGAAACGCTTGCTGCCGCTTTCCAGCGCCAGGGTTCCGGTCTCGCTGCTGGCATCCCGCTGGCGTTCGACCCAGCCGACGCGAACTGGACCAAGGAGGCCGACATTGATGCCACCGTTGAGTTCCAGCCGTAACTCGTTGACGTTGTAGGTCGCCAGTTCCTTGTTGTCCTGATAGATGCCGATCGGCTTGCGGCGATAGCCGGCCGCCGTCTCGACGAAGAAGCGATGTTCCTTGTCGAGCGGCTGGTAGAACTCGGTGACTATCCCCGGCTCGTGACCGATCTGGACTGCGGTCAGCCATTCGGCGCCGAGACTGTTGACCCAGGTCTTGTGATAGGCGGCGCGCAGATTGAAGTCTGCCGTGCGGCCGGCAACCGTTTCCAGTTCCAGGCCGAAGCGGAGGTAGTTCGGGCCGAACTCCTTCTCGATGGGGGTGATGCGCAGGATATTCTTCTCGCGCGTCGTGAGCAGCGAGTAGTTGACGGAATCGAATTCGCTATCGCCAAAAGTACGCATGACGTCGGTTTCGACTTTGCTGGTATCCAGTGGCTGGCCAAGGTGTTTTTTGTAGCGCGGCAACAGGACGTCGGGGTCGACGCGTTCGAGACCGGCAACTTCGACCGCATCGACGACCGGCCTGGCGCTCCGGTCCGGCACGACGCTCGCCCACCACTGATCGTACTGTGGCTGCGCCACCCCCAGCTTGCGCAACTGGTCAACCATGGCCAGGGCAGCTTCCCGTCCGCGTTTGGCCGTTTCGGCATAGCGTTCGAAGTCGCCGGCGGTAATTCCTTCGAGGTCCGGCTTGATGTAGATGTCGGTTGGTTTCAGGGTCGCCAGCGAGCGGGTGACGTTCTGTTCGGTCAGGATGTTGACCATCTGCGCGGCGACCGAGAGCAGGGAACCGATCTGCTTGGCCTCGAGCAGCGGCGAGCCGACGTTGACGGCGATCACGATGTCCGGGTTGCAACTCTTGCGTACTTCGTCGATCGGCACGTTGTCGACCAGGCCGCCGTCGACCAGGAGCGTGCCGCCATCCTCGACGGGGGCCATCAGCCCCGGTACCGACATGCTGGCACGCATCGCCTTGGTCAGGCTGCCCTTGCGCAGCGCCACCTTGTCGCCGCTCACCAGATCGGTCGCGACGATGGCCGTCGGTATATTCAGTTTCTCGATCTGCGGATCGCCATACTCGCTGTGCACCAGTTTGTTGAAGAAGAGCTTGATCTTCTGGCCACCGACCACACCGGGCAACAGATTTGCCCCCTTGTCATTGACGCCGACCTCCGACCCCGGCAGGTAGCGGCGGGAGATGTTGCGCGCCCGTGGATTGACCTCCGAAGCGGCCGGGGAATCGTTGAACATGTCGCGCCAGTTGGCCTGCCCCATGGCCGTCATCATCTCGTCGGGCGTGAGGCCCGCGGCGAAGGCGCCGGAAACCAGCCCGCCCATGCTGGTGCCGGCAATACAGTCGATCTGCACCCGGTTCTCACGGAGGACCTCGAGGACGCCGATGTGCGCCGCGCCGCGCGCGCCGCCCCCGCCGAGGACGAGACCGACGCGCGGACGTTCCGCCGCCGTGACGGCGCCCGCGAGCAGGGACAATGCCGCCAGGCCGCCGGCCACGGTGCGCCAGGCACGGGAGCGGCCAAAGCAGGCCAGCGCATGGGTGGTCACCGTGGTGGCAGGCCGTTGCATCGAATGGGGAATTTTCATGGAGTCCTGCCCTGAATGGAGTTTGCGGTCGACGCGGAGATTGTCTTGGAAATGCTGAAATCGATCTGGCAAATAAAAACAAATAGCGTTACTGCGTGCCTCGCTTAGGCCCGGCGGTCTATCGACCGGGAAGGGTTCCTTCTAGGGCGCCCGCAAAACCCCGGTCTTGTTGTCGCCGTCCGCCGGGAACTCGAAGATGCGCGTGTCGTCTGCGGTTTCCTCGGTTCGTGTGCCGCCTGGCGGAGCAGCAGTGCGTCGGCGAAAGAGGTCGCTGTCCGATTTGGCGCTGCGGGCGGCACGTTCGGCGGCTTCCGGGTAAGCCATGGGGGTTTTGGACTTCTCGATTTCGAGCAGCAAGGTCTGCTCGTTCACCCGCACGCTGTACCTGGCCATGTTGTAAAGGAGGTACATGGCGAAAAGGTTGTCGAAGTCCTTGTAATCGCCTTCTTCACGGCGGAAATCCCGGGACAGGACGGAGGGGAAACGATTGGGCAAATCCTTGAACGCAATCTTTTCCTCCTCGTGCGGATCAACATAGGTGGAGCCGCTGTATTTCTTGTAGAGCACCGCATCCATGGCGTAGCCGCGCTTGTCCCACTCCTTGACGAGCTTCATCGCCATCTCGGTCGGGATGTTGGCCTTGGCGGCGACCACCACGCGCCGTCTGGTGAGAAGCTTGGCGCTGCTGACCTCCAGATCCTCGTACCCGGCGCCGAACCTGAATGCCGAGCCGATGGTCTTGGCGCAGTTGAGGCGCATGTAGTCGTACTTGATTTCGCCGTCGTGGTACTCGGTATTCCTGGCCTGAGCGCGATAGTCGTCATTGATGCGCCTGAAGTAAGCCTTCAGGGCAGCCTTCTCGTCCGCCGGCACACCGTAGACGCGCACGCCGACGACCGATCGCTTGTAGATTTCGCCGAAGTCGAGGCCGAACGAGGTGTCCCCGTCAATCGAGGAGGCCGTCTTGAACAGATACTCCTTCTTCGGGATGCCAACCATCAGATCCCTGGTGTAGAACCCGCTTTCGTGCTTGCGCGTCCGGTCGGCATAGAAATTGGCCGAGTAGACCAGATCGTCGCCTGGCCCTGCGTCGCGGATGCTCAGGGCGAGGTGGCCCGCCGAGCCGCCCTTGGAGGTGCCGAAGCTGATCAGCAGTTCCAGATCATGGGGATCGCGGTGAAGGAGCGAAGCCAGCTCGTCGATGTTGGCGGGCTCGGGGCCGCCCTTGCCGCCGAAGTCGGCGGCCAAGGCATTCGCTCCCCAGGCAAGGGCTGCTGCAAGCAGCCAGATTGCGAACGTCAGGCTCCTAAAGCGTTCGTGCTGCCGTGGCACAGGCGATTCCGGGGCGAATCAGTTCAGGTCGGGGTCAACGAGATAGGCCGTGCCGCCCCAGTTTGCCTGCACCGCATAGCCCTTGTCGCTCACCTGATAGACGGTGATATACGGATTGAGCGAGTACTGCTTTCCCGAAGTGCCAAGCGTGGCGGAGCCGGAGACATCGGCGCCGCCGCTATCGCCCAGTTTGAACTGGGCGAGGGCGGCCTCACTCTTGAAGACGAAGACCTGGTAGAGGCGCTGATAGCCAATTCCGGGGCCGGTTCCGCCGCGTGTCGTACGCATGAAAGTCCGCTTTCCGGTCTTGTTGTCGACGATGACACCTTTTCCGCGTGCCCCGACCAGTACCAGCGCATTGACGGTGCTGACGTCAAATACGGCATAGCCGTGTGCAGCCTTTATCTCGGCTTTCGCTGCCGGGTTTTCGGCATGCAATTTTTCGAGGGCAAGCTTCGACATGTCGAGAATTTGCTGGCGGCGCTCAAGCACCTCCGCATTGCTCAAGTTCTCCTTTTCGGGCGCCTGCGCGGATGTCTGGCAGGCCGAAACAAACAGGGTCGTACAGACCACAAGCAAATGCATCCATCGAGTCTTGTTCATATTTTTCTTTCCATTCAAGTTAATAATGGTCAAGCGGTCGATGTCTGCCCGGAGCGACGTGCAAGCATTTCCGGGGCAGGCAAGATCGGGGCTATTTGACGGTATACCCGCGGCCTTCGAGACATGCGGCGCGGGCCCTGCCGAATGCGGCTTGCTGCTGCTGCGTGGCCGCCTGCTGTTGCTGCTGTGCTTGCTGGCTGGCCGCTGCATTCTGGCGGCGGCTTTGCCCGCGCGCGGCAACCGCACCGACCGCGGCACCCGTGCCGGCATCCCCGCCGCAGTCAGTGCAAGCATCCAAGAAATTCTCTGGTTCATTCGGCTTCCCTCTTTCGGAAAAAAAGAGCCCACTATCTCGTCTTTTCCCAACACCCGCCCCAGTTCCTTGACGGCAAAGAACGGGATCAGGGCCACGAAAATAGCCAGGGAGCCCGCAAGCAATTCGTGGGGCCACCCGGCGATGAACTCCGCGATTCCTTTGGTGATTCCTCCCGCAAGGGCCCTTTCCTGCCAAAGCCCCTTGACTACATGCTCGATGAGGTTGACGGCGACGACAAGAAGACTGAAGACGGCCGCCTTGTACAGGGTGGGGAATATCAGGGGCTTTTGCTCGAGGCTGCGCCCCAGCCGGAAGAGGCCACCAATCATGATGACTTTCCCCAGGATCAGGGCCTGGATTACCGCCACCCAGTAATTCGTGTAGATGATGTCGTGGGCCGCGAGAACGAGTCGCCGGTACTGGGTCAACGCAGCGAAGACGAGGGCCAGGTACACGACGTTGACCGCGTACTCGACCATCTCGTCCGAGATTCTCTGCTTCCAGCCGGTCATGACACTTGTCCGTTCGCTCACTCAGTCCGGCAGGAGGTGGGCGTGATAACGCGACAGCATGCCGCCGGCAATCGTCTTGGCGTTGAACCCGTTCTGCAACAATACCCGGGTCGCGTAGTAGGCCCGGCCCCCGGAGCGGCAGATGACATGGATATTCCGGTCGCGCGGCAACTCACCGAGGCGCGAGCGCAGTTGCGCGAGCGGGATGTGGATCGCCCCGGGCACGCTTTCGACCGCGAGTTCGAACATCTCCCGCACGTCGAGCAGGACGCCGTCCCCGAGCGCATCCCAATGCGCCACCGGCATGTCGCCGCGAAGGATGTCGGCGGCGACCATGCCGGCAAAGTTCACCGGATCCTTGGCGCTGCCGAACTGCGGGGCATAGCAGAGCTCGGCCTCCTCGAGGTCATAGATCGTGGCACCCATCTGGATCGCCATGGCCAGCGCGCTGATCCGCTTGTCCACACCATCCATGCCCACCGCCTGCGCACCGAGGAGGCGGCCGTCGGATTTCCTGAACAACACCTTCATGGGGACCGGCGTGGCGCCGGGGTAGTAGCCGGCATGTGAATTCGGGTAGAGGTAGGTTTTTTCGTAGTCGTCGTCACCGAGGCGCTTCAGCGTCTTTTCGCTGGCACCTACCCAGGCGGCCGCGGCGCCAAAGAGGCCGATGATCGACGTGCCCTGGGTGCCGCGGAAACGTGACTGGCGCCCGGCGATGACATCGGCCGCGATCCGCCCCTGGCGGTTGGCCGGGCCGGCCAGCGCAATCAGGCTCCACTCGCCGGTCACGAAATCGCGGACTTCGACGACGTCGCCGACCGCGAAAATGTCCGGGTGGCTGGTGCGCATCTGCTCGTCGACGCGGATCCCGCCGCGCTCCCCGATCTCGAGGCTGGCCGTCCGGGCCAGCGTGGTGTCGGGGCGAACACCGAGCGCGAGGATGACGATGTCGGCAGGATGCGTCTTGCCGGACCTGGTCAGGACCTCGAGTGCGCCGCCAGCGGCCTGCTGGAAGCCGGCCACGCCGTCATTGAGTTCCAGCCGGATGCCATGCCGCTCGACGTGGTCTTCGACAATCCGGGCCATGTCCCGGTCCAGTGGCGCCAGAAGCTGGTCGAGCATTTCGACGAGGGTGACGTCGAATCCGCGATGCACGAGGTTCTCCGCCGTTTCCAGGCCGATGAAGCCGCCACCGATGACCACTGCCCGGGTCTTGGGATTGCACCGTCTGGAAGCCGGCGTATCTGTCCATTCCGGTCAGGAACAGCGAACCACGCTCGATCCATTCGCGGATCGCCCGCGCATCCGGTACGGTCCGCACCTGGAAGATGCCCGGCAGGTCGATCCCCGGCAAGGGCGGGCGAACCGATAGCGCGCCGGGCGACAGCACCAGCTTGTCGTACGATTCGCTGGTCACCTCGCCGGTCAGCACGTCGCGCAGTTCGATGGTCCTGGTGTCGGGCAGGATGCGGACCGCTTCGCAATTGGTCCGGACATCGATATTGAACATGAAGCGGAAGGTATCCGCGGTAGCCACCAGCAGGCTCGACTCCTTCTCGATCACGCCGCCGACGTGGTAGGGCAGGCCGCAATTGGCGTACGAGACATACGGGCCGCGTTCGACCATGAGGATTTCGGCGTTTTCGTCGAGCCTGCGCAGGCGCGCAGCACACGAGGCGCCCCCGGCCACGCCGCCGACGATGACGACTTTCGTTCCCGCATTGCTGGATTCCATGGTTTCCTTCCCGGTCAAGAATTGATGATCGAGTCCGCCGGCCATGCGGTCAACGGGCTTTTCACTGTCAATTCAACCATGCTGCCGTTGCTTGTGCTGGACATTTTTTGACAATCTTGTTTACCCTGAACCCATGGAGTCAGGAAACCGGAAGTTGAACAGATCAGATCATGAGTCGGCCGGGCGCCCGCGCCGGCAGGCAAGTGTCCGTGTCGCCTCAGTGCGGGTCATTCCGGCGCTTTTGCGCAATCTTGGCGCAAATCCGGCGGAGGTGCTGGCCGCGGCGGGCGTGCCACCGGAACTGTTCGACGACCCGGACAACCGGATTTCATTCGCACTGAGGAGCCACCTCATCCGGCTTTGCGTGGACAGAACCGGGTGCCGTCACTTCGGGCTCCTGATCGGTCAGCAGGGCGGGCTGCACTCGCTGGGGCTGTTGGGCCTGCTGGTGCAACACTCGGCGGACGTGGGAAGTGCGCTGCGCAGCCTTGTGCGCTGTCTGCATCATCACGTCCAGGGTGCAGTGACGACCCTTGCGGTGAACGACCGCACGGCGATGCTGAGCTACAGCATCTATGAGACCCAGGTCGAGGCGACCGACCAGACCGGGGATGGGGCGGTCGCAGCAATGTTCAATATTCTGCGCGCCCTGTGCGGCGCGGACTGGAAACCCGTCGAAGTCCTGTTTGCCCACCGCCGGCCGGATGATGTGCGGCCGTTCCAGCAGTTCTTCCGGGCGCCCCTGCGCTTCGATGCCGAGCATGACGGGGTCGTCTTCCCGGCTGACTGGCTGCAGCGTCCACTGGCGGGCGCGGATGCCGAGTTGCGCCGCCGGGCGCAGGAACAGATGGATGCGCTCGAGTTGGCGCATCGCGGCGACTTTCGGGAACAGGTGCTGGCCGTACTGAGAACCGCGCTCATCGCCGGTCAGGCAAACGCGGACCAGGTTGCCGCATTCTTTTCGCTGCACCGCCGCACCTTGAGCCGCCGGCTGAGCGCCTGCGGTACCAGCTTCCAGTCGCTGGTGGATGAGGGGCGCTTCGAGATTGCCCGCCAGATGCTCGAGAACACGGATGCGGACATCCAGAGAATCGCGGTGATGCTCGAATACGCGGATGCCAGCGCCTTCGCGCGGGCATTCCGGCGCTGGAGCGGCACCACCCCATCGCGATGGCGAGCGGACTGCGCGAAGTAGCGGTTCCTGGTGTACGCAGTGCTTCTTGAACAGGCGGGTTGCGGGTGGCGCAACGAAACTTTGGTTGTCCATTTATGTATGGTCCCCGCCTGCCGGATACGTTAGTATCGTCGCCTATCGCATAGCGTCGGAAGAGAATGACATGAAGCCAGCCCTGATTGCCACGACCCTGATTTCCATCCTTTCTCTGATGGCGTGCGGGGAGAAGTCCGCCCCCCCACCCCCGTCGCCGACGGTCGAGGTCGTCAGCGTCGCGCAGCGCGATGTACCGGTTTACATGGAATGGATCGGCTCGCTCGACGGTAACGTCAATGCGGTCATCCGCCCGCAGGTGACCGGCTACCTGATCAGGCAGAACTACCGCGAAGGCGACCTGGTGAAGCAGGGGCAGCCGCTGTTCGAGATCGACCCACGCACTTTCGAGGCCGCTGTTGACGAAGCCAAGGGGCAGCGTGCCCAGCAGGTTGCACGTTACGAAACCGCGAGCGCCAATCTGGCCCGCATCAAGCCGCTGGCGGATCTCAACGCGGTCAGCAAGAAGGATCTGGACGACGCTACCGGCTCCTATCTCTCGGCCAAGGCCCAACTCGAGGCGGCCGAGGCCGCGCTCAAGACGGCGAAGCTGAATCTCGGGTTCACCAGAATCACCTCGCCGGTGACCGGCATCGCCGGTATCGCCAAGGCGCAGATCGGCGACCTGCTGAGTCCGAGCATGGCGACCGAGCTGACCACCGTGTCAACCGTCGATCCGGTCAAGGTCTATTTCAACATCAGCGAACGCGAGTATCTCAAGGTTGCCAACGCGGCCATCGCCGCCGGCAGCAAGCCGGAGAACGTTCCGCTCGAACTCTTCCTGGTCGACGGCTCGCTCTATCCGCACCCCGGCAAGGTTGCTGTCCTCAACCGGCAGGTCGATACGACTACCGGCACGTTCAAGGTGGCTGCCCTCTTCCCCAATCCCAACAATCTGCTGCGCCCGGGCCAGTACGGCAAGGTACGGGCGACCATGTCGGTCAACAAGGGCGCGATGCTCGTGCCGCAACGCGCGGTCACCGAAATCCAGGGCAGGTACGTGGTGGCAGTGGTCGGCGCCGACAACAAGGTCGATATCCGGCCGGTGACGGTCGGCGAACGGGTCGGTACGGAGTGGGTCATCAGCAAGGGGCTGCAGCCGGGCGAGCAGGTGATCGCCGAGGGTACCCAGAAGGTGCGTCCGGGAGCGACCGTGACGCCGAAGCCCTTCGTCGCCGGAGCGTCCCCCGCCAAGCCCGACGAAAAGCCGCCGCGCCCGCACCGGCTGGCAAGGGGTAAGCCGCCATGTCGAAGTTCTTCATCAACCGGCCGATCGTCGCCATGGTCATCTCGATCCTGATGACCATCGTCGGCCTGGTCGCCATGTCGGGGCTGCCGACCGCCCAGTTCCCGGACATCGTGCCGCCACAGATCACTGTCAAGACCACCTACACCGGCGCCGACGCACTGACCGTCGAAAAGGCGGTGGCCACGCCGATCGAGCAGCAGATGTCCGGCGTCAACAACATGGACTACATGTACTCGATCAACGCCAACAACGGCGAGATGACGCTTAACGTCAACTTCGCCCTCGGCACCGACGCCAATACCGACCAGTTGCTCGCCCAGATGCGCCAGGGCCAGGCCGAATCGCAACTGCCCGCGGATGTGCGCAACTACGGCATCACCACGGCCAAGGCGACCTCGTCGCCGCTGCTCATGTTCGGGCTCTACTCGCCGAACGGCACCTACGACAACGTCTTCCTCGCCAATTATTCGTACATCAACATCAACGACCAGATGACGCGGGTCAAGGGCATCGCCAGCGTCACCGTCTTCGGCGCCGGCCAGTACGCGATGCGGCTGTGGGTCAGGCCCGACCAGTTGGCCAAGCTCAACATCACGATCCCGGAGATCATCAACGCGGTCAACGCCCAGAATACCGTCAATCCGGCCGGAACGATCGGGGCCGAGCCGGTGCCGCCGGGCCAGGAATATACGTATGCGGTGCGCGCCCAGGGGCGGCTGGAGAGTGTCGAGGATTTCGGCAAGATCGTGCTGCGTGCCAACACCGACGGCTCGATCGTGCGCGTAAGTGATGTCGCCCGCATCGAGCTCGGCGCCCAAACCTACGGCATGCAGGGACGGCTCAACGGCAAACCGGCCGCCATCGTCGCCCTCTACCTGATGCCGGGCGCCAATGCCATCGAAGCGGCGGATGGCGCCAAGAAGCTGATGGAGAAGCTCAAGCAGAGCTTCCCGCCCGACCTCGATTACGTCGTCGCCCTTGACACCACGCTGTCGGTGACCGAAGGGATCAAGGAGATCCAGCACACCCTGGTCGAGGCGCTGGTGCTGGTCATTCTCGTCGTCTTCCTCTTCCTGCAGGGCTGGCGGGCGACGCTGATCCCGCTGCTGGCGGTGCCGGTATCGCTGGTCGGCACCTTCATGCTCTTCCCGCTGTTCGGCTTCTCGATCAACACGTTGTCGCTGTTCGGCCTGGTGCTGGCCATCGGCCTGGTGGTCGACGACGCAATCGTCGTCGTCGAAGCCGTCGAACACCACATCGAGCACGGCATGACGCCGAAGGAGGCGACGATCCGGGCGATGGAGGAAGTGACCGGGCCAGTGATCGCCATCGCCGTCATCCTGGCCGCCGTTTTCGTGCCGACCGCCTTCATCCCCGGGATCACCGGCCAGCTCTACCAGCAGTTCGCGGTGACCATCGCCATTTCGGTGATCATTTCCGCATTCAACGCGCTGACCCTGAGCCCGGCGCTCTGCGCCATGCTGCTCAAGCCCAAGGTCAGGGGCAGCGGCCCGCTGCAAAAGTTCTACGACTGCTTCAACAGGATGTTTGCCAAGGTGACCGGCGGTTATGTCGGCATCTGCCGGATCGCCATTCGCCGGAGCCTGATCAGTTTCGTCTTCCTGGCGGCCGTTACCGTGAGCATCGGCTTCTTCGGCAAAGTCGTACCCTCCGGCTTCCTGCCCGATGAAGACCAGGGTTACGTCTTTGCCGCGCTCCAGCTTCCTGATGCCTCTTCGCTGCAACGCACCTCGGAGGTTGCCCGCCAGGCCGAAGAACTGATCCAGTCGACACCGGGCGTCAAATACGTGACCACCGTCGTCGGCTACAGCCTGTTGAGCCAGGTGACGAACACCTACAGCGCCTTCTTCTTCATCACGCTCGAGAACTGGGCAGAGCGCAAGAAGCCCGAGGAGCAATACACCGCGATCAAGGCCGAGCTGACGAAGAAGCTCGGCGGCATCAGCAGCGCCATCGCTTTTGCCTTTCCGCCGCCGGCCATCCAGGGGGTCGGTACCTCGGGTGGTGCGACCTTCATTCTCCAGGATCGTGCCGGCAAGGATGTCGCTTTCCTCGCCGAGAACACCACAAAGTTCATCGAGGCCGCGAGGAAGCGCCCCGAACTCGCCAGCGTCTCGACGACCTTCCGGCCGACCGTGCCGCAGTTGTTCCTCGAAGTGGATCAGGAGAAGGTGCTGAAGCAGGGTGTCGCCTTGAGCGATGTTTACAAGACACTGCAGAGCTTCCTCGGCAGCGGCTTCATCAACTACTTCAACCGCTTCGGGCGGCAATGGCAGGTCTACGTCCAGGCCGAGGGCGATTACCGGACCAACATCGAGAATGTCGGACAGTTCTACGTGCGCAATGCCAAGGGCGAGGCGGTGCCGCTGTCGGCGCTGACGTCGGTGCGCAACGTCTCCGGCCCGGAGTTCACGATGCGCTACAACCTCTACCGCAGCGCGCAGATCAATGCGTCGGCGGCGCCCGGCTTCAGTTCCGCGCAGGTGATGCGGGCGCTCGAAGCGGTATTCGCCGAAACGATGCCGAACGAAATGGGCTACGAGTACATGGGCATGTCGTTCCAGGAGCAGAAGGCGCAGCAGGGCATTTCGCCGGCAGTCATCTTCGGCTTCTCGCTGCTTTGCGTCTTCCTGATCCTGGCGGCGCAGTACGAAAGCTGGTCGCTGCCCTTCTCGGTGCTGCTGGGCACCCCGATCGCCGTCGCCGGCGCCTTCATCGCGCTGCTGTTGCGCGGCCAGGAGTTCAACGTTTATGCGCAGATCGGCCTGGTGATGCTGATCGGCCTGGCGGCCAAGAATGCCATCCTGATCGTCGAGTTCGCCAAGATGGAGCACGAGAAGGGCGAGCTTTCGCTGATCGAGGCGACGCTCAAGGGGGCGCAATTGCGCCTGCGGCCGATCCTGATGACCTCGTTTGCCTTCATCCTCGGCTGCGTGCCGCTGGCCATCGCCAGCGGCGCCGGCGCACTGTCGCGCCAGGTCATGGGCGGGGCGGTGATCGGCGGCATGCTGGCCGCCACCTGCATCGCCATCTTCATCATTCCGGTGACCTTCTACGTTGTCGAAAAGCGCTCGAACAAGAAGAGTGCGGGCGGTACCGGACATGATGGAGGCACTGGTGCCGGCAAGGAGGGTGACCACCATGCGTAAGCCGCTTATCGTTTCGCTGCTCGCGCTGATGGCCAGCGGCTGCATGGTGGGGCCCGATTACGTGCGGCCCCCGGTCGAACGCGCCGGCCGCCTGGCGCCTGAATGAGCAGGATGCCCGGTATCTGGCCAATACCGCCTGGTGGGAACAGTTCGGCGACCCGGTGCTCAACGATCTGGTCGCCACGGCCCTGCGCGAGAACAAGGATCTGTTGATCGCCAGCGCGCGGGTGGACGAGTTTGCCGGCAAATATGGATTCGTCCGTTCCGGCCTCTTCCCGCAGGTCGGTGCGGGCTACGAGGCAAGCCGGCAGCGGAACATTCCTTCTGGCGCTGTGAACCCATCAACCTACAACAGCTACAGCGCCGTTTTGAACGCCAGTTGGGAAATCGACATCTGGGGCCGCATCCGTCGCCAGACCGAGGCGGCGAATGCGCAACTGCTGGCCAGTGAGGAAGGACGGCAAGGTGTCATCCTGTCGCTGGTTGGCAGCGTGGCAGGTGCTTACATCAACCTGCGCAACCTCGACCGCCAACTGGAGATTGCCAAGGCCACGGCGAAGAGCCGCGGCGAGTCGTACGAACTGTTCAAGCTGCGCTTTGAAGGCGGTGTCATCTCGGTGCTCGAACTGAGCCAGAACAAGTCGCAGTACGAGGAGGCGCTGGCCAGCATTCCGCCGCTGGAGAAGGCCATCGCCCAGCAGGAGAACGGCCTGAGCGTGCTGCTGGGCCGCAACCCCGGGCCGATCGTCCGCGGCAAGGACATCGATCAATTGGCGTTGCCGGCGATCCCGGCCGGCCTGCCCTCGGAACTGCTCGAACGCCGCCCCGATATCCGGCGCGCCGAGCAGGACCTCATCGCCGCCAATGCCCTGATCGGCGCCGCCAGGGCCGCGTACTTTCCGACCATCTCGCTGACCGGCCTGTTCGGCTACGCCAGTCCCAGCTTCAGCAATCTGTTCAACAGCCAGAACAAGGTGTGGCAGTACAGTGCGCCGATCACCATGCCGATCTTCACGGCCGGCGCGATTGCCGGCCAGGTTCAGGCGGCCGAGGCGGTTCAGCAGCAGGCCTTGTTCGGCTATCAGAAGGCGATCCAGGAGGCGTTCCGCGAGGTCAACGACTCGCTCATCAACCAGGATCGGACCCGCGAGCAACTGCTGGCGCAGCGGCGGCAGGTCGAGGCCCTGCAGCAGTATGCATCGATCGCACGGCTGCGCTACGACAACGGCTACACGAGCTTCATCGAAGTCCTCGATGCCGAGCGCAGCCTGTTCAACGTCCAGTTGCAATACGTTCAGACGCAGCAAGTGCAGTTCCAGGCAATGATCAGCCTCTACCTGGCGATGGGTGGCGGCTGGCAGGCGGCGGTGCCGCCGCCGGGAAGTTAACGCCGGCTGTTTGCCAGCTTCGCTTGCAGGAATTAGAATAAGCGATAGCTTATATTCCTGAGGAGGCCAGCATGGCCAGCAAGTCGTTCGCCGCCATCACCACCGATCTCTCGGCGGCCATGAAGACGCTGCGCAAGGAGATACCCGACACCATGCAGGGCTTCGGCGCCTTGCACAACGGCGCGATGAAGGCAGGGGTTCTCAGCGAGCTGGACAAGGAACTGCTGGCGCTCGCCATCGGCGTCGCCGCCCGCTGCGACGGCTGTATCGGTTTCCACGTCAAGGCGCTGATTCGCCTCGGTGTCACCCGCGAGCAGTTGATGGAGACGCTCGGCGTCTGCATCTACATGGGTGGCGGCCCGGTGCTGATGTATGCCGCCGAAGCGGTGCGTGCCTACGAGGAATTCACCGCGCCGAAATAGCGCGGCGGTCCCGCCCCGCCGGCACGACCGTTCACGTTTCGCTGTAGGCTGCCAGCAGCTTCTGCAGTTCGCCGGTGTGGGACATCTCCTTCACGATGTCGCAGCCACCGATGAATTCGCCGTTGATGTAGAGCTGCGGGATCGTCGGCCAGTTGGCGTATTCCTTGATCCCCTGGCGGATTTCCTCGTCGGCCAGCACGTTGACCGTAACGAAGTCGGTGACCCCGCAGTGCTTGAGGATCTGCACGACGGCGGCGGAAAAACCGCATTGCGGGAAACGGGCGTCGCCCTTCATGTAGAGGACGACGGGGTTGCCGGTGACGGTGGCGTGGATGCGTTCCTGAATTTCGGACATGTGCTGTTGCTCCGGTTGGACGAAAGCCCCGCTGACCCGGTCGATGCCGGCAAGGTCGGGGAGGGTTGAGGGCGGTTGGAATCCCGCTGCGGTCAATAAGTTCCGGCACGCCTGCCCCTGGTCGTGGCCGTGTTCGAACAGCAGCCAGCCGCCGGGGTCGAGGTGAGCCGGGGCGCCGGCGACGATGGCGCGGATGCAGGCCAGCCCGTCGCCACCGGCAACCTGGCCGGTCAGCGCCAGGCGTGGCTCGAAGGGCAGGCCGTCCGCTTCGAGATGGGGGTCACCTGCCGCGACGTAGGGCGGGTTGGCGACGACCAGGTCGAAGCGCTCGCCGGCGACGGGCGCGAACCAGTCGCCGACGCGGAAATCGATTGCAGCGCCCAGCCGGCTGGCGTTGTCGCGCGCGACGAGAATTGCCGGCGGCGAGAGGTTGACCGCAACCACCTGCGCCGCCGGGCATTCCAGCGCCAGCGAGATGGCGACGATGCCCGAGCCGGTGCCGAGATCGAGCACTCGCGGCGCTGCCAGGCCACGCAATTTCTCCAGTGCCAGGTCGATCAGGACTTCGGTTTCCGGGCGCGGAATCAGCACCGCCGGCGAAACCTGGTACACCCGCCCGCGGAATTCGGCCTCGCCGACCAGATAGGCCAGCGGCTCGCCGGCTGCCCGGCGCTCGACCCAGGCCATGAACTGTCGGCCGGCCGCCGTGGCGACCGGCGTTTCCGGCCGTGCCAGCAGGTCGCTGTGCGAACAGCCGGTGGCATGTTGCAGCAACAGGCGGGCATCGAGCCGGTTGATTTTCTGCCTTGCCGCGGTCAACGCCTCGAAAAGCGTCATTGCTGCTCGGCCGAGTTCCGCCAGCAAGTCGGCCTGATGCTCGGCGGCCAGCGCGTCGAGCAAGTTCGTCCATGTCGCCTTCGATGATCGTCGCGATCTTGTAGAGCGTCAGGTTGATGCGGTGGTCGGTGATCCGTCCCTGCGGGAAGTTGTAGGTGCGGATGCGCTCGGAACGGTCGCCCGAGCCGATCAGGCGTTTGCGCGTGCTGGCGATGTGGCTCTGCTGGGCGCGCACCTGGATGTCCCTGATGCGCGCGGCCAGCACGCGCAGAGCGGACGCCCGGTTGGCGTGCTGCGAACGGCCATCCTGACATTCGGCGACGATGCCGGTCGGGATGTGCGTGATGCGCACGGCCGAATCGGTCTTGTTGATGTGCTGACCGCCGGCTCCCGAGGCGCGGAAGGTATCGACGCGCAAATCGGCCGGGTTGAGGGCGACCTCGTCGACCTCGTCGGCTTCCGGCATGACCGCCACGGTGCACGCCGAGGTATGGATGCGACCCTGGGTTTCGGTCTCCGGGACGCGCTGCACGCGATGGGCGCCGGACTCGAATTTCAGGCGCGAATAGACGCCGGTACCGACGATGCGGCAGATGATCTCGCGATAGCCGCCGAGATCCGATTCGCTGGCCGAGATGACCTCGACCTGCCAGCGCTGGCGCTCGGCATAGCGCGAATACATGCGGAAGAGGTCGCCGGCGAACAGCGCCGATTCGTCGCCGCCAGTGCCGGCGCGGATTTCGAGAATGACGCTCTTCTCGTCGTTGGGGTCGCGCGGAAGCAGCAGTTTCTGCAACTCGACCTCGAGTTCGGGCAGGCGCGCCTGGATCGCGGTGATCTCCTCGTCGGCGAACTCGCGCATCTCGGGGTCGCCGCGCATTGATTCGGCCTCGGCGAGATCGCGCTCGGCCCGTCGAAAGGCGTTGAAACGGCCGATCACCGGCTCGATCTCGGCGCGCTCACGCGACAGCCGGGTGAACTGCGCCATGTCGGCGGCTGCGTCGGGGGCCGACAGCATGCGATCGATTTCGTCGAGGCGATCGACCAGCAGGTCGAGTTTCAGGCGGATGGAGGGCTTCATGGGGGCACCGGCGGGCGGGCGGGAGCGGCCGGAAAGGGCCGCTACTCGCCGGAATGGAAGTGGAAGAGACGCGCAGCGGCGGCCTGCAATTCGGCGCGCTCGTTGCCCTCGGCCAGATTGAGCGCCTGCGTCGGCGCGTGCAGGAACTTGTTGGTCAGCCGCTGCGATAACTGTTCGAGTACCTGGTCGGCGGGTTCGCCGCGCCCCAGCAGCTTCAGCGCGTGTTCCATCTCGTGGCGGCGCTGGCGCTCGGCCGCATCGCGTAGCGCGCGGATGGCGGGGACGCTGTCGCGCGCCTGCAGCCAGACGAGGAAATCCTCGACGCGCCGGGCGACGATGTTCTCCGCGTCGAGTACCGAGGCCTGGCGTGACTCCATGCCGCTCTCGACGATCTGGGCGAGGTCGTCGACGCTGTAGAGAAAGACGTCGTCGAGTTCGCCGACTTCCTCCTCGATGTCGCGTGGTACCGCCAGGTCGATCATGAACATCGGCCGGTGACGGCGTGCCTTGACCGCGCGCTCGACCATGCCCAAGCCGATGATGGGCAGCGGGCTGGCGGTGCACGAGACGACGATATCGTGCTGCGCCAGGTGCTCCCCGAGTTCGTCGAGGCGGATGGCGCTGCCGTTGTGCCGTTCGGCCAGCGCGCGGCCGCGCTCGACCGTGCGGTTGGCGACCGTTACATGCTTCGGGTTTTCGGCGCAGAAATGGGCGGCGCACAACTCGATCATCTCCCCGGCGCCGATGAAGAGGATGCGTTGCTCGCCGATCGATTCGAAGATGCGCTCGGCCAGATGGACGCCGGCCGCGGCCATCGAGACGACATTGGCGCCAATCGCCGTCGTGCTGCGTACTTCCTTGGCAACCGAGAAGGAACGCTGGAACAACTTGTGCAACTGAGTGCCGAGGGTGCCACTCTCCTCGGCAATGCGCGCGGCATCCTTCATCTGGCCAAGGATCTGCGCCTCGCCGATGACCATCGAGTCGAGTCCGCTGGCGACGCGGAAGGCGTGCCGGATCGTTGCCGACTGGTCATGCGTGTACAGATAGGGGGCCAGTTCGTCGCGTTCGACCTGGTGATAACGGGTCAGCCAGTCGATGACGACGTCCGGCGAGTCGGTGGTGCAGTAGATCTCGGTCCGGTTGCAGGTTGACAGGATCGCCGCCTCGCGTACCGGCTGGCTGCGCGCCAGGTCAGCCAGCGCCTGGTGCAAACTCTCGGCATGGAACGCCACCCGTTCGCGGATGGCGAGCGGCGCTGAATGGTGGTTGATGCCGAGCGTGAAGATCACCGGGTCGGATTGGCGGGCAAGGAACGGGGGGCCGATTATAGCATCCGGCCCCGACCGCCTCCCGCAACGGGCTCGGAGCAGCAATCGCTGCCTTGCCGGGGTCGACCGCGGCGATTGCGAAAAGGGTGATTGCGAAAAGTTGACAGAATTCGTCGGATTTAATACGATCCAGTCATCCCAAGGGGGAGTAGCTCCCGACCGGTGTGTCGTCACCACGAAGCTTCGGCTTCCGGCGCCCGGGCAGCAAATCAGCGCTGCGAGCAAGACCTTTGCCGCGATGGCGAGGCTCCTTTGGCATTCCACGGCTCTCGTCCATTGCGGCGCGGGCCGTTTGCTTTCTGGAATGCGCGAAAGGATTTGTATGGAAACCGTAGGCAGTCTGGGCTTGTGGGCCGGGTTCGCGGTCATCGTCGTCGTCATGCTGGCGATCGACCTGTTCGTGGTCGGCGGCGGCAAGGAGCGCCGCGTCAGCTTCAGGGAAGCCGCCACCTGGTCGGTGATCTGGATCAGCCTGTCGCTCGCCTTTGCCGGCGGCCTGTGGTGGCACCTCGATGGCGCCATGGGGCGCGAGGTCGCCAACACCAAGGCGCTCGAATTCGTCACCGGCTACCTGATCGAGAAGGCGCTGGCGGTCGACAACGTTTTCATCTGGCTGATGCTGTTCAGTTTCTTCGCGGTGCCGGCCGAACTGCAGAAACGCGTTCTGCTCTACGGCGTGCTCGGCGCCATCGTCATGCGCACGGTCATGATCTTCGCCGGCGCCTGGCTGATTACCCAGTTCCACTGGATTCTCTACATCTTCGGCGCCTTCCTGCTGATCACCGGGGTCAAGATGTACTGGTTCGCCGACGAGAAGCCGGACCTCGAGAACAACAAGCTGGTGAAATGGCTGCGCGGCCACATGAACATCAGCACCGAGTTCGACGGCGAGCGCTTCTTCACCTGGAAGAACGGCGTGCGCTACGCGACGCCCGCTGTTCCTGGCGCTGGTGCTGGTCGAGGTCTCCGACCTGATCTTCGCGGTCGACTCGATCCCGGCCATCTTCGCGATCACCACCGACCCGTTCATCGTCCTGACCTCGAACATCTTCGCCATCCTCGGCCTGCGCGCGATGTACTTCCTGCTCGCCGGCGTCGCCGACCGCTTCTCGCTGCTCAAGTACGGGCTGGCCGATCGTGCTGATGTTCATCGGCGTCAAGATGCTGCTGATCGACATCTACAAGATCCCGGTCGGCTTCTCGCTGGCCGTGGTCGCGGTCATCATCGGCGCCTCGGTGTGGGCTTCGCTGCGCAAGGAAGCACGTGCCGCGAAAGGCTGATCAGTGGTTCTCGAAGCGGCTGTAGTCGAGCACGGCCGCGTCGCCGGGTGGCGGCGCCGCCATTCGGCATGCAGTGCGTCGCTGGTCGGCCAGAAGCGCGGGTCGGTGCGCACGCCAAGTCGCGCCCAGCTCGGATCGGCCAGGCGTGCAACGGCGTCGACGAAATCCGGCAGTTTTTCCACGTCGACCGCGAAGAATGCGTTCGGGTAGGCGCCGATGACGCCGTCCATCGCCAGCAGCGTGTCTTCCTTGGGCAGTCGGCGGGCATCTTTGTCGAAGATCTCCGCGACATTGGTGTGCGCGCTGTTGCGTAAGAGCGAGGTGCATGGATGTCGTCTTCGGCGACGACCAGATGCGGGCACGCGCCGGTCACGCCGCACATAACTTCGCCGTGCTCCGTCATCTTGCCTTGAATCTCATTCGCCTTGCTCCGATCAAGCGCAAGGGCGGAATCAAGGTGCAACGACTCATCGCCGGTACTTCAGACAACTATCGCGCTCAACTTCTTGGTCTTGTATAAGATTCATGCAATTGCCCTGGGTGACCGGCACGCCTGCGCGGGGGATTCGCCAAACCTGCTACTATTTCCCCCTCTCGCTGCATTGCACCAAAGGTTTCCTCCCGATGTCCATCCCTGCTGCTGACCGCATGAGCCCGGAAGAGCGCCGCGCCGGCGTCTCCCTGGCCGCCATCTTCGCGCTGCGCATGCTCGGGCTGTTCCTGATCCTGCCGGTCTTTTCCATCCACGCCGTGCATTTGCCGGGGGGCAACGACCTGGCGCTGGTCGGCTTCGCGCTTGGCGCCTACGGACTGACCCAGGCAATCTTCCAGATTCCCTACGGCATCGCCTCCGATATCTGGGGGCGCAAGCGGGTGATCGTCATTGGCTTGCTGGTTTTCGCCTTCGGCAGCTTCGTCGCCGCCTGGGCGCCCGATATGTACTGGACCATCGCCGGCCGCGTGCTGCAGGGGGCGGGGGCGATCTCGGCCGCAGTCACCGCGCTCGCCGCCGACCTGACCCGCGAGGAGCATCGCACCAAGGTGATGGCGATGATCGGCTCGTCGATCGGCCTTGTCTTCGCCCTCTCGCTGGTCGGCGCGCCGGTGCTCTACGGCTTGATCGGCATGGGCGGGCTGTTCGCCATGACCGGCATGCTGGCCCTGGCCGCCATCGTCCTGCTGCTCAAGGCGGTGCCGCCGGCCCCGCCCGCGCACGGGCACGAGAAGCTGCCGCTGCGCCGGGTTATCCGCGATCCCGACCTTTTGCGCCTCAACCTCGGCATCTTTACGCTGCACATGATCCAGATGGCGATGTTCGTCGTCCTGCCGCATGCCCTGGTCGATCACGCCCACCTGGCGGTTCCCGATCACTGGAAAGTTTACCTGCCGGCGCTGCTTGCCTCCTTCGTCGTCATGGTCCCGGCGATCATCGCCGCCGAGCGCAAGGACAGGATGCGCGCAGTGTTCCTGGCGGCCGTGGCGCTGCTCGTCGTCGTCCAGCTCGGCCTGCTGATCGTCGGCCAAAGCTTGTGGACGCTGGGACTGTGGCTGTTGCTCTTCTTCGTCGCCTTCAACATCCTCGAGGCGTCGCTGCCCTCGCTGGTCTCCCGCGTCGCCCCGCCGGCCGCCAAGGGTGCCGCCCTCGGCGTTTACAACACGACGCAGGCACTGGGCCTGTTCGTCGGCGGGGCGGCCGGGGGTTATATCGCCCAGCATTTCGGTGATAATGCAGTTTTTGCCGTGTGCGCCGGGCTGGCCGTGATCTGGTCGGGCGTGGCGGCTTCGATGAATTTTCCGCAGCGGCGCCTGACGCCGCCTGCGGCCCAAACTGCTTAGGGAGATTCGCAATGGCATCGGTCAACAAGGCAATCATCGTCGGTAATCTGGGCAAGGATCCGGAAGTCCGCTACACGGCGACTGGCGAAGCAATGTGCAACATCACGGTTGCGACCAGTGAAAACTGGAAGGACAAAGCCACCGGCGAGAAAAAAGAACTGACCGAATGGCACCGCATTTCATTTTTTGGCAAGCTGGCTGAAATTGCTGGCCAATATCTGAAAAAGGGCTCGCAGGTCTATGTCGAGGGGAGCATTCGCACCCGCAAATGGACTGACAAAGAGGGGCAGGAGCGTTACACCACCGAAATTCGCGGCGATGAAATGAAGATGCTCGGCTCGCGCCAGGGCATGGGCGCGCCGGCTTCCTCCGACGGTGGCTTCGGCGAGCCCGCCGATCTCTCGCCAGCACCGGCCAGGAACAAGCCGAAGCCCGCGTTCGACGACCTGGGTGACGACATTCCGTTCTGACGGCTGCCGGCCGGCAGCCTGAAACGACGGCGAGCCGGTCGCAGGCGGGCGGCAAAACAGGGGGGGCGATGGGCAGCAGTCGCGATCAAGCAGGGGAGACGGCCCTACCGGGCCGGCGCCGGGACGATCGGCCGGCGAGCAGTCGCGATCAAGCGGGGCAGTCACCAGGTCCGAGCCCGGCCGCTTTGGCGCTGGCCGCGCTGGGCGTGGTCTGCGGGGTCATCGGCACCAGTCCGCTCTACGCGTTCCGCGAGGTCTTCGCCGGCAGCCATCCGGTGCCGGTCAGCGAAGCCGGCATCCTGGGCAGCCTGTCGCTGTTCTTCTGGGCGCTGATCGTCGTCGTTTCGCTCAAGTACGTGGTCTTCGTCACGCGCGCCGACAACCGCGGCGAGGGTGGCATCGTCGCGCTGACCGCGCGGGCGCTGCATGTCGTCCAGAACCGGCCGGGACAGGCCCGCGGGGTGATGCTGGTCGGCATGTTCGGCGGGGCGATGTTCTGGGGCAGCGGCATGGTGGCGCCGGCACTCTCGGTGCTGGCGGCGGCCGAGGGGCTGGAAATCGCCGCGCCGGCGCTGGCGCCGCTGGTGCTGCCGGTCACGTTGCTGGCGCTGCTTGCCCTGTCGCTGATCCAGCGGCGCGGGACGGCCATCATCGACGGCTACCTCGGACCGGTCGTGCTGCTCTGGTTCGCAGTGCTGGCGCTGCTCGGGGTGCACAACATCGTCGCTCACCCGGCCGTCCTGAAGGCATTCAATCCCCTTTGCGGCATCGAGTTCCTGTTCGCCGGCGAGTTGGCGTCGCTGGCTGCCCTGGGCTGCGTCGTGCTCGCCACCGCCGGGGCCGAGGTGCTGATCGCCGGCATGGGCCCCTTCGGCCGCCAGGCGGTGCTGCGCGCCTGGTTCGCCGGTGCGCTGCCGGCGCTGGTGCTCAACTATTTCGGCCAGGGCGCGCTGATCCTGGCGACGCCGGCGGCTGCGAGCAACCCGTTCTTCCTGTCGGCGCCCGACTGGGCGCTCTACCCGCTGATCGGGCTGGCCCTGCTGGCGGCGCTGATTGCATCGCAGGCGGTGATCGCCGGCGCCTTCACGGTGACCCGCCAGGGCATGCTGCTCGGCTTCGTGCCGCGCATGGAGGTTCAGCGCACGGCGGACGGAAAAGACGGCCGGGCTTACCTGCCGGCCGTCAACTGGGGCCTGGTCGCGGTAGCCGTGATCCTCGTCCTCGGCTTCCGTTCGTCGCACGGCCTGGCGGCCGCCTATGGCATCGCGGTGACCGGCGAGATGATCGCCACCTCTCTGCTTTGCGTCATCGTCGCGGCACGGGTCTGGAAATGGGGCTGGGGCAGGGCGGCGACGCTGTTCGGCTGCTTCCTCCTGCTCGAACTGTTCTTCCTCGCCGGCAGCCTTGTGAAGATACCCGCCGGCGGCTGGTTCCCGCTGGTCGTAGGCGCCGGCTTTTTCGTCCTGATGACGACCTGGCGGCGCGGGCGCGAGCTGTTCGCCAAGCGTCTCAAGGGAGAATGTCTCGAACTGGCGATGTTCGTCGAATCGCTCGCCTCGTCGATGCCGACCCGCGTCGCCGGCACCTCGGTGTTCCTGAACGCCGACCCCAAGAGCGTGCCGCATGCCCTGCTGCACAACCTGATGCACAACAAGGTGCTGCACGAGCGGGTGGTGATGGTCGCGGTCCAGTTTCCCGGCGTGCCCAGCGTGCCGGACAGCAGCCGGGTCCAGGTGCGCTGCCTGCGCGACAGCTTCTGGAGCGTCGTCGTCCAGTTCGGCTTCCGTGACGAACCCGACGTCCCGCGGGCGCTGGGACTCTGCGCCGACAAGGGCCTCGCCTTCGACGCCCTCGACACCTCCTTCTATCTCGGCAGCGAAACGCTGATCCCGCGCCTGGATTCGGAGATGCCCATGTGGCAGGAAAGGCTCTTCGTCGCGCTGTTCAGCAACGCCAGCTCGGCGGCGGCCTTCTTCCGGATTCCGAGCAACCGCCTCATCGAGGTCGGCACGCAGGTCGTGCTTTAGCGGAAGGCCGCGGCGCTAGCAGCGGCGATGGCAGTCGCGGCCAGAGTTCTTGGCCGTGTAGAGTGCCTCGTCGGCGCGCCGGATCGCCGTGTCGCTGGTGTCGCCCCAGCGCACTTCGGTGCTGCCGATGCTTGCCGTGAAACTCAGCAGCGTGCCGTCGGCCAGCGTCGCCGGGGAACTGCGGAAGCGCTGCAGCAGACGTTCGATGACCAGTTCCGCCATCTCCGAGCTGGTTTCGACCAGGGTGACCGCGAATTCCTCGCCGCCGATGCGGGCGATGATGTCCAGGTTGCGCAGGCTGGTCCGGAGGACGTGCGCGACGTGAACCAGTACCGCATCGCCGGCGGGGTGGCCGTAGGTGTCGTTGATCTTCTTGAAGAAGTCGATGTCGAGGATGAGCAGCGTCGGTGATGGGCCGTGGCGCTGGCTGCGCAGCAGTTCGTGGGCGAACCGCTCCATGAACGCGCGCCGGTTGAGGAGGCAGGTGAGCGCATCCGTGCTGGCCAGCACGCGCAGCTCGTCCTCGAGGGCGCCGCGCCGGTTGATCTCGTCGTTGAGGCGGGCGCTCTCCGCCTGGATGGCCGCCCTCTGTGCCGCGCCCCGCTCCTGATAGCGATGCAGCGCGATTTCGGCCCACAGCAGGCAGCCGGAGATCATCGTTGCCGTGATGATGAAGCGCAGCGTGAACGCCGCGGAGTAGGCGCTGGTCCCGTTGGCCGCGCCGCTCAGGGCCATGATGGTCCCGGCGACAGCGATGCCCATGCCGGCCCAGAGCGCTCCTTCCCTGGGTGGCAGCAGCATGATCGACACCACCGGCAACACGAAGAACCACAGCGCGCGGCTGTGCTGGTCGCCGGAATTCAGGATCAGGTAGATGAACAGCACGCTGAGCGTCGCGACCGACGGGCGGATGATCGACGTCCGTTCATGGCCGCGCAGCATTGCGACGTGGCCGCTGGCGATGATCAGGATACTGGTGGTGAGAAGGATGACGAGTTGCCATTCGCGGTCGAGCACGGCGCCGGCGCCGAAGACGACGAGAACGGGGATGCCGATGGCAACCAGCGCCAGCGAGCGCTGGCGGACCAGTGACTGGCGTTCGTTGTGGACTTCCTCGTCGATGTTCATCGCGGTGTCTTCAGGGCGCCTGGAGCCGGCGGACCTTGTCGAGCAGCGCTGTCGTCGAACGTCGGGTGAAGGAACGGGATCGAATGCACGGCGCCGCCCC
Organism: uncultured beta proteobacterium; assembly: GCA_963736845.1. Classification (GTDB taxonomy): domain Bacteria; phylum Pseudomonadota; class Gammaproteobacteria; order Burkholderiales; family Rhodocyclaceae; genus Azonexus. The sequence continues at coordinate 56,138 of CAVTQL010000005.1, forward strand.
AGCCGAGGACTTCGCCGCTGCCGACGATCCGTTCCGGCGGCCAATCGCCGCCCTTGACCAGCACCTCGGGGCGGCAGGCGAGGATGGCCTGCAGCGGGGTATCCTCGTCGAACCAGGTGACGAGCGTCACGCATTCCAGTGCCGCCATTACCGCGAGACGGTCGGCGAGCGCGTTGACTGGCCGCTCGTCGCCTTTGCCCAGGCGCCTGACCGAGGCGTCGCTGTTGAGCGCGACGACCAGGCTGGCGCCCAGTGCCGCCGCCTGCGCCAGGTAGGTGACGTGGCCGCGGTGGAGAATGTCGAAGCAGCCGTTGGTGAACACCAGCGGCCGCGCCAGTTGCAGGGCGGCTGCGGTCAACCGCTGCGGCGGGCAGATTTTCGCTTCGAAGCCGGGCGGGGCGTAGGTCATGGCTCTGCACGTACGGGACAGTACGCAATTCTAGAACCATTTGGCCACCGCTCTGAACATCCTTGCGCCGTGGCGCGTGAATTTCCCTTATCCGGCGTTCTGCGCGTGCCAGTCGGCGAGGGCGCCGAGCGCGTCGTCGAGCGTCGACCAGCAGTTGGATGCCCGCCGCCGGCGTCAGCCGGGCGACGCCGCTGCCGCCAGCCCAGAGCGCCACGCCCGGCGGCAGCAACGCGCGTAACTGCTGCAGCAGGCCGGGAATGCGCCGGGTTGGAAAGGCAATGGAAAAGGAGAGGGCAACGACGTCGGCCTGGTGCGCCTCGGCGGCGCGGGCGATCTCGAGCAGCGGCATCTGCGTGCCGAGCGGGATGCACTCGGCGCCTTCGAGCGTCAGCAGCGCCTCGACCATCAGCAGGCCGAGGACGTGCGGCTCATCCGGCGCGCTGGTCAGCAGCACGCGCGGCCGGCCGCCGGTGGGCAGCGTGGCGATCGACTGGCGCAGCAGGCGCTTGGTCAGTTCAGTAAACAGGTGCTCCTCGAACACCGCGAAGCTGCCGTCCTCCCAGGCTTCGCCGACGCGTCGGGTGAGCGGCGCCACGGTGTCGTGGACAAACCTGAGCAGGCCGCCGCGCGCGAGGCGCTGCTGCATCGCCTCGCGGTAGCCGGAGGCATCGTGCGCCTGGATCAGGCGCAGCAGTTCGCCGAGGTCGTCACCGCCGGCGCGGGCGGAGGCAGGGCGCGCGGCGGCGCGACGCGGCGCCAGCATGGCGAGTTCCTCTGCCGGTCTGGCGAGCAGTTTGCCGGGCCGGTGACCCTGGTCCATCAAGCGCTTGATCAGGCGCAGGCGGTCAACCTGTTCCGCCGGATAGCTGCGCTCGCCATTGTCGTCGCGGGTGGGTGCCGGAAATCCGTAGCGGCGCTCCCAGACACGCAGGACGTCCTTGGAGAGCCCGGTGTCGCGCTCGACGGCGGCGATGTTGAAGGTCGGTGTATTCACTTTTTGTCCTGAACAAATATTAGACAAACTGTTGACAAAGCGGAAATTTGAACTCTATCGTACAGACAAATTCTGTAATTGTCCAGGACAAATTGAAAAGGAGTCGGTTATGGCGGGAACCCTCAAAGGCTGGATCGGCATCGCTGTCATGGTGATGGCGGGGGCGATTCCTCCTGCGGCGGCCGCCGAGTGCCCGGCGCTGCTCGACCACACTTTCCCCGACCTGCAGGACGGCAAGCCGCAATCGCTGTGCCAGTACCAGGGCAAGGTCATCCTGGTCGTCAATACCGCGAGCTTCTGCGGCTTCACGTCGCAGTACGACGGGCTGGAAAAGCTCTACGCGCGGCTCAGGGACAAGGGCCTCGTCGTGCTCGGCTTTCCCTCGAACGATTTCGGCGAGCAGGAACCGGGCAGCAGCAAAGAGATCGCCGATTTCTGCCGGCTGACCTACGGTGTCGAGTTCCCGATGCTGGCCAAGACCGTGGTCAAGGGCCGCGACGCCAACCCGTTCTACCGCCGCCTGGCCGAGATCACCGGCAGCACGCCCAAGTGGAACTTCCACAAGTACCTGATCAACCGCGATGCGACCCGGGTGGTCGCCTACACCAGCTTCACCAAGCCCGATGACAAGGACTTGCTGAAGAAGATCGACGAATTCCTCAAATAATCGATTGTCCAGACGCCAAGGAGATTCAACCATGAATGCACCCGAACGCTTTTTTCTGCCCGACGTGCAGTCGACCGCAGACACCCGTCGCCTGGCGATCCAGAACGTCGGCGTCAAGGGACTGCGCTACCCGCTGCAGGTCGAGAACGCCGCCGGCGAGGCTCTCGCCACGGTCGCCAGCCTGACGATGACGGTTGGCCTGGCACCCGAGGTCAAGGGCACGCACATGTCGCGCTTCGTCGAACTGCTCGAAAGCCGCCAAGGCGCGCTGACCCAGGCCGGCTTGTTCGTCCTGCTCGACGACATGCTGCTGCGGCTCGACGCGTCGAGCGGGCGCATCGAGCTGGCCTTCCCTTACTTCATCCGCAAGACCGCGCCGGTATCGGGCGTCGACAGCCTGCTCGACTACGACGCGACGCTGATCGTCGACCGGCCGCAAGGCCGGACGGCCAGCCTGACGCTGCGCGTCGTCGCGCCGGTGACCAGCCTCTGCCCCTGCTCGAAAAAGATCTCCGACTACGGCGCCCACAACCAACGCTCGCACATCACGCTCGAGGTGAGGCTGCGCGCGCCGATGGCGATCGAGGAACTGGTCCGCATCGCGGAGGAAGAAGCCTCGTGCGAAGTCTATGGCCTGCTCAAGCGCCCCGACGAGAAATGGGTCACCGAGCGCGCCTATGACAACCCGAAGTTCGTCGAGGACCTCGTGCGCGACATCGCGCTGCGCCTGATGGAGGAGCCGCGCATCGCCGAGTGGAAGGTTGCCTCCGAGAACTTCGAGTCGATTCACAATCATTCCGCTTACGCCGAACTGTTCGGCAGTAACGTCTGAGGAGACGAAGATGAACGACAAGCAACGCATCGCCGTCGTCGGTGCCGGCATCTCCGGTCTCGCCAGCGCCTGGCTGCTCGGCCGCCACCATGACGTGACGCTGTTCGAGGCCGGCAGCTACCTCGGCGGCCACACCAATACCGTCGACGTCACGCTGGAGGGCAGGACCCATCCGGTCGATACCGGCTTCCTGGTCTTCAACGAGCGCACCTATCCGAACCTGATCGCCATGTTCGCGCTGCTCGGCGTCGAATCGGTGGAAACCGAAATGTCCTTCGCCGTCAGCCTGGAGAATCCTGATCTCGAATGGGCGGGCAGCAACCTTGCCACGGTCTTCGGGCAGAAGCGCAACCTGGTGCGGCCGCAGTTCTGGTCGATGCTCTCAGACATCCTGCGCTTCAACCGCGAGAGCCTTGCCTGGCTGGCTACCCATCCGGACAACCAGCGCACGCTGCGCGATTTCCTGCGCGAAGGGCGCTACTCCGACGCCTTCGCCGACTGGTACCTGCTGCCGATGGCGGCGGCGATCTGGTCGTGCCCGACTGGCCAGATGCTCGACACGCCGCTCGCCACCTTCGTCCGCTTCTGCTCGAACCACGGCCTGCTCCAGGTCTTCGACCGGCCGAACTGGCGGACCGTACAGGGCGGCGGCCGCGAGTATGTGAAGAAGATCGCCGCGCAACTCGACGACATCCGCCTGGCCTGCCCGGTCAGCGCCGTCCGCCGCGTCGGCCGCCACCTGCACGTGACCCACGCCGGCGGCAGCGAGACCTTCGACCAGGTGGTGATGGCCTGCCACAGCGATCAGGCGCTGGCGATCCTCGGCTTCAGCGCCAGTGACGCCCAGCGCGACGTATTGTCGGCAATCCGCTACCAGTCCAACCGCGCCGTCCTGCACACCGACCGCGCCCTGCTGCCGCGCGACGAGAAGCTGTGGTCGGCGTGGAACTACTTCGCCGGCAGCGGCGAACCGGGTACGCAGCCGGTCGCCGTCTCCTACCTGATCAACAAGCTGCAGCCGCTGCCGTTCAAGGCGCCGGTAGTCGTCACGCTCAATCCGGCGCGCGAACCCGATCCGGCCAAGGTCATCGCCGAGTTCGACTACGCCCATCCGATCTTCGACGGCCCGGCGATCGCCGCGCAGCGGCGGCTGGCCAGCGTGCAGGGCGACCGCGGCATCTGGCTGGCTGGCGCCTGGGGCAGCTACGGCTTCCACGAGGACGGGCTCAATTCGGCGCTGCGCGTGGTCAATGGCCTTGGCGTGCAGGCCCCATGGCAGGGCGAGCGCGAAGCCGTCGAAGAACTCCTGGAAACGGCCTGAGGCGATCATGACCAGCGGCCCGCAACTGCTCGTCGGCAACGTGATGCACAAGCGTCTGCGTCCGGTCGAGAACGGCTTCGTCTACCCGGTCTTCTACGTGCAGATGCCCTTGCGCGACCTGGCGGCCGGAAATGTCGGCATTTTCTCGGTCGACCGCGCCAACCTGCTCAGCCTGCGCCAAAAGGACCATGGCCCGCGCGACGGCAGCCCGCTGCTGCCGTGGATCCAGTCGCTGCTGCGCGAACGGGGGCTGCCCGATGACGGAGAGATCACGCTGCAGGCCTTTCCGCGCGTACTCGGCTTCGTCTTCAACCCGGTCAGCTTCTGGTTCTGCCGCGACGGCGCCGGCCAACTGATCGCCGTGCTCGCCGAGGTGAACAACACCTTCGGCGGACATCACAACTACCTGCTCCACAACCCGGACGGGTCGCCCCTGCGCGACGGCCAGGCTTTCAAGGCAGGCAAGGAATTCCACGTCTCGCCCTTCTGCGACGTCGTCGGCGGCTACCGCTTCCGCTTCCATGTCGAGCGCACCCGGCCGCTGGTCTGCATCGATTACGACGACGGCGAGGGCGCCCTGCTGCTCACGGCGATCAGCGGCCGGCGTATCGGCTGGTCGAAGCGGGCGCTGCTCGGCACCTTCCTGCGCATGCCGCTGCTCACCGCCGGCGTCATCTGGCGCATCCACTGGCAGGCCCTCAAGCTGTGGCTCAAGGGCGTGCCCTTCTTCGGCGTGCATCCGCCTGCCGCCTCCCAACCCCTTCAGGAATCGACAAAATGAACAATACGCTGACCATGGGTGGCGCCGCAGCGCCGTCCAGCGACACTCGTCTGGTCTTCGAACTTCTCGAAAACCTGCATGGTGGCCTGCTCGAAGTCCGCCTGCCCGATGGCTCCAGCCGCCTGTTCGGCGAGGGTGAGCCGGGCGTCACGCTGATCGTCCATGACGAGGCCGTCTTCTCGCGCATCCTGGCACGCGGCGACATCGGCTTCGCCGAGGCCTATTTCGACGGCCAGTGGGACAGCAGCGACGTCACCGGACTGCTCAGGCTGTTCGCCGCCAACCGCGACAGCCTGCGCCGCGCCGTCTATGGCAACTGGCAGCAACTGCTGGTGGCGCGTCTGCGCCACTGGCTGAACCGCAACAGCAGGACCGGCAGCAAGCGCAACATCATGGCCCATTACGACCTGGGCAACGCCTTCTACGCCCAGTGGCTCGACCCGACGATGAGCTATTCCAGCGCCATTTACCGCGCCCATGACGGCGACGACCTGCCCGCTGCGCAGCACGCCAAATACCGGCGCATCCTGCGCCGCCTGCAGGCATCTCCGGGCCAGTCGGTGCTCGAAATCGGCTGCGGCTGGGGCGGCTTTGCCGAACTTGCGGTTGCGGACGGCCTGCAGGTCACCGGCCTGACCCTGTCGCCGGCCCAGCTCGAATGGGCGCAGCGCCGCGTGCCGCAGGCCGACCTGCGCCTGCAGGACTACCGCGACCTCGACGAACGCTTCGACCATGTCGTCTCGATCGAGATGTTCGAGGCGGTCGGCGAGCGCTGGTGGCCGACCTACTTCAGGAAGGTCCGCGAGGCGCTCAAGCCGGGCGGCCGGGCGGTGATCCAGAGCATCACCATCCGCGACGACCTGTTCGACGACTACCGCAAGGGCACCGACTTCATCCAGCAGTACATCTTCCCCGGCGGCATGTTGCCATCGCGTGCCGCCTTCCGCGCCGCCGCTGCGCGGCATGGCCTGGTGGTGCGCAACGAGTACGCCTTCGGCGAGGACTACGCCCGCACCCTGGCCGAGTGGCGCCATGCCTTCGAACGCAACTGGCCGCAGATCGCCGCGCTCGGTTTCGACGAAACCTTCCGCCGCCTGTGGCGCCTTTATCTCTGTTACTGCGAGGCCGGCTTCCGCGCCGGAAACATCGATGTCGTCCAATTTGAACTTGCCCAGCGCTGATCCCATGGGTCCCGCATCGCTTGATGCCGCCACCGGGGCCTGCCGCGGTCAACCCGGAAAATCCGGCAAAAACGGGCTGCAGTCGGCCGCCCGGCGCTGCCTGCTGCTGGCCCTCGCTGGCGCGCCGCTGGCAGCCTTGCCCGCCTTCGCCAGCAGCGATCCGACCGCCGGGCTGCAGCGCTGGGGTAGCGGAGAATTCCGCCGCTTCGGCTTTCTCGTCTACGGAGCGACGCTGTGGGCCGGCGACGATCCGCAGCGCCCACCGCTGGTGCTGCGCCTCGATTACAAGCGCAACATCGCTGGCGCCGCGATCGCCGAGGCCAGCATCAAGGAAATGCGTGCCTTCACCAGCGACGAGGCGGCGCTCAAGCGCTGGGGCGAACAGATGGCGCGCGTCTTCCCCGACGTCAAGCCGGGCGATCACATCCTCGGCGTCTATCGCCCGGAAGGCGCCACTTTCCAGCACAACGGCCGCATCACCGGCGACATCGCCGATCCCGAATTCGCCCGGCGCTTCTTCGCCATCTGGCTCGACCCGCGCACCAGCGCCCCCGAGTTGCGCGCCGCCTTGCTCAAGCGCCCGGACGCTTGACCATGACCCGCGGCGGCGTTCTCGCCTACGGCCTGCTCGGCTTGCCGCTGGCTTTTGCCGCGCTGCCCATCTACGTCCATGTGCCGCGCTTCTACGCCGAAACGGCGGGCATGGAACTGGCGCTGCTCGGCGTCATCCTGCTCGGCGCCCGCCTGCTCGATGCCGGCATCGACCCCTGGCTGGGCTGGCTGGCCGACCGCGTGCGCCGGCCGACCATGGTCGCGGTGGCGCTGCTGCCCTTCGCGCTGGGTTTCGTGGCCCTGCTCAATCCGCCCGACAATCATGTTGCGCTGTGGCTGCTGGCGTCGCTGGCGCTGACCTACCTCGGCTTCTCCGCCGCCTCGGTCGCCTACCAGGCATGGGGGGCCGACGTCGGGGCCGATTCAGCGGTCCGTACACGGCTCACCGCTGCCCGCGAGGGCTTCGGTCTGGTCGGCGTCGTCCTGGCGGCCGCCCTGCCGACCGTGCTATCCGCCGACCTTGGCGAGGGCATCGCCCGTCTCGCCTGGGTGTTGCCGCCGGTGTTGCTGATTGCCGCCACCATCACCTTCTCCCGTGTCGGCGCCGGGCAACCGGACATGGCCGCCGCCCAGCCGCTGCTGCCCAGCCTGCGCCGGGTGTTTGCCGATGTCGCGTTCCGGCGCCTGCTGCTGGTGTTCGTCGCCAACGGCATCGCCGCCGCGCTGCCGGCCACGCTCTTCCTGTTTTTCGTCGCCGACGTGCTCGGCTCGGAAAAGGCCAGCGGCCCGCTGCTGGCGCTTTACTTCATCGCCGGCGCCGCCTCGCTGCCGCTCTGGGTGGCCCTGTCGTCTGCTGTTGGCCGTCCGCTGGCCTGGCTGGCGGCCATGCTGCTGTCGATCGTCGCCTTCGCCGGTGCCAGCCTGCTCGGCACCGGCGACCTCTGGCTCTTTGCCATCATCTGCGTCGCCTCCGGGCTCGCCCTCGGCGCCGACCTTGCTTTGCCGGCGGCGATCGCGGCCGACCTCGGCGAACGCCAGGGACAGGCCGGCGCCTGCTTCGGCGTCTGGAACTTCGTCGCCAAGCTCAACCTGGCGCTGGCCGCCGGACTCGCGCTGCCGCTGCTCGGCCTGCTCGGCTACGTGCCCGGGCAGGCCAGCGGGCTGCCGGCGCTGAGCTTCGCCTACGCCCTGCTGCCCCTCGCATTCAAGGCGCTGGCCGCCCTGCTGCTCTGGCGCTGGCGCCATTCACTGGAGATCAAGACATGAAACTGACCCTTGCCGTCGCTGCGCTGACCATGGGGCTGGCCGGTTGCGCCTCGACCGGCGTCGAGCAATACCGCGCCGAGAAACCGGCGCTCGATCTGAACACCTATCTGAACGGCACGCTCGACGCCTGGGGCATGTTCCAGGGCCGCTCCGGCGAAGTCCAGAAGCGCTTCCATGTCGTCATCGACGCCAAATGGACCGGCGACACCGGCGTCCTCGACGAGAATTTCAAGTGGTCCGACGGCACCACGTCACGCCGCGTCTGGACGCTGAAGAAGCAGGCCGACGGCACCTGGCGCGGCACGGCCGACGACGTGGTCGGCGAGGCCCTCGGCGAGGTCTCCGGCAACGCGCTGCGCTGGCGCTACGTGCTGGCCTTGCCGGTCGATGGCAAGACCTACCATGTCGATTTCGACGACTGGATGTTCCTGATGGACGACAAGGTGATGCTCAACCGCTCCTACATGTCCAAATGGGGCTTCAATCTCGGCGAAGTGACCCTGACCTTCGTCAAGCGCTAGGGCGGAGCAGATGCCCCTGAACCCGAAAATCACCGACTGGAGCGGCAAGCGGGTCTGGCTGGTCGGTGCCTCGACCGGCATCGGCGCTGCGATGGCGCATGAACTGGCGCGGCGCGGCGCGCGCTGGCGCTGTCGGCGCGCAATGCCGAGCGGCTGACGGGGCTGGCCATCGACGACGCCCTGCTGCTGCCCTGCGACGCCACCGACGCCGCCAGCCTGGCGGCTGCCCGCCAGCGCTTCTCGCAGCCTGGGGCGGGGTCGACCTGGTCGTCTACCTGGCCGGCGACTACGTGCCGATGCGCGCCGAGGGGTTCGACCTGGCCGTCGCCGAGAAGGTGATCGAGGTGAATTTCAACGGCGCCCTGCGCCTCGCCGTCACCGTGCTGCCCGACCTCGCGCCGGGCGGCGGCATCGCCTTCGTCGCCAGCGTCGCCGGCTACCGCGGCCTGCCGAAGGCGCTCGCCTACGGGCCGGGCAAGGCGGCGCTGATCCATTTCGCCGAGTGCCTTTATCTCGACCTCCAACCGCAGGGCATCGGCGTCTGGGTCATCAACCCCGGCTTCGTCGCGACGCAACTGACGGCGAAGAACGACTTCGCCATGCCGGCGCTGCTGACGCCCGAGCAAGCGGCGACGGCTGCGGTCGACGGCTTCGCGCACGGGGGATTTCGAGATCCACTTCCCGAAGCGCTTCACCCGCGTCATGAAGCTGCTCGCCCACCTGCCCTACCGCTGGTCATTCCCGCTGATCCGCCGCTTCACCGGAGGCTGACATGAACCTCGACGACCTGATCCGCTTCTACCACGACCTGACGCCCGAGAGCGTCGCGCGCTTCCCCGAGTTCTACACCGACGACGCCTATTTCAAGGACCCGTTCAACGAGGTGCGCGGCCTCGCCGCCATCCAGCGCATCTTCAGCGCACATGTTCAGCCAGGTCGACGAGCCGCGCTTCGTCGTCACCGAGCGCGTCGTCGATGACGACGGCGCGATGCTGATCTGGGAGTTCCACTATCGCGTGCGCAAGCGCGGGACGGAGCGAGACACAGGTCATGCGCGGCGTCTCGCACCTCAGGTTCGACGCCGCCGGCAAGGTGAGTTACCACCGCGACTACTGGGATACCGCCGAGGAGCTCTACATGAAGCTGCCCGCGCTCGGCACGCTGATGCGCGGCCTACGCCGCGCCCTGGCGGCCTGAGCGGCGCGCCGCCAGCCACTGCGACACCCAGTTGCCCGGAGCCGGTCCGCCCGGTCAGCACGTAGTCGAGCTCGTTGGCGTTGTCGACGGTGAATTCCAGGTTGCGGCGGGCAGCGAGGCCGCTGGCGATGAGCAGCCGGTCGCCGACGTCGAGCCGGAAACGGTCGGCAGGCAGGATGAAGCGCCGCTCCTGGCGCTCGACGAGCAGGGTCAGCGCGGCGAGCGGCTGGCTGCGGTCGGTGCCGTCGCGCATCAACTGGCCGAGGGTGATCGGGGTGCCGCGGAGCAGGGCGTGATGCGCCGCCGGGGCGTCGCTCGGCGGTGAAATGCAGGCTGGAGACCGCCGGCGTCAGACCTTCGTTGACGCCCTGCAGGCGTTCGACCAACGCCGGCACCAGCCCTCGTCGCGCTCGCGCAGCGCCCTGAGGAATGCGCGCGAGCAGCGGCGTGGTCAGCACGGCGATGCTTTCCTGGGCGACGATCTGGCTCGGCACCATGGCGAAGTCGGCGTTGATAGGCCTCGAACAGCGGGCTGTTGGCGGCATGGTTCTGGCGCAGCACGACGAACAGGTCGGGGCGCAGTTCGGCGGCGGTCACGGCGATCGACAGATTGTTTACGTCGTTGTCGGTGCCGGCGATGATCCCGGCCGCCGTCGCGATGCCGGCCGCGACCAGCGTCGCGGCTTCGGTGCCGTCGCCGGGAATGGCGTGGTTGGCGTCGGGTGCGCCGGGGTCGATGATGGTCAGCGTGATACCGGTTGGCTGCAGGTGGTGGGCGACGGCACGGCCGAAGCGGCCGAAGCCGCACATGATCCACTGCCCGCGCGGCGGCCGGTGCGGTTCGGGGATCGGCGTTTCCGGCAGGCTGGTGAGCAGTTCGATCAGCCGGAAGCGCTCCGGGGCGGCGACGGCCAGCGCGAGGTATTCGGCGAAGCGCTCGAACGGGTTGATGACATGGTCGGTGCCGAACGAGGCCATGTTGGCGGCCACCGAATCGCTGCGCGCACGGGCGATCACCGGCACCTGCGGGTTGAGCAGGCGGACGGCGATGGCGACGGCGAGGTTGACCTGCTCGTCGTTGGTCACCGCCAGCACACCACGGCATTTCGGGTGGGTCAGACCGGCCCGCAGGAGGTTGTCCGGCAACCGGGCATCGGCAGCCAGTGCCGGGGTATCGGTCTTGAAATCGAGCAGATCGAGTTCCTCGACGCGCAGTTCGTCCTTTTCGAGAACGACGAAAGCGCGGCCGGTGCGGTCGAAGGTGTGGCAGATCAGGTTGCCGGTTTCGCCGGCGCCGCAGACGATGTAGAACGGTTCCTTGAGGCGCTGCACGCGGCGGGCGAAGCGGTTGGTGGTCAGGGTGTTCTGGAAGCCCTTGTCCTGGAGCAGCGCGATCAGCGTGACGATCGAGTAGGACCAGCCGATGACCGTCAGGTAGATGCAGACGGTGACCCACATGCGCTGGGCATCGGAAAAGGCGCTGGGAATTTCGCCGAAGCCGATGGTCGTCGCGGTGTAGCTGATGAAATAGAAGGCGTGGAAGAAACTGAGCGGCGGCGCCGCGCTGGCCCTCGGCATCGACCCCGGGGACCAGGGTCAGGCCGATCACCGAGATCGCGTAGATGACGATCAGCACGATGATCGGCACCCGCATGCGCCGCAGGACGAGGAAGAAGGCGCTGTTCACGCTCGGCTCCCGGCGCTCAGCGGCGGAGCATCACGGTTTCGACGATGAGGATGATGACCGAAACGATGTTGGCGAACAGCGCGCCGCCGGACAGCGAGACGACGCTGGAGGTGACTGCGGCGTCATGCCGGTCGCCGGTGACATGCACCGCCATCGCCCAGGTGATCGCCGCGGCGATCAGCTGCAGGTCGGCGACCAGGCTGGTGGACAGGTGGATGGCGCCGATCTGGGTGCGGTCGCCGAACTTCAGCGCGGTGGCGATCAGGCTGACGACCAGCGCCGCAGCCAGTTCGTAGACGTTGTGCAGTTCCGGCCGCTCGATGTCGCCGATGAAGAAGCCGAAGTTCAGCGTCGCCGCCAGGACGATGAAGAAGCCGAAGATGACCTTCTCGAGATTCATTTTCCCCTCCCTGTCGCGGTCGACCGCTATTTGTCAGCGATTCTCCACCGGTGCCGGTTGCGCGGGCGGCTTCGGCGGCGGCGGAGGCGCATCGGAACGGGCCGGGTTCGGCAGCGTGTCGAGGCGCTTCGCCTCGGTGTCGCTGACCACTTCGAAGACTTTCACAACCTTGCGCACGCCCTCGGTCCGGCTGGCGACGGTGGCAGCGACGGCGGCTTCGCGCTCGGTCACGATCCCCAACAGGTACGTGGTGCCGTTCTCGGTGACCACCTTGATGTTGAAGGCCGACACTTCCTTGGCGTCGACCAGGCGCGCCTTGACCTTCGAGGTGAGGTAGCTGTCGTTGCTGCGCACCGACATCGACGTCGCCGGGCCGACCACTGTCTCGTTGATCACCTCGCGGATGCCGGCGACGCGCGCAGCCTGATCGCCGATGATGCGCTTGGCGTCGTCGCTCGGCACTTCGCCGGTGATCAGCAGGCGCCGGTTGTAGGCGGTGAAGTTGACGTGCGCGGTTTCCTTGTACTGCTCCGGAACGCTCGCCCCGGCCTTCCACTCGGCGCTCTCGTCGTCGGTCTGGATACCGGTCGAGCGGCGGTCGTAGGCGGACATGGTGGCGACGGTGGCGCCGGTAACGACGGCGGGAACGCAGCCCTGCAGCAGCGGCAGCGCGGTGATCAGCGCGGCGACGGCCAGCGCCAGTTTGGCTTTTTGCATCATTCGACTCCCAAGAGAAGCGCATCGATGCCATCGCACAGGCAATGGATCACGAGCAGGTGGGTTTCCTGGATGCGTGCCGTGCGCTCAGCCGGCACGCAGAGATGGATGTCTTCGTCGTTCAGCAGCGTGCCGATCTGGCCGCCGCCGCGACCGGTCAGCGCGACGATGCGCATGTCGTGGTCGTGCGCCGCCTTGATCGCCTCGATCACGTTGGCGGAATTGCCCGAGGTCGAGATGGCGAGCAGCACGTCGCCGGCATGGCCGAGGGCGCGCACCTGGCGCGAAAAGATCTGGGCGAACGAATAGTCGTTGCCGACGGCGGTCAGGATCGACGTGTCGGTGGTCAGCGCGATTGCCGCCAGCTCCTGGCGCTCGGCCTCGAAGCGGCCGACCAGTTCGGCGGCGAAGTGCTGCGAATCGCCGGCCGAACCGCCATTGCCGCAGGCGAGGATCTTGCCGCCGGCGAGCAGGCACCCGGTCATCGCCTCGATGGCGGCGGCGATCGGGGCAGCCATCAGGTCGACGGCATCCAGCTTGGTATTGGCGCTGTCCTCGAAATGTCGGGCGACGCGGGCGATCAGATCCATGGCTACGGGGCAGGGTACGGACGATAACGAAGTCATTCTACATCACAGCTCGACGAAGACTTCGAACTCCACCCGCCGCCAGGGATCCGGGTGCTCGGTCAGACGCGAGATGCGCGCCACCAGTCGCTCGCCCTGGTCCAGCGCGGCGGCCACCGCCCGATTCTCGGCGCGCGGCACGTAGCCCAGCTTGCGGCCGCGCCACTCGACGCGGATGGCGCGGGCGTCGTGGCGGTTGTCCGGCTCGCGGATCAGGTCGAGGCGGTCGCCGACCCGCATCTCGCGCCACGATTCGGCGACCGCGTAGTACTGGCTGCCGGCCAGCGGCGAACTTTGCACCAGCATGCGCACGCTTTCGGCCTGCGCCAGGGCCAGCCAGGACAGCAGGCTAAGTGTCAGCAGCAAACGCATCGCGCAGCCATTCCAGCTTGTCACCGTCGATCAGCACGCAGTCGAAGCGGCAGTCGCACGCCGCCTTGCCGGCCAGGTAATGTCGCGCGGCAAGCACGATGCGGCCGCGCTTGGCCGCGGTGATGCTGGCGCCGGCCCCGCCGAAATCGCTGCGGCTACGCTGGCGCACTTCGACGAAGACCAGCGTTGCGCTGTCGCGGCAGATCAGGTCGATCTCGCCGCCGCGCACGCGAAAATTGCGCGCGACGACGCGCAGGCCATGGCGTTCGAGATAGGCCGCGGCCTGCGCTTCGGCTTCGCGCCCGCGCGCGACGGTGGTATCGTTGGTCTTTGCCTGCATGCCCGAAATGACGGAAGAATCCGCCGCATTGTATGTCGTCCCGACGCCGCTCGGAAATCTGGCGGACATCACCCGTCGTGCCGAGGAAATCCTGCGCGCGGTGCCCTGGGTGGCGGCCGAGGATACCCGGCACAGCGCGCCGCTGCTGAAGCACCTGGGGTCGTCAGCGAGGATGCTGCCGGCGCACCAGCACAACGAGCACGAGGCGGCGGCGCGCATCGTCGCGCGGCTGCAGGCCGGCGAGCCGGTGGCGCTGGTGTCCGACGCCGGCACCCCGGGCATTTCCGACCCCGGCGCCCGCGTCGTCGCCGCCGTGCGCGCCGCCGGCTGCCGGGTCGTGCCGCTGCCCGGCCCGTGCGCCGCGATCACTGCATTGTCGGCGGCCGGCCTGGCCGATGAGCATTTCCTGTTCTGGGGCTTCCTGCCGAGCAAGCCCGGCCAACGCCGGCAGGCCATCGCAGGGCTGCGCGATCATCCGTGCGCGCTGGTCTTCTACGAGGCACCGCACCGTGTTCTGGAAACGGTGGCCGACCTCGCCGCCGTGCTCGGCGAGCGCACGCTGGTCATTGCCCGCGAGCTGACCAAGCTGTTCGAATCCATCCATTCCGGGCCGTTGACCGCGGCACTCGCCTGGCTCAAGGAGGATGCCAACCGCCAGCGCGGCGAATTCGTCCTGGTGGTTTCCGGCGCCCCGGCCGGTGCCGACGGCGGCGAAGGCGAACGGGTGCTCGAACTGCTGCTCGCCGACGGCCTGCCGGTCAGGCAGGCTGCCAAGCTCGCTGCGGTGATCACCGGCGCGGCGAAGAACGCGCTGTACGAACGGGCACTGGAAATCAGGGCGCGGGACGATGACTGAACATCAAAATCCCGAGCGGCAAATCCGCGAGCGCAGCGACGACCGGCTCTGCCGGGCGGGGTGCTACGCGCGGATGCCGACCTGGAAACTCGCGCCGACGGCGGCGACAATGGCAATACCGGCCTGCCTGCGGTCGCAGTTCGTTTCCCTTCCCGCCAATCCGCGTGCCTATATGTCCCTGCATGATATTTCCTCTCAGGAAGCCAGGAATCGCAGCGGACGGAGTGCTTGATGCGGCCCTTGATTGTTTGGCGATTCAGCGATGGCAAGGCCGGGCATGACAACCAGAGCCTGGGGTTGGTCGAGGCATTGGCCCGGCTAATCCCGATCGAGGTTGTTCAACCGCAAGTCCTGCTGCCGCTTGCGGCACTTGGCGGCATCTCTGTCGAGCCGGCCGTCCGCCTGGAAAGGACTTCCTTCGCCGGACTTGCTGCTGGGTGCCGGCCATGCCACGCATCTGTCGCTCTTGGCCGCCCGGCGCAGCCGTGGAGGCAAAGCAGTGGTTCTCATGCGGCCGACGCTGCCGGCGTATCTGTTCGATCTATGCCTGATACCGGAGCACGACGGGATAGCCCCCCGGAAAAATGTTGTTGTCACACGCGGAGCGCTCAATCGGATTCGCCCGTCCGATGTGCAGGAGCGTGGCAAAGGTTTGTTGCTTGTCGGCGGGCCATCGGCGCATTTCGGCTGGGACGCCAAGGCACTGCATGAACATGTTGCGGCGATATGTCGATGCCGATGCCGATGTTGATTGGACCTTGGCGACATCGCGCCGTACCCCGCCCGATTTTCTCGAGGATTGGCCAGTTGCTCCCCATGCGAGACTCACGGTGGTGCCCGTCGAGGATACCGGCCCTGACTGGCTGCCTTCGCAACTGGCACGTGCGGAACGGGCCTGGGTTACCGCAGACAGTGTATCGATGGTTTATGAAGCATTGACGGCCGGTGCGGCGGTCGGCGTGCTGCCCATGCCGCAACACCGAGCCAGCCGGATCAGTCGGGGTATCGACGATCTTGTTGCCGAGGGCTGGGTGATTCCCTTCGCTGACTGGCGGCGCGACGGGCACCTGCGACGGCCTCCAGGCAACCTTCAATGAAGCCGAGCGTTGCGCCCGCTGGATTGTCGAGCGATGGTTCCAATGAAGGTCGTGCAATTGCTGCCGGCACTGAATGGCGGCGGCGTGGAACGGGGCACATTGGAGGTGGCCCAGGAGTTGGTGCGCCGGGGACACCGGTCGATCGTGATTTCGGCGGGCGGGCGGCTGGTCGAGGAACTGGTCGATCAGGGCAGCGAGCACCTGTGCTGGCCTGTGGGCAGCAAGTCTCCGTTCGCCATGCGTTGGATCTGGCCCCTGCGACGCTGGCTGTCCGAACAGCGGATAGACGTGCTGCATGTGCGCTCACGCATGCCCGCCTGGATAGCCTGGCTGGCCTGGCGCGGGATGGATCCGGCTACTCGCCCGCATTTCATCACCACGGTTCACGGGCTTTATTCCGTGTCGGCGTACAGCGCGATCATGACTCGCGGTGAGCGGGTCATCGCGGTATCCGAGACGGTCCGCGAGTATCTTCAACGCAATTATCCCCGCTTGCCGCTGGAACGAATATCGGTAATCCAGCGAGGCGTGGCGCCGGAAGCTTTCCCTTTTGGCTACAGACCCGGCCCCGAATGGCTTGACGGTTGGTACAGACAATATCCGCAACTGCGGGGAACCCAGGTGCTGACTCTTCCGGGCCGTCTGAGTCGGCTCAAGGGACATGCGGATTTCATTGAACTGATTGCCCGTCTGCGTTCCGGCGGGTGGACGGGAATGGGACTTGTCGTTGGCGGGATCGAACCGCGCCGGACGGGATATTTCGAGGAAATCCGGCAACTGGCAAGGTCTCGCGGCCTCGATGACGCCATCGTATTTGCCGGGCATCGTGCCGATATGCGCGAGATCTATTCCGTTTCGACGCTGGTGCTTTCCCTGTCGAGCAAACCGGAATCGTTCGGCCGCACCGTCCTCGAGGCGCTCAGCCTTGGCACGCCAGTCGTCGGCTACAATCACGGTGGCGTCGGCGAGATCCTGGCGAAGATGTATCCTGTCGGATTGACGCCGCTTGGCGACCTGGATCAACTGACTGCGCGGGTGAAGGAACTCATGCACTCGGCGCCGCCGGTTCCGGCGGCGCCGGTTTTCCCGTTGCAGCGGATGCTGGACCAGACTGTCGCGTTGTACGAGTCGATTTGCCAATCTCCTGGAGGTGCCAAATGAGCCTTGCACCTTCCGGGCGGACGCTGATCGTGCAGCCCTTGCCAGGCATCGGCGACATGGTCTGGCATCTGCCGCATATTCATGCGATCGCCGGGACAACCATCGAGGGGCGGGTCGATATCCTGACCAAGCCGCGTTCGCAGGCTGACCGCTTGCTTTGCGCCGATCCACACGTCGGCCGTGTGCTGTGGGTCGAACGCGTCGCCGGGCGCCATGCCGGACTCAGGGGCCTGCAGCGCCTGGCGGCGTTGCTGCGGCGAGAGAAGTATCAGCGCGCCTGGTTCCTCCATGACAGTGCCCGCTACGTGCTTGCGGCCCGCCTCGCCGGGATTCCTGAGCGAATCGGCTATGGCATCGGTGTGCAGTCGATGCTGTTGAGTCGGTCGATGTCCCTGCCTGCTGCCCTGAAGCATACGCATCCCATTTTCAAGGCGGACGCCTTGCTCGACGAACTGGGCATTGCCCGAGCCGAACCGGAACCGCGACTGGCGTCGATGCCGGCGCCTGCAGCGGCTGTCGCGAGCCGATTTGCCGCCTGGCCTGCGCCGTGGATCGCGCTGGGCATCGGCAGCAGCGAGCCATGGAAGCAGTGGGGAGCCGTCCGGTTTGCGGAACTGGCCCTGGAACTTCACCGGCAGCGGGCCGGCTCGATCTTCATCGTCGGCGGACCGGCGGAGCGCCCGCTGGCCGACGACATACTGGCACGCGTCCGCGCCGGGGGCGGGGTGGCCGTCGATGCCGTCGGTTTGCCGCTGGAGCAAACAGCCGCGCTTCTCGCCGGTTGCTCGTGCCTATGTCGGCAACGACACGGGCGTACTCAACATCGCGGCAGCCGTCCAGGTTCCCGCGGTCGGCCTTTTCGGGGCGTCGCCACCGCTCGTGCATTCCCGCTTCATCGATGCCGTCTTGCCGCCGCCGGGCACAGCCGGCATGGCAGCGATTACAATTCCTCGCGTTCTCGACGCATTGGCCAGCTTCAACCTGAATCCATGAACATCGCCCGCAAGTTCAACGACATGCAAGACGCCTTCTTCCGATGGGGCTGGCTGATCCCTGCCGCATTGCCCCTGGCCCAGGTTGGCGGACGCGGACTCTTCAACAGCATTGCCGTGGCTTACGCAGTCTGGGGACTGCTTGCGCTGTGGCGCCGGCGCAGCCGACTGGATCGCATGGCCGTGTTGCCCTATCTGGCCCTTGTCGGCGTATTCCTGATCGGGATTCCCGGCGCCGTGGACCCGGGCGCCTCGCTGAAGACCTGGTCCGTCTTTCTCATGCTGAGCTTCAGTTTCCTGTTGATGCGGGCGGCAATGGGAGAATCGACCGGCCATCCCGACCGCTTTCTGGGGGCGACGGCGCTCTTTGGCGCGCTTGCCCTGGCAGCGCTCGTCCTGCTCATTCCGTATTTTGCGTTCGGATGGTCGGGGTGCCGTTTACTCCCAGCTCCAGCTCAAGGAGGATGGCTTGCCGTTCTTGCTGCCGTTCATCCTGGGCTGGGTCTGGCGGCGAGGCGGCGAGCGCTGGCGCTACGGCGCCATGGCGGGCATCGCCCTCGTTGCCTTGGCCTATGTGGTTCTGGCGCAGGGACGGGCGGCTCTCCTCGGGATGATCGTCGGACTGGCGGTCTTCTGCTGGGCTGTGCTCGGCTGGCGGTTGCGCTGGGGAGCACTCCTGGCGGCGGTGGTTCTGATTATCGGGTTCCTTGCCAACCTCGGCGCCTTCCTGCGCGGCGGCAATGTGGATGTCAACCACCGGCTCGACGCCTTCACTTCGGGACGCACCATCATGTGGCGACAGGCCATCCAGCATCCGCCCGAGCGCCCCTGGCTGGGCGTCGGGATGGGAAATGTCGGGCACACGCCGGAGATTCTGGATATGGGTAGTAGAGGCAAGGCGAAGCACCTGCACAACTTCCTGATGGATGCCTGGTACGAAACCGGACTGCTCGGGGTCGGCGCATTGCTGGCACTTTTCGGCAGCGTCCTGGCCCGACTGTCCGGCAACTGGCGAAATTTGTCGCCGGAGGATCGGCAGCGTGCCGGAATCCTGCTGTCCGCGATGATGGCCATCATCGCCGCAGCTCTGTTCAGCTTTGGCTACACTTCCCGCTACTTCGCCTTGTATGGATTCGTGTGTCTCGGCGGCTTGAGCTATTTTGCTGCTATCCGAGCAGGCGCTGATAGAACTCCAGATAGGCATTGACGATCTGGCGCTGGCTGTAGTGGTCGTCGATCTTCTTGCGGCCGGAGGCAGCCACTGCGACCCTCAGCGACTCGTCCCCCAGGAGCCGGCGGATGCCGTCTGCCATTGCCTGAGGGTCCTGCGTCGGAACTGTCCACGACTGACTTTCATCGGCGGCCAGTTCCATGGCGCCGGCCGTTTGCGTCGCGAGAACCGGCCGGCAATGCGCCCACGCCTCGAGGATCACGTTTCCCAGGGTCTCGTGATGCGACGGGCAAACGAAGAGATCGGCAAGTTCGTAATAGGGATGGGGGTCCAGCTGCCAGCCGGCCCAGCGAATTCGCTGATCCAGGCCCAGTTGGGAAGCGTAGCCCTGCAGCGAGGATTTCAGCGGACCGTCGCCGACGATGACGAGTATCAGCGGGCGCCCGTGCATCGTCTCTTCGAGCAGTGAGAAGGCGGTCAGCAGATCCGCGAATCCCTTGACCGGGTGAAGGCGACCGACGGCCAGCAGGACCGTGGCATCTTCCGGGATATCCAGATGGCGTCGCCGCTCGGCGATATTTTCGGGCGAGTCGGCAACGGGAATGTCCACGAAATTGCCGATATGGGCGATACGGCCTGCCGGCAAGCCGTTGTGGACCAGGTGGTCGCAGATGCCCCGGGTGTTGCCGACCCAGGCATGGGCATGGCGATACCCCTTGACGTCGTAATACCCACCCAGGCGGGCGACGTGGATCGAGTGCCGGCCCGGATCGAGATGGGTCAGCCGGGTGGCGCGCCCCAGGTAGGTCTGGACAATGTCGGGCCGTTTCTCGCGGACTATGGCTCCGATCCGCCAGCGGGACGGCAAGTCGGCGATCCCTCGCATCGGCACATGCACTTGCGCCACGTCAGGCCGCAGGCGCTGGGAGATCAACCCGCCCGGGCTGGTGATGGCCAGCACGGACCCCTGCCTTTCCTGCAGGGCATTGACCAACCGGACATAGAACAGCTCGGCGCCACCCAGTGCCTGGCCAGCGGCGATGTGTGCCGAGGTGATCATCCTGTCGCCGTCTGTATGATGTCGTTTGAGGTATTCCAACCAAGCATGATAAGGTTGAAAGCGACTGGCGGGCTAGCGCCCATCAATCGTTGCATTGAACGAAACTTATCGTCTGAACAGGCTTGGCGATGACTGACCGAACGCGACTTTCCGTATTCGTGACGACCTACAACAACGACCGCACTCTGAAAACATGCCTGGAGAGCGTCAAGTGGGCCGACGAAATCGTCGTTCTTGATTCGTTCAGCACCGATGATACCTTGGCCATCGCCCGGAGTTACGACGCGCTCGTCAGCCAGCACCGCTTCATGGGGTATGGCCCGCAAAAGCAGATGGCATTGGCGGCGACGAGCAACGACTGGGTGCTCCTGCTCGATGCCGACGAGGCGCTGTCTCTCGAACTCCAGAATGAAATCAGGCAGTTGCTGCAAGACGGGCCTTCGGTTGACGGCTATGATATTCCCCGGCAGGAGCAATTGTTCTGGCGCATGTACCACCCGGCAACCCGGATGAACCACTTCTTGCGCTTGTTCGACAAGAGAAAGGGCGGCATGGACGACATGCCGATTCATGCCGCGCCGAAGATCCAGGGGCGTGTCGGGCGACTCAAGGCACCTTTCTATCACTTCGGCGAGACGGACATCCATACGAAGGTTGACAAGATCAACGCCTACTCGACGGGCCTGGTCGCGGACAAGGTCAAGAGGGAGCGCAGGGGAATCCCGCTGATCATGATCTTCTATCCGCCCCTGTTTTTCGTCCGCAGCTATGTCTTC
This sequence comes from uncultured beta proteobacterium, assembly GCA_963736845.1. Taxonomy (GTDB): domain Bacteria; phylum Pseudomonadota; class Gammaproteobacteria; order Burkholderiales; family Rhodocyclaceae; genus Azonexus. The sequence continues at coordinate 77,114 of CAVTQL010000005.1, forward strand.
AAACGCAATTTCCTGAATGGCTGGGCAGGATTCATCAATTCGGCCGTGGCGGCCTTCTATGTCTTTCTGAAATACGCGAAGCTCTACGAGCATTACCAGTTCGCCAGGCATGGATCCCGGTTGTTCCCGGAAGGCGCTCCTCCCCTGCCTGCTGCCCGACGAGACTGAGCAGCGAAGGCAACCTGTACGATCTGGTGTCGCCTCCTCCCTTCACAGCAGGACAATATTCTTTTCTTGAACGCCCTCTCAAGCCATGTATCACGCGGTTGACCTGCCTGCCGATGCGACTATCCGCCGTATCCTGATCATCAAGTGGAGCGCCATGGGGGACGTGATTTTGGCGACTGCGCTGTTCGAGGACATCGCCCGGGCCTTCCCCGGACGCGAGATTCATCTGGATACACAGCCCGCCTGGCGTGACCTGCTGTTTGCCGACGACCCCAGGTTTCAGCGGATACTGGCAGTGGACTGGTCGAGACGAAAGAATCGGCTGCGTCAAGTGCTTGCCTGGCTGCGCCAGGTGCGGTCGACGGACTATGACCTGATCATCGATCTCCAGTGCAACGACCGTTCCCGCTTCCTGCTGACGCTGCTGCGGTTGAGCGGGCATCGCCCCCGCTATCTTCTCGGCAATCGCCGCCAGATGCCGTATGACATTGCGCCGGAGGAGCCGGCGCTGCCCGCCCATGCCGTCACCCGCAATCGTGCGGCGCTGGCGGCCGGGGGTATTCGAGGACTGACGCCGCGTCCGGTTCTTCATGTTTCCGCCCGCCATCGGGCGCGTGCCCAGGACTTGATGAACAAGCACGGACTGGCGCCTGGCAACTTTGGCGTTTTCCTGCCCGGCTGCAACGCGGCGGGTCATCTCAAGCGCTGGGGCGCGACGCGCTATGCTGCGCTGGCAGACCAGTTGCATCTCGGTGGCGTTGCCAGGATAGTGTTGATCGGCGGCCCGGACGAGATCGATGAATGCCGTCAGATCGCCCAACTGTGCGGGCCGTGGTTGATCAATCTGTGCGGACAGACCGAAATTCTCGATGTTCCGCCGATCTGCGAGTCGGCGCGTTTCATCGTCGGCAACGACACCGGTACCGCTCATCTCGCCGCGATGGCGACGACCCCGATGACGATCATTTGTGGTCCGACTGACCCGCGCCGGGTCAAGCCACTCGGCGACAATGTAACCACGCTGCAAGCCGATCTTCCATGCATAAACTGTTATCGCAAGACCTGTTCGCATCACAGTTGCATGGAAGTGCTGACGCCGACGCATGTGCTGCACCATGTCCAGAAAGCGATCGACTGATGGTTTCGGGACCTGGTATGGAAACTCGTTGTTGACCTTGGTCATTGGTGTCTCCACGCTTGCTGTCATGCCACGCAGGATCATCACCACCGGGCGACGAGGGCCGGGCGGGCCGCCCTGATAGAATCTGCCGAAATTCCATCGGAAGCTACCATGCAGATCACCATCACCCGCCCTGACGACTGGCACCTCCACCTGCGCGACGGCGAGGCGCTTGCCGCGGTGCTGCCGCACACCGCCCGCCAGTTCGCGCGCGCCATCGTCATGCCCAACCTGAAGCCGCCGGTGACCACTGTCGAGCAGGCCGCCGCCTACCGCGATCGCATCCTCGCGGCGCTGCCGGCCGGGGCATGACCTTCGAGCCGCTGATGACGCTCTACCTGACCGACAACACGCCGCCGGCCGAGGTGGCCAAGGCCGCCGCATCGGGCTTCGTCAAGGCGGTCAAGCTCTACCCGGCGGGCGCGACGACCAATTCCGACGCCGGCCTGACCGACATCGCCCGGGCTTACGACACGCTGGCCGAGATGGAGCGCGTCGGCCTGCCGCTGCTTGTGCATGGCGAGGTGACCGATCCGGCGATCGACCTCTTCGACCGCGAGAAGGTCTTCATCGACACCGTGCTGGCCCCGGTCGTGCAACGCTTCCCGAAGCTCAAGGTGGTCATGGAGCACATCACCACGAAGGACGCCGCGGAATTCGTGGAGGCCGCGCCGGCGACCGTGGCAGCGACGATCACCGTCCATCACCTGCTCTACAACCGCAACGCCATCTTCCAGGGCGGCGTGCGCCCGCACTGGTACTGCCTGCCGGTGCTCAAGCGCGAGACGCACCGCGAGGCGCTGGTCGCCGCGGCGATCTCGGGCAACCCGAAGTTCTTCCTCGGCACCGATTCGGCGCCGCATGCGAAGGGCACCAAGGAAGCGGCCTGCGGCTGCGCCGGCTGCTACACCGCCTACGCCGCGCTCGAACTCTATGCCGAAGCCTTCGAGCAGGCCGGCGCGCTCGACCGGCTGGAAGCCTTCGCCAGCTTCTTCGGTGCGGACTGGTACGGCCTGCCGCGCAACCGCGGCACGGTGACGCTGGTCAAGGAAGAATGGACGGTGCCGGCGAGCTATCCCTACCTCGCCAGCGACCCGATCGTCCCGCTGCGCGCCGGCGAGACGCTGGCGTGGAAGATGGCGTAGCCCGGCCAGCCGCCGCCTTCAGCGTGCCCACCGCCGCACTGTCGTCCTTCCTGTTCGACCCGTTGCGGCGCTGGCTCGACCAGTTGCCGCCGCAACCCGATGCCGTCGCGCTGGCGGAACTCGCCGGACGACATCCGATTGGCGGGCCGAACGGGAAACCCGTCCGCTTCGTGCCGCCGCAGGCGGACGGCCTGGCCTACGAGTGCCGGGTGTGGGAAACCGGCGAGGTCGAGACGCGGCCAGGCAACTGGCACGACTTCTTCAACGGGCTGGTCTGGCTGACCTTTCCGCAGACCAAGCGGGCGATCACCGCCGCGCACGTCGCCGCCATGCAGCCGGCGGGCGCCGCGCGCGGCAGCACGCGCGACGCGCTGACCCACTTCGACGAATGCGGCATCGCTGTCCTGTCCAGCCGCCCGGAGTTGCTCGAACTGCTGCGGGGTTTCGAATGGAAGAAACTGTTCGTCGATCGGCGCGCCGATGTCCGGGTGGCCATGCGCTTCGTCATCGTCGGCCATGCCACCTACGAGGCGCTGCGCGCGCCTTTCCGCGGGCTGACCGCCAAGGCGGTATTGCTCGAAGTCGGTGAGGCATGGCTGCTGCAGCCGCCGGGCAAGCCAGCTTGCCGCGGTCGACGCCCTGCTGGCGGCCGAATTGGCCGGCGGCCGCTACAAGCTGCCGCGCGACTTCCAGCCGCTGCCGCTGCTGGGCATTCCCGGCGTGACGCCGGACAGCGAAGACCCGGCCTACTACGACGACACCTGGCAGTTCCGTCCCGGCCGCGGCGCAACGAAAAAGGCCGCCTGAAGCGGCGGCCTTCGAACGTTGCCGGGCGCGGCTAGCGGCTGCCGCTCGGCGGATTCAGCGGGTTCGGCGGAACAATGTTCGGCGGTTGCGCCGGGTCCGCTGCGCGCGGCGGCAACTGGGCGATGATGCAGGCGATTCCCGGTGAGTCTGGCCGCGCACCGTAGAACCCGACGAGCCAGTCGACGTAGGCATCCTGGCGGACCTTCCCGTTGTAGAAGCGCGACGTCTCGTCAAGAAAGGCGCTGTCCGGCGTCCCGGAATACGGGAGCAGGTCCGGACCGATGGTTTTTCTGCCAATCGGCTGGTCGAAGCATTTCTTCTGCACCTGGTCGATGAAGGCATCGTAGGGGTTTTCCGGGCGCCACGCGTCGGGCGCGCAGGCCGAGCAAAGTGCAAGCGGGACAAGCGCTGCCAGGAGGAATGCCTTGTGCGACAGGGCTGCCGCAAGGCGGGGCGTGGATGAATCTGCGGGTGAATGCGCCATGGTCAAAACTCGTTGAAGTGCGGCATCGGGACCGAATCAGCCCGATGCCGCGGATTGCTGATCAGCGCGGCACGACGCGGGCGTCTTCGCCGGTGCCTTCGATAAAGACCTTCTGGCCTACGCTGAGGCTGGCATTGGCCGGCTGGGTAACCGAGACGAGGACACCCTTGGAGGTCCGGACGATGATCTGCTGGCCGGCAACCGGCTGGTTGTAGCGTTGCTGTACCTTATGACCGGCGACCGCGCCACCCACAGTGCCGAGGACCATGGCGACATCGCGCCCGGTACCACCGCCGATCAGGCTGCCGATGCCGAGACCCGCCAGGCCGCCGACCACGGCGCCGACGCCCGGTTGAGTGTTGTTCTGCAACTCGACCGGCGTGATCTGCTCGATGGCGCCGCTGCGAATCTCGACTTCACCGGTCTGGTCACCGGGTGTCGCGCAGGCGGTCAGGGTCAGGGCCAGCGCAAGGGCGGAAATATAGGCGGAAATCTTCTGGAACATGACGTTCGTCCTTGAAAGAAGTTCTTTGAATTGGCGCTGCGGTTCGGGTAGGAACCCGCGCCGAAAAACTGCTTGGTCATAATATCAACTCTCACCGGTGGTGAGTTGTGCCTTTCGCGGGTTCTCCGGATGTTGCCCGGCGTATCCGCAGAGAAGCAGCCCGACCAGCTCGCGGCACGGATCGACTGCTCAGGCGGCCTGCTCGATGGGTTGCGCCTGCGCCCCGCCGAGACGGTTGATGCCGCTGACGATGGCCTTGATCGAAGCCGTGACGATGTTGGCGTCGATGCCGACGCCGAAGCATTCCCCGTGGCCGGCGGCGGCGATCTCCATGAAGGCGCAGGCGCGGGCGTTGCCGTCCTCGCCCATCGGCGTCATCGAGCGTTCCTCGTAGCTGCGCACCTGGATCGCGATTCCAGCCCCCTGCAGTGCGTGCACCGCAGCATTGATCGGGCCATTGCCTTCGGCGCTGAGCAGGTGCGGCACGCCGTCGATGTTGACCTTGAGCCGGATGCCCTGCAGGCCGCCGTGTTCGTAGAGGTGGTGCTCGCGGTAGCGTACCGGGGCCGCCGTATCGAGGTAGGCAGCGGCGAACAGATCCCAGATTTTGTCAGCGCTCACTTCGCCGCCGTCCCTCTCGGCATGGCGCTGGACGACGCCCGAGAACTCGACCTGGAGGCGGCGCGGCATGACGACGCCGTGCTCATGCTCCATCAGGTAGGCGATGCCGCCCTTGCCCGACTGGCTGTTCACGCGGATCACCGAATCGTAGCTGCGGCCGACGTCGGCCGGGTCGATCGGCAGGTAGGGCACGTTCCAATCCTCTGCCGCCTCCTGGGCGACGAACCCCTTCTTGATGGCGTCCTGGTGGGAGCCGGAGAAGGCCGTGAAGACGAGATCCCCTACGTACGGATGGCGCGGATGGATCGGGAGTTGGGTGCAGTGCTCGAATGTGCGGGCGACGGCGTTGATGTCGGAGAAGTCGAGGCCGGGATGGACCCCCTGGGTGTACATGTTGAGGGCGAGGGTGACGAGGTTGACGTTGCCGGTGCGCTCGCCGTTGCCGAACAGGCAACCCTCGACGCGGTCGGCGCCGGCCATCAGGCCCAACTCGGCGGCGGCGACGGCGGTGCCGCGGTCGTTGTGCGGGTGGAGGCTGATGATGACGCTGTCGCGCCGGGCGAGGTGGCGGTGCATCCACTCGATCTGGTCGGCGTAGATGTTCGGCGTCGCGACCTCGACCGTGGTCGGCAGGTTGAGGATGACCTTGCGCTCGGGCGTCGCGCCCCAGGCGGCGGTCACCGCGTCGCAGATTTCGAGGGCGAAATCGAGTTCGGTGGCGGTGAACAGTTCGGGGCTGTATTCGAGGGTGACCGCGGTTTCCGGCATATCCTCGGCCAGCGTCCTGATCAGCCTGACCGCATCGACCGCCATCTGCACCACTTCCGCCCGGCTCATGCCGAAGACATGGTCGCGGAAGGGCTTCGAAGTGGCGTTATAGACATGCACGATCGCCTGCTTCGCGCCCCGGATCGACTCGAAGGTGCGGCGGATGAGGTGCTCGCGGGCCTGGGTGAGCACCTCGATGGAAACGTCGTCCGGGATGTGGCCGCCTTCGACGAGGCCGCGCACGAAGTCGAACTCGTTCTGCGAGGCGGAGGGGAAGGCGACCTCGATTTCCTTGAAGCCGATGTCGCACAGGGCCTTGAACATACGCATCTTCTTCTCGCCGTTCATCGGCTCGAAGAGCGCCTGGTTGCCGTCGCGGAGGTCGGTACTCATCCACACCGGCGGCCTGTCGATGACGCGGCTCGGCCAGTTGCGGTTGACAAGCCGGATCGGGGCAAAAGCGTGGTACTTCGTGGCGGGGTTCTGCAACATGGCGCGGCTCCTGGAAAATCGCTTCGATGGACCAGAGTTTACGCAAGAGGGCTCGGCAGGTGCTTGCGTTCTGCGTGCTCTTTTCCGGCTATCGTGGCAGAATATGGCGCCATTCACATAAATAGAGCAACAAGATGGAGCTAGACCGCTACGACCGGCAAATTCTCGCCATCCTGCAGGCCGATGGCCGTATCAGCAACCAGGACCTCGCCGACCGCATCGGCCTCTCGCCCTCGCCCTGCCTGCGCCGCGTGCGGGCGCTCGAGGAATCGGGCCTGATCGCCGGCTACCGCGCCCACCTCGACGCGAAGAAGCTCGGCCTGACGCTGATGGCCCTGATCGGCATCTCGATGGACCAGCACACGCCGGAACGCTTCGCCAACCTGGAAGCGGCCATCGCCGACATCCCGGAAGTGCTCGAATGCCTGCTCATCACCGGGCAACAGTCGGACTACCAGCTCAAGGTCGTCGTTACGGACATGGACGCCTACCAGAACCTTCTGCTCAACAAGATCACCCGCATCCCCGGCGTGACCGGGGTGCACACCAGTTTTGTGCTCCGGCGGGTGGTTGACCGCAGCGAGTTGCCGGTGTGAGTTCTGGAATCGGCGAGGGGACCGTCGTCACTTCTTTAAAGTAGCCGTTAAGGAGGCTGCTCCGCTCCGAAAGCTGACCGACGGACAACCTACCTCAACGTGTTGGCTTCGGCGCCCGCTGTTAAACATTGCAGTGTGTCCGCCCCGAGCTTCAAAGCTGCCGACGAGTGCCTACGAAATCCGGGGCGATTCAAATGTTGGCTCGCACCCTGATTCTATGAGGGTTCAATGGCTACGGCGTCCCTCCAGTGACGAAATGTCCGGGTTAACGCGGACAAATCGATACGCCACCGAACCCAAGGCAAGCGCCGCCAGCAAAATGCGCAGCCAGAGCGTATGGGAATAGCGAGTGTCAAGGAAAGGTAGAGTCAGCACGGCGATCAACACGATGACCATCAGTATGGCTTGGAAGCGCGGCTGCTCGGGCCAATCAGAGATCTGACCGAGAAAGATGCCAAGGCAGGCTGCTACCGTGCCGACAAGTCCGCCGGCGAGCACATCCACCGGCCAGTGGGCACCGATGCCGACACGTGAACAACCCACCATGGCGGCAAGCGCCAGCAGGGGCAATGCCCAGCGCCGTGGCAACAACGCCAGCCCGGTCGCCACGAAGGAAAATATGACCATCGCGTGGCTCGACGGGAAACTGTTGTATCTGCGGGCCTCGGAAGTCGGCAAGCCTGGATCGATGGCCGATAGCAGCAAGCCCGGACGAGGCACCTGGAACCAGTGCTTCATGCCCCGCACTACCAACCAGCCGATCAGCAAGGACAGCAGGAACGGCCAAACAATCTTTCGGTAACGCAGGCTCAACGGCAGCAAGATCGCAAGCAACGCCCGCGCGTCGCCAAAGGTTGTCAGTGTTTGCCATAGCTCGAGCGGAAGCGCTTTCGTTAATTCCCGGCTGACTTCGTAGTGGCCGTGCGGCCAAGCCGTTGCGAACTCGAAAATCAACAATAACAACAGAATCAGGCAGAGCGCCAACGGCCCCCGGATCGCTTTTGCGTACTCCTTAGAACAAAATGTATTCGAACAGCGCGACTGAAATGTCATCGTCAAGTCCCATCAAGGCCGCCCAGGCTACCGACCGCATGTAGTGACCGCATGTAATCTTAGAATACTAGGCGGATTCAGATCTTAAGTGTGAATAGCCCCGGATTTCCTGGACACATGGCGACCGCTCCCCCTCAGCAACCTGCCGCTGGAACATTGATGCTGCCAATGACTGCACACGGCAATCGCTTACGCAGACGTCGTAAACTCATGAAGAAAATCGTTCACAGTCAATGACCTATGACGGGTGCTTGTAAACCCACTAAAAATAGCGCCTACTCTCGACATTTATCGAGAGGCAAGAATGACATTGCAAGAAGCGTTTGCGGAGGTCGAGGATCATCGTCGAGGGCCGGCGAAGCGACACGACCTCAAGGAAATGATCGTCATGACGATTTGTGCGGTTTTGTGCGGTGCGGACGGTTGGGTCGATGTCGCGGACTGGTGCGAAGGCGAGGAGGAGTGGCTAAAGACGTTCCTTGTGCTGAAGCATGGCACGCCATCGCATGACACGTTTGGCGAGGTATTTCGTGTGCTTGACGCAACGGTGTTCGAGCGTTGCTTTCGGCAGTGGGTCGCCAGCATCGTTGGCGTGGCGGGAGGCGTCGTGGCGTTCGACGGCAAGACGGTGAGAGGATCGAAGGACGGACCGAATACGGCGCTGCACATGGTCAGTGGCTACGCTACTACGCTGGGCGTATCGCTGGGACAGGAAGGCACGGCGGGCAAGGGCAACGAACTGGCGGCGATCAAGGCGTTGTTGGATACGTTGGTCCTCAAGGGCTGCATCTGACCATCGATGCGTTGGGCTGCCAGACTGAAGTAGTCGAGAAAATCGTCGCTCAGGGGGGCGATCATGTTCTGGCGGTGAAGGACAACCAGAAGAATCTGTCGCAAGCGATCGTCGAGTTCTTCGATACCGCCGCCGCGTTTGACTTCCGCAACATCGACGTACAAACACGCACCTCGGTTGAGAAGAATCATGGCCGGATCGAAACCCGGCGGGCAACCTTTGTTCCTGACGTGTCGTGGATGGACAAGCCCATGCGTGACGGATGGAAGAAGCTTGCCGCCGTCGGCATGATCGAGTCCGAGCAGGAGATCAAGGGCAAGGTCAGCGTCGATCGGCGCTACTTTATCGTCAGTGCCGGCGTAAAGGCGGTAGAGCAGTTCGCTCACGCTGCACGAGCCCACTGGGGCGTTGAAGCCATGCACTGGGTACTTGATGTCACGTTCCGTGAGGACGACTGTCGCGTCCGAAAGGGACACGCCGCCCGCAACCTCTCGGCCATCCAAAAATTCGCCCTCTCGGCTTTGCGCACCGATACACAGCATCCCGATCGAAGCCTACGCCGCCGTCGAAAACTCGCCGACCGACGCCCAGAATATCGCTCTGAACTGCTCGGCATCAAAATATCTCGATGAATTCGCCTCATACTCATGACTTTTGCGTGTGCGATTGCCGTGAATGACTGCAGTGGGTCGGGCCGACTGTGCCCCGCCAGGGCGTATAATCTCCGCTGGAAAGCCGGCCAGGCAATCGCTGCGTGCGCAAGCACGGGGAGGAAAGTCCGGGCTCCACAGGGCGGGATGCCAGCTAGCGGCTGGGTGCTATAAGTCGCAAGACCCAAGGCAACGGAAAGTGCAACAGAAAACAAACCGCCGATGGTGTCGCAAGGCGCACAGGCAAGGGTGAAACGGCGAGGTAAGAGCTCACCGCGCTGGCGGTAACGTTCAGCGGCACGGTAAACCCCATCCGGAGCAAGGCCAAATAGGGAAGCTGAGGCGTGGCCCGCGCTGCTTCCGGGTAGGCTGCTTGAGCCTGTCGGTGACGGCAGGCCTAGAGGAATGATTGCCGAACCCCGCAAGGGGGAACAGAACCCGGCTTATCGGCCGGCTTTCCATTTTCTCCGTGGTTTTTGAAGATCAATCGGCGAGTGGCCCTGGCGATGGCCAACACCGCGCGGTCCGCTGTCACCGGCCAACGCGGAAGCCATCGACTCCGTGCCCGGCAACTTCGACGCGGGGTGTTGGGTCAGCAGTGTCGTGCGTTGCCGTAACCGGGATCAGTCGGCCCTGTGCGAGCCCTCGCCCAATGCCTTCTGCATTCTTTCGAACACCATCTCCGGCTTGATGACTTAAGGATAGGAAATCCAACGCGACATTCGGGAGTATCTTCGACTCTGGCGGACTGAGTCAATCGCCGATCTCGCATCAGGAAGTCCTCGGCGCCGCCATAATGCTCCCGCAGCGCACCCCAGCGCTGCCTGTAGCCCGGATAGGAGCCGCTGGCGGCGACTTTTCGGGCTACAGGCACGAGTCATCCCTGACGAGCGGGAGTTCATCGTGTCTCATCTTGTTTTGGGACCTGCCCGGACCTGCCGGGCGATGCGCTGATCGAACTCGAATTCCGGTGCGGGTTGGGCGGACGCATCCCACTGCGGATCGTTCTCCGCCTGCTCCGCCGCTGCCGCCTCCCACGGCGATGGCCCGCGCGCCGGGGCGATGCGCGGTGGCTGGGTGGATTCGCCGATGTGGTCGAGGATCTTCTTCACGGTGCCGGCATCGTTGTCAAAGGCGATGATGCGCATCTGACTGTGTCAGATCGGGCAACTCAGTGGCAGGGCTTCATAGATGCGCGCCAGCAGCATCGCCCACAGATACCGGGCGATGGAGCGATGGCGGGGCTCTTCGTGGGTTGCAATAGTCGGCGCTGGCGGGACGGCGGCAGGAGCGAGCGCCGTCACCACAGCGCGTAGCGATGCCGAACCGGTGGATGTCATCGAGATGGTCTCTTCCGGCAAGGTTGTTCATCGCATCGAGATCTATCAGGCGACGAACCACAAGGGCCGGCCTCGGCGCGGCAGAGCGGATGCAGTACACTGACGCCAACTAGCGGATAGTGCCATTCAGGAGAAGGATCTTCATGCCTCAGTTGTCCATCGTCGTGCCGACCTTCAACGAGGCCGGGAACGTCGCCGAACTCAGGAATCGGGTTGCCGCCGCCCTGCCCGGGGTGGACTGGGAGATGATCTATGTCGATGACGATTCTCCGGACGGGACGGCCGCAACGGTCCGGGAGCTTGCGCAGCGCGACAGCCGGCTCCGCTGCATCCAGCGCATCGGCAGGCGCGGGTTGTCATCGGCGTGCATCGAGGGAATGCTGGCTTCTTCGGCACCCATCGTCGCGGTCATCGATGCAGACCTGCAGCACGACGAGCGACTGTTGCCAGCGATGTTCGACGCGTTGCGCGGTGACGATCTGGACATTGTGGTCGGCAGCCGGTACACGGAAGGTGGCAGCATGGATGGCTGGGACCGAACGCGCGCGGCCACCAGCCGGTTTGCCACCCGACTCAGCCGCCTGGTACTCAAGGCGGACCTGCAGGACACCATGAGCGGATTCTTCATGATCCGCCGCGCGGCCGTCGAGCGCTGTGTCAGGGCCGGCATGTCCGGCGTCGGCTTCAAGATACTGCTGGATCTCTTCGCCACCTCGCCCGTGCCGCTCCGCTGCCGCGAATTGCCCTACGAGTTCCGCAATCGCTTTTCCGGCGAGAGCAAGCTCGACACGATGGTGGCATGGGAGTTTTTCATCATGCTGCTCGACCACTATCTGGGACGTATCGTTCCCATCCGCTTCATCGCCTTTTCGCTGGTCGGTCTGCTCGGCCTCGGGGTTCACCTTGTCGTGCTGGCAATCCTGTTCCGGGGAATCGGGGCATCGTTCTTCGTGGCGCAAACCGCGGCGACGCTTGTTGCCATGACGTTCAACTTCGCGGTCAACAATGTGCTGACCTACCGCGACATGCAGTTGCGGGGCTGGAAACTCCTGAGCGGCTGGCTGTCCTTTTCGCTGGCCTGCAGCGTCGGGGCGCTGGCGAATGTCGGGATTGCGACCTACCTCTTCGATCAGCGCGCCTACTGGCTGCTCTCGGCAATTGCCGGCGTGCTCGTCGGCGCGGTGTGGAACTATGCGGTTACCGCGGTCTACACTTGGAAAAAGCCCAAATCGGGATAGGCCCTACGGCGACTGCTCGCCACCATACCGTTCTGCCTTAAGCCCACATACGGGTGAGTGTCCGGAACTCTTGCACTTCTCTTGGCGGATCAGCCCTGACGTGCGCTCGAACTGGCCGCGCTGGGTAGAGAAACCCATATGGTCGATCTCGAAGGTGGCGTAGGTATGACTGGGATCGACAACGTAGTCGGCGGCCGCCGCAGGCAGCGCGAGGCCGGCGAGCAGTGCGAGGAGGAAAGGTCTCATGGTTGCGGTCAACACCCGGAAAAGGGCAGGAACATTCGTGGCGAGATCGTACTCCGGCTTCGAGAATCCGCTGGCGTTCCCCAACTCCTGGTGTCCCGCCATACGCGAGGTGGATGCCGCGACACGGACCTGCTGTCCTTGGTACGAGCGTTCAGCGTTCGCCCGGCGGAGGGCGGTAATCGTGACCGATCCGGTAGAAGTAATCGGCAATGCGCCGGCCGTTACCACCGGGCCCGCTGTTTGCCAGCCGGAGCGTATGAATCGTCGCATCGAGTTCGCCGAAGTGCGGCGCAAGCAGATCGGTCGCTAGCGCTTCCCGGTTGCGCCCGACCATCACCAGCGTGCGACCCCGGAACTGGCCGGGCGGATCCCAGTAATTGAACATCAGCGAATTCCCGGTGAACGCCTCGATCGATGTCGCTTTCAGCGGCGCCTGCCCCGGCAGGACGAATGGTCGGGCGCCAAAGAAGGCGATCTGGCTGGCAGTGTTGTACTTGTCCATCCCGACGATCACCGGCGCAACGCCGGTCTCCCGCGTAATCCGGGCATGCACCATTTGCAGCTCCCGGGTGGCCACCGGCCAGCCAATCGCCTTGGCAAACGACGGCGGATAGGGAACCCCGGGGATCCCCAGGACCAGGTGGTAACTGACCAGCGCATAGATGATCAGCAAAGCGCCGATGGTCTTTCCCGCCGTCAGGCGCATCGCGGTACCGAGTCCCTGCCAGCGCAGCGCGCCGGCCCGGACGATTGTCCAGCCCAGCATCGGCAGGGTGGCGAGCCAGATCGGGCCGGTCCAGTTGGGGCGCGGAACGTGCTTGAGCGCGCTCCACGCAAACACCGCTAGCGGGACAAAGACGAAACAGGCCACGAACAGGCGATTGCGTGCTTCGGTGTGCGCGGGCTCAGGAAAGTGCGCGGCGTTCCGCGTCCACCGCCGGGCGAACAGCAGCGGCAGAACCATGAGTGGCAGCGGGGTGGCGACGAGCATGATGTTCATCAGCATGTAGTGCAGGCTGAACTGCCGTTCGTCGCCGAAACGCTCGCCCCCCTGGAAGCGGAAAGACGCCCAGTCATTCGTGAAGTTCCAGTAGACCACGGGCGCGAACAGGGCGGCGGCAATCAGCACCGCGACGTAGGGCTGCGGGCGCAGGAACCAGGCGCGCGAGTGTCGGTCGGCGAGGCAGAAAGCGAGAGCGGCCGGGCCCAGTAGCGCGATCGTGTACTTGGAGAGCAGGCCCAGCCCCAGCGCAATGCCGACGCCGTACCAGGCACGGCGCTCGTTCCCGACCAGTGCGCGGTGCAGGAAATAGAGGCAGGCGCCCCATGCCGCGGCCAGCGGCGCATCCGGCGAAATCATGAACCCCGCGATGAAGAAGCCGTAGGGAGTCAGGAGCGCGAACGCGGCCGCCACCAGCGCGGCAGGCCGGTTGACGAGGCGCAGGGCCAGACGGTAGACGAAGGTCGTCATCAACGCCAGGCAGGCGAGCGCGGGGAGGCGGATGCTGGCCTCGCCGTGCCCGAAAAGGCCTTCCGCGACAGCGATCAGCCAGGCCACCAGCGGCGGGTGGTCGAGGTAGCCGAAGTCGAGCCGGATCGAGTAGTTCCAGTAATAGGCTTCTTCGGGGGTCAGCGGAAGCACCTTGATATAGAAGAGATGCATCAGCACGATGCCGAGCAGGATCCCCGCCGCCCCCACGCTCCAGCGCCGTGCCGCGGATGCCGCCGGCTGCGGCCCGGACACCGGGACGAACGCGTTGCCGATCGCGCCCGCACTCCAGGCGGTGCCGACGCCGGCCATCGCGGCCAGCCATGGCGGCACCCCATGAGCCAATGCAGTCGTGACCGCGCCGCCGCGTAGGCCCAGCGCAAGCGCGGCGACGACCAGGTGCCAGCCAGCCGGACCGACCCCTGGAAGGCGCCAACTCTCAGCCGGGTGGGGGCCTGCCGGCCACAGAACCCGTCCCGCCAGGAAAACAGCAGCGCCCATGCCGAATCCGGCGAGGTTCGATGCGCCAGGCAACCATCCCCATGCGAGGAGCGCCAGGGTGGCCACCAGGTTAACCGTGATTCCGATGCTGGCGGCAAAGCGGGATTTCGCAACCGTGGGCGCCGCCCCCTCCGGTGCTGACATGCCCCGGCGCAGCATGGCGAGAATCTCGCGCAGGGTCGGTAATGTGGGCGGCAGGCAGGCATCCGGGCTGGGCCGTGCGGAAACGTCGACGCTGCGCATCTCGGGTCCGCCGAGCAGCAGCGAGTGAAGAGTGGCCGCAGATGCCCGGTCCGCCGGCGCAAGTCGAAGCAACTGATCGCGTCGCAACGCGTACCACCGCGACCACGGATCGCGCGTCTGCGCGACTGGCCAGAGGATCAGTCGTGCGAGCAGCGCGGTGAACCGGTTCGCGATCGTTGCCGGTCCTGCCCCGGATTGTCCCTGGTCGCACACGGCGATGGCGAGGTCGTGAAAGCCGTCTGCAAGGGAGGCGACCAGTGCTGTCAGCGTCTCCGGCGCAAGACCGGCCGCCGGATCGCAGAGGGCCACAAGCTTTCCGTGGGCCTTGCCGACGGCTCGAACGATGCCCTCTTCGACCGTTTCTGCCGGCGGCGTCCCGGCAACGATCAGCTCTGCGGAATGCCCCGATCCGCGCGCAAGCCCAAGCAGGTGCTCACCGAAGGCCTGGCGTTGGGCAAAAGAGCCTTGCCCGGTGACGATGACCGACAGGTCCGGTTCGGCGGTGTCAAGGGTCATGAAGGATTCTGTTAGATGTGGATGTCAGCACGTTGTTGCCCGTCACAGCCCGGCGCGGCGACAAATCGGGCGACTCCGAGTATCGGGGAGCCGTCGCGGAGGGCGCGGCAGCTGTCGATGCCGAAGCTTGCCACCCGGAGCGTCAGCAAAATCTGGCCGGACAGGCTGGCGAAGGATAGGAAATCCAACGCGACATTCGGGAGTATCTTCGACTCTGGCGGCCTGAGTCAATCGCGGCGATCTCGCATCAGGAAGTCCTCGGCGCCGCCATAAAGCTCCCGCAGCGCACCCCCAGCGCTGCCTGTAGCCCGGATAGGAGCCGCTGGCGGCGACTTTTCGGGCTACAGGCACGAGTCATCCCTGACGAGCGGGGGCTCATCGTGTCTCATCTTGTTTTGGCACCTGCCCGGACCTACCAGGCGATGCGCTGATCGAACTCGACCTCCGGTCCGGGCTGGGCGGCTTGATCCCACTGAGGATCGTTCTCCGCCTGATCCGCCGCTGCCGCCTCCCACGGCGATGGCCCGCGCGCCGGGGCGATGCGCGGTGGCTGGGTGGATTCGCCGATGTGGTCGAGGATCTTCTTCACGGTGCAGGCATCGTAACGGCCCAGGTTGAGTGGCCGGTTTGGAGAAGAAACCCGAGTGGCGGCTGATGGCCGAGGATGTGTAAAAACGCAAGGCCATTTTCCAGGAGTGGGGAAACGACTCCCGCTGAAGCGCTAGGCGAACCGGTTAGTGTCGCTCGAAGCAGATATTTCCGGATGAGCATTCACTCTGGTGGGAAAATTTTTTCTGGAAGTGCGGATTTCTGCGTTTTTACACATCCTCGGCCGTAAGTTGTCCGATGCTTCTTTATGCTGTCTTACGGGTAGCACCCGCTTGGCCGCCTTGAGATGATGCAGCACCCGGGAGAGAATGCCTCCCGGCCCTCAGGAACTGCCGGCATAGACGTGACGCCTTCGGGAAGCTCGGATCGCCCGCCCCGCGGCAAAGGCAGGGTGAGCGGCGAAAGAAGTCAATGAGTAGTACGCAGGCCCCCGGCTCCGCCGGCAGATCGCCGGCCTCTCCAACGATTTCCAACAAGTCAGAACCGATAGCCGTAGCGGAGCCCCAGACCTTCCAGGCCTTCGTTGGTGTCGCAGGTCCTGGCGTTGGAGATGTGATCGAAATGCAGTGCGACGTTGTGGCGTGAGCTTCCCCCGAAATTTCGTCTGCCAAGGGTGACCTAAAATTGGCGTCACTTTTGGAAGGCAGGAAATGAAGATACCGAAGCAGGCATACACGACCGAGTTCAAGGAACTGGCGGTCAAGCGCGTCAAGGACGGGCAAAGCGTCGGCATGGTTTGCAGGGAACTCGGGCTGAGCGACCAGACCTTGCGCAACTGGGTCAAGGCGGCGGCAGAAGGAAAGCTCAACGGCGCCGGCGGCAGAGTGGTGACGGCCGAAGAGATGGAGCTTTCGAGGTTGCGCGCCGAGAATCTCCGGCTCAAGCGGGAGAACGAAATCCTAAAAAAAGCGACGGCGTACTTCGCGAGGGATGTTCTGTGAAGTACGCCTGGATTGCCGGGCAAGGCAGGCGTTTTCGCTGACCGAAATGTGCGACGTGCTCGATGTCAGCGTCAGCGGCTATCGGGCGTGGAAGCGTGGCGGCACGCCGGATCGCAAGCGACTGACCGACAGCCAGATGCTGGCGCTCATCCGGGCCATTCATGCCGAACTCAAAGGGGCCTACGGCAGCCCGCGCATGGTGCGCGAACTGCGGATACGAGGTTTCTCGGCCAGCAAGGAACGGGTCGAACGGCTGATGCGCGACAACGGCATCCATGCCCGCCACAAGCGGCGCTACAAGGTCACGACGGACTCGAAGCACGGCCTGCCGGTGGCGGAGAACCTGCTCGCCAGAAACTTCACGCCGACGGCGCCGAATCAGGTCTGGACGTCGGACATCACCTACCTGTGGACGGATGAAGGCTGGCTGTATCTGGCCATCGTGCTCGACCTGTTCAACCGCGAAGTTGTCGGCTGGTCGCTGAAACCGCGCATGACGGCGGACATCGTGACCGATGCGCTGACCATGGCCTGGTTCAGGAAGCGCCCGGCACCGGGATTGATGCACCACTCCGACCGGGGCAGCCAGTACGCCAGCCATGTCTTTCAGGACAAGCTCAAGGCATTCGGCATGACCTGCTCGATGAGCCGAAAGGGAACTGCTGGGATAACGCGCCGACGGAGAGCTGGTTCAACAGCTTCAAGAACGAGCGGGTGCATGGGGTTCGCTACGCGACTCATGCCGACATGAAGGCCGCGAGCTTCGAATACATCGAGGTCTTCTACAACCGGAAGCGGCAGCATTCGACGCTCGGTTACAAGTCGCCAGTACAGTTCCTGGAGGACTTGGATCAGCAGGCAGCATCAGGAAAAACTGGTAGCATGAAACCCACCCTTTGGCAGACGAAAAACCGAGGGAACCTCAGTTGTTGTGGTCGTCCTGCGGATTCCAATGCACTGTCGCCAGACTGGTCTGGAAGTAGAAGCGATCGGTGCGCCAAGGCTCGGGGGCGTCCCACACCGAAGTCGTCACCGCCGGCGTTCCCTCGGATCCCGCGGCAGTGCCGGCCGATTCTGCCATCGCCGGTACGGCACCAAGGCAGCACGCCGCGGTCAGCACCGCCAAGCCGGCTCTCGCCCGGCCCCTGAACGAAGGCAGCAGCACGGTCAAGGTAGCATCACTCCAAGTGTCCACATCAGGCCCGCAGTTCCGAAGATGACCATCTCGCTGTAAAGGCGATGATAGCATTAGCCGACGGCGGGGTTGATCGCCGGTGCATAGCAAGGTGGAGATCTGAATCGATCGGTGCAGGCATCGATACTTTCAGCATGGCTCAGGCGAAGTTTACCCTTTGTTGGTTGGCAGGCGATCGGAAATTCATTGCCCCGTCGGCGAGTACCGCCGGGCCTGTCGACCAGCGTCAAGGCGCGTGTTCCGATCGGGGTTGTTCCGAAGTTGACCGGCGCGACAGAGAGCAGGCTCTGGTCATCGCCTTGAGGGCGTACCAGAGGTTCGCTCGTCCGCATGCATGTCCCCGATATCGGGCGGGAAACTGTCCAATCCGTTGGGGAAACACCGTCTCCACCTACAATGCCGCATGTCCTCCACGCCGATACCCTATCATCCGCTGGAAGGAAGCCGACATCGAGCATGCCGCCCGCTGGCGTTCTGAAGCCCGGGTGATGGCACCGGGCAATGTCATTGTTGGCGACGACACGCTGAAGGCCGATGTGGCCTACCGACTTGCGGCGCAGGGCACAGCGATTCTCTGGCATGGCGACTATCAGAATGCGCGCAACCTGCTGCAGGCCCTTGCGCGGCGGGTGGATCGCGCGCCGCGTGAAGCTTCGCAGAAGAAGCTGGTGACGCCCGCCGAGGCCTTTCGCCTGCATCGCGAAGCACAGGGCAAGCGGGCGGCGATCCTTGGGCGCTTGCTGGTGCCGCTGACTGCCGACTACCGCGTGCCGCTACGTCGCGGGCAGGAGGTGACGGCGGCTTGTCTGGAGGCGTTGGGACCGGGCGGCGAGGATTCGGTGATTTCGCTGCGCGGCTTGCTGGCGCTGATCAGCTCCCACGAGTGGCGCAAAAAGGGCGTGCCGGTGCCGGCGGTGGAGGGGCGCATCTACCCGCATTTCGGCGTCTTTTCGCCGGTGCGCGGCGAGTATGTCGATCTGGTGGCCAAGGCGCCGTTGCCGGCGGGGTGCGAACTGGCCTTCGACATCGGCACCGGGTCGGGCATCCTCGCTGCCGTGCTGGCGCGGCGCGGCGTGCCGCGCATCGTCGCGACCGACCAGGATTCGCGCGCGCTGGCATGCGCCACGGAAAACATCGAAAGACTCGGGTTGACCGCAGCAGTGTCGGTCGTCGCGGCCGACCTGTTCCCGGCCGGCCGGGCGCCGCTCGTCGTCTGCAACCCGCCCTGGGTACCGGCACAACCCAGTTCGCCGATCGAGCATGCCGTCTACGATCCGGATTCGCGGATGCTGCGCGGCTTCCTTGGCGGGCTGGCGGCGCACCTGGCGCCGGGCGGCGAGGGCTGGCTGATCCTCTCCGATCTCGCCGAGCACCTCGGCCTGCGTTCGCGCGACGAGTTGCTGGGCTGGATCGCGGCGGGCGGATTGCATGTGCTCGGCCGGCTGGACACGCGACCGAGCCATGCCAAGGCCGTTGACCGCAACGACCCGCTGCATGCGGCGCGGGCGGCGGAGGTGACGTCGCTGTGGCGCCTGGGGGCGGCGAGCCGATGAAAATGGCCTGCCGCGGGCGGTTGACCGCGGCAGGCCTGGTCTGGCGTCTGATCGTTCAGGCCGGGGCCGACGTGCGGATCAAGTGGTCGAAGGCGGCGAGCGAGGCGGTCGACCCGGCGCCCATGGCGATGATGATCTGCTTGTAGGGCACGGTCGTGCAGTCGCCGGCGGCGAAGACGCCGGGCACGGAGGTCTGGCCCTTGGCGTCGATCTCGATTTCGCCGAATTTCGACAGGTTGACCGTGCCCTTCAGCCAGTCGGTGTTGGGCAGCAGGCCGATCTGCACGAAGATGCCTTCGAGGTCGACGTGCTTCAGCTCGTCGGTGTTGCGGTCCTTGTAGACCAGGCCGTTGACCTTGCTGCCGTCGCCGGTGACTTCGGTGGTCAGCGCCATCGTGATGCACCTCGACGTTGGGCAGGCTGGCCAGCTTGCGCTGGAGCACCGCGTCGGCGCGCAGCTTGCTGTCGAATTCGAGCAGCGTGACGTGGCCGACGATGCCGGCCAGGTCGATCGCCGCCTCGACGCCCGAGTTGCCGCCGCCGATCACCGCCACGCGCTTGCCCTTGAACAGCGGGCCGTCGCAGTGCGGGCAGTAGGCGACGCCCTTGCCGCGGTATTCCTTCTCGCCGGGCACGTTCATCTCGCGCCAGCGGGCGCCGGTGGCGAGGATGACGGTCTTGCTGCGCAGCACGGCGCCGTTGTCGAGCGTGATCTCGATCAGCGGGTTGGTTTCGCTGGCCGGGATCAGCTTCGTGGCGCGCTGCAGGTTCATGATGTCGACGTCGTAGTCCTTGACGTGCTCTTCCAGCGCCATGACCAGCTTCGGGCCGTCGGTTTCCTTGACCGAGATGAAGTTCTCGATCGCCAGCGTATCCATCACCTGGCCGCCGAAGCGCTCGGCGAGCAGGCCGGTGCGGATGCCCTTGCGCGCCGCGTAGATGGCTGCGGCCGCGCCGGCCGGGCCGCCGCCGACGATGAGCACGTCGTAGGGCGCCTTGGCGTTGAGCTTTTCCGCGTCGCGGGCCGCGGCGCCGGTATCGAGCTTGGCGATGATTTCCTCGATGGTCATGCGCCCGGCGCCGAATTCCTCGCCGTTGAGGAACATCGTCGGCACGGCCATGATCTGGCGCTGCTCGACTTCGTCCTGGAACAGTGCGCCGTCGATCATCGTGTGGCTGATGCCGGGATTGAGCACGGCCATCAGGTTCAGCGCCTGCACGACGTCCGGGCAGTTGTGGCAGGACAGCGAGATGAAGGTCTGGAACTCGAAGGTGCCGGGCAGCGCCTTGATCTGCTCGATCACTTCGGCATCGACCTTGGGCGGGTGGCCGCCGGTCTGCAGCAGGGCGAGCACCAGCGAGGTGAATTCGTGGCCCATCGGCAGGCCGGCGAAGCGGATGCGTGCCATTTCGCCCGGACGGCCGACGGCGAAGGAGGGGCGCAGTGCGGCGTCACCGTCCTCGCGCAGGCTGACCTTGGCGGAAAGGTCGGCGATGTCCTGGCAGCAGGCCGCGCATTTCCTGCGCGGCGGCGCTGTCGTCGAGCGAGGCGACGAGTTCGATCGGCGTTTGCAGCTTTTCGAGGTAGGCGTCGAGTTGGGCCTTGATGTTTGCGTCGAGCATGTTGTTCTCCCTTTTTGAGAATTACAGTGAAAAGGGGCTCGCCGGCCCCTTTTCGCTGGAATCCGCACCGCTCCCGGGTCGGGAGCGGATTCGCGGTGAAGCGTCGAGACTTAGATCTTGCCGACCAGGTCGAGCGACGGGGCCAGGGTCTTGGCGCCTTCCTTCCACTTGGCCGGGCAGACTTCACCCGGGTGCGCGGCGATGTATTGGGCGGCCTTCAGCTTGCGCAGGGTTTCGGAAACGTCACGGGCGATTTCGTTGGAGTGGATTTCCAGGGTCTTGATGATGCCATCCGGGTTGATCACGAAGGTGCCGCGCAGGGCCAGGCCGTCTTCGTCGATATGCACGTCGAAGGCGCGGGTCAGTGGTGGGTCGGGTCGCCGACCAGCGGGAACTGGGCCTTGCCGACGGCCGGCGAGGTCTCGTGCCAGACCTTGTGCGAGAAGTGGGTGTCGGTGGTGACGATGTAGACCTCGGCGCCGGCCTTCTGGAACTCGGCGTAGTTGTTGGCCGCATCTTCGATTTCGGTCGGGCAGTTGAAGGTGAAGGCGGCCGGCATGAAGATCACGACGGACCACTTGCCCTTCAGGTTGGCTTCGGTGACTTCGACGAACTTGCCGTTGTGGAAGGCCTGGGCCTTGAACGGCTGGACTTGGGTGTTGATCAGGGACATGGGGTTTTCTCCTTGGTTGAAAGATTTTCGAGAACTCATTCTAGAGCGTGCGCGCGAATTGATCCAATTGAGGGAAGGAATTCTCCCGATAGGCCGGGGCTATGGAGTCGCCTGGTTCGCGCTGCGCTGAGTGCTAGTCACAAAGAACTAGCCACCATCGGTCAGAAGGCCTTGTTTTGCTGCGAAGCCCGTCAGTGTTGACCCAAGTCAATGGAATCGGGGTCGTCTGCCGTGATCATTCTGCTCTGTTGCAGCGCCCGGAACGGGCGAGCGAGCGAGGAGAACGGGGTCAATGAACATTTCCAGCGCCATCGTGCACGTCGCGCCGCGTCGTGTTGACGCGGCCTGCGCCGTTCTTGGCGCCATGCGAGGCGTCGAGATTCACGCCCGCAGTGCCGAGGGCAAGGTCGTCGTCACGATCGAGGATGATGACACGAACTCGGCGGCTGACACTTATGTCGCCCTGCATGACGTCCCTGGCGTCCTGTCGGTGGCCATGGTTTATCAATACAGCGACGACGGATCGGTTACTGAGGAGGTGGAAGCGTGAAGCTCAATCGACGAGATTTCATCAAGGCCAACGCGGCAGCGGCGGCGATTTCGGCTGCGGGCCTGAGCGCACCGGCAGCGGTGGTGGCGGCCGGCAAGGACGACATCCGCTGGGACAAGGCGCCGTGCCGCTTTTGCGGTACCGGTTGTGGTGTGCTGGTTGGCACTCAGGACGGTCGCGTGGTGGCGACCCAGGGCGATCCTGAAGCGCCGGTCAATCGCGGCCTCAACTGCATCAAGGGCTATTTCCTGTCGAAGATCATGTACGGCGCCGACCGTGTCAAGACGCCGATGCTGCGCATGAAGGACGGAAAGTTCGACAAGAACGGCGAGTTCACGCCGATCACCTGGAAGCAGGCCTTCGACATCATGGAAGAAAAGACCAGGGCGACGCTGAAGGCCAAGGGGCCGAACGGCCTCGCCATGTTCGGCTCGGGACAGTGGACGGTGTGGGACGGGATTGCTGCCGCCAAGCTGATGAAGGCCGGCTTCCGTACCAACAATATCGACCCCAATGCGCGCCACTGCATGGCCTCGGCCGTTGCCGGCTTCATGCGCACCTTCGGCATCGACGAGCCGATGGGCTGCTACGACGACATCGAGCATGCCGATGCCTTCGTGCTGTGGGGCTCGAACATGGCC
The DNA here is from genome assembly GCA_963736845.1 of uncultured beta proteobacterium. GTDB lineage: Bacteria > Pseudomonadota > Gammaproteobacteria > Burkholderiales > Rhodocyclaceae > Azonexus. The sequence goes on from CAVTQL010000005.1 coordinate 99,734, forward strand.
GAGATGCACCCGATCCTGTGGACGCGCGTCACCGACCGCAAGCTCTCGAACAAGAATGTCAAGGTTGCCGTGCTGTCGACCTTCGAGCACCGCTCGTACGAGCTGGCCGATATCCCGATGACCTTCGTGCCGCAGACCGACCTGGCGATCCTCAACTTCATCGCCAACTACATCATCCAGAATGGCAAGGTGAATCAGGCGTTCGTCGACAAGCACATCAATTTCAAGAAGGGCGCTACCGACATCGGCTATGGCCTGCGTCCGACGCACGCGCTGGAAAAGGCTGCAACGAGCAACGGCTACCCCGACGCTGACGGCAAGCCGAAGGGCGATACCGGCAAATCCGAGCCGATCAGCTTCGACGACTACAAGAAGTTCGTTTCCGAATACACGGCCGAGTCTGTCTCCAAGCTCTCCGGCGTTTCGGTGAAGGACCTCAAGACGCTGGCCGAGTTGTACGCCGACCCGAAGATCAAGGTGACCTCGTTCTGGACCATGGGCTTCAATCAGCATACGCGCGGCACCTGGGCCAACAACCTCGTCTACAACCTTCACCTGCTGACCGGCAAGATCTCCGAGCCGGGCAACAGCCCGTTCTCGCTGACCGGCCAGCCGTCGGCCTGCGGCACGGCGCGCGAGGTGGGCACCTTCTCGCATCGCCTGCCGGCGGACATGGTGGTCACCAATCCGGAGCACCGCAAGCATAGCCGAGCAGTTGTGGAGCGTTGCCCGAGGGCACGATTCCCGACAAGCCGGGCCTGCATGCCGTGGCGATGGCGCGAGCGCTGAAAGATGGCAAGGTAAATTTCTACTGGCAGCAATGCAACAACAACATGCAGGCCGGGCCGAACATCAACGAGGAACTCTTTCCGGGCTGGCGCAAGCCCGAAAACTTCGTTGTCGTCTCCGATCCCTATCCGACGGTTTCGGCGATGGCGGCCGATCTTGTCCTGCCAACCGCGATGTGGGTGGAGAAGGAGGGCGCCTACGGCAACGCCGAGCGGCGCACGCAGTTCTGGCGCCAGCAGGTCAAGGCGCCGGGCGATTCGCGTTCCGACCTCTGGCAGATCATGGAGTTTGCCAAGCGCTTCAAGGTCGAGGACGTCTGGCCGGCTGACCTGGTCGCCAAGGCGCCGAAGCTCAAGGGCAAGACCTTGTACGACGTGCTGTTCGCCAATGGCGTGGTGGACAAGTACAAGGTCAGCGAAACGGCCGCCGGGTTCGACAACGACGAGTCCAAGCACTTCGGCTTCTACGTCCAGAAGGGGCTGTTCGAGGAGTACGCGCATTTCGGTCGCGGCCGGGCACACGACCTGGCCGCCTTCGACACCTACCATCAGACGCGCGGTCTGCGCTGGCCGGTTGTCGATGGCAAGGAAACGCTGTGGCGCTTCCGCGAGGGCTTCGATCCCTATGTCAAGAAGGGGGAGGGCATTGCGTTCTACGGTCACAAGGACCGCAAGGCGGTGATTTTCGCGCTACCTTACCAGCCTGCCGCCGAGGCTCCCGACAAGGAATTCGACATGTGGCTGTGTACCGGCCGGATTCTTGAGCACTGGCATACCGGCTCGATGACCCGGCGCGTCCCCGAGTTGTACAGGTCGTTCCCCGATGCGGTCGTCTTCATGAACCCGGAAGATGCCAAGGCACGTGGCTTGCAACGGGGCATGGAGGCCAAGATCGCTTCCCGCCGCGGCGAGGTGGCCATGCGCGTGGAAACGCGCGGGCGCAACAAGCCGCCGCGCGGCATGGTGTTCATCCCGTTCTTCGACGCCGGCCGCCTGGTCAACAAGTTGACGCTGGATGCGACCTGCCCGATCTCGAAGGAAACGGACTACAAGAAGTGCGCAGTCAAGGTGACCAAGGTTTGATGCGGTCGACGACAGGAATGGACGAAAAAGCGGCTGTGGACGTCCCGGCCGTTCATCGGAGGTAAAGGTATGAAACTGATTTCCGTGCTGGCGCTGGCGGCCGGGATGTTCCTTGGGGGGACGGGCATCGCCAGTGCCCAGGAACTGGTGAATGAAATTGGCGGCGTGACGATCGAGGGTAACTCCAAGAGCAACCTGTTCCGCACCGAGAAGGACAGCGAGTTGATCCCGCGCGACTTCCAGAAACAGCCGCCGCTGATTCCGCACACGGTCAAGGGCTACAACATCACGCAGAACTTCAACAAGTGCATGGACTGCCACTCCAGGGAGCGTGCCGAGGTAACCGCTGCGACCCTGGTGGCCAAGTCGCACTATCTCGACCGTGAGGACAAGAAGCTCGCCAACATCTCGCCACGCCGCTACTTCTGCATGCAGTGTCACGTGCCGCAGTTCGACGCCAAGCCGTTGGTCGAGAACACCTACAAGCAACCGGCCAAGAACTGAGGGGGAACAATGAGCCTGGAGAAATTCATGCCTGCCTGGCTGAAGCGTATCGGCGTCTTCACCGCACTGTTGCTGTTCATCGCCGGTATCGTCTTCTGGGGCGGCTTCAACTGGGCGCTCGAGGCGACCAACACGGAGTCCTTCTGCATCTCGTGCCACGAAATGAAGGAGAACGTGTTCAAGGAGTACCAGGACACGATCCACTACACCAACCGTACCGGCGTGCGCGCCACTTGCCCGGATTGCCATGTGCCGAAGGAGTGGGGGCCAAAGATGGTCCGCAAGATCCAGGCCTCCAACGAGGTCTGGCACAAGCTGCTCGGCTCCATCGATACGCCGGAGAAGTTCAACGCCAAGCGCCCCCAGCTCGCCCAGAACGAGTGGAAGCGCATGAAGGCGAACAACTCGCAGGAGTGCCGCAACTGCCACCGTTACGACTACATGGATTTCACCGAACAGGGTAGCCGTGCCGCAAAGGCGCACCCGGCGGCATTCGACGAAGGCAAGACCTGCATCGACTGCCACAAGGGCGTCGCTCACGCGCTGCCGCCGATCGACCAGCACATCGGTTTGCAGAACGAAGGCGCGGTGGCCATCACCCACGGTGAAAAGCCCGCCGACCCAGCCAGGCAGGAAGGCAAGTAGAGTCCTCGCCGACAGCATCGGGACCAGCCCGGCCGCGCGCCGGGCTTGTCTTTGCAGGGTCCCGGTGCGTTGCCGTCGACCTGCGGCAATTGCGGAAATCCGGCGCAACGCTCGCCGACGTAGTGTTCCGGGGCAACACGAGGGCGCCAAGGTGTGCTACTTTTAGCGCGGTTGCCGTTTCCGCGGCCAGTTTTCCTTTCCATACGAGTAACAGGAGGCACTTAGATGAATAAATCCGAGCTGGTCGAAGTTGCTGCAAGAGAGGCTGGTATCACCAAGGCAGCGGCCGAGCAGGCGTTGTCGGCTATTACCGGCGCCATCGTCAGCACCGTGGCGAGCGGCGAGTCCGTGACCCTGGTCGGCTTTGGTACCTTCAAGTCCACGTCGCGTGCCGAGCGCGTCGGCAAGAACCCGAAGACCGGTGAGCCGCTCAATATCCCCGCCACTACGGTGCCACGGTTCACCGCCGGTACCGCTTTCAAGGCCGCCGTGGCACCCAAGAAGGCCAACAAGAAGTAATTGCCAGACTGTTGCTGAGTCTGCCTTGTGTGGGCTCCGCCCCCCGATTCGTGATGACTATACAGAACCCAGAAGACACTTCCCCTCCCGTCGACCCGCCCGCACTTGCGCCTGCGCCGGGCACTGACACCCGCCGCCGCCTGCGCGAGTTGCTCTCGGTCCCCGAGCGCGACCGCAGCGACGAACAGTGGGACGAAATCATCGAGCTGGAGATCCAGTTGGCGCCGGGCAACCGCGTCTCGGTCGGTGACCAGGGCAACGTTCCGGGCGGCGGTGGCCAGCCCAAGCCGACTGGTCAGCCCGGTCAGCCGAAGAAGCACCGGCCGCGCGGCAACACGCCAAATCGCCGGCCGCGCCCGAACAAGCCGACCGGCAATCCGGTCTGAGCCCATCCTTTCCCTCTTGTTGTGAAGCGGCCTGGCCGTCAGCATGCAGCAATTTGACCTGATCATCGTCGGCGGTGGGCTGGCCGGCGCCAGCTTGGCCGTCGCGTTGCGCCACACGCCGCTGCGCATCGCGCTGGTCGAACACCAGCCGCCGCAACGGCCCGCAGGATGGGACGCGCGCGTCTATGCGATCAGCCCGGCGAATGCGGCCTTTCTCGAGCGCATCGGCGCCTGGCGGCATCTTGACGCGCTGCGCATGGCGCCGATCCGTGGCATGCAGGTGTTCGGCGATGCCGGCGGCCGGCTCGACTTTTTCCGCCTACGACACTGGCGTCGCGGAACTCGGCTGGATCGTCGAATCGTCGCTGATGGCCTGCGAATTATGGGAGAGCGCCAAGCGGCAGGGAAACCTGACGCTGTTCTGCCCGGCCCGGCCCGAGTCCCTGGCTTTCTCGCCGGATGCGGCCACCCTTGGCCTCGCCGATGGCAGCGTGCTGTCGGGCCGCCTGCTGGTCGGTGCCGACGGGCGCGACTCGTGGGTGCGCCAGGCGGCCGGGCTGGTGGCGGTCAACACGCCGTACGGAGAAAAGGGTGTCGTGGCCAACCTGGAGACGGAACGGCCGCATCGCCAGATCGCCTTGCAGTGGTTCCGCGACGATGGCGTGCTGGCCTGGCTGCCACTGCCGGGGAACCGTATCTCGATCGTGTGGTCCACTGCCGATGAACATGCCGACGAACTCTGCGCGTTACCGGGTGATGCGTTCTGCGACCGGGTCGCTGATGCCGGTGCCCGCATGCTCGGGCAGTTGCGCATGCTGACCGCGCCAGTTGCCTTCCCGTTGCGGCTGATGCGCGTGCCGCAGACGGTGGCGCCGCGGCTGGCGCTGATCGGCGACGCCGCGCACGGCATTCATCCGCTGTCCGGGCATGGCATCAACCTCGGCTTCCAGGATGCCAGCGAACTGGCGGTCGCTGCTGGCCGCCGCTCCGTCCTGGCGCGACATCGGCGGCGAGCGCTTCCTGCAGCGCTACCAGCGGGCGCGACGCGAGGAAACGGCGCTGATGCAGACCACCACCGACAGCCTGCGCCGGCTGTTCCGCGACTCGCCGCCTGGCCTGCGCACGTTGCGCAATGCCGGACTGAGCGCGACCGACAAGTTGCCCTTTATGAAAAATGCCCTGGTGCGCTATGCGCTGGGCGCCCTCTAGGAGATATTGATGTCGAAGAAACTGATTCCGCTCGCACTTGCCATGCTGCTCGCCGGGATGGCCGGGGCCGACGAGGCCGATATCAGGAAGGCCATGGAGGCAAAGCTGGGCAGCAAGGTCGAGAGCGTGACCAAGTCCGGCTATCTCGGTCTCTACGAGGTTTATACCGAGGGCAACATTCTCTACACCGACGAGAAGATGACCGCCTTCATCGCCGGCGGCCAGTTGATCGAGGGCAAGAGCATGAAGAACGTGACCGAGGAGCGGATGCGCAAGCTTACCGCGATCAAGTTCTCCGAACTGCCTTTCGACCGGGCGATCAAGCAGGTGCGCGGTGACGGCAAGCGCGTGCTTGCGACCTTCGAGGATCCTAATTGCGGTTACTGCAAGCGCCTGGCCAAGGACCTGCAGAAGCTGGATAACGTCACCGTCTATGTCTTCCTGTATCCGATTCTCTCCGAGGATTCGATCAAGAAATCGAAACAGATCTGGTGTTCCGCCGATCGCGCCAAGGCCTGGAATGACTGGATGGTCGAGGGTCGGGCACCTGCGGGCAAGGATGACTGCGACACCTCGGCCGTCGCCAAGAATCAGGAGTATCGGACGTCGCCTCAGCATCAGCGGTACGCCGACCATTTTCTTCGCCGACGGCGAACGCGTTCCCGGCGCCATGCCGTTGACCAAGATCGAACAGAAGCTCGGCCAGACGAAGTAAGACTCCCGCCCGGCCTCCCACGGCACCGCCGGGGGAGCCGGCTCGCCGCTGCCGCCGCACGGCAGCTCCGGCCAGAGATGCCGGACCGATCGGGCAGGCGGGCGCCTGCCGCGGTCGACCACCGCAATCCCCACTTTTCCCCGCCACGACGGCCTTGAAGGTCCTCGCGTTGCCCGTGCGCGTCGTTACTCGTGACAAGTCACTTTAAGAGTAATTGATTCTATCTTTGATTTTTAAGGAGTATTTTTTCAAAAAATAGTCTCTTGAAAATTGCGTAAGTCCTTGTTGCGTATGAAAAAAATGCCTTTTTTTCTATTGACGGAGGCCTGTTGATGTCTTAAAGTGGGAAAAGGTGTCGAAAAGTGGGACCAAGGGGGAGGCATGATGTTCGAGGGGGCGGCAGCACTCAGTCTGGACGTGAAGGGGCGGCTAGCGATACCGGCAAGGCATCGCGAGACCCTGCTTGCGGCCGCCGAGGGCGCGCTGGTGCTGACCGCGCACCCGCATCGCTGCCTGCTGCTCTACCCGGCACCTGCCTGGCAGCCGATCCGCGACCAGGTTCTCAGGGCGTCCAGCCTCGATCCGCGCGCTGCGTCGATCAAGCGCGTGCTGGTCGGCAACGCGCGGACCGAGACGCTCGATTCCGCCGGCCGCATCCTTGTGGCCCCGGAACTGCGTGACTACGCGCAGTTCGAAAAGACCGTCTATCTGGTCGGCATGGGTACGCACTTCGAGATCTGGAGCGAGGCTGGCTGGAAGCAGCAGAACGATCTCGCCGTCCAGGCGCTCGCCGGCGAACTGCCACCGGGTCTGGGGGATCTCGTGCTGTGACGCGCGGTACCGCCCATGTGACGGTGCTGCTCGAAGAGGCGGTGGATGCCCTGGCGATCAAGACTGGCGGCGCCTACATTGACGCCACCTTCGGTCGCGGCGGACACAGCCGCCGCATCCTCGCGGCGCTCGGCGCCAGCGGACACCTGCTGGCCATGGACCGCGATCCGGCCGCCATCGCCGCCGGTCAGGCGGTCAATGATCCCCGCTTCCGCTTGGTGCACGGCGCCTTTGGCGAGTTGGCCGAGGTGGCGCGCGCAGCCGGCATTGCCGCGGCGGACGGGATCCTGTTCGACATCGGCGTTTCGTCGCCGCAGATCGACGAGGGCGAGCGCGGCTTCAGCTTCCGCCACGATGCGCCGCTTGACATGCGCATGGACACGACACAGGGCGAGACTGCCGCCGAATGGCTGGCGCGTGCCGACACAAGGGAAATAACGGAGGTCATCAGGAACTATGGCGAAGAACGGTTTGCTTTCCAGATTGCAAAGAAGGTTGTGGCTGCTCGGCTCGCGCAACCCGTCGTCACCACCGGCCAGTTCGCGGCCATCGTACGCACGGCCGTGCGCACCCGTGAGCCAGGGCAGGACCCGGCGACGCGCAGCTTTCAAGCTCTACGGATTCATATCAATCAGGAACTCGGCCAGTTGGAGGTAGCCCTGCCGCAGGCGCTCGAACTGCTCAAGCCGGGCGGGCGGCTGGTGGTGATTTCCTTCCATTCGCTCGAAGACCGCATCGTCAAGAGTTTCATGCGTGAGCAGTCGTCCGCCGACGTGCTGCCGAAAAACCTGCCATTGCGCGCTGACCAGTTGCCGAAGCCGAAGCTGCGCCTGGTCGGCAAGGCGATGAAGCCTTCCGCCGCCGAAATCGAAGCCAACCCGCGGGCGCGCAGCGCCGTTCTGCGGGTGGCCGAAAAACTCTGATGGTCCGCTTCAACATGATCCTGCTGCTCATCGTCGTTGCCTGTGCGCTCGCTGCCGTGACCTCGCAGCACCGCGCGCGCAAGCTCTTCCAGGCGCTCGAAGGCGAGCAGGAGCGGGTGCGTCAGCTGGATATCGAGTACGGCCAGCTGCAACTCGAACTGTTCAACCTGGGCTACCCCTCCGCGCGTCGAGAAGATCGCCCGTGAACGCCTGCACATGATGACGCCGGACGCCGTCGGGCGCGTTGTCGACCGCAAGCCGCCGGTGGCGCCGGCCAAGAAGAAGGGGGCGAACTGATGGTCGTCCGCCGTCGCACGCAACGGGGTCACCGCTTCACCGAAAGCCCGGTCCTCCAGCTGGCGCTGCAGGGCTGGCGTTCGCGCATGATCGGCCTGCTGCTGATGGGCGCCTTCTTCGCCGCTGGTCGGGCGCGGCTTCTACCTGCAGATCATCAACAACGACTTCCTGCAGGAAAAGGGCGAGTCGCGCTATCGCCGCGACATCGAGGTCTCCGCTTCGCGCGGCAGGATCACCGACCGCAACGGCGACCTGCTGGCGGTGTCGACGCCGATGAAATCGGTCTGGGCGATTCCCGGCGACGCGCGGCTGATGACCGCGCCGCAGAAGCAGCAATTGGCTTCGCTGCTCGAAATGAGCGTGCGCGAACTGGATGGCAAGATCGCGCCGGACAAGACCTTCGTCTTCATCCGGCGCCAGGTTCCGCCGGAAACCGCCGAGCGCGTCGCCGCGCTGAAGCTGCCCGGCGTGCACCAGGAAAAGGAATACCGCCGCTACTACCCGACCGGCGACATGACGGCGCATATGGTCGGCTTCACGGGCGTCGACGACCGCGGCCTCGAGGGTGTCGAGCTGGCTTTCCAGGGCAGCCTGCTCGGGCAGCCGGGCAGCCGCAGCGTGATCCGTGACCGCCGCGGCAACATCATCGAGGATGTGCGGGCGCTCAAGCCGCCGCAGGATGGCAAGGAAATCCGCCTTGCCCTCGATTCGAAGATCCAGTATCTCGCCTACAGCCAGCTCAAGGCGGCGGTCGCCGAGCACAAGGCCAAGGCCGGCGGCATCATCGTCTTCGATGTGCAGAATGGCGAGGTACTGGCGCTCGCCAACTGGCCGACCTACAACCCGAACAACCGCGAGAACCTGTCCGGCGCGCAACTGCGCAATCGTGCCTTCACCGATACCTTCGAGCCCGGCTCGACACTGAAGCCATTCACCGCTGCGCTTGCCATGGAAAGCGGCAAGTTCCGCCCCGAGACGGTGGTCAACTGCGCGCCGGGACGCCTGACGATCGGCAACGCCACGATCTCCGACGCGCATCCGCATGGCGCGCTGACCGTCGCCCAGGTCATCGAGAAGTCGTCCAACGTCGGCGTCACCAAGATGGCGCTGACCCTGCCGTCGAAGGACATGTGGGAGATGTTCGACGCCGTCGGTTTCGGCCAGCTGCCCCAGCTCGGCTTCCCCGGCGAGGTCACCGGCCGCGTGCGGCCGTGGAAGAACTGGCGCCCGATCGAGCAGGCGACGATGTCCTACGGGCACGGCATCTCGGTCAGCCTGATCCAGTTGGCGCGCGCCTATACGGTGTTCGCCCGCGACGGCGACCTGATTCCGCTGTCGCTGGTCAAGACCGACCAGCCTACGGTGCACGGCACGCAGGTCTTCTCGCCGAAGACGGCGCGCGACATGCGCGCCATGCTGGAGATGGCTGCCGGTCCGCAAGGCACGGCGCCGAAGGCGCGCGTACCCGGCTACCGCGTCGGCGGCAAGACCGGCACCGCGCACAAGCTCGAGGGCGGGCGTTACGCCAACAAATACGTGTCCGCCTTCGTCGGCTTCGCACCGGTTTCCAACCCGCGCCTGATCATCGCGGTGATGATCGACGAGCCGAGCGCCGGCCAGCACTACGGTGGCGCCGTGGCGGCGCCGGTGTTCTCGCAGGTGATGGGCAGCGTCGCTGCGTACCCTCGGCATCGCGCCGGACTCGCCGCTCCAGGTGGCCGACGCGACCGGCGGGAAGGGGCGGCTGTGAGCCGGGTCGTCGAGATCCTCGGCCGCTTGCGGGCGCACGGCATCATGCCGACCGGCGTTGCCGACGACAGCCGCCAGGTGCGTCCGGGCGACCTCTTTCTCGCCTATCCCCGCGCTCTCGCCGACGGGCGCCGCTATATCGGCGACGCCATATCGCGCGGCGCGGTCGCGGTGCTCTGGCAGGCGGGCGGCGATTTCGCCTGGAATTCCGCGTCGACCGCAACCGCCCTCGAAGTCGCCGACCTGGGGGCTCTCGCCGGCCCGCTGGCGCATGCCGTCCTTGACGAGCCGAGCCGCGAGTTGTCGTTGATCGCGATCACCGGGACCAACGGCAAGACCACCGTCAGCCAGTTCATCGCCCGCGCCCACCCCGATTCCTGCGCCGTGGTCGGCACGCTGGGCGCCGGCTTTCCCGGCCAGCTCGTCGAAACCGGCTTCACGACGCCCGGGGCGACGACACTGATGCGCCTGCTGGCAGGCTTCGTCGCCGCTGGCGCCGAAGCCTGCGCGCTCGAGGCGAGTTCGATCGGCATCGAGGAAGGGCGGCTCAACGGCGCCCAGATCGATGTCGCGGTGTTCACCAACTTCACCCGCGACCACCTCGATTACCACGGCAGCATGGAATCCTACGCGGCCGCCAAGGAGAAGCTTTTCGCCTGGCCGGAACTGCGCACGGCAGTCGTCAATCTCGACGATCAGCTCGGCCGCAAGCTCGGCTTGCGAGACGACCGCGCCGAGCGTCCTCGGCTATGCCATCGGCGAGTCGGCCGCCGGCTTCGCCCAAGTGCGGGCCGAAGGCGTGACGCCGACGCCGGCCGGGCAGCGCTTCGAACTGGTCCTGCCGGACGGCCGTGCGATGGTCGACACGGAACTCCTTGGTCGCTACAACATCGCCAACCTGCTCGCCGTCGCCGCCGTGCTGCACGACGCCGGCACCGCGGTTGCCGACGTGGCGGGCCGCCTGGCATCCCTCGCCGCGCCGGCCGGACGCATGGAACGCATCGGCGGGAGCGGCGAGCCGCTGCTCGTCGTCGACTATGCCCATACGCCGGATGCGCTGGAAAATGTGCTGGTGACGCTGCGCCCTGCGGCGACGGCGCGCGGCGGCAGCCTGTGGGCGGTGTTCGGCTGCGGTGGCGACCGCGACCCCGGCAAGCGGCCGCAGATGGGCGAAGTGGCGAGCCGCCTCGCCGACCGGGTGCTGCTGACCAGCGACAACCCGCGTGGCGAGGATGCGGCGCGTATCGTCGCCGACATCCGCGGCGGCGCGCCGCGCGCCGAGGTCGAGGTCGACCGCGCCGCGGCTATCCGCCGCGCCGTGCTCGCCGCCGGCCCGGGCGACATCATTGTGCTTGCCGGCAAGGGCCACGAAACCTACCAGGAAGCGGCCGGTATCCGCCTGCCGTTCTCCGATGCCGAGGCCGCGCGGGCGGCGCTCGAACTGCGCCGTCAGGCTTGCCGGGAGGTGGTCCGATGAACTGGCTGCTTTCCGCCGTTGCCGACGCCGCTGGCGGTATGCTGGTCGGCGACGATTGCCGCGTCGCCGGTGTCTCGACCGACACCCGCAGCGTCGCCGCTGGCCAATTGTTCGTCGCGCTCAAGGGCGACCGCTTCGATGCCCACGACTTTCTCGCCCAGGCCGTCGCCGCCGGCGCCGCCGCGCTGCTCGTCGCCGACGCCAGCCGGCTGCCGGTAGGCCTGCCGGCGGTCGTCGTCGCCGACACGCGGCTCGCCCTCGGCCGGCTGGCCGCCGCCTGGCGGGCGCAGTTCGCGCTGCCGGTGATCGCCGTGACCGGATCGAACGGCAAGACGACGACCAAGGAAATGATCGCAGCTATCCTCACGGCGCAGTTCGGCGACGCGTTCCTCGCCACGCGCGGCAACCTGAACAACGACATCGGCCTGCCGCTGACCCTGCTCGGCCTCGGGGCGGCGCACCGGGCGGCGGTGATCGAGCTGGGCATGAACCGCCCCGGCGAGATCGGCTACCTGGCGCCGATCGGGGCGCCGACCGTGGCGCTGGTGACCAATGCCCAGCGTGCCCATCTCGAGGGAATGGGCGACCTCGACGAGGTGGCGCGCGAGAAGGGCGGCATTTTCGCCGGCCTGGCCGCAGACGGCATCGCCGTGGTCAATGCCGACGACCGCTACGCCGGCCTCTGGCGCACCATGGCGGCGCCGCGCCCGGTGCGCAGCTTCGCCATCGACCGCGCTGCCGACGTGCGTGGCGAGGTTCGCCAGCACGGTCTGGAAACGTCGCTCCATCTGATCGCCCCGGAGGGCGAGGCGGCGATCGCGTTGCGCGTCCCCGGCCGCCACAACGCGCGCAACGCGGTGGCCGCTGGCGCTGCCTGTCTCGCTGCGGGGATTCCGCTGGCCGCCGTCGTCGCCGGCCTGGAAGGCTTCGCCGGCGTCAAGGGCCGCCTGCAGCGGCGCGCCGGCCGGAAGGGGGCGGACATCCTCGACGACACCTACAACGCCAATCCGGATTCGGTGCGCGCCGGCATCGACGTCCTCGCCGCCACCATCGGCCGCAAGGTTCTCGTCCTCGGCGACATGGGCGAGATCGGCGAGGCCAGCGGCCAGTACCACGACGAGATCGGCGGCTACGCCAAGAGCCAGGGAATCGACCGCCTGTTCGCGCTGGGCGACGCGGCGCAGCAGGCGGTGCGCAACTTCGGCGAGGGCGCCCAGCACTTCTGCAGCGTCGACAAGCTGGTTGCTGCGGTCGACAAGGAACTGGGGCCGGAAACGACCGTCCTGGTCAAGGGTTCGCGCTTCATGAAAATGGAACGGGTGGCCGATGCCCTCGTCGCGGGGGAGAACGACTGATGCTGCTGGCACTGGCCCAATGGCTCGCCCAGGATGTGCGGGCGTTCAACGTCTTCAACTACATCACGCTGCGCACCGTGCTGGCAGCGATGACCGCGTTGCTGATTTCCTTCGCCGCCGGTCCGCGTGTCATTCGCTGGCTGGCCGCCAAGAAGATCGGCCAGGCGGTGCGCAACGACGGGCCGCAGACCCACCTCGTCAAGACCGGCACGCCGACCATGGGCGGCGTCCTGATCCTGATCGCGATCGGCATCACGACGCTGCTCTGGGGCGACCTGACCAACAAGTACGTGTGGACCGTGTTGGTCGTCACGCTCGGCTACGGCATCGTCGGCTGGTACGACGACTGGAAGAAGGTCGTCTACCGCGATCCAAAGGGCCTGGCGGCGAAGTGGAAGTATTTCTGGCAATCCGTCCTCGGCATCGGCGCCGCGCTTTTCCTCGCCTTCTCGGCCAAGTCAACGGCGCAGACCGAACTCATCGTGCCCTTCTTCAAGACGGTTGCCTATCCGCTCGGTATCCTCGGCTTCATCACGCTGACCTATTTCGTCATCGTCGGCACCAGCAACGCGGTCAACCTGACCGACGGCCTCGACGGCCTCGCCGTCATGCCGACGGTGATGATCGCCTCCGCCTTTGCCGTCTTCGCCTACGTCACCGGCCATTCGGTGTACGCCAAGTACCTGTTGATCCCCTACGTGCCGGGGGCGGGCGAGCTGTGCATCCTGCTCGGCGCGATCGCCGGCGCAGGGCTCGGCTTCCTCTGGTTCAACGCCTATCCGGCCGAGGTCTTCATGGGCGACGTCGGCGCGCTGGCGCTCGGCGCGGCGCTCGGTACCGTCGCCGTGATCCTGCGCCAGGAGATCGTGCTGGTCATCATGGGCGGTGTCTTCGTCGTCGAGACGCTGTCGGTGATGCTGCAGGTCGGCTACTTCAAATACACCCGGATGAAGTTCGGCGAGGGCCGGCGTATCCTGCGCATGGCGCCGCTGCACCACCATTTCGAACAGAGTGGCTGGAAGGAGACGCAGGTTGTCGTCCGCTTCTGGATCATCACCATCATGCTCGTGCTGGTCGGGCTGTCTTCCCTGAAGTTGCGCTGATGGAACTCAAGGGCAAACGCGTTCTGGTGGTCGGGCTCGGCGAGTCCGGGCTGGCGATGGCCAGGTGGCTGCATCGGCAGGGCGCGTTGGTCCGCGTCGCCGACTCACGCGACAACCCGCCCAACGTCGCCGCGCTTGCCCGTGTCGCCCCGGCTGCCGAACTGATCGCCGGGCCGTTCGCGGCGGCCGCCTTCGCCGGCGTCGACCTTGTCGCGCTGTCGCCGGGCGTGCCGAAGGCGACGCCGCAGGTTGCCGCGGTCGACGTGCCGGTGGTATCGGAAATCGACCTGTTCGCCGCCGGTGTGCGCGAACTGGCGCCGGCCTCGAAGATCATCGCCATCACCGGCAGCAACGGCAAGACGACGACGACGGCATTGACCGCCCACCTGTTGAACGGTGCCGGTGTGCCGGCGATCGCCTGCGGCAACATCTCGCCGTCGGCGCTCGATGCGCTGATGGACGCGCTCGATGCCGGCATGCTGCCGGATGTCTGGGTGCTGGAGCTGTCCAGCTTCCAGCTCGAGACGACGCACATGCTGAACGCCGTGGCGGCAACCGTGCTCAACGTCTCGGAGGATCATCTCGACCGCTACGACGGCAGCCTGGCGAACTACGCGGCGGCCAAGGCGCGTGTCTTCCAGGGCAAGGGTGCAATGATCCTCAACCGCGACGACGACTGGTCGATGGCCAACGGGCGCTGCGGACGCAAGATCGTCACCTTCGGCCTCGATCCCGCCCCGCGCGGCGTTGATTACGGCCATGCCGAGGGCGCCATCTGGCGCGGCAAGGAGCGGATCGTCGCGGTCGAACGAATTGCACCTGGCCGGTTTGCACAACGTCGCCAACGCGATGGCGGCGCTCGCGCTGGGCGAGGCGGTCGGCGTCGTGCCGGCGCGGATGCTGGGGCCGCTCAAAGGATTCACCGGGCTGCCGCACCGCGTCGAGCCGGTGGCCGAGATCGGCGGCGTGCTCTACGTCAACGATTCCAAGGGCACCAATGTCGGGGCCACGCTCGCCGCCATCTCGGGCATGGGCCGCAAGGTCGCCATCGTCCTCGGCGGCGACGGCAAGGGCCAGGACTTCGCACCGCTCAAGCCGGCGCTCGCCCGGCACGGCCGCGCCGCCGCGCTGATCGGCAAGGATGCGGCGCTGATCGAAGCGGCGGTCGCCGGCTGCGGCGTGCCGCTGCAGCGCGTCGCGGCGATGGACGAGGCGGTCCGCTGGCTGGCCGGCCAGGCCCAGGCCGGCGACTGCGTGCTGCTGTCGCCGGCCTGTGCCAGCCTCGACATGTACCGCAGTTATGCCGAGCGCGCCGAGGCCTTCGTCGCGGCAGTGCGGGGGATGCGGCCATGATGCTCACTGCGCTCGACCACCCGCGCCGCCAGGTCGCCGAAATCGACTACGCGCTGCTGTGGGGTGCGCTGCTGCTGCTGTTCACCGGCCTCGTCATGGTCTATTCGGCATCGATCGCGATCGCCGAGGCCGGCCGCATGACCGGCTACCAGCCGGCCTACTACCTGATGCGCCACACGGCCTTTCTCGTCATCGGCCTGCTCGCCGCTGCCGCCGCCTTCCAGTTCCCGCTGACGCTCTGGCAGCGCTATGCACCGCTGCTCTTCCTGGGCGGCGTCGTCCTGCTCGCCATCGTGCTGATCCCGGGCGTCGGCCGCGAAGTCAATGGCGCCCGCCGCTGGCTGCCGCTAGGCATCGCCAACCTGCAGCCCTCCGAGCTGATGAAGCTGTTCGCCGTGCTCTACGCGGCCGACTACACGGTGCGGAAGATCAACGTGATGCACGACCTCAAGCAGGCTTTCCTGCCGATGTTCGGGGCGATGGCGGTGGTCGGCATGCTGCTGTTGAAGGAGCCGGATTTCGGTGCCTTTGTCGTGATCATCTCGATTGCCATGGCTATCCTGTTCCTTGGCGGCCTCAGGGCGCGGCTGTTCGTGCTGCTGATCTTCCTGCTGCTGGGTGCCTTCGCGCTGCTGATCATCGTCTCGCCCTACCGGCGTGACCGCATCTTCGGCTTCATGGATCCCGTGGGCCGATGCCTTCGGGCGCGGCTACCAGCTGTCGCACTCGCTGATCGCCTTCGGGCGCGGCGAACTGTTCGGCGTCGGCCTCGGCGCCAGCGTCGAGAAGCTGTTCTATCTGCCGGAAGCGCACACCGACTTCCTGCTCGCGGTGATCGCCGAGGAACTGGGTTTCGTCGGCGTGCTGACCGTGATCGCGCTGTTTGCGCTGGTCGTCCAGCGCGCTTTCGCCATCGGCCGCCAGAGCGTCCAGCTCGACCGCCTCTACCCGGCGCTGGTGGCGATGGGCATCGGCACCTGGCTCGGCGTCCAGGCGTTCATCAACATGGGCGTCAACATGGGCTTGCTGCCGACCAAGGGCCTGACGCTGCCGCTGATGAGCTTCGGCGGCTCCGGCATCCTGGCGAATTGCATCGCCGTCGCCATCCTCCTCCGGGTGGATTGGGAGAATCGCCAATTGATGCGCGGAGGCAAGCTGTGAGCAAGACCCTCCTGATCATGGCGGGTGGCACCGGCGGCCATATCTTTCCCGCCCTTGCCGTTGCCCATACGATGCGCGATACGGGCTGGCGCGTGGCCTGGCTGGGCAATCCGGACGGCATGGAGGCGCGGCTGGCGCCGCAGCACGGTTTCGAGATGGTCTGGGTCAAGTTCGGCGCGTTGCGCGGCAAGGGGCTGATGCGCAAGCTGCTGCTGCCGCTCAACCTGCTGCGCGGCTTCTGGCAGGCGCTCAAGGCGATCCGCCAGGTGCGGCCGGATGTCGTGCTCGGCATGGGCGGCTACATCACCTTTCCGGGCGGCATGATGGCGGCACTCCTCGGCGTGCCGCTGGTGCTGCACGAGCAGAATTCCGTTGCCGGGCTGGCCAACCGCGTGCTGGCCGGTGTCGCCGACCGCATCCTGACCGGATTCCCGGACGTGCTGAAAAAGGGTGTCTGGGTCGGCAATCCGGTCCGCCCGGAAATTGCCGCGCTGGCAGCGCCGGCCGAGCGCTTCGCCGGGCGCGACGGCGCCCTGCACCTGCTGGTGATCGGCGGCAGCCTGGGCGCCCAGGCATTGAACGAGGCGGTGCCGCAGGCCATGGCATTGCTCGGCGGCAACGAGCAGCCGCAGATCGTCCATCAGGCGGGCGAGAAGCATCTCGATGCCCTCGTCGCGAACTACGCGGCGGTCGGCGTCCAGGCGCATTGCGTGGCGTTCATCGAGGACATGGCCGGCGCCTACGAATGGGCCGACCTGGTGATCTGCCGCGCCGGCGCGCTGACCATCGCCGAACTGGCGGCGGCCGGCGTCGCCAGCATCCTGGTGCCCTTCCCGCATGCAGTAGACGATCACCAGACCGGCAACGCGAAATTCCTGGTTCATGCCGGCGGCGCCTTCCTGCTGCCGCAGTCCGACATGACGCCGGACGCCATCGCGCTGATCCGCAACTACAGTCGCGGTCAACTGCTGGAAATGGCCGAAAAGGCGAGAAGCCTTGCGAAACCCGATGCCGCTGCCGAAGTGGCCCATGTCTGCGCGGAGTTGGCGAAATGAAGCACAAGGTCAAACACCTCCACTTCGTCGGTGTCGGCGGTTCCGGAATGAGCGGCATCGCCGAGGTGCTCGCCCACCTCGGGTACACGGTCAGCGGTTCCGACCTCGCCGCCAGCGCGACGACCCGCCGCCTCGAGGGCGAAGGGGTCAAAGTGACGGTCGGCCATGCCGCTGCCAACATCGCCGGCGCCGATGCCGTGGTGATCTCGACCGCCGTCAAGGACGACAATCCGGAGGTGATCGCCGCCCGCGAGCGCAAGGTGCCGGTCGTGCCGCGCGCCCAGATGCTGGCCGAGCTGATGCGTCTGAAGCAGGGCATCGCCATCGCCGGCACGCACGGCAAGACGACGACGACCAGCCTGGTGACCAGCATCCTGGCCGAGGGCGGCATCGACCCGACATTCGTCATCGGCGGCCGGCTGAATGCCGCCGGCGCCAATGCCCGGCTCGGCCACGGCGAATTCCTCGTCGCCGAGGCCGACGAGTCGGACGCTTCCTTCCTTTACCTGTCGCCGGTCATCTCGGTGGTCACCAACATCGACGCCGACCACATGGAAACCTACGGCCACGACTTCGAGCGGTTGAAGGAGGCCTTCGTCGACTTCCTCAGCCGCCTGCCGTTCTATGGCGTCGCCGTGCTCTGCGCCGACGACCCGAACGTGCGCGCGATCATGCCGCAGGTGCCGAAGCAGATCGTCACCTACGGACTGACGCCCGACTGCAACTTCTACGCCGAGAACATCGTCGCCGAAGGCGGCCGCATGCGCTTCGACTGCGTGCGCGTCAATGGCTCCGTGTCGCGCCTGGCGATCACGCTCAACACGCCGGGCCTGCACAACGTGCTCAACGCGCTGGCGGCGATCGCCGTCGCAACCGAGGTGCAGGTGCCGGATGCCGCGATCGTCAAGGCGCTGGCCGATTTCAAGGGCGTCGGGCGGCGCTTCCAGCGCTACGGAGAGATCGCGCTGCCGGCCGGCGGCAGGTGCACGCTGATCGACGACTACGGCCACCACCCGGTCGAAATGGCCGCGACGCTCGCCGCCGCCCGCGGCGCCTTTCCCGGTCGTCGTCTGGTACTGGCATTCCAGCCGCACCGCTACACGCGGACCCGCGACTGCTTCGAGGATTTCATCAAGGTGCTGTCCACGGTCGACGCGCTGTGCCTGGCCGAAATCTACGCCGCCGGCGAGGCGCCGATCGTCGCTGCCGACGGCCGTTCGCTGGCACGCGCGCTGCGCGTCGCCGGCAAGGTCGAGCCGGTTTTCGTCGAGGACATCGCGGCGATGCCGCAAACGATTCTGGATGTCGCCCGTGACGGCGACGTGGTGCTGACCATGGGCGCCGGCTCGATCGGCGGCGTGCCCAGCAAGCTGGCGGGAATGCGATGAGCGATTTCGGCAAGGTGGCAGTCCTCTTCGGTGGCACCTCGGCCGAACGCGAGGTGTCCCTCAACAGCGGCGCGCGCGTGCTGGCCGCGTTGCAGGGGCAGGGCATCGATGCGCATGCTTACGATCCAGCGACGCAACCGCTCGACGCGCTCAAGGGCTACGACCGTGCCTTCATCGCGCTGCATGGCCGCCACGGCGAGGACGGCACGATCCAGGGCGCGCTCGAGCTGATGCACATCCCGTATACCGGTTCCGGCGTGATGGCTTCGGCGCTCGGCATGGACAAGTTCCGCACCAAGCTGCTGTGGCAGGCCGCCGGCCTGCCGGTGCCGGAATACGCCCTGCTCACCGCCGATTCCGATTTCGCCGACATCGAGGATGAACTGGGGCTGCCGATCTTCGTCAAGCCCGCCCATGAAGGCTCGTCGATCGGCATCACCAAGGTCGCCGAGCACGGCCGCCTGCGCGAAGCCTGGGCCGCAGCCGCCCGCCACGACCCGCTGGTGATCGCCGAGCGCGGTGTCATGGGGGGCGAATACACGGTCGGCATCATCGGCCGCGGCGACGACATGGTGGCGCTGCCGATCATCAAGATCGAGCCGGCGACCGACTGGTACGACTACGAAGCAAAGTACAACCGCGACGACACGCGCTACCTGTGCCCCTGCGGCCTGCCGGAAGCAAAGGAAATGGAAATCCGCAAGGGGGCGCTGGAGGCCTTCCGCATCCTCGGCGGGCGCGGCTGGGGGCGGGTTGATTTCCTGATGGACGAGGAAGGCAACCATTGCTTCCTTGAAGTGAACACCTCGCCTGGCATGACCGACCATTCACTGGTGCCGATGGCGGCACGGGTGGCCGGCATGGACTATCCGGCGCTGGTGCGCCGCGTGCTGGAACTGGCCGCGAACGATTGAGACGATGAATGTGGAACAAGCCGCACCTGCTGAACGCCATCGCCGACCTGCTGATCCTGGCAGCGATCGCCGCGTTGCTCGTCGCCGCGGCGGTGTGGCTGGTGCGCGTGCCGGCGCTGCCGGTGCGCCAGGTCGTCTTCATCGAAGAGTTGCCCCACACGCGCCGGCCCGACATCGAACAGGCGCTGCCGGTGGCGCTGCAGGGCAATTTCTTCAGCATCAACCTGGAAGCCGTGCGCGGGGAGCTCGAACGGCTGCCCTGGGTGCGCAAGGTCGAGCTGCGCCGGGTCTGGCCGGCACGGCTGGAAGTCAGGGTCGAGGAGCACCGGCCGGTGGCGCGGTGGGGCGAGGGGCGCGGCGAACTGGTCAACAGCTTCGGCGAAGTGTTTGCGGCGAGTGCCGAGGAGGCCGAGCTGGGGGCGTTGCCGCTGCTCTACGGGCCGCCCGGGACGGCGCCCGAGGTGCTCAAGCGCTATGCGGAGTTCGTCGCCAACTTCAGGCCGCTCGGCGAGCGCCCGGTGCAGGTGACCTTGTCGCCGCGGCTAGCCTGGGCACTCAGGCTGGAGAACGGCATGCAGGTGGAAATGGGCAGGGAGCAGGTCAAGGCGCCGGTCGGCGCCCGCCTGCAGCGCTTCATCGAGGTCTATCCGGAGACGGTCGGCAAGCGCGCGACCCGGCCTTCGGTGGTTGATTTGCGGTATCCGAACGGCTTCGCGATGCGAATCGCGGGCGATGCGAAGAGGAAGTAGGCATATGAGCAGGGACAACAAGGATATGGTCGTCGGGCTCGACATCGGCACGTCGAAAATCGTCGCGCTGGTCGCCGAAATCAACCCGGAGGGACGGCTCAACGTCATCGGCATGGGCTCGCAGGACTCGCGCGGGCTGAAGAAGGGCGTCGTGGTCAACATCGAGGAGACGGTGCATACCATCAGCCGGGTAATCCAGGAAGTCGAGCTGATGGCCGACTGCAAGGTCAAGGACGTCTATACCGGCATCGCCGGCAGCCACATCAAGAGCTTCAACTCGAACGGCATGGTCGCGATCAAGGACAAGGAAGTGACGGCCAGCGACGTCGACCGCGTGATCGAAACGGCCAAGGCGATGCCGATTCCGGCCGACCAGGAAATCCTGCACATCCTCACGCAGGAATTCGTCATCGACGGCCAGGATGGCATCCGCGAGCCGATCGGCATGAGCGGCATGCGGCTGGAAGTGAAGACGCACATCGTCACCGGCGCCATCTCGGCGGCCCAGAACATCGTCAAGTGCGTGCGCCGCTGCGGGCTGGAGGTCAACGACCTCGTACTGCAACCCCTCGCGTCCAGCTACGCGACCCTGTCCGAGGACGAGAAGGACCTGGGCGTCTGCCTGATCGACGTCGGCGGCGGCACCACCGACCTCGCGGTATGGACCCAGGGCGCGATCCGCCACACTTCGGTGATTCCCATTGCCGGCGACCAGATCACCAACGATATCGCCATGGCGCTGCGTACGCCGACGCGGGAGGCCGAGGAAATCAAGCGCAAGTACGGTTGCGCCTTGTCGCAACTGGCCGACCCGCACGAGAGCATCGAGGTCGCCGGGGTCAACGACCGGCCGAGCCGAAAATTGAGCCGCCGCGCGCTGGCGGATGTGATCCAGCCGCGCGTCGAGGAACTGTACGAGTTGATTCAGAACGAACTGCGCCGCGCCGGCTTCGAGGAGGTCCTGTCGTCCGGCATCGTGCTGACCGGCGGCGCCAGCGTGATGCCCGGCATGATCGATCTGGGCGAGGAAATCTTCCATATGCCGGTGCGTCTCGGCAGCCCGAAATACACCGGCAGTCTCGCCGATGTCGTGCAGAACCCGCGCTTCTCGACGTCCTTCGGCCTGCTGCTCGAAGCGCAGGCACAGCGCAAGCGCGGCCAGAAGATCAAGGAGAAGCAGAACGTCAAGGACGTCTTCGACGGGATGAAATCCTGGTTCGCCAAGAATTTCTAGTTTTTCGGCAGCATTTTCATTGTTTTTTCAGAGGAGGAAGTGACATGTTTGAAATCATCGAGAAGGACGAGGGTCGCGGCACCATCATCAAGGTATTCGGCGTCGGCGGTGCCGGCGGCAATGCCATCGAGCACATGATCCAGGAAGGGGTTAACGGGGTCGAGTTCATCGCCGCCAACACCGATGCCCAGGCGCTGGCCCGCAACACGTCGGCGAGCAAGCTGTCGCTCGGCAATACGGGACTGGGCGCCGGGGCCAGGCCGGAGGCCGGTCAGGCGGCCGCCGAAGCGCATCGCGACGAGATTCGCGCGTCGCTGGAAGGCGCCCACATGGCCTTCATTACCGCCGGCATGGGCGGCGGAACGGGCACTGGCGCCGCCCCGGTGGTCGCTGAAATCGCCCGCGAAATGGGCATCCTGACCGTCGGTGTCGTCACCAAGCCGTTCAGCTTCGAGGGCGGCAAGCGCATGAAGGCGGCCGAGGCCGGCATCACCGAATTCTCCAAGCATGTCGATTCGCTGATCGTCATCCTCAACGACAAGTTGATGGAAGTCATGGGCGACGACGCCGATGTCGACCATTGCTTCCGCGCGGCCGACGACGTGCTGAAGAACGCGGTCGGCGGCATCGCCGAAATCATCACCTATCCCGGCCTGGTCAACGTCGACTTCGAGGACGTGCGTACCGTCATGGGCGAGATGGGCCGCGCCATGATGGGTTCCTCGTCCGCCGCCGGCGTCGACCGCGCCCGCATCGCCGCCGAACAGGCTGTCGCCTCGCCGCTGCTCGAAGGGGTCAACCTGTCGGGCGCCCGCGGCGTGCTGGTCAACATCACCGCTTCCAAGGGCGGGCTGAAGATGAAGGAAGTCAATGAAGTGATGAACACCGTCAAGGCGTTCGCCGCCGACGACGCGCACATCATCTTCGGCGCGGTCTATGACGACCTGATGGGCGACGCCCTGCGCGTGACCGTTGTCGCGACCGGCCTCGGCCAGATCGCGGCGCGCGCCCGGCAGGCCTTCGAGGTGGTCAACACGCCGGTGGTGCACGCGGTGGCGACCGGCACCGGCGATGCGACGCCCTTCGCAGCCGTGTCGGCGGTCGACTACGAACGCCTCGAGGTGCCCTCCGTCGTCCGGCGCGGCCAGCGCAACGTGACTGTCGAGGCTCTCGCCAACAGCGGCGTCGACCGTTACGACATTCCGGCCTTCCTGCGCAAGCAGGCCGACTGAGCGCAAACCAGGCCTTTCTCTGAAAAAGGGCGGCGGCGCATGTGGTACAATGCGCCGCCTTCCCCAATCAATCAAGTACTTGGCATGCTCAGGCAACGCACACTGAAGACCATCATCCGCGCCTCCGGCGTCGGGCTGCATGGTGGCGTCAAGGTCAACATGACGCTGCGCCCGGCCGCCCCGGATACCGGCATCGTCTTCCGTCGCGTCAACCTGCCGGAGCCGGTCGATATTCCGGCCAGGGCGTTCATGGTCGGCGACACGCGCATGTGCTCCTGTCTCGAACAGAAAGGTGTCAAGGTTGGCACCATAGAACACCTGATGTCGGCCCTCGCCGGGCTGGGCATCGACAACGCCTGGGTCGATCTCGATGCGCCGGAAGTGCCCATCCTCGACGGCTCGGCAGCACCGTTCGTCTTCCTGATCCAGTCCGCCGGCATCGAGGAACAGAACGTCGCCAAGAAATTCATCCGCGTCACGCAGCCGGTCGAGGTTCGCGATGGCGACAAATGGGCGCGCTTCGATCCTTACGAAGGCTATCGCCTCACCTTCTCGATCATCTTCAACCATCCGGCGATCGACAAGTCGGCGCAGCAGGCCGAAATCGATTTCGCCGAGCATTCCTACGTCCGTGAAGTGTCACGGGCACGTACCTTCGGCTTCATGCAGGAGGTCGAATACCTGCGCGACAACGGCCTCGCCCTCGGCGGCGGCCTGGAGAACGCCATCGTCCTCGACGAGTTTCGCGTCCTCAACCAGGACGGACTCCGCTACGGCGACGAGTTCGTCAAGCACAAGATCCTCGACGCGATCGGCGACCTCTATCTCGTTGGCCATCCGCTGCTTGCCGCCTATTCGTCGCACAAGGGCGGTCACGCCCTGAACAACCTGCTCGCCCGTGAACTGCTGAACCGCCGGGATGCCTGGGAACTGGTCAGCTTCGAAGTGGCCGAACGCGCGCCGGCGGGCGTCACGCGCTGGCTCGCACAGCCTGCCTGAACGGCCATGTGGCTGCTACGACTGCTCGCCGTCATTCTCGTCGTGGCGATCGGCGTCAGCCTGCTGACCTACGTATTGACCGGCAACCGGGGCTATCTCGGGTTCGCCTGGCGTCTTTTCCGCTACGGCATCGTCTTTGCCCTGATCGTCTTTGCGCTGATGATCATCGAGCGCGTCGCTGTCATTCCTGCCTGATCTTTGCCCGGTGACATGACCGTTCAGGGGCGCCCGGAAGCGCGTACGGCGGCACGTTGCAGCAGGTTTTCCAGAGCTTCCTGCAGCGGCCCTTTCGGCAGTTTCTCGGCGGTCGACCGCAACACGCCGCAGGCGTCAGGCGAAATCGGCTTGATGGTCGAGACCGTCGATCCGGAAGGAATCAGGCGGGGCTGCACTTTCACCTCGACCTCGCTGCACTGCGCCCCTCCCCGGGATAATTCGTCACACAAGCGCTGGCTCATCTGGCGGAGCTTGGCGGCGACCGCGCCGTTGTCGGCGTGGATGACGACTTTCCCGGACTTGTAATTGGCCACCCGCGCCAGACTGCCGAGCCCGCCCGGGGCGACAGCTTCGAAGCGCCGCGCCAGCTTGAGCAGCAGCCGGGCATGGGCCATCACCCGGCCGGCGGCGGCATCGTTGTCGAGGTAGTGCTCAAGCGCGTCAGTCATCAGCGGCATCCGTGCGGATCGTTCTCGTGTCGCGTCATCTCTCGGCGGCGCGGCCATTCGCCATTATGCTCCGTCATCTGCGGATGGCGGGCGGCTTCCTCGTCGCGCCGGGATGGCGTGTTAGAATCAACGCTTTGCCGCGCCCCGCGCCACCACCTTTCATCGCGATGATATCCGGCCTCCTCAAGAAAATTTTCGGCAGCCGCAACGACCGGCTGATCAAGCAATACTCCCAGACGGTCAAGCGCATCAACGCGCTCGAACCACAACTGCAGGGGCTTTCCGACGAGCAGTTGCGGGCGAAGACGGACGAGTTCCGCCAGCGCCACGGCAACGGCGAATCGCTCGAGGACCTGCTGCCCGAGGCGTTCGCCGTGGTGCGCGAGGCGGGCAAGCGCGAACTCGGGATGCGCCATTTCGACGTGCAACTGATCGGCGGCATGGTCCTCCATGACGGCAAGATCGCCGAGATGCGCACCGGCGAGGGCAAGACGCTGGTCGCGACGCTGCCCGCCTACCTGAACGCGATTTCCGGCAAGGGCGTCCATATCATCACGGTGAACGACTACCTGGCCAGCCGCGATTCGGAATGGATGGGGCGCCTGCACCGTTTCCTCGGGCTGACGGTCGGCGTCAACCTGTCGCAGATGGACCATGCCGCCAAGCAGGCGGCCTACGCGGCCGACATCACCTACGGCACCAACAACGAATTCGGTTTCGACTACCTGCGCGACAACATGGTCTATTCGTCCGGCGAGCGTGTCCAGCGTGGGCTGAACTACGCCATCGTCGACGAGGTGGACTCGATCCTGATCGACGAGGCACGCACGCCGCTGATCATCTCCGGCCAGGCCGAGGATCACACCGACCTCTACCAGCGCATGAAGGACGTGGTGCCGAACCTGACCCGGGCCACCGAGGAGAATGGCGAGGGCGACTACTGGGTCAACGAAAAGGGCCACCAGGTCCATCTTTCCGAAGCCGGCTACGAGCATGCCGAGGGCCTGCTGCTGCAGCATGGTCTGCTGCAGGAAGGGCGCAGTCTTTACGAGGCCGCGAACATCCTGCTGATGCACCACCTGAACGCGGCGCTGCGGGCGCTGACGTTGTTCCACCGCGATCAGCAGTACGTCGTGCAGAACGGCGAAGTGATCATCGTCGACGAATTCACTGGCCGCCTGATGACGGGCCGCCGCTGGTCGGATGGCCTGCACCAGGCGGTCGAGGCCAAGGAGGGCGCGCAGATCCAGGCCGAGAACCAGACGCTGGCCTCGATCACCTTCCAGAACTATTTCCGCATGTACGGCAGGCTGGCCGGCATGACCGGCACGGCCGACACCGAGGCCTACGAGTTCCACCAGATCTACGGCCTCGAAACCGTGGTGATCCCGACGCACCGGCCGATGATCCGCAAGGACATGAACGACCTGGTCTACAAGACGGCCGACGAGAAGCATGCGGCGATCATCGCCGACATCAGGGATTGCTCGAAGCGCGGCCAGCCGGTACTGGTCGGCACGACATCGATCGAAGCGTCGGAACTGCTGTCCGGTCTGCTCGACAAGGAAAAGTTGCCGCATTCGGTGCTGAACGCCAAGCAGCACGCGCGCGAGGCGGAAATCGTCATCGAGGCCGGTCGACCGGGGCAGATCACGATCGCTACCAACATGGCCGGCCGCGGCACCGACATCGTCCTCGGCGGCAGCATCGAGAAGGCCACTTCCGTGGTCAAGCACGACGAGTCGCTGCCGGCGGCCGAGCGCGCGGCAACCATCGCCCGCATGCGCGAGGAGTGGCAGCAACTGCATGACCGGGTGCTGGCCGCCGGTGGCCTGCACATCATCGGTTCCGAGCGCCATGAGTCGCGCCGCATCGATAACCAGTTGCGCGGGCGTTCGGGACGTCAGGGCGACCCAGGTTCGTCGCGCTTCTATTTGTCTCTCGACGATTCGCTGCTGCGCATCTTCGCCGGCGAGCGCCTGCGCGCGATCATGGACAAGCTCAAGATGCCGGAAGGCGAGGCGATCGAGCATCCGCTCGTGACCCGCTCGCTGGAGTCGGCGCAGCGCAAGGTCGAGGCGCGCAACTTCGACATCCGCAAGCAGTTGCTGGAATATGATGACGTCTCCAACGACCAGCGCAAGGTGATCTACCAGCAGCGCAACGAACTGCTGGAAACCGAGGACATCAGCGAAACGATCACGGCCATGCGCCATGGCGTGATCGCCGAGCTATTCCGTACCCACGTGCCCGCCGAGTCGGTCGAGGAGCAGTGGGACATGCCTGGCCTGGAGCGCGCGCTGGCCGGCGAACTGCTGATCGAGGCGCCGGTCGGGCAGTGGTTCAGGGACGAGCCGACCCTGGCCGACGCCGAAATCCTGGCGCGCATCACGCAGGGTGCCGACGATTCGTATCAGGCCAAGATCGACCTGGTCGGCGCCGAGAGTTTCCACCAGTTCGAGCGCAACGTCATGCTGCAGAGCCTCGACGCGCACTGGCGCGAGCATCTGGCAGCGCTCGACCACCTGCGCCAGGGCATCCACCTGCGCGGTTACGCGCAGAAGAACCCGAAGCAGGAATACAAGCGCGAGGCTTTCGAACTCTTCGAGGGCCTGCTCGACCGGGTGCGCAAGGAAGTCACCCGCGTCGTCTTCACGGTGCACATCCGTTCCGCCGAGGACGTCGAGGAAACCGCGCCGCATGCCGAGGTACAGAACGTCAAGTACCAGCACGCCGATTATGACGAGGCGCTCGGCGACGATGCCGGCGCGCACGCCGCAGTTGCCGCCGCAACCGGTGCATGCCGGCCCCAAGGTCGGGCGCAACGACCCGTGCCCGTGCGGCTCGGGCAAGAAGTACAAGTACTGCCACGGAAAACTTAGCTGATAGCTGTTGGGTAGCTGCCAGCAGGACCAGTTGGTGGCTGGCAGCTATAACTCGATCCTAATACCTCGTTCCTGGATCCTCGGATGCCCGTCAACTACGCCACGCCCGCCGCCGATCTCCTGTTTCCCGTCGCCGGTGTCCGTCTCGGCGTCGCCGAGGCCGGCATCCGCAAGAAGGACCGCCACGACCTGACGCTGATCGCCCTCGATCGCGGCTGCACGGTCGCCGGCGTGTTCACGCAGAACCGTTTCTGCGCGGCGCCGGTGCAGTTGTGCCGCAGCCACCTCGCTGGCGGCGACGAAATCCGCGCGCTGGTCATCAATACCGGCATCGCCAACGCTGGCACCGGCGAGGCGGGCCGCCAGGCGGCGCAGGCCACCTGCGACGCGGTCGGCGCGCTGCTCGGCATCGGCGCCGGCGCAGGTGCTGCCGTTCTCGACCGGCGTCATCCTCGAACCGCTGCCGGTGGACTGCATCGTCGCCGGCCTGCCCGCCGCACAGGCCGACCTCCGGCGCCGACAACTGGTACGCCGCGGCGCACGCGATCATGACCACCGACACGGTGGCCAAGGCGGCCTCGCGCATTGTCGCGGTCAACGGCAGGAAAGTGACCATTTCCGGGATGTCCAAGGGGGCCGGCATGATCCGGCCGAACATGGCGACCATGCTCGGTTTCGTCGCCACAGACGCCGGCATCGACCAGCCGCTGCTTGACCGCCTGGTCAGCGAGGCCGCGGACGCGTCGTTCAACTGCATCACCGTCGATGGCGACACCTCGACCAACGATTCCTTCGTGCTGATCGCCAGCGGCCGGTCGGGCGCTGCCTTTTCCTCCGAAGGCGACGCCGGCTGGGCGGAGGTCAGGGACGCGATCGTCGCTGTTGCTGTCGAACTGGCGCAGGCCATCGTCCGCGACGGCGAGGGGGCGACCAAGTTCATCACGATCGCCGTCGAAGGTGGCAAGAGTGTCGCGGAATGCCGCCAGGTCGGCTATGCCGTCGCCCATTCGCCGCTGGTCAAGACGGCATTCTTCGCCTCCGACCCCAATCTCGGCCGCATCCTCGCTGCGGTCGGCTATGCCGGTATCGACGACCTCGACGTTGACGACGTCAGGGTCTGGCTGGACGACGTGCTGGTCGCCGAGAACGGCGGCCGGGCGCCGACCTACGCGGAAGAAGACGGCGCCCGGGTGATGGCGCAGGCCGAAATCACGGTACGCGTCGATCTCGGCCGCGGCAGCGCGCGGGCGAACGTCTATACGTGCGATTTCTCCTACGATTACGTCAAGATCAACGCGGACTACCGCAGCTGACCCTTACGGAGGGCGCGTCATGACCGACATTCGCCGCGATCTGGCCAGGAACACGCTGGCGATACTTTTCATCGTCGCCCTGATCGCACTCAGCCTGTGGGTATTGCGGCCGTTCCTGGCGGCGACGGTGTGGGCGACGATGATCGTCGTCGCCACCTGGCCGCTGCTCAAGGCGGCCGAGGCGCGCCTGGGGAACAGGCGGGCGCCGGCGGTGATGCTGATGACGCTGGCCATGCTCTTGCTGCTGGTCCTGCCGCTTTGGCTGGCGATCGACACCATTGTCAACCATTCCGAACAGTTGGCCGCACTGGCGAAACGCTTCACCCAGGACGGCCTGCCGCCGCCGCCCGACTGGGTGGCGACGCTGCCGCTGGTCGGCAAGCGGGTCGCGGCGGCCTGGTTGCAGCTGGCCGCCGACGGGACGAAGGGCATCCTCGTCAAGGTCACCCCTTACGCCGCCGAAACCGGCAAGTGGGCGCTCGGGCAGGTCGGCGGGCTGGGCGGCATGCTGGTCCAGTTCCTGGTGGTCGTCGTCATCGCCGCCATCATGTACGCCGACGGTGAGACGGCGGGGCGGATGGTGCTCCGCTTCGGCCGCCGGCTGGCCGGTGAGCGCGGCGAGAATTCGGTGATCCTGGCCGGCCAGGCGATCCGCGGCGTGGCGCTCGGCGTCGGCGTCACCGCCCTCGTCCAGACCGTGCTCGGCGGCATCGGCCTGGCGATTGCCGGGGTACCCTTCGCCGGGTTGCTGGCCGCGCTGATGCTGATGTTGTGCATCGCGCAGATCGGCCCGCTGCTGGTCCTGCTCCCCGCCGTCGGCTGGATGTACTGGATGGGCGACAACGGCTGGGCGACGTTCCTGCTGGTGTGGAGCCTGGTCGTCGGCAGCATCGACAATTTCCTGCGCCCGCTGCTGATCAAGCGCGGCGCCGACCTGCCGTTGCTGTTGATCTTCTCCGGCGTTATCGGCGGCATGCTCGGTTTCGGACTGATCGGCATCTTCGTCGGCCCGGTGGCGCTGGCCGTGACCTACACGCTGATGCTGGCGTGGATCGAGGACGGGCTGGGCAAGGACGACGCCGGTTCCTCAGACGCGGCGTAGCCGGATCATCCTGAACCAGCCACCGGCGAGCGCCGGTTGGTCGTGCTCGACCGCCAGTTCCGGCGTGTGCGCGAGGAGATCCTCGAACACCACATCGAGCCGGGTGGCGACTCGCCGCACCAGCGGGTTGGCCAGCCGCCGCAGCAGCGCCGGCTGGCCGCGGCGCAGGAACTTGTCGAAGACCAGCGCCTGGCCGCCCGGGCGCAGCACGCGGGCAACCTCGGCGAGGCAGGCGGCGGGGTGCGGCACGACGGCGAGGATCAGGTGCAGCACGGCGCCGTCGAACGAGGCGTCGGCAAACGGCAGGCGCTGGGCGTCGCCCTGGACCGGCGCAAAATCGACATGACCCGCCCGTGGCAGCGCGCGGCGCAACATCGCGGCGGTCAGGTCGAGGCCTACGTAGCGATGCTGTGCCGGCAGGTGGGGCAGGTCGAGGCCGGTGCCGACGCCGGCCAGCAGCATGCGCCCCGGTTGCGCCGGCAGGGCCGCCAGGCTGTGCCGGCGGGCGGCGCGCGTGGCGCGGTCGATCGCAGCGTCGTAGAACGGCGCGATCAGCGTGTAGCTGTGCCTGAGGCTCAATGCAGCGAGCGCGGGGTGGCGAGGAGGAATTCCGGGATGGCGGCGTCGAACTGCGTGCCGTCATCGGCGACCATCTGGTAGGCGCCCTTCATCGTCCCGACCGGCGTCGCCAGCGCGCAGCCGCTGGTGTATTCGAAACTCTCGCCCGGCTTCAGCAGCGGCTGCTGGCCGACGACGCCCAGCCCGCGGACTTCCTGGACGTCGCCGTCGGCGTCGGTGATGATCCAGTGACGGGAAATCAGTTGCGCCGGCACGGTGCCGGCGTTGCGGATATGGATGGTGTAGGAGAAGACGTAGTGGCCGGCCTCGGGATCGGACTGTTCCGGGATGAAATGGGGAACGGGCCTGATTTCGATGCGGTACTTGCGGGAGTCGGGCATGGGCTGGCCTGGTGGGTTCGGTTTGCGGAAACTGCCGGTGCCGCGCCGGGTTCGCCATGGCACTGGGCGAACGGCAGGAGAGGCGGGAAGCGCCGGTGGACAGCGCCGCCGGCGATGCGCTAGTATCCTGTCTGCCTGCGCCTTGGCGGCACGGCATCCATCTTATAGCCCCCGGAAGAAAATGACGAATCTGCGTTACTGGAACCAATGGCACGGCTGGCGCTTCTGGCGCCCGTGATCCGTTTGGCGCGCCCGCCGGGCGCACTCCAGTAGGCAATTCCCTGTCATTTGCGAGGCTTCCCCATGACCGAAACCGAATTCAACGCGCTCGCGGCGCAAGGCTACAACCGCATTCCAGTCACACTGGAAACGTTCGCCGATCTCGACACGCCGCTGTCGATCTACCTCAAGCTGGCCAACGGGCCGTACACCTATCTGCTCGAATCGGTGCAGGGGGGCGAACGCTTCGGTCGCTACTCGATCATCGGCCTGGCCGCACCGACGCGTATCGTCGTGCAGGGTCACCAGGTGCTGGTGCTGACTGGCCAGCGCATTGCCGAGCGCGAAGAGGACAGCAATCCGCTCGAATTCATCGGCAAGTACATGCAGCGCTTCCGGGCGCCGCTCACGAGCGGCCTGCCGCGCTTCTGCGGCGGGCTGGTCGGCTGTTTCGGCTACGACACGGTGCGCTATGTCGAGACCCGCCTGACCCGCACGCAAAAGCCGGGCGATCTCGGCACGCCGGACATCCTGCTGCTGCTCTCGGAAGAGATCGCCGTGGTCGACAACCTGTCCGGCAAGCTGACGCTGGTCGTCTATGCCGAACCGGGCGTGCCGGGGGCGTACCAGAAGGCGCGTTCGCGGCTGAAGGAACTGCTCGTCAGGTTGCGCGCGCCGGTCAGTATCCCGGACGAAAAGCCGGCCGCTTCCGAAGCGGCCGTCTCGGTCTTCGGCGAGGCGGCCTTCAAGCGCGCCGTGCTCAAGGCCAAGCACTACATCACCGAGGGCGACATCATGCAGGTTGTGCTGTCGCAGCGCATGACCAAGCCCTACCATGCCAGCCCGATGGCGCTTTACCGCAGCCTGCGCAGCCTCAACCCGTCGCCGTACATGTTCTATTTCGATTTCGAGGATTTCCACGTCGTCGGCGCCTCGCCCGAGATACTGGTCCGCCTCGAAGGCGACACGGTCACGGTTCGCCCGATCGCCGGCACGCGCAAGCGCGGCGCCTCGGCCGATGAGGATGCCGCCCTCGCCGCGGACCTGCTGGCCGACGAGAAGGAGCGCGCCGAGCACACCCAGTTGCTCGACCTCGGGCGCAACGACTGCGGCCGCGTCGCGCGGGTCGGTACGGTGAAGCTGACCGAGAACATGATCGTCGAGCGCTATTCGCACGTCATGCACATCGTTTCCAACGTCGAAGGCAAGCTGCAGCCGGGCCTCGATGCGCTCGACGTGCTCAAGGCGACCTTCCCGGCCGGCACCGTGTCCGGGGCGCCGAAGGTGCGGGCGATGGAAATCATCGACGAACTGGAACCAGTCAAGCGCGGCATCTACGCCGGTGCCGTCGGCTACCTCGGCTTCCACGGCGACATGGACCTCGCCATCGCCATCCGCACGGCAGTGGTCAAGGACGGCCAGTTGCACGTGCAGGCCGGCGCCGGCATCGTCGCCGATTCCGACCCCAACTCGGAGTGGACGGAAACGCAGAACAAGGCACGCGCCGTGCTGCGTGCGGCGGAACTCGCCGAACAGGGCCTCAACACCCGGCTCGACGCCTGAACCCGCGCGGAGGACAAGCCATGCTGCTGATGATCGACAACTACGACAGCTTCACCTACAACCTCGTCCAGTACTTCGGCGAATTGGGGCAGGAAGTGAAGGTTTACCGCAACGATGCCATCTCCCTGCCGGAGATCGCGCGCCTGAAGCCGGATTACCTGGTGATCTCCCCCGGTCCTTGCGCCCCGGCGCAGGCGGGCATCTCGCTGGCGGCGATCCGCCAATTCGCCGGCAAGATCCCGCTGCTCGGTGTCTGCCTCGGCCACCAGGCGATCGGCGAGGCGTTCGGCGGCCGCATCGTCCATGCCAAGCAACTGATGCACGGCAAGGTTTCCGCGGTCCACCACAAGAACGAGGGTGTTTTCCGCGGGTTGCCCAACCCGCTGACCTGCACCCGCTACCATTCGCTGGCGATCGAGCGCGAAACGCTGCCCGACTGCCTTGAAATCACCGCGTGGACCGACGACGGCGAGATCATGGGCGTGCGCCACAAGGCGCTGGCCGTCGAGGGCGTCCAGTTCCATCCCGAATCGATCCTGACCGAATGCGGTCACGAACTGCTTGCCAATTTCCTCAATCCCCCCGCCCAAACGCCGGAGGCCACCGCATGATCACGCCCCAGCAAGCGCTGCAACGCACCATCGAGCACCGCGAAATCTTCCACGATGAAATGCTGCACCTGATGCGGCAGATCATGGCGGGCGAGGTCTCGCCGGTGATGACCGCCGCCATCCTCACCGGCCTGCGGGTCAAGAAGGAAACCATCGGCGAAATTGCCGCTGCGGCGCGCGTCATGCGCGAACTGGTGACGCCGGTCCATGTGCCCTACAGCCGCCATTTCGTCGATATCGTCGGCACTGGCGGTGATTCGACGCACAGCTTCAACGTCTCGACTGCCTCGATCTTCGTCGCCGCCGCCTGCGGTGCGTGCGTTGCCAAGCACGGTAACCGCGGCGTCTCGTCGAGTTCGGGCAGTGCCGACGTGCTCGAGGCGCTCGGCGCCAACATCATGCTGAAACCCGAGGAGGTGGCCGAATGCGTCGCCGAAACCGGCATCGGCTTCATGTTCGCGCCCAATCACCACGGCGCCATGAAGAACGTCGCCCCGGTGCGGCGGGAAATGGGCGTACGCACCATCTTCAACATCCTCGGCCCGCTCACCAACCCGGCGAGCGCGCCCAATACCCTGATGGGCGTCTTCCACGCCGACCTCGTCGGCATCCAGGTGCGCGTCATGCGCGAGCTTGGCGCCGAGCATGTGCTGGTCGTGCACGGCCGGGACGGTCTCGACGAAATCTCGCTGGGCGCCGCCACGCTGGTCGGCGAACTCAAGGATGGCGTCATCCGCGAGTACGAAATCCATCCCGAGGACTTTGGCCTGCAGATGCTTTCGGTACGCAACATCCGGGTCGCCAACGCCGAGGAATCGAAGGCGATGCTGCTCGGCGCGCTGGAGAACAAGCCCGGCGCGGCGCGCGAGATCGTCATCCTCAACTCCGGCGCGGCGCTCTATGCAGCCAACCTGACCGATAGCATCGCCACCGGCATCGAAAGGGCACGCCAGGCCATCGTCAGTGGCGCGGCACGCGCCAAGGTCGACCAGTTCATCGCCTGCACCCACCGCTTCGCATGAGCGACATCCTCGCCCGGATCGTCGCCAGCAAGCACGAGGAAGTCGCCGCCGCCCAGGCGCGCGAGCCGCTCGCAGTGGTCGCCGCGGCGGCTGCCGCGCAGACGGCACCGCGTGATTTCGTCGGCGCCATCCGGGCCCGGATCGCTCGCGGTGAACCCGCCGTGATCGCGGAAATCAAGAAGGCGAGCCCGTCGAAAGGCGTCATCCGGCCGGACTTCCGTCCCGCCGAGATCGCCCGTGACTACGAGCGGAATGGCGCCGCCTGCCTGTCGGTGCTGACCGACCGCGACTATTTCCAGGGCTGCCCGGAATACCTTCAGGCCGCCCGCGCCGCCTGCCAACTGCCTGTCCTGCGCAAGGATTTCATGGTCAACCCCTACCAGGTCGTCGAAGCCCGCGCCATGGGTGCCGACTGCATCCTGCTCATCGCCGCCGCCCTCGACCTGCCGCGGATGCGGGAACTGGAGGCATTGGCGCACGGCCTGGGCATGGCCGTGCTGGTCGAGGTCCATGACGGCGACGAGCTCGATCTCGCGCTGCAACTGGCGACGCCGCTGGTCGGCATCAACAACCGCAACCTGCGCAGCTTCGCGGTGTCGCTCGAGACGACGCTCGCCCTGCTGCCGCGCATTCCTCCCGGGCGCATCGTCGTCACCGAGAGCGGCATCGTGACACCGGAAGACGTCGCGCACATGCGTGCCGCTGGCGTCGATACCTTCCTCGTCGGCGAGGCCTTCATGCGGGCGCCGTCGCCGGGCGCCGAACTGGCCCGCCTGTTTGCCTGACTCCGTTGCATGCCGGCCTGCCGGCGGCGTGTTGACGGCGCTGTTGCGGACTGCCAAACTGTTCTGCACCCGTCGCCCTGACGGCAGGGAGTCATGAATTGCCCAACCTGTTGCAAGCCCTCGGTACCGCCGGATTCAGCCCGGATGACGATGCCGAAACGCGCCTGAAGAAATCGCTGCTGATTTTCGCGACCGGCCTCGTCAGCCTCGGGTCGATGCTGTGGCTGCTGCTCTACTGGCAGATGGGGCCGCGCTTCTCGTCGACGGCGCCGTTCATCTTCCAGTGCCTGCTCGTCGCCAACCTGATCTTCTTCATGAAGAGCGGGAATTTTTCCTTCTTCCGCTATTCGCAACTGGCGCTCTTCCTCTTCGCGCCCTTCGTCGTGCAGTGGAGCATCGGCAACTTCATCACCGCCAGCGGCATCAGCCTCTGGGGACTGCTGGCGCCGATCGGTGCGGTGCTCTTCTTCGGCGTGCGCGAGTCGCTCGCCTGGTTCTTCGCCTACCTGTTCCTGACCGCGCTGTCGGGCTTCTTCGACTATTACCTGGCCGATGCCGTCGTGCCGGCCGCCGAGCAGGTGCCGATCCGCGTCAGCGTCTTCTTCTTCGCGCTCAATTTCGCTGCCGTGTCCACCATCGTCTACCTGCTGCTGCGCTACTCGACGCAGGAGAAGGCCAAGGCGCAGGCCAGCCTGGAGCAGACCCACCGCCTGCTGGAGGGCGAGCAGGAACGCTCCGAGCGCCTGCTGCTCAACATCCTGCCCGGCCCGATCGCCGAGCGCCTGAAGCACGAGAACCAGACGATCGCCGACGGCTTCGCCGACGTCACCGTGATGTTCGTCGATATCGTCAATTTCACGCGGCTGGCCGAAGGCCTCTCGCCGCAGCAGGTGTTCGCGATGCTCAACCGCATCTTCTACGCCTTCGACGAACTGGCCGAGAAGTATGGCATCGAGAAGATCAAGACCATCGGCGACGCCTACATGGTGGCCGGTGGGCTGAACAGCGGTGAAGAAGACTACACCCGGGCGATCGCCGAACTCGCGCTCGCCATGCGCGATCTGCTGCAGCGTGACATCGTGGTCAACAGCATGCACCTCGAGGTACGCATCGGCATCGGCACCGGCCCCGTGGTCGCCGGCGTGGTCGGCAAGAAGAAGTTCATCTACGACATCTGGGGCGACACCGTGAACCTGGCGAGCCGGATCACCAGCGAGGGCGTGCCGGGCATGATCCACGTCGATGAAATGACCTACCGGCGCCTGGCCGACCGCTTCGAGTTCCTCGAGCCGCAGGTGATCTATCTCAAGGGCAAGGGAAACACCCGGGTGTTTCGCCTGGTCGGCCCGCTTGGCAGCGACCCCGCCGGCGCGTGAGGGCGGCGCTGTCGCCGTTTACCCCGGAGCCTGACTCCGCGACGCCAGCGTGAAGCGCACGGCACCCGGCCGGTTTTCCGCGAGGTCGAGGACGTAGCCGGCCTCCTCCGCCTGTCGGGCGGCGTGGTAGAGGCCGATCCCGAGGCCATACGCCGACTGCACCGGATCCTTCAGCAGCCGGTTCGCCACGGCCGGCGCGATTGCCTGGCCGTTGTCGCTGACGGCGAGGACCGGGTTGTTGCGGTCAACCGTCAGTTCGACGGTGATTTCGAGGCCCCTTTCGTACTGTTGCTTGACCAGCGCGTTCTGCAGCAGGTTCTCGGCGACGCTGTCGAACAGCGCTGCGGAAAGCAGTGTTTTTTCCGGCGGATCGCCGACCCAGCGTACCGCGTCACCGGCATGGCGGTCACGCAGGCGGCCCCACCACGCGGCGGCCGGGATGTCGCTGCCGCTCTCGACCTGCGGGCGCTGCAACTTGTCGAGCGTCGCCTTCAGGCGCTCGGCGATCTGCGGCAACTGGCGCGCCAGCAGTTGTGTCAAGGCGGCCGGGTCGCCGGGCTGAGAGGCCGCGTAGCAGAGCGTCTGCAGCGACTGCAGCAGATTCTTGACGTCGTGCGTGACGCGGGCGCCGGTTTCGTACACCGCATGCAGGTAGCCCATGCGCTGCAACTCGTGGGTCTGGAACTTGACCAGGTAGAACTCCACTGCCAGCCGCAGCAGCCATTCCACGTGCCAGCGCATGGCTGGTGATGGCGCGTAGCGGAAATACACGGTCAGGGCGATGCTGTCGCGGCGGTATTGCTGCACGTTCGTGGATGGGGTGCCGAATTCCCCGGAGTCGCTAGCGGCCTGCCATCGGCCACCGACCACCCAAGGCATGCGGTCGAGTTTCTGGAACACGTTTGCCAGGAAGCGCACGGGATGGGGTTCTTCTTCACTCACTTCGGCGAGCTGGACCAGCCACTGTTCCAGCGGCAGGCCGACCGTCAGCAGATAGCGCGACAGCGCCGAGCCGACGCCGGAGAAGCCGCCGCGAGGATTCCAGGCCCAGGCCAGCACCAGCAGCGCGGCGGCGATGGCGAGCGAGGTGTTGGCGAGCGCCTCGACGTAGCTGACGTTGCCGACCAGCGTGTAGGCGAGGGCGCCGAGGACGAAGACGGCCAGCGCGAGAAAGACCAGCAGGCCGTAGAAAAGATCGAAGGCGTCGCCCGCCCGGCGCTGCGGCGGGTTGGTCGGGAAGAACAAAAGTGCAGGCAACAGGAACGGCATGTAGAGGGCAATGGCGTGGCGCGGAAGAGGGTCGAGCGCGACGCTTGGCGAGATCTCGGGAACGACACCGAAGATGGTCAGGCAGACCAGGTAGCCGAAGGCGCAGAGATAACCGGCGCGTTCCAGCCGCCTTCCCGGTCCACAGCACGCGGCCGCCGATGACCGCCGCCAGCGCGCCGCACCAGACCAGTATCAGCCACGGGCCGAGCAACCAGGTCGAGGCGAGCGCCAGGACGCAGCAGCATGCTGCCTTGGAGTGCGCTCATGCGCTGCTCGCCGGCGACGAACGGTTGCCAGATCAGGAACAGGCCGAGCGCGACGAACCACAGGATGCGCACCGCCGGCAATTGCCAGCCGCCGAAGGCCAGCGCGTGCAGCAGCAGCAGGTGGCCGGCGAGCAGCAGGTGCGATCGGCCCTGCCACCAAGGGTTGGGTTCCGGGGAGCCGGCGATGTTCATGTTTTCAACAACTGTCCATTTTTCGACAGGTTAACCGGAAATTTGCTGCCATTGACACCGATTTTCCGGGATTCTGCAATTGGCACGATGTTTGCTAGATACTTGTTGCAAATCCCTGATGGAGTATCAAATGAAAAACAATCAAGCCGGTTTCACCCTCGTCGAAATCGCGATCGTCCTGGTCATCATCGGCCTGCTGCTCGGCGGCGTGCTGAAGGGGCAGGAATTGATCAACAGCGCCAAGGTCAAGAATTTTGCCACCGATTTCCGTAATACCCCGCTGTTCATCTACGGTTATCAGGACAAGTACAAGCGCCTGCCTGGCGATGACAATGGCGCGGTCGCTCGCTTCGCCGGTGCAAGCACGGTCGATGGAAACGGAAATGGCGCGATTGCCGGTAACTACAATTCCGTCACGCTTGGCGATGAATCAGTCCGCTTCTGGCAGCACGTCCGATTGGCTGGCCTGGCGGCGGGCTCAACGGATTTCTCGACGATCGCCAGCGCTGGCCTGCCGACCAACGCCGATGGTGGGAGAATCGGCATCCAGTCGACCACCCCAATCACTAACATGAACGGCTCGTATTTTGTCTGCTCGGAAGGCATTCAGGGAAAATTCGCCAAGCAACTCGACATCAGCATGGACGACGGCAATACGGCCACCGGTTCGGTTCAGGTCATGGCCCAGGGGTATGGCGGTACGGCCCAGGCGGCGATAGCCACGGCCAGTATCGTCGATGGCACGACATACTCCGTTTGCATGGCCTTCTGACGGCAGTTGTTGGGTTACCCAAAGCCCGCTTCGGCGGGCTTTCCTATTTCTGGAACAGCCGTTCCTCGGCGGCGGAGATGGCCTCGCTGTCGCCCAGCATGACCACCACGTCGCCTTCGCGCAGTCGGGTTTCCGGCGCCGGCTCGACGGCGCGGATGCCGCGCCGGCGGATGGCGCTGACCTCGCAGCCGAAGCGGATCAGGTCGAGTTCGGCGAGCGTGCAGCCGATGGCGGCGGCGCCGGGTGTCAGCAGGACCGAGTGCAGGCGCGGCTGGTGTTCGTCCGGCTCGTCGCGGTCGTTGTCGCTCATGCCGCGGTAGAAGCCGCGCAGCAGGCTGTAGCGCTGCACGCGCGTCTGGCGGATGCGCCTGAGCACGCGGTTGATCGGAATGCCGAGCAGCACCAGCGCGTGCGAGGCGAGCATCAGGCTGGCCTCGAGCGTTTCCGGCACCACCTCGGTCGCGCCGGCGCGCGTCAGGCGCTCCAGGTCGCGCTCGTCGGCGGTGCGGACGATGACCGGCAGGTCCGGCCGCAGCGCCTGGGCGTGGTGGAGGATCTTTTCCGCCAGGTGGCTGTCGTTGACCGCGACGATGAGCACGCTCGCCCGCATCAGGCCGGCCGCCACCAGCGCCTCCTTGCGGCCGGCGTCGCCGAAGACGACGTTCTCGCCGCCGCCCGCCGCTTCGCGGACGCGATCGGGGTCGAGGTCGATGGCGATGTAGTTGACATCCTCCTGGCCGAGGAAACGCGCCAGGTACTGCCCGTTGCGCCCGAACCCGCAGATGATCGCGTGCTTGTCAGCGTCCATCGAACGCGCGGCGATCTGCGTCAACTGCATCGAACGCAGCAGCCATTCGCTGGCGACGAAGCGCATGACCAACTTCTCGCTGTACTGGACGATGAAGGGGGCGGCGAGCATCGACACCACGAGCGTGGTCAGGACCACCTGCTCGACCACCTTGGGCATCTGCGCGATTTCGCCGAGCAGCACGAAGCCGAATTCGCCGCCGGCGCATAGCCAGAGGGCGGCGCGGATGGCATTGCCCGGTGCATCGCGCCGAGCCGCCAGGAAAGCAGCCCGACGATGGCGCCCTTGAGGGCGAGCAGGGCGGCGAGCAGCAGCAGCACCTGCCACCAGTGGGCGATGACGATATTGATATCGAGCTTGACGCCGATGGTCACGAAGAAGAGGCCCATCAGCACGTCGCGGAAGGGCTTGATGTCCTCCTCCACCTGCAGGCGGTACTCGGTTTCCGAGATCAGCATGCCGGCGACGAAGGCGCCAAGCGCCAGCGACAGGCCGGCATGCTCGGTCAGGTAGGCGAGGCCGAGCGTGATCAGCAGCACGTTGAGGATGAACACCTCGGAAGACTTGGCGCGCGCGACGATGTGGAACCACCGGCGCATCAGGCGCTGGCCGAAGACAAGGATCACCGCGAGGACGACGACCGCCTTCAGCAGCGCGACGCCGAGCAGCATCGCCAGCTTCTCCGGCGGCTGCGGTCAGCGACGGGATGACGATCAGCAGCGGCACCACGGCGAGATCCTGGAAGAGCAGCACGCCCATGACCTCACGGCCGTGGGCCGAATCGAGCTGCATGCGCTCGGAGAGCAGCTTGGTCAGCACGGCGGTGGACGACATCGCGAAGACGCCGCCGAGGGCGATGCCCAGTTGCCAGCCGACCCCGAAGAGCATGACCAGCCCGGTCATCGCCAGCATCGTCACGGTGACCTGCAGCAGGCCCAGCCCGAAGACGATGCGCTTCATCGCGTACAGCTTCGGCAGCGAGAATTCGAGGCCGATCGAGAACATCAGGAAGACGACACCGAACTCGGCGAGATACTCCATGCGCGTGATGTCGTTCGTCAGGTTCAGCGCATGCGGGCCGATGACGCTGCCGACCAGCAGGTAGCCGAGTACCGGCGGCAGGTTGAAACGGCGGAAGACCACCACGGCGAGAACCGAGGCGCCCAGCAGCAGCAGGACGAGAGAGAGCGAGCTCAAGTGCGTTTTACCAAGTCAGGTATACTCCGGCCATCATAACCGCAGCCCACCCATGAACGAAAGCCGAGTCCCCCGCCAGTTCTCGCCGCAGCGCGCCCTCGAACTCGGGCGGCAGACGCTCGGGATCGAGGCGGCTGCGGTCAACGCCCTGATTGGCCGGCTGAATGGCGACTTCGCGGCGGCGGTCGAACTCATCCTCGGCAGTCACGGGCGGGTCATCGTCAGCGGCATGGGCAAGTCGGGCCATGTCGCGCGCAAGATCGCCTCGACCATGGCGAGCACCGGCACGCCGGCCTACTTCGTCCATCCGGCCGAGGCCAGCCACGGCGACCTCGGCATGATCACGCGCGACGACGTACTGCTGGCGCTGTCGAACTCCGGCGAATCCGAGGAATTGCTGCGCATCGTGCCGCTGATCAAGCGCCAGGGCGCGCGCCTGATCGCGCTGACCGGCGTGGCAACCTCGACGCTGGCGCGCGAAGCCGACGTCCATCTCGATGCCGGCGTCGAACAGGAAGCCTGCCCGCACAACCTGGCGCCGACGGCGAGCACGACCGCCGCGCTCGCTCTTGGCGACGCGCTGGCGGTCGCCCTGCTCGACGCGCGCGGTTTCGGCCCCGATGATTTCGCCCGCTCCCACCCGGGCGGCTCGCTCGGGCGCCGCCTGCTCACGCACGTGCGCGACGTCATGCGCGCCGGCGACCAGGTGCCGGTCGTCGCGCCGCAGACGCTGGTGGCCGAAGCCATCCTCGCGATGTCGCGTGGCGGTCTCGGCTTGGTCGTGGTGACCGACGCAGCGGGGCGGCCGCTCGGCATCTTCACCGACGGCGACCTGCGCCGTGCTTTCGAGAAGCGCATCGACCCGCAGAGCGCGCGGATCGACAGCGTCATGCACGCCGGCCCGCGCCTGATCGGTCCCGATCGCCTGG
Organism: uncultured beta proteobacterium; assembly: GCA_963736845.1. Lineage (GTDB taxonomy): Bacteria > Pseudomonadota > Gammaproteobacteria > Burkholderiales > Rhodocyclaceae > Azonexus. The sequence goes on from CAVTQL010000005.1 coordinate 141,336, forward strand.
CGGTCGAGGCCGTCGAGATGATGGAGCGCTTCCGCATCAACGCCCTGCTGGTCGTCGATGGCGACGGTCGGCTGGCCGGTGCGCTCAACATGCACGACCTGTTCACAGCCAAGGTGATCTAATGGACGCCCGTATCCGCGCCGCCCACATCAAGCTGATCGCTTTCGACATCGATGGCGTGATGACCGATGGCAGTCTGTACTACACCGACGACGGCCGCGAGTTGAAAGCCTTCTCCGTCCAGGACGGCCTCGGCCTCAAGCTGCTGCAGCGCGCCGGGCTCGAACTGGCTATCGTCACGGGGCGTAACTCGGTTGTCGTCGCGCGGCGAGCCGCCGACCTCGGCATTGCGCATGTTTTCCAGGGGGTCGCCGACAAGCGCGCGACGGTCAGTCGCCTGCTCGTCAAGCTCGGCTTGCACTGGAACGAATGCGCCTTCATGGGCGACGACTTGATCGACCTCGCTGCGATGGCCCAGTGCGGGCTGGCCATCGCGCCGGCCAATGCGCGGCCGCTGGTGCGCGAGCGCGCCCATGCCGTCACCGACGCCAGCGGCGGCCACGGTGCCGTGCGCGAGGCGGCGGAATTCATCCTTGCCGCCCAGGGCAGGCTGGACGGCCTGATTGCCGCTTATCTCGATCCGCAATGAAATCCACGTCCGGCCAGGTCTTCGCCATCGCGCTGTTGTCCCTGCTGGCGGCGCTCAGCTTCTGGCTGGACCGGACGATCTCGGCCGGCCTGCCGGAGCCGGACGGCAAGTCGCGCCACGACCCAGATGCCATCGCCGAGAACTTCTCGGTACTCCAGTTCGACGAGAATGGGCGCGTCAAGTACCGGCTCGTCGCGCCCTACCTGGAGCATTTCCCCGACGACTCGTCGTCGGAACTCAAGAATCCGACGCTGACCAGCTATCGCCCGGATGCGCCGCCAACGACGCTGACCAGCAGGAATGCCCGGGTCGCGAACGACGGCGAGACCGTCTATCTCTGGGACGACGTCACGGCTGTGCGCGACGCGACCAGCGAGCGCCCGGCGATGGTCGCGCGCATGCCCGATCTGACGGTCCAGCCAGACACCGGCGTCGCCCACACCGACAGTCCGGTCGAAGTCACCGAAGGCGCTTCCTGGATGAAGGGTGTCGGCATGCATCTGGACAACGATACTTCCACCCTCGTGCTGCAATCACGGGTCACCGGCCTGATCCACCCTCGTCGAGCGCCAAAATGAGCTACCGCACTGCCACTCTCCTCGTCCTCGTTTCCCTCGCCCAGCCTGTGCTCGCCGAACGCGCCGACCGCGACAAGCCGATGCAGCTCGAAGCCGGCAAGATGTCCATCGACGACGCCAAGAAGATCCAGATCCTCGAGGGCGATGTCGTCGTCGTCAAGGGCACGATGATCCTGCGCGCCGACAAGGTGGTGGTCACCGAAGACCAGTACGGCTTCCAGAAGGGGGTCGCCACCGGCGGCAAGGGCGGCCTCGCCCGCATCCGGCAGAAGCTGGAAGGCAGGGAAGCCTGGTTCGACGGCGAAGCCGAGCGCATCGAGTACAACACCGCCAACGAGGTCGCCGAGTTTTTCCGCCGCGCCTGGGTCAAGAACGGCGACGATCAGGTCAGGGGCGACTACATCTGGTACGACGGGATCAGCGAGAAGTACCTGGTGACGGCCGGCAAGGCGAGTGACCCGAAGGCACCACCGCCCCGGGTGCGTGCGATCATCCAGCCGAAGAACAAGGGTGCGCAGGGAGAATCCCAGCCTGGCCCGGCGCTCGATCTCAGGGGGGCTGGCGCGCTGGGCGCCACGCCCGGCCGAAACTGAGGCGACGGCCTTCTGCCGCCCGGGCCGGAACCCGGGATTTTCTTGTGGGACGCGTTTTGTTGCAGTGCAACAAAAATTGTTAACATCGGTAAAACGGTGCTTATAATGCACTTCATGGTGCAGTGCAGCATCGGTACAGCGCGCTGCCAAGCTTCATCCGTTTTCCATTAACTTCCACAAAGGAGATATCACCATGTTTACTACCCCCGAGCAATTTGCCGCCGCCAACAAGGCCACCGTCGATTCCCTGCTGGCCGTTGCCAACACTGCGCTTGCTTCCGCCGAGCGCATCGCCGCGCTGAACCTGAACACGGCCCGTTCCGTGATGGAAGACTCCGTCTCCGGCGCCAAGGCCCTGATGGGTGCCAAGGACGTCCAGGAAGCCATGTCGATCCAGGCGTCGCTGGCCCAGCCGAATGTCGAGAAGGCCGTCGCCTATTCGCGTTCCGTCTATGAAATCTCGGCCCAGACCCAGGAAGAGGTGTCGAAGATGGTCGAAGGCCAGTTCGCCGAATTCCAGAAGACCGTCGCCACGCTGCTCGACAAGGCCGCCAAGTCCGCCCCGGCCGGCTCCGACGTTGCCGTCGCCGCGGTCAAGAGCGCCATCGCTGCCGCCAACTCCGCCTTCGACAACATGAACAAGGCCGCCAAGCAGGTTGCCGAGATTGCCGAAGCCAACGTTGCTGCCGCCACCAACGCGACCGTCAAGGCCGTTGGCGCAGCTGCCGCCAAGAAAAAATAATCCACGCCGCGCGGCCCCGCCCGCCTCGGGCAGGGCCAGCCCGGACACACCATTTAGACAGAATTGGAGAAGATGATGAACAAGCCGAACCTTGAACAACTTGCCGTTTCCCAGAAAGCCAATGCCGAAGTGATGATGGCCCTGCTGCGCACCGCCTTCAACGGCGTCGAGCGCCTGACCGCCTTGAACATGGCCGCCTCCCGCGAACTGTTCAACAACACCGTGAGCAACGCGCAGCAACTGCTGGGCGCCAAGGATCCGGCTGAAATCGCCAAGCTGAACAGCGAGATCGCCAAGCCGAACGTCGACAAGTGGATGGACTACTCGCGCAGCGTCTATGAACTGGTCGGCCAGATGCAGAAGGAAGTCACTTCCGTCATGGAAAGCCAGTACACGAGCTTCACGAAGACCGCCGCCAGCGCGGTCGAGAAGGCCAAGACGTCGGCGCCGGTCGGTGGTGACGTGTTTGCCGCGACCATGCAGTCGATGCTGAACGCCTCGACCAAGGCTTTCGACAACCTGACCGGGATGGCCAAGCAGTTCTCCGATATCGCCGAAGCCAATCTGAACGCCGCCTCCGTGGCCACCGACAAGGCTGTCAGCGCGACCACCGCTGCTGCCCGCAAGGGGACGACCGCCGCCAAGTAATTCCGGCGTACCGGCCACAAGAAGCCCGCGAAATTCGCGGGCTTCTTTACGTCAACCGCAGCTGGCCAGTCATGGGCGCCAGGTCCAGGCGATGCCGCGTTTGTCGACCTCGCCACGGATTTCCTCCATTGCCTGGTCAACCAGCGCCGGGTCGCCCTCGACGCCGAGTTCGAGATGGCGGCGCTCGTTGCCGGCCAGCGAGGGCAGCGAGAACAGGCGCAGCGTCGGATAGGCGGCGACGATGCGTTCCATCAGGTCGAGCAGCGCGCTTTCATAGGCGGTCGGCCCGGTCAGCAGCAGAGATTTCTCGACTTTGCCGGCGACCGGCTGGAAAAGGTCCTTGTAGAAGGTATCGAGCGCCCATTCGATCATCGGATGCGCCATCTGCGGGAAGCCGGGGACGAAGTAATGGTCGTTGGCCATGAAGCCGGGAATGTGGTTGAACGGGTTGGGGATGATCCTGACGCCGGCCGGGAAGGTCACCAGTTGCAGGCGCTGCGGCGTCATGTCGTCGGCGAAGCGCAGCCTGGCTTCGGCGACGCCTTCCGGGTGCGGCTCCAGCCCGACGCCGAGCGCCGCCGCGACCGCCTGCCGCGTGTGGTCGTCCGGCGTGTTGCCGATGCCGCCACAGGAAAAGACCACGTCGCCGGCGGCCATCGTGCGCCGGAAGGTCGCGGTCAGCCGCGCGCGGTCGTCGCCCAGGTATTCGACCCACGACAACCGCAGGCCGCGCGCGCCAAGCAGTTCGGCGATCTTCGCGAAGTGCTTGTCCTGCCGTTTTCCGGAAAGCAGCTCGTCGCCGATGATGACGGCGCCAAACGTGCGGCTCATGGAGCATCACCTTCGATGGTCACGATGGCGCCGCCCCGCGAGCGGCGCAAGGCCTCGAGCCCGTAATGGACGAACGCCAGTGCCGCCAGTGCCGGCACCAGCAGGCCGACCACCGGAATGTGCGCGAGCAGCGCCATGGTCAGCCCGAGCATGAACATCGGCCCCCTGTGCTCCTTGCGCAGCGTCCGCCACTCGTCGTCGGTCGCGTGCAGCGACAGCGCGTCGTAAGCGAAGGTACGCCGGTTGAGCCAGGCCATCAGCAGCAGCGGCAGGATCAGCGACATGCCGGGGATCAGCCAGAACGGCAGGGTGAGCACCCAGCCGGCGACGAATATCAGCGAGGCGAGGACGCTGTTGACCGTCGCCGCCGTGAAGCTGTCAGCCCCCATCGCCACGACCTCGCGGTATTCGGTGGTCGACAGGTGCTTGAGCAGCAGCGGCAGGATGATGATCGCCGCGAGCAGCGATGCGGTGAGATAGGCGATGGCGAAAATCCCCGTCCACACGCCGATGTGGGCGAGGAACACCGCCAGCCAGGCCAGCCCCCAACCGGCCAGCGTGCTCATCGGCGGATAGGCCATGACCACCTGAACGGCGGCAGTCAGACCCCAGACGACGAGGCCGACAGTCAGCAACAGCGCCAGCAGCGCCGGCGTCAGCACGTACAGCCACACCCGGCCGCTCTTAAGGCTGGCGAAGGTGCGCGCCAGCGCCAGCATCACGTCATTCATGCGTCTCACCCATTCCGTATTCCTTCCCATTGTTTCTGCAGCCGCTTGACCGATACCGGCACCGGCGTGCGCAGTTCCTGCGCATACAGCCCGACGCGCAGTTCCTCCAGCAGCCAGCGGAACTGCTCGATCTGCGGGTCAGATGCGCCCATTTTGGCCAATTGCAAGGCGCGCCGCTCGTAATGGCTCCACAGCGGCCCGAACTCGGCCATCAGTTGCGCGTCGCGCGCCGGGTTCGACTTTAGCTTGTCGAGGCGGACGGCGACCGCCTTCAGGTAGCGCGGGTAGTGTTGCAGACGCTCGAACGGCGTGGCGACGACGAAGTGCTTGCCGACCAGGCGCTTCAGTTGCGCCTCGATGTCGGCCATCGCCGCGGCGTGCGCCTTGAATGCCGGCAGTTTCTTCGTCACCGCCTGCCACTCGCCCAGCACGGTGCCGACCAGGCGGCAGACTTCCTGCATGACCAGTCCGAGCCGCGCCTTGGCCTCGGCGCAGCGCGCGGTGAAGGCCTCGGGCGTGGCCGGCAGCGGTTCGTCCAGGCAGGCGCGCGCGAAGGTAAGGTCGACGATCTGGCGCTTCAGGTCGTCGTTGCTGCCCAGCGCCATGTACTGCATGGCCATCTGGCTGAGGCCGGGGATGTTCTTGTCGAAGTATTTCACCTGATCGCGGAATTGCAGCATGAACAGTCGCAGCAGGCCGGCGCGATGGAGGGCGGCCGCCTCCGCGGCGGAATCGAACACCTTCAGGCTGACACTCTCGCCCTCGTCGGTCAGCGCCGGGTAGCCGATCACCGTCTGGCCCGCTACCGGCACTTCCATCAGCTCGGGCAGTTCGCCGAAGGTCCAGTCGGTGAGCCGGGTGTATCCGGCCGGCGTCTCGTGCAGTTCAGCGAACTCGTCCTTGGCCTGCCGACCCCATTCGCCCCGCAAAGCCACCAGGCTGCGGCTCATGTCGAGTTGGCGGCCGTGCTCGTCGATCAGCTTGAAGTTCATCGAGAAATGCGGTGGCAGCGCATCGGGGCGGAAGGCGTCCGGCGTTACCGCCCAGCCGCGCGCGTTGAGTCCGCGCGCTTCGAGGATGTAGTCGATCAGCGGCGGAATCAGCCCCTGGTTCATCCTGCGTTCGTCGCCTGCTGCGGTTGAACACGAATTCCTCGACAAATTCCGGCACCGGCACCAGCTTGGCGCGGATCCGCTGCGGCAGTGTCTTGATCAACTGGACCAGCTTTTCCTTGAGCAGCCCCGGCACCAGCCATTCCATGCGCGCCGCCGGAATCTGGTTGAGTTGCGCCAGCGGCAGGGTCAGCGTCACGCCGTCGCGCGGCGAGCCCGGCTCGAAATGGTAGGCGAGCGGATAGTCGACGCCCCCGACCTTCAGGTGATGCGGGAAGGCCTCGGTGGTGACGCCCGCCGCCGAGTGGCGCATCAGGTCGTCCTTGGCCAGGAACAGCAGGCGGGGATCCTCCTGCTCGGCCTGCCTGCGCCAGTGGTCGAACGCGGCGCCGTTGTGGATGCCTTCGGGAATCAGGTGGTCGTAGAAGGCGAAAATCAACTCGTCGTCGACCAGCACGTCCTGGCGGCGCTGCTTGTGCTCGATCTTCTCGATGTCGCGGATCTGCTTCTGGTTGTGCTGGAAGAAGGGCCAGCGCCGGGCGAAGCTCTCGTCGATCTCCTCGCCGACCAGTCCCTGGCGGATGAAGATCTCGCGCGCCTCGGCCGGCGCCAGCGGGCCGTAGTGGATGCGCCGCTTGGGGTCGATCACCACGCCGTACAGCGTCGTCCGTTCCCAGGCGCAAACCTGCATCGAGCGCTTCTCCCAGTGCGGGTCGAAGTACTGACGCTTGATCAGGTGAGCGCCCACTTTCTCGATCCAGTCGGCCTCGATGCGGGCGACGCAGCGCCCGAAGAGGCGCGTCGTCTCGGTGATCTCGGCGGCCATGATCCACTTGCCGGCCTTCTTCTGCAGCGGCGACGACGGGTGGATCAGGTAGCGGATGCCGCGCGCGCCGAGGTAGTAGCCGGATTCGTCCGCCTTGCAGCCGATATTGCCGAGCAATCCGCTGAGCAGCGCCATGTGGATGGCGTCGTAGGTGCCGGGGACTTCGTTTTCCTTCCAGCCCAGTTCGCTGACCATCGCGTGCAACTGGCTGTGCACCTCGCGCCATTCGCGCAACCGCAAATACGACAGGAAATTCGCGTGAACCGCATCGACCAGTTGCCGGTTGGATTTCTTGTGTTCGACGGCATCCTGGAACCAGGCCCACAGCTTCAGCCAGGCCAGGAACTCGGATTTCTCGTCGGCGAACAGTTTGTGCTTTTCGTCGGCCGCCTGCTGGCGCTCCTGCGGCCGTTCGCGCGGGTCCTGCACCGACAGCGCGGCGGCGATGACCAGCACTTCTTTCAGGCAACCGAGATCGCGCGCGGCGACCAGCATGCGGCCGATGCGGGGGTCGAGCGGCAGTTTGGCCAGGGCCTCGCCGACCTTGGTCAGGCGGCTGCCTTTGCCATCCTCGTTGTCGAGCGCGCCGAGTTCCTGCAGCAGCGCGTAGCCGTCGCTGATCGCCTTGGCGGGCGGCGGCTCGATGAACGGGAAACTCTCGACGTCGGTCAGCTTCAGCGACTTCATGCGCAGGATGACGCCGGCGAGCGAGGAACGCAGGATTTCCGGATCGGTGAACGGCGGGCGGGCGTTGAAATCCGCTTCGTCGTACAGGCGTACGCAGACGCCGGCCGCCACCCGGCCGCAACGCCCGGCCCGCTGCCGCGCCGCCGCCTGCGAAATGCCCTCGACCTGCAACTGCTCGACCTTGTTGCGGTACGAATAGCGCTTGACCCGCGCCAGCCCGGTGTCGATGACGTAGCGGATGCCCGGCACCGTCAGCGACGTCTCGGCGACGTTGGTCGCCAGCACGATGCGCCGCAGGCCGCGGGAAGGCTTGAAGATGCGGTCCTGCTCAGAAGCCGAAAGGCGCGAGAACAGCGGCAGGATTTCCGGCGCATGCGCCGTCGACAGTCCCGGCCGCGCCAGCGCGTGCTTCCTCAAGGCTTCCGCCGCCTCGCGGATTTCCCGCTCGCCGGGCAGGAAGACGAGGATGTCGCCGCTGCCCAGCCGCGCCAGCTCGTCGGCGGCATCGACGATGGCATCGTACAGGTCGCGCTCGTCGTCCTTCTTTTCCAGATCGGCGACCGGCCGGTAGCGCACCTCGACCGGGTACAGCCGGCCGGACACCTCGATCACCGGCGCGCCGCTGAAATGCTGCGAAAAGCGCTCGGCATCGATGGTCGCCGAGGTGATGATCAGCTTCAGATCCGGGCGCCGCGGCAGCAATTGCTTCAGGTAGCCGAGCAGGAAATCGATGTTCAGGCTGCGCTCGTGCGCCTCGTCGATGATGATCGCCTCGTAGGCGTTCAGGTACGGGTCGGACTGCGACTCGGCGAGCAGGATGCCGTCGGTCATCAGCTTGACCCAGCTGTCCGCGGTCGACTTGTCGTGGAAGCGGATTTTCACGCCGACGCCGGCGCCTACCTGCGTCTTCAATTCCTGCGCCAGCCGCGTCGCCACCGAACGCGCCGCCAGCCGGCGCGGCTGCGTATGGCCGATCGAGCCACGGGCACCGAGGCCGAGATCGAGGCAGATCTTCGGCAACTGCGTCGTCTTGCCCGAGCCGGTCTCGCCGCAGACGATGACCACCTGGTTCTTCGCGATCAACTCGGCGATGTCGCCGCGCCGCTCGTTCACCGGCAGGTTCGGTTGGAACTCCGGCTTTGGCAACCTGCCGCGCCGCTCGGCCACAGCAGAACGCGATGCCGCGAGCAGGGCGGCCAGATCGGCCTGCACCTTCTCGCGCTTTGCTCCAATCGCGTGACGAAGTTCGCGCGACAGCGAACGCAGTCGCCGCGCATCAGCGGTCAATGTGTCGTGTCGCGTCTCGGACGGGCGGGAAGGGGGTGTTTCGTGCGCATGCTGAACCATGGGGCGGCATTATAGTCCGTGCGCCGCTTGGCCATATTTTGCCTCTTTTTCACCGTCGACCGCGGCGGTGTCGGTTTGCGGTCGGAGGGGAGCTGAAGCTGATAGCATATCTAGCAACACCGAGGTGGCAACATCGGGATAGCCGGCGGCAGGCCGAAAGATGCTGGGCAATTCCCCCGCTCTCCTCTGCGTTAGAACTCAAGCGAAGATCATGCGGATCGAAGGCACCATAAAAACATGGAACGATGATCGAGGCTTCGGCTTCATCGAGCCTCTTCACGGAGGGCAAGAGATCTTCGTTCATATCAAGGCCTATGTGGCGCGTTCTGGGCGCCCTGAAGTTGGCCAGCGTGTGACATTCGAGGTCGAAATGACCACGGACGGAAAGAAGCGCGCGAAGCGCGTCGAAGCCATTGGATCGATTCGCCCGGTGACCCGAGTGCGCAATGACAATCCGGCGCAATGGGGTACAGCGAGCTATTTCGCTATTCCGGCATTCCTCGTCGTCTTCGCCGTAACGGCATTCGTCTGGAAGGTGCCGGGTTGGGTGGCTGGCGTATATTTGGTTGCAAGCGTCCTGTGCTTTGCCGTTTACGCCATGGACAAGTCAGCCGCGGCCGCCGAACGCTGGCGTGTCAGCGAAGATACTTTGCTGGGCTTGGGTCTTGTTGGCGGGTGGCCCGGTGCAATCGTTGCGCAACAGGTCTTGCGCCACAAATCCAACAAGGCATCATTTCGCGCCAGGTTCTGGGCAACGGTAATCGTAAACATCCTCGGATTCATCGTCCTGAGCTCACCCTTGCGCGCTATGCTTCTCGTGTGAGTCCAGAATTATGCTCAATCTGGTAACCGAGTGCGGGCCTTCTTCGAACAACCTGCCTCGCGGTTGCGACTTTTCTCAACGTTAGCCACTACCGCCCATTTCGGCAACTTCCGCCGAACGTTGTAACTCAACCTCACCCGGAGTATTCGATGAACAGCAGAACAATCGTGATGGTTCCGCGGCGCTCGGGTCCGGCGGCGCGTCACTTGCGCAGGAAGGGGTGTTCGAGACCAGAGTCCCTGACCCCGGAGACGGCACTTTCTGCTGCCCGGGCTGCCGTGGAGTCATGTCGGAAGAGAGGGCTATCAGGTTGCCGTCGCCGTCGTTGATCAGGGCGGGCCTTGCTGAAGACGGCGCTTCGCGAGCCGCTTCGCGGGCGCGCACACTGTTGACGTCGCAACCAACAAGGCTTGGACAGCGGCCAGTTTTCGTACCCCAACCGCTGCGCTTGCCGCCGACACGCAACCGGGAAAGCCGATGAGCGGGCTGCGTGATCTTCCGCGATTCTGGCGGCCGGCGGCGGACTGGTAATCGAGGCCGGCGGCATCCTCAGGGCGTTCAGCAGCCGGGCGGCGTGGGCCACGCGATCGCTGGCAGCACGGTGGCGGACAGGTCGTCGAGGCCGGCGGCACGGTGTTCGGTGCTATAGGCGTATAGGGCGCGCGGGGGGTGAAGCCGACGGCACGCTCGCCAGGGCCGGGATCAAAGCGATTGCCGACGCAATCGAATTCTCCGACCACGCCATCGCGCCGACGGCACAGGCAAGCCGGCGGCCGCGGTTCATGGCGAACGTTGGCTGGCTCGCATCAACCATCAACCAACCCGAAATGAATGACGGCGTGGAACATCAAACCCGGTGGGCTGGTCTTCGGCGGCTGAAGCGGCGGGGCAGGCGCCACGTTGACCGTCGCAGTCCCGGCTGGCACGACGACACATGAAAAACTTTCTGCGCACCGTGTTTCTGCTGACGATGTTCGCCATCCCGCCCGGTCAGGCGGCTGACAACATGAAGGCATTCCCGCCGGCCGAGCCGGGCATGGTCCGCCATGTCGTGCAGCTTCCGGCGCAGGCCGACGAGTCTGCTTTCAAGGTCGAGTTGGTCGTCGGCAAAACGGTCCAGTTCGAAGCGGGCAACCGCTATTTCTTCGCCGGCAAGATCGAGGTGGAGACGATCCAGGGCTGGGGATTCACGCGCTACATGGTGGAACAACTCGGGCCGATGGCCGGCACGCTGATGGCGGTCGATCCCGATGCGCCGAAGGTCGCCCGTTTCATCCAGCTTGGCGGCGAACCCTACCTGATCCGCTACAACAGCCGCCTGCCGGTGGTGGTCTATGTGCCGGAGGGCGTCGAAGTGCGCTACCGGGTCTGGGCGGCCGGGGCCGAGACCAGGCCGATGGAGCGGGGCTGAGCCGGTGGCCGTGATCGCCGATGTCGTCGTCGCGCTGATCGCGCTCCTGCACGTCTACATCCTCGTGCTCGAAATGTTCCTCTGGGAGAAGCCCACCGGGCTGCGGGCGTTCGGCCAGACCCGCGAGGCGGCTGCCGCCTCGAAAGTGCTGGCGGCGAACCAGGGCTTGTACAACGGCTTCCTGGCGGCCGGCCTGTTCTGGGGTCTGAGCCTGGGTGCCGGCGGCAGCAGCGTGAAGCTGTTCTTCCTCGCCTGCATCCTGGTGGCCGGCCTGTACGGCGCGGCGACCGCCAGCCGGAAGATCCTGTTCGTCCAGGCGATTCCCGCCCTGATCGGGCTGGTCCTCGTGCTGATGACCTGAGCGCGGCGGCGGAAAGAGCCACAAGACCCGATGTACCACGGAGAAAGATTCAACGCCTGGACCCACCTGGTCGGCGCGCTGCTGGCGCTGACCGGCGCGGTCTGGCTGCTGGTACTCGCCGCGCACAGCGGCGATGGCTGGAAAGTCTTCAGTGTTGCGGTGTACGGGGTCGCGCTGGTCGTTCTCTACAGCGCGTCGACCCTCTATCACAGCGTGCGCGGACGGGCCAAGCCCATCCTGCAGAAGCTCGATCACCTGTCGATCTACCTGCTGATCGCCGGCAGCTACACGCCGTTTTGCCTGGTGACGCTGCGTGGACCGTGGGGCTGGACGCTGTTCGCCATCGTGTGGACGCTGGCGGCAGTCGGGATGCTGCAGGAGATCAAGCCGCGCTCGGAAGCGCGGGTGCTGTCGCTGGTGATCTACGCGGTGATGGGCTGGATCGTCCTCGTCGCCATCGAGCCGCTGATCGCCAGCCTCGGCATGGCAGGATTCATCTGGCTGGCAGCGGGTGGCGTGCTCTATACCGTGGGCATCGTGTTCTATGCTTTCGACGAGCGCTTCCGCCACTGGCACGGCATCTGGCACCTGTTCGTGATGGCCGGCAGCCTGGCGCATTTCGTCGCCATTCTTCTCTACGTGCTGTAGCCCCCGAGGCATGCCCGGGGGTGGGCTGGCGCTGCTTCAGCCGGCCTTTTCGTTGGCCAGCGCCTTCTCGGTGATCTCGTGGTAGAGATTGGTCACCTTGCCGGCGAGGTTCTTGTATTCTGGATGCTTGGCGAACCGTGGGCCGTTTTCGACGGCATCGGTGAGGACTTCTTCGAGGAAGGCGAGATCGTGGTCAGCGAGCTTTTCGCCGCGGTCGACCATGGCCTTGATGTCCAGCAGGCGGGGCAGGCGCTGCTCTTCAAAGCGTTCGATGAGTACGGCGATAACGCCGGCGTCGTCCTGCGGAGTGGTCATGTGCGTCTCCTGAAAGTGAAGAAATTGCCTTGCGGGGCAAAGTCTATCACTTCCCGGAGGCCGTCATATGGCCGGGCGGATGCTGTCGCTCAGTTGCGGCGATCCTGCGGGTTCCACGCGAACAGGGCGCGCACGGCGCCGTTCAGGCGGTCCGCGCCGGTGGCTAGATTCCATGCCGTGGCAGGCGCCGGATCCTGCGGATTCCACGAGAAGTAGGGACGAATCACTTCGCCGAGCGCTGTCAGCGCGGCGATGGCAGTGCCGGCGGCGAGATGGGCGAGCACACCGGCCTGCTGCGCGAACAGGCCCTGGACCCGCTGGATTTCGGCGGCGCGCAAGGCGCGGGCGTGTTGTTCTATGGCGGCGATGTCGATGGGTTGCATGATTGACTCCGTGTATTGCTGTGCAACATGGCACGAAGCGAACTTTAGTTCCGCGATATGAAATGAACAATCAGGCAACTGGAAAAACATTTGTGAATTTTCGTCCATAATTGGCGAATGGATCGTGCCGCCGAAATGAACGCTCTCGTCCGCTCCGTGGATTGCGGCGGCTTCTCCGCGGCCGCGCGCGAACTCGACCTGACGCCGTCGGCGCTGTCCAAGCTGGTGAGTCGCCTCGAGGACCGCCTCGGCGTTCGCCTGCTGCAGCGGACGACGCGCAGCCTGCAACTGACTCCCGAGGGCGAAGCGTTCTACGAGCGGGCGCGGCGGATCCTTGCCGAAATGGACGAGGCCGAGGCGGAGGTCGTGCAGGCCGGCCTGCGCCCGCAGGGGCTGCTGCGCCTGCATTGCGGCTCGGCGTTCGGCATGCACCAGTTGGCGACCGCGATCCCCGATTTTCTCGAGCGTCACCCGGGCGTCGAAGTGGACATCACGATCAGCGACCAGCCGCCCGCAGCGGTCGAGGAGGGCATCGACCTGGCGATCCGCACCGGGCCGCTCGACGAATCGTCGCTGGTCGCCCGCCGCATCTGCAACCTCGAGCGCGTGATCTGCGCCGCCCCGTCGTACCTGGTGAAACACGGCACGCCGCGCACGCCGGACGATCTGCAGCAGCACAACTGCCTGTGGATCACCAGCCTGCCGGTGCTGCGCCGCTGGCCGTTCACCTGCGACGACGGCATCCGCGTCGTCCATATCGACGGCAACGTCGTCGCCAACAATGCCGAGACCGTGCTGCAACTGGCGGTTGCCGGTGTCGGCATCACGCGCCTGACCGACGTCATCGTCGGCGACGCCATCCACCGCGGCGAACTGGTACCGATCCTGACCGACTGGAACCACGTCGAGCCGGTGCCGCTCTACGCGACCTACCCGAGCGGCCGGCACCTCGCGCCCAAGGTGCGGGCGATGGTGGACTTTCTGGTTGACCAGTTCGGCAATGCCCCATGGCGTCGCTCCGCGGCGGGCACGCGTCGTCAAACAAGATAGTGCGGCGGGCCGGGGCCAGCAGGGTGGGCGCGGCTGTTGAATGCGGGGTAGCAGGCCAGGCGCTGTGGCCTTTCGGCAACGCGAGGTTGGTGCTAGGATTGTGCTCGTTTGCTACAGACAGAGGGGGTTTTCCATGAGTAGGTGTTCTCAGCGTATGTCAGTATGGTCGGTGCTCTGCGCCCTGTTGGCGGTTGCCGGTTCCGCGCAAGGCGCCGAACCGGGACCGTGGCGATCCTTCGCGTCGGCGACGGCGGTCTATCAAGGCAGTGCCGACCTCGATCAAGGTGGGGATTACAGGATGAGCGGCGCCATCCTGCGCGGTGGCACGGCTTACGATTTCGGCGGCGGGAACCGCGCCGGCGTCACGCTCAACTACGATTATCTGGACTATTCATTCTCGAGCGCGAGCGCCTTCGGATCGGTTGCTCCATGGAACATCGTGCAGCGTTACGGCGTGGCGGCGCCGCTTTCCTTCGGGGTGGGGGATGGCTGGAGCTTGGGGTTCGCCCCTTCCGTGGACTGGGTCAAGGAGAACGACGCGAACACTGGGGATTCCCTGACTTGGGGCGCGACGCTGTCAGGGGTCAAGCAATTTGAGGGAGGCAATCGTGTCGGTCTGGGCGCGGGCGTGTATTCGCGCATCGAGAAAACGAGCGTATTTCCCTTCCTGATTGTCAACTGGCGCATCGACGAGCGCTGGCGTCTGATCAATCCGCTGCCCAGCGGCCCGACCGGCCCGGCCGGTCTTGAGCTTGACTATCGCTTCGACGGCAACTGGACGGCGGGTATCGGCGTGGCTTACCGGAGTCTGCGTTTCCGTCTGAGCGACAGTGGCCCCGTGCGCAACGGGGTCGGTGAAGAGAGTGGCGTCCCCGTCTTTGTGCGCGTGACACGCAGCCTGGGCAACGACATGACCCTGCATTTCTATGGTGGTGTCGTCGCTGGCGGGAAGCTGCGGGTCGAAAACTCCTCCGGTGACCTCGTGCGCGAAGAGGATTCCGATCCGGCACCGCTGTTTGGTCTGACCTTCGTGGGCCGTTTCTGACCTGGCAGGGGCTTGTGCTTGCCACCCACGGTTGCAAGCCCCCAAGGATCTTACTTCGATCGTTCCGCGGCCGCACCAGACCCCGCTTCAGGCTGATGCCGTCGGTGCCGCCCGGCTCGACTAGGACCAGATGCGTGTCGCCCCGACGGTGAGCAGGCCGAGCCAGGTCGCGGTCAACGAACCCGCCAGATGCACCGACGCCAGACCGATCGCCCAGGCCGCCTGGCCGGCGAGCAGGCGCTCGACGACCTCGGCCGAGAAGGTGGAAAAGGTCGTCAGCCCGCCGAGAAAGCCGGTGATCGCGAACAGCTTCCAGGCCAGCGGAAAGTGCGTGTTGATGTGGAACAGGCCGACGGCGAGGCCGACGAGATAGCCGCCGATGACGTTGGCGGCGAGCGTGCCGAGCGGCACCGCGATGAACAGCGGGTTGAGCGCCAGCCCCAGCAGCCAGCGCGCCCAGGCGCCGAGCGCCGCGCCGGCGCCGACGGCGAGAAAGTTGAGGGCGGTCAGGTGGTGGAGGGCGGACATGGGCGGAATTGTAGCGGCTGGAGCACCGCTGCCGGTTAAAATAGCGCGGTCGAAATCCGAGGTTTTCCAGTGAGCAGTCCCAACAAACCGGAGCCGGTCGCCGCCGCCAATTTCATCACGAACATCGTCGAGGCCGACCTCGCCGCCGGCAAGCACGCGCCGCGCCGCTGGGCCGGCCATCCGGGCATCGCCGCCGACCACGCCGCGGCGCCGCTCGACCCGGCGAGGATCCGCACGCGCTTTCCGCCCGAACCGAACGGCTACCTGCACTTCGGCCACGCCAAGTCGATCCTGCTCAACTTCGGACTGGCCGAACAGTACGGCGGCCGCTGCCACCTGCGCTTCGACGACACCAACCCGGAAAAGGAAGAGCAGGAGTACGTCGATTCGATCATCGATGCGGTGACATTGGCTCGGCTGTTCGTGGGAGAGTGTCGGCGAGAACAACCTCTACTACGCCTCCAACTACTTCGACTGGATGGTGCAGTTCGCCGAATACCTGATCGCCGCCGGCCACGCCTACGTCAACAGCCAGAACGCCGACGAGATGCGCGCCAGCCGCGGCACGCTGACTGAACCGGGCAGGAACTCGCCCTACCGCGACCGTTCCGCCGCCGAGAACATGGACCTCTTCAAGCGCATGCAGGCGGGCGAGTTCGCCGACGGCACCCACATCCTGCGCGCCAGGATCGACATGGCCGCGCCCAACATCAACCTGCGCGACCCGGCGATCTACCGCATCCGCCACGCCACCCACCACAACACCGGCGACAAATGGTGCGTCTACCCGATGTACACCTACGCGCACCCGATCGAGGATGCGCTCGAGAACATCACGCACTCGATCTGCACGCTCGAATTCGAGGACCAGCGGCCGTTCTACGACTGGCTGCTCGAGCGGTTGGCCGAGGGCGGCTTGCTACAGCGCCCGCTGCCGCAGCAGATCGAATTCTCGCGCCTCAACCTGACCTACATCGTGCTGTCCAAGCGCAAGCTGATCCAGCTTGTTGAAGAGCGGCATGTCGACGGCTGGGACGACCCGCGCATGCCGACGCTGGTCGGCGCCCGCCGCCGTGGTTACGCCGCCGAGGGCTTCCGCCTGTTCGCCGAGCGCATCGGCGTCTCAAAGAACGACTCGCTGATCGACTACGCGCTGTTCGAGGACGCCCAGCGCGAAGTCCTGAACGAGTCCGCCGAGCGCCGCATCGCCGTGCTCGACCCGCTCCGGCTGGTCATCGACAACTACCCGGACGGCCAGGTCGAGGAGTGCCTGGCGCCGAACCATCCGCTCAAGCCCGAACTCGGCAAGCGCGCCGTGCCTTTCGGCAAGGAACTGTGGATCGAGGCCGAGGACTTCATGGAAGAACCGGGCAAGGGCTACCACCGCCTCTACCCGGGCAACATGGCGCGGCTGCGCTATGGCTACGTGGTGAAATGCACCGGCTGCGACAAGGATGCCAACGGCAAGGTGGTCGCGGTCCACTGCGACTATCTGCCCGAAACCAGATCCGGCACGCCGGGCGCCGACAGCGTCAAGGTCAAGGGCAACCTGCACTGGGTTTCCGTCGCGCATGCCTGTGCCGCCGAGATCCGCCTCTACGACCGTCTGTTCCGGGCGCCCGCGCCGGGTGCCGGCGAGCGCGATTTCCTCGACTGACATCAATCCGGATTCGCGCCTGGTGATCACCGCCCAGCTCGAACCGGCGCTGAAGGAAGCGCGCGCCGAGGACCGCTTCCAGTTCGAGCGGCATGGCTACTTCGTCGCCGACCGCGTCGATTCGCGAGCCGGCGCGCCGGTCTTCAACCGGGCGGTGACGCTGCGGGATTCGTGGGGCAAGGCGGGCTGACCAGGCCATGGACCACACGCACGCGCTCGTGAGCCGGTTACTCAAAGGCCCTCTGCTCGCCACGCCGCAAGGCTGGGCAAGCATTCGGCGCCTGGCGAATCATCCATCCCGCTTGATGTGCTACGCCCCGCCATGACCCGCAACGTCAACCAGCTCGGCCAGGTGTTTACGCCGCCCGATGTGGTGGATTTCATGCTCGGCCTGTGCCAAAACAGGGGCCGCGTGCTGGAGCCATCGGCCGGCGACGGCGCCTTTTTTGCGACCCTGCGCGAACGCCGGGCGGATTGCGTCGGCATCGAACTCGACCCGCGCGTCGCGCCGGAAGGTGCCGAAGTCCGCGATTTCTTCGATTACCCGCTCAGTGAGCAATTCGACACCATCATCGGCAACCCGCCTTACGTCCGTTTTCAGGATATTGCGGTCAACACCCGAAAAAGGCTGAAATCCGGCTTCTTCGACAAGCGCAGCAACCTGTTCCTGTTCTTCGTCGAGAAATGTATCCGCCACCTCAAGCCGGGCGGCGAACTGGTTTTCGTCGTCCCGCGCGAATTCATCAAGCTGACCGCCGCCAGGAAGCTTAACGGCTGGCTCTACGCGCAGGGCAGCATCACGCATTTCTACGAAACCGGTGATGCGCGGGTATTCGGCGAGCACACGCCGAACTGCGCCATCTTCCGTTTCGAGAAGGGGCGCATGGATCGCCGCATGGCTGACGGCCGGCGCTTCGTCGAAGTCGATGGTCAATTGATGTTCCTGCGCGACGATTACAGTGTGCGTTTTGCCGATGTCTTCATGGTCAAGGTCGGTGCCGTGTCGGGCGCCGACCAGATTTTCACGCACCCCAAGGGCAACATGGAGTTCGTCTGCTCGAAGACGGTCGAGACCGGCGAGACGCGGCGCATGCTCTACGGCATCAAGCACCCGCATCTGGAAAAGCACAAGGAAGCGTTGCTCGCCCGCCGCGTCCGTCATTTCGACGAGAGCAACTGGTGGCAATGGGGGCGCGCCTTCCCGATCAACCTGAAGCCGCGCATTTACGTCAATGGCCGCACGCGCAAGTCGGCACCGTTCTATCTGCACGACTGCAACGCGTTCGATGGCGCCGTGCTGGCGCTGTTCCCGAGGAACGAGCGCATCGCCCGGCGCGACCTGATCGAATGCACGATGCTGCTCAACCACGAGGTCAACTGGCAGGAACTCGGCTTTGTCTGCGACGGTCGCTTCCTGTTCACCCAGCGCAGCCTGCAAACCTGCCTGCTGCCCGAAAAATTCGCCCGTTTCCTGCCGCCCGAAGCGAAGAAGGACGCTGCATGACCTTCACCGAACAACTCGCCGCCGCCTGGCGGCAGAACAATTCACTGCTCTGCGTCGGCCTCGACCCCGATCCGGCGAAATTCCCCGCCCACCTGAAGGGCCGCGACGACGCCATTTTCGAGTTCTGCGCGGCCATCGTCGACGCCACGGCCGACCTTGTCTGCGCTTTCAAGCCGCAGATCGCCTACTTCGCCGCCCGTCGTGCCGAGGACCAGCTCGAAGCGCTGATCGCCCACATCCACGAGAAGCACCCGGGCATCCCGGTCATCCTCGACGCCAAGCGCGGCGACATCGGCTCGACGGCCGAGCAGTATGCGCTAGAGGCCTTCGCGCGCTACAAGGCCGACGCCGTCACGGTCAACCCCTACATGGGCCGCGATTCGGTCGAGCCTTACCTGGCCTATACCGACAAGGGCGTCATCCTGCTCTGCCGCACCTCCAACCCCGGCGGCTCCGACCTGCAGTTCCTCGACGTCGGCGGCCCCGGCACCCAGGAGCGGCTCTACGAGCGCGTCGCCCGCCTCGCTGCCGGCGAATGGAACAGCGGCGGCCAGATCGGCCTCGTCGTCGGCGCCACCTTCCCGGCCGAGATCGCCCGCGTGCGCGCGATCGTCGGCGACGTGCCGCTGCTGGTGCCGGGCATCGGCGCCCAGGGCGGCGACATCGAAGCGACCGTGACGGCCGGCCGCACCGCCGGCGGCACCGGCTTGATGATCAATTCGTCGCGTGCCATCCTCTACGCCGGCAGCGACGAGCATTTCGCCGTCGCCGCCCGCGAGCGCCGCGCGGGCGACGCGCGACGCCATCAACCTCTACCGCTAGGGAGCAGCCATGCGCCTCGACGACCAACGCGAAAGCGACAACCTCGAAGACCGCCGCGGCGGCGGTGGCGGCATCGGCCGCGGCGGCCTCGGGCTCGGCGGCATCGTGCTGGTGCTGGTCGTCAGCTATTTCATCGGCATCAACCCGGCGACGCTGCTCGGCATCGTCGAGCAGACGCCGCTCGCCCGCCAGGAAGCGCCGCCGGCGCAGAAGCCGCCGGCCGACGACCAGATGGCGCGCTTCGTCTCGAAGGTGCTGGCGTCGACCGAGGACACCTGGATCGAAGTCTTCCGCGCCAGCGGCCGCCAGTACGAGGAGCCCAAGCTGGTGCTGTTCACCGGCGTGACGCCGACCGCCTGCGGCACCGGCCAGGCGGCGATGGGGCCGTTCTACTGCCCGGGCGACCACAAGGTGTATATCGACCTGTCGTTCTACCGCGACCTCAAGGAGCGCTTCAAGGCGCCGGGCGAGTTCGCCCAGGCCTACGTCATCGCCCACGAGGTCGGTCATCACGTGCAGAACCTGCTCGGCATCTCCGACCAGGTGCAGGCCGCCGCGCCAGCGGGCCGGCAAGGTCGAAGCCAACGCGCTTTCGGTGCGGCTGGAGTTGCAGGCCGACTGCTTTGCCGGCGTCTGGGGCAAGCGCACCGACACGATGAAGAACGTCCTCGAGCCGGGTGACCTCGAGGCTGCGCTGAATGCCGCCTCGGCGATCGGCGACGACCGCCTGCAGCAGCAGGCGCAGGGCCGCATCGTGCCGGAGAGCTTCACGCACGGGTCGTCCGAGCAGCGCGTGCGCTGGTTCCGGCGCGGCTTCGATACCGGCGACGTCAATCAGTGCAACACCTTCAAGGCGGCGCAGCTCTGAGACGGGCCGTCCGCCGCGGCGCGGTCGCGCTGGCCTGCGGGCTGGCGGGCACCGGCGTCGCCGCGCTGCCGACCCATTCACCCGTTCCCGGCGGGGTTGCCGTCATCGACCTCGGCCCGGCCGGCGAGGCGGCCCCCGGCGCCCGCTGGGGCGAGCAGCAACTCGCCGTGGTGCGCGAGCGCGGGCGCTGGTTCGCGCTGCTCGGCATTCCCCTCGACACGCTGCCGGGTGAACTGGAAATCATGGTTTTCAGCGGGTCAACCGCAGGCGGCCGCAGCGTCGCCGTGCGCCCGAAGAACTACCCGGAGCAACGGCTGACGGTCAAGGACAAGCGCAAGGTCGAACCCGACCCGGATGACCTCGCCCGCATCGCCCGCGAACGCGAAGTGACCGACGCCGTCAAGCGCCGCTTCAGCGCTGGCGCCCCCGATACCGGCCTCGCCTTGCCGGCTGCCGGGCCGCTGTCGTCGCGCTTCGGCCTGCGCCGCGTCTTCAACGGCCAGCCGCGCAACCCGCACGCCGGGCTCGACGTCGCCGTCGGCACCGGTGCGCCGGTCAGGGCGCCGGCCGCCGGCATCGTCGCCGACACCGGCGACTACTTCTTCAACGGCAACACCGTCTTCATCGACCACGGCCAGGGCCTGATCACCGCCAGCATGCACCTCTCGCGCATCGACGTGCGGCCCGGCCAGGCGGTCGCGAAGGGCGAGGTCGTCGGTGCTGCCGGCGCCACCGGGCGCGTCACCGGCCCGCATCTGCACTGGGCCGTCTTCCTCAACAACACGGCGGTCGATCCTGAACTCTTCCTGGCCCGCCCATGAAAAAGGCGGCCGCAGCCGCCCGTGTTTGTGGCGCAGCCGGCGCTCAGGTCTTCGGCTTGCTCGGCGTGCTCATCTGCTTCTCGTCCTTGGCCTTGTCGCCGCAGGCGATGGCGGATACGCTGCCGACCGTGAAGACGGCGGCGAGCAGGGTGGCGATCAGTCTCTTCATGCGGGTCTCCTGGCTATGAGTGTTCAACTTTGAACGGGCGGGCGGAAATTGGTTCCGGCGACAGCCTGCCGCAACGCGCGTCCCGGAAAAGCGAAGCCCATGCCTTGATGTGCATGGGCTTCTTGGACTGCAACCCCGGCCTTCCCGGCCGGAGTATCCGGCGGTTAGCCGGCAAGTGGCGCTACTCGGTCATCTCGCGAAATAATTTCGGGAAAACTGCCATAGAATCCCTTGTTGCGCAGCTGTTGTTGCAGACGCCGCCGGGATTGCTGCGGTCCGCGGGGCAATTTCAGATTAGCACGTTTTGCGAAAATTGCCAGCGGAAAGTTGATTTCCCGGCATCCCCGGCCGTCATTCCGACGACCTGACTTGAGGATAGTTCATGCGCCGTATCGCTGTTGCCGTCGTTATCGTTGCCGTGCTCGGGCTTGCCGTTGCCTGGTTCACGCGGTCCACGCCGATTCCGGTGGTGCTCAGGGAGGTCGCCGAAGGCAGGGTCGAGGCGACCCTCGCCAACACCCGTGCCGGCACCGTCGAGGCCTGCCAGCGCACCAAGCTGTCCACGATCATCGGCGGACGGATCGAATACCTTGGTGTCAAGGAAGGCGACCGGGTGAAGAAGGGGCAATTGCTCCTCAAGCTGTGGAACGACGACCAGCAGGCGCAGGCGGCGCTGGCGCAGACGCAGATCGTGCTGGCCGGCAGGCGGGTTGACGAGGCCTGCATTGCCGCGGTCAACGCCGAGCGGGAGGCAAAAAGGCAGGCCGAGTTGCGTGCCAAGGGCTTCGTTTCGAGCAGTCGCGAAGAGGCGGCGCGGACCGATGCCGAGGTCCGTCGCGCGTCCTGCAACACGGCGAAGGCCGATGTCGCCCAGGCCGAAGCGAAGTTCAAGGCCACTCGCGTCGAGCAGGGCCGTGTCGCGCTTTACGCGCCGTTCGACGGCACCGTCGCCAAGATCGTCGGCGAACTCGGCGAGTACTCGACGCCGTCGCCGCCGGGCGTGCCGACGCCGCCGGCGATCGACCTGATCGACGATTCCTGCCTTTACGTCAAGGCACCGATGGACGAAGTGGATGCCCCGAAGATCAGCATTGGCCAGCCGGTGCGGGTGACGCTCGACGCGCTGCCCGGCAAGATCCTGCCGGGCAAGGTGCGGCGCGTCGCCCCCTACGTCTCGGCGGTTGAAAAGCAGGCGCGGACGGTCGATATCGAGGTCGATTTCGACAAGCCCGACGAGGCCGGCAAGCTGCTCGTCGGTTACAGCGCCGACGTCGAGATCATCCTCGACGGCCGCGACAA
The DNA here is from genome assembly GCA_963736845.1 of uncultured beta proteobacterium. Taxonomy (GTDB): domain Bacteria; phylum Pseudomonadota; class Gammaproteobacteria; order Burkholderiales; family Rhodocyclaceae; genus Azonexus. The sequence continues at coordinate 163,784 of CAVTQL010000005.1, forward strand.
GGTGCTGCGCATCCCTACTGCCGCGATCCAGGAGGGCGGTCGCGTGCTGCTCTTCGACGCCGCCAGCGGGACGCTGGCGGAGCGCCGGATCAAGGCCGGCCTCGCCAACTGGGAATACACCGAAGTTGTCGAGGGCCTCGCCGCCGGCGACCGCATCGTCACCTCGCTCGAACGTACCGGCGTCAAGGCCGGCGCCCGGGTGACGGCGGAAGAGAAGAAATGACAAGGATCGGGCGCGTCGAAGGAGCGGCATGCCGCTGATCGAGCTTGCCGGCATCGCCCGCCACTTCCAGCTCGGCGACACCACGGTCAACGCGCTGGCCGGGCTGGATCTGCGCATCGACGCCGGCGAGTACGTCGCGGTGATGGGGCCGTCGGGTTCCGGCAAGTCGACTTTGCTCAACCTGCTCGGCCTGCTCGACCGCCCGAACGAAGGAACCTACCGGCTGGCCGGCACCGATGTCACGACGCTGTCGGCCGAGGAGCAGGCGCGCGTGCGCAGCGAGCGGATCGGCTTCGTCTTCCAGAGCTTCCATCTCGTGCCGCGGCTGACGGCGGCCGAGAACATCGCGCTGCCGATGACGCTCGCCGGCATCCCGGCGAAGGAGCGCGCCGTCCGCGTCGCCGCCGCACTTGCCGGTTTCGGCCTCGAGAACCGCGCCGATCACCGCCCCGACCAGCTTTCCGGCGGCCAGCGGCAGCGCGTCGCGATCGCCCGTGCGACCATCATGCGGCCGGCGCTGATCCTCGCCGACGAGCCGACCGGCAACCTCGACCGCCACACCGGCGAGGAGGTCGTGCACCTGCTCGAAGAACTCAACCGCCAGGGTGTCACGCTGGTCGTCGTCACCCACGACCAGACCATCGGCGGCCGTGCCCGCCGGCAACTGCTGATGGAAGACGGCCGTATCGAGCGCGACAGCGCCGACATGGGCGGCGGCTGAGCATGCGCTTCGCCGACACCCTGCGCTTCGCGCGCGATGCCGCCGCCGGCTATCCGCTGCGCACGGCGCTGTCGGTGCTGGCGATGTCGATCGGGGTCGCTGCCGTCGTCGTCCTGACGGCGCTGGGCGACGGCGCACGGCGCTACGTCGTCGGCCAGTTCTCGTCGATCGGCACCAATCTGGTCATCGTCCTGCCCGGACGTTCGGGAACCGGCGGCTTCAATCCCGCCAATGCCATCACCACGACGCCGCGCGACCTGACCGTGGACGATGCCGCCGCGCTGTTGCGCGCGCGCGCCGTGCGGCAAGCGGCGCCGCTTGCCGTCGGCACGTCGGAGATCAGCTTCGGCGGACGCCTGCGCGAAGTCGTCGTCGCCGGCACGACCGGCAGCTACTTCGCCGTGCGCAACTTCGAGATGGCGCAGGGCAGCCCGCTACCCGACGACGACTGGAACCGTGCCTCGCCGGTCGTCGTGATCGGCGACAAGATACGCCAGGAAATGTTCGGCAGCGAGCCGGCGCTCGGGCAACTGGTGCGTGTCGGCGACCTCCGCGTGCGCGTCGTCGGCATTCTCAAGCCGGTCGGCCAGGGACTGGGGATGAATACCGACGAAGTGGTGTTCGTCCCGGTGGCGCTGGCGCAGGCCCTGTTCAACTCCAACACGCTGTTCCGCATCCTGGTCGAGGCGAAGAGCCGCGAGGCCATCCCCGACGCCAAGGAGCAGGTGCTCGAAATCATCAAGCAGCGCCACCGTGGCGAGGAGGACGTCACCGTCATTACCCAGGACGCCGTGCTCGCCACCTTCGACAAGCTGCTCGGTGCGCTGACCATGGGCGTCGCCGGCATCGCCGCGATCAGCCTGGCAGTGGCCGGCATCCTGGTGATGAACGTCATGCTCGTCGCCGTGACCCAGCGCACCGCCGAGATCGGCCTGCTCAAGGCGCTCGGCGCCAGCGGCGAGGCGATCCGGCTGGCCTTCCTGGCCGAGGCGGCGATGCTTTCCGCGGTCGGCGCGCTGGTTGGCTACCTGCTTGGGCAGGGCGGTGCCTTCGCGCTGCGCCAGGCCTTCCCGGTCTTCCCGGCCTATGCGCCGGACTGGGCGGTGATCGCCGCCCTGACCACGGCACTTACCACCGGCCTGCTGTTCGGCGTCATGCCGGCGCGGCGCGCGGCCCGGCTCGACCCGGTGCAGGCGCTGATGAAGCACTAACCGTGATCTTCGCCGACGCCCTCCAGCTCGCGTTGCGCGCCATCACCGCGCAACGGCTGCGCAGTTTCCTGACGCTGCTCGGCATCGCCGTCGGCATCGCCGCGGTAATCCTGCTGACGTCGATCGGCGAGGGCATCCACCGCTTCGTGCTCGGCGAATTCACCCAGTTCGGCACCAACGTGGTGACCGCGATTCCGGGCAAGACGCGGACCGGCGGCGCTCCCTCCGGCCTGCCGTCGAGCGCCCGGCCGCTGACGCTGGACGATGCGCGCTCGCTCGAGCGCCTGCCGCATGTCGTCGCCGTGAGCCCCAACGTGCGCGGCAACGCCGAGGTCGAGGGCAACGGCCGCACGCGGCGGACGCTGGTCTATGGCGTCAACGCCAACCTGCCGAAAGTGTTCCGGTTGACCATCCACAGCGGCCAGTTTCTGCCCGCCGACGAGGAGGGCAGCGCGCGCGCCTTCGTCGTCCTCGGCTCGAAGGTCAAAACTGAACTGTTCGGCGGCGAGAATCCGCTCGGCCAGCGCCTGCGCATCGGCGGCCTGCATTTCCGGGTGATCGGCGTGATGGCGCCGAAAGGCCAATTCCTCGGTATCGACCTCGACGACACGGTGTTCGTCCCCGCCGCCCGCGCCCAGGAATTGTTCAACCGCGAGGGCCTCGACGAGATCAACATCGCTGCCGAGGAGGGCGTACCCTCGGCCATCGTCGCCGCCGGCATCCGGGAGCGACTGATCGCCCGCCACGGCCGCGAGGACTTCACCATCGTCACCCAGGAGGAAATGCTGAAGACACTGTCCAACATCCTCGACGTGCTGACCATGGCAGTCGGCGCGCTCGGTGGCATCTCGCTGCTGGTCGGCGGCGTCGGCATCGTCACCATCATGACCATCGCGGTGGCCGAGCGGACCGGCGAAATCGGCCTGCTGGTCGCGCTCGGCGCGCAGCGGCGAACCATCCTGATGCTTTTCCTCGGCGAGGCGGTGGCGTTGTCGGCGCTCGGCGGCCTGCTCGGGCTGCTGCTCGGTGTCGGACTCGCGCAGGTGATCCAGGTCGCGCTGCCGGCGCTGCCGGTGCATACGCCGCTCAGTTTCGTGCTGCTCGCCGAGGGCGTCGCCATCTTCATCGGCCTCGCCGCCGGCGTGCTGCCGGCCCGGCGCGCAGCGCAACTCGACCCGGTGGAGGCGCTGCGCGCCGAATGAGCCCGCTGCCGCCGGCTGCGAGCGACGTGCTAAAGTTCGCTGCCGCGATCCGCGCAGCCGATAACCGCAGGAGAACAGACATGGTCTACCACATCCACGACCTCAAGCCCGGCATGTCCGCCAGCACCGCCAAGACCGTCACCGAGGCCGACATCCTCCTCTTCGCCGGGGTGTTGACCGACATCAATCCGGCCCACCTCGACGAGGAATACTCGAAGGGGACGCAGTTCGGCGGCCGCATCGCCCACGGCATGCTGTCGGCCGGCTTCATTTCGGCCGTGCTGGCCAACCAGTTGCCCGGCCCCGGCACCATCTACCTGTCGCAGACGCTCCGCTTCAAGGCACCGGTGCGCGCCGGCGACACGGTCAGGGCGACCGTCACCGTCAAGGAAGTGTTCGTCGAGAAGAACCGCGTGACGCTGGAGACGGTATGCACCGTCGGCGGGCGCGTCGTCATCGAGGGCGAGGCGGTGATGATGCCGCCGGCCAAGAACGCCGTCCTCACCGGCACCGCGCCCTAAGGCCGGCGGGCGCCGGCCTGTCGCGCTTCAGAAGGACTCGTCGGCGCGCAGGAAGCGCCACTTGCCGGTCGGCAGTTCGCCCAGTTTGACGTGGCCGATGCGCACGCGCTTGAGGCCGGTGACCTGCAGGCCGACCAGTTCGCACATGCGGCGGATCTGGCGCTTCTTGCCTTCCTTCAGGATGAAGTGCAACTGGTCCTCGTTCAGTTGCCGGACGCGCGCCGACTTGAGCGGCTGGTCGTCGAGTTCGAGGCCGTGGGCGAGCAGTTTCAGGCCGTCCGGGATCATCGTGCCGGCGACGCGCACCAGGTATTCCTTTTCGATCTGGCTGTCCTCGCCGACCAGTTGCTTGGCGATGCGGCCGTCCCGCGTCAGCACCAGCAGGCCGGTCGAATCGACGTCGAGGCGCCCGGCCGGCGCCAGGTTGCGCAGCATCCATGGCTTGAACTCCGGGTCGCCGGACTGGCGGACCTGGCTCTCGGCCGTGACCAGCGTCACCGCCGGCGTCGAGCCCGGCTCGGGCTGGCCGGAAACGTAGCCGACCGGCTTGTTGAGCAGGATCGTCACCTGCTTCGCCTGGTTGACCTGCGCCTCCTTCGATATCGTGATCTCCGCTGCCGGATCGATGCGCGTGCCAAGCTGAGTGAGCCGCTCACCGGCGACGAACACCCAGCCGCGCTCGATCCACAGGTCGGCTTCGCGCCGCGAGCAGATGCCGCGCTCGGACATCACCTTCGACAGGCGCACGCCTTCCCGGGCGAGCCCGGCTGGCGGTGTCGCCGCCACCGGCGCAGCCGGCGGTTGCGGTCGGGCGGCCGGCGTTGCTGCCCGCGCAGGCCGTTCGGGCACGCTCGGGCGGGCCTCCTTGCGTGGCGCCGGCGCGGCGCCGGGACGCGGGCCGCGCGGCGCCGGGGCGCTTGCGGCCCGGGCACGCGGCGGCTCGGCCGCAGGCGGCGCCGCATCCGCCGGCTTTTTCGGTCTTTTTTCGGCGTTGACCGCAGCCGTCGCCCCCGGCTTGCGCCAGCGGGCCCACGGATCGTCGGGCGGCGCGCCCTTGCCGTCGCCGGCGCTCATTGCACGCCGAGCAGTTCGACCTCGAAGACCAGCGTCGCGTTCGGCGGAATGACGCCGCCGGCGCCGCGCGCGCCGTAGCCGAGCTGCGGCGGAATGGTCAGCTTGCGCGTCCCGCCCACCTTCATGCCCTGCACGCCCTCGTCCCAGCCGGCGATGACCTGGCGCTGGCCGAGCGGAAACTTGAAGGGGTCGTTGCGATCCTTGCTCGAATCGAACTTGCTGCCGTTGGTCAGCCAGCCCGTGTAATGGACGGTCACGAAGGCGCCGGCGTGTGCTTCGGCGCCCTCGCCGACGACGGTGTCCTCGTAGGTCAGGCCGGAGGCCGTGGTGATTTCAGCCATGCAGATCTCCTTGGTTGTCGAGTCGCTGGCGACTCGCGAATCCCCCTCGCCCGCCGGCAGAGGGGTCGGGGGAGAGGGCAGTCAGAAAGGCCGGCAGTTTACCACAAGCCGACACAAGGCTTTGACTTGCCGGCGTTTTTCCGTATAATGCGCGGTTCTTTGTAGTACCCTTTGTTTGATTTCCGGAGTCCAACCCATGTATGCGGTCATAAAAACCGGCGGCAAGCAGTATCGCGTTTCCGCCGGCCAAAAACTCAAAGTAGAACAGATACCGGCAGAAGTTGGCGCAGAAGTCACCCTCGATCAGGTCCTCATGGTAGGCGAAGGCGAGTCGGTGAAGGTAGGCGCCCCCCTGGTCGCAGGGGCTTCCGTCAAGTGCA
>CAVTQL010000006.1:0-25945 GCA_963736845.1 uncultured beta proteobacterium
CGGTGCTGACGGGAAGCGCCTTGCATCCGAGTTCCGCGTTGATTACGAAGATCATGTTTTCATCGAGCGTGACACCGCACCCGTCGGAAAAACGATGCTGGCGCCGGACTTGTCGAGCGTGACGATACGGTCACCATCCACCAGGGTAGCACCCGGTTTGCCGACACGAGGCCGTCACCCTTGTTCATCAGCACCTTGCCGTTGAGGTCCTGCAGGGTCGCTGCCTCGGTGCCTTGTGTCGTCGGCCTGACCCGCGGTCGCCAGCGCGCTGAAGAGGAGCAGTGCGGAGTTCAGTTTCATGAGTGGTCTCGGGCACCTAGGGATGGATATAACCGGGAAAGTATCCAGTCTATGCGTTCGGGTTGTCAACGACTGATATGGCGTCTTGCGACTATCTGCCGGATCGGCACCGAATCGGGTGCTACGGGCGCATTCGGTCGATCTTCTGGCGGGCGATCGACAGCTCGTCGAACCAGATCGCTCCCTTGGCTTCGTAGTCGAGCGCCGATCTCCTGCCAGTTCGAGCCGGAGCATCTGCACGGCGCAGTTCTGGACGGGTATCTGGAACTGGACAGTGAAGTGTTGCCAGTGGTCGGTGCCGGTAAAGCGCTCGCTGTGTGCCAGGGCCTTCGCGCTGCCGACGCGGTCGAGGGACCATTGGACGCCCTCGGGGGTCTCGAGATTCTCCGGACGTACCCGACCACGCAGGATATAGGTGCCGGGGTCGAGCATCACGTATTGGTTGACGTCCTGGAACTGGATGCGCGGCCCCCGGAAAACGACGCGCAGCGCCTTCAGGCCGGTCGCGCCGTAGGTTGTTGCGGTGTCACGACGACCTGAGAGGTCGGGGTGATGATCCAGTCGAATCCGAGGTTGCTGATTGGCTCTTCGAATCCGCCATTGAACAGGTTGCCGACGGCATTGAGCTGATCCTTGCGCAGATTGTTGAGCCAGACGAGATAGGATTCGATCCACAGGTTTTCGCGTTGCAGTCGTTGCAGGTAGGCCCGGAGGCCTTCCATGGTGACGGCGTTGGGGCCGCCAGCCTGCATGGAACAGGGCGCGCAGTGTTTCGAGTTGGTGGCCTTGGCCGCCGCGTGGTTGAAGAACTGCGGCCACCAGGTGACGGGCTGTTGCAGCAATCCGGCATAGGCGGCTACGCGGGTTGCCGGGGCTTCCGCCAGTTTCAGGAGATCGGGAAAAATTTGCGCATGCAGGTTGCCGCCGAAGGTCAGCGCCACATCCAGGTGCTTCATGGCGCGGGAAACGTCTCCTCGCCTGAACCAGAACCGCGCCACATCCAACTGCACGTCGATGCGGCGCGGCGCCAGTTGCGCGGCAGCCTGCATGGCCAGCTCTGCTTCGGCCAGTTGCCCGTCCCTTTCCTTGAGCAGGGCGATGGCGGCATAGGCGGGGCCATCGGTCGGGTTGTTGCGGACTCCCGCCAGGAGGCGGGCCATTGCCTGAGGCGGGTTCGTCTCGGCGATGCGAATCCCCTCCGAGAACAGCGCCTGGGCGTTGGTGCGCTGCCAGTTCAGCACCTGTGCGGCGGCGTTTTTCTCGTCACTCTGGAGATACAACTCGGACACGTTGGTGACGACGATGCGCCAGGCGAGCAGGACTGCAACAAGTCCGAGCAAGACCAGGCTGGGAGTCGATACCGGAGGGTTTATCTTCACGTTGGCAGGGCAGACCGAAAGCCTTGGGCGAACCGCAGATCTACCGCGGGGTTTCGTTGGTAATCCGGCTTGGATTGGGGCCAGGGGCTTGCAGAGGATGATTATACGAAAAGCGATCGTAGCACTTTTGCCTTTGGCAACCCGGTTTTGAGCTGGCACCGGTCAGGAGAGGGCAGGCTATGCAGGTGCACATGGTAATGGTCGCACATGCAAAGCCCCGATTCCGACAACAGCGCCGATCGATGATCGGCGTCGTTGCGTCCGGCGCCGCTGCGGCACGAGCGCTTGCCGTTGCCAACGACGGGCAAGCGGTCCAATAATTGCGCGTAGCTGCGGCACGTTGCCGGGGCTGCCTGTCCCGCCGGTGCCGGCGGCTGCGCTTTGCCGGCGATGCCGGTTCGCCAACCTCGACAAGGGAGAAACGCGATGTTCAAGGGAATCCTGATCACCAGAGAAGACAGCGGCTACCAGGCCCGCCTGCAGGACATCGACGAGGCCGTGTTGCCGGAAGGCGATGTCACGGTTCGCGTCGAATGGTCGACGCTCAACTACAAGGATGGTCTGGCGATCACCGGCAAGTCGCCGGTCGTGCGCCGCTTCCCGATGATCCCTGGGATCGATTTCGCCGGCACCGTGAGCGAAAGCACGAATCCGGCGTGGCGGGCCGGCGACAAGGTCGTCCTCAACGGCTGGGGCGTCGGCGAAACACACTGCGGCGGCCTGGCCGAGGTGGCGCGCGTCAGGGGCGAATGGCTGGTGCCGCTGCCGGCCGCCTTCACGGCGCGCCAGGCGATGGCGATCGGCACCGCCGGCTATACCGCGATGCTTTGCGTGCTGGCGCTGGAAAGGCATGGGGTCACGCCGGCCGACGGGGAAGTCCTGGTGACCGGCGCCAACGGCGGCGTCGGCAGTGTCGCCATCGCCCTGCTGGCGAAACTGGGTTACACCGTCGTCGCATCGACCGGGCGCGTCGCCGAGGCGGAGCACCTGAAGTCGCTCGGCGCGGCCGACGTCATCGACCGCGGCGAGCTTTCGGCGCCGGGCAAGCCGATCGGCAAGGAACGCTGGGCCGGGGTGATCGACACGGTCGGCAGCCACACGCTGGCCAATGCCTGTGCGACAACGAAGTACCGGGGTGCCGTCGCCGCCTGCGGTCTCGCCGGCGGCATGGATTTCCCGGCGACCGTGGCACCCTTCATCCTGCGCGGCGTTACCCTCTACGGCATCGACAGCGTGATGGCGCCTCTCGCCGTGCGCCAGGAAGCCTGGCAGCGCCTCGGTCGCGACCTCGACATCGCCAGGCTCAACGAGATCACCCGCGAGATTCCGCTGTCGGAAGCGATTGCGGTCGCTGGCGAACTGCTCGCCGGCAAGGTTCGCGGTCGCGTGGTCGTTGCCGTGGGCTCCTGAGCGGCGGTCGTTCCGGGGCAGGGCGAGATGCGGTCAGGACGCCGGGCAGGTGCACGAAGCATTTTCCCGTGCTTCGTGAAATCCTTCACGACCCGTTTCCGTTGGCCGATGCAGACTGTGCGCGTGATGGACGATGTCGCTGCGGCATCCTTGGTTCAGCGAGGACACAGATGAACGGCTTCATGAGAGGCTTCCGGAAGAAGCGGTCGGGCAACGACCGGCGCAACGAGGAAAAGGGACCGCCGAGCGGCTGGAGCGAGCGGCGGCGCACGGTCGAACGGCGCAAGCCGGAAGTACAGGAAATCTCGCTCAGCGAGTGGGCCGCCTTCGCGCGGCTGAAGGCGTGCGAGGCCGAATAGGCGACAGGTTCCTGCGCGGACTCGCAGCAGTGGGACGGCGTCTCGGTGCCGGTCCTGCCACCCGCCACGCGCCGTGGCGACTTTCCCGCTACTGGCCGCCGGCTGTCAGCGGGATTCCTGTTGTGCCGTCTCGTCTGGCGCGGCCGGCGGTTCGGCGACAGGCGGAGCGGGGGCGGCGGCTGGCGCAGCAGGCGCGGCCACGGCGGCCGGCGCGCGGGTCGGCGCCCGTTCCCCGAGAAGGCCAGGGTGCACCTTGAGCGCACCCTTTTGCGAGATTTCCTTGTTCGTCTGCGCGTCGGGGCTGGAAGCGCACGCAGCGAGCAGGGCCGAAAGCAGAAGCATGGCGGGAAGAGTCGGGCGCATTGTCATCCTGGTCGCGTGATCAAGCCTGCATGATAGCTTTTCGCTTCGCCCGCGAACAGGCCCAGAAAGCTGACTTATACTTGCCCGGTTCCCTTTCCCTGTTGCGGAGGTGTCATGGTTCGCCTGCCGGAAGATTCGAGCATGGATCTCTTGTTGTGGCGCCACGCGGAAGCCGAGGATGGCCTCGACGACATGAAGCGCCCCCTCAGCGAAAACGGCAGGCAGCAGGCGCAGGCGATGGCAGTCTGGATCCGCGCGCACCGGCCCGATGGTCTGCGCATCATCGCCAGTCCTTCGCTGCGGACGGTGCAGACGGCCGCGGCCCTCGGCCTGCCGTTCGAGACCAGCGAACGGATCAGACCCGGCGCCAGCACGGCGGACCTGATCACCGCGGCGGGCTGGCCGACGGCGGGCGGTGCGGTGCTCATCGTCGGTCACCAACCGACGCTTGGCCGGCTGGCCGCGCTGCTGCTTGCCGGCCGCGTGGCGGAATGGACGATCAAGCGGGGTGCGCTGTGGTGGCTGCGCAACCAGGTGCGTACGGGGGAATCCCAAACGATGCTGCGTGCTGCGCTTCCCAGCGAATGGGCATTGTAGACAGCCGATCGTTTTTGTCGTGAAATAGTCATTTTTCTGAAATACAGATAGGGGAGGGGAGTATGGACACCAAGACCGAGAACACTGAGAAGTCCGCAAGCGCCGTGAAAGTCGAAGGCGCCGCGACGAACGTCAAGCCCGTCAAGACGGCTGGCAGCCAAGGCCCCAGCGAAAACCGCCGCGGAGCGCAAGCCGCGGACGCGGGCAGTGAGTTCGGGCGACATACCGGCCAACCTGACTGCGGCCGGGATCGAGGGCTTCCACGTGCAAGCCTCGACCGACGCGGCGGAGGAAACGAAAGTCGCCGAGATTCGTGACATTCTTTCCGGGGTATCGCCGGAAGAGGAAGTGAAGATCCTCAAGAAGTTGATGAAGCAGCAGCGCGGGGTAGTCAAGGAACATACGGCCAATCCGGACGAAGAACTCGCCAAGGACTGGCGTGACGGCGGCTATCCGTACAAGAACCTGATGCAGCGCCCCAACTACGAGCGCCAGAAGTTCCGGCTGCAGGTCGAACTGCTGAAGCTGCAGGCCTGGGTCAAGGAGAGTGGCCAGAAGGTCATCATCCTGTTCGAGGGCCGCGACGCGGCGGGCAAGGGCGGCACCATCAAGCGCTTCATGGAGCACGCTGAACCCGCGCGGCGCGCGTGTCGTCGCGCTCGAGAAGCCGACCGATGCCGAGCGTGGCCAGTGGTACTTCCAGCGCTACGTGAACCATCTGCCGACCAGCGGCGAGATCGTCCTCTTCGACCGTTCCTGGTACAACCGCGCCGGCGTCGAGCGGGTGATGGGTTTCTGCACCGACCAGGAATACACCGAGTTCATGCGCCAGGTGCCGGAATTCGAGCGCATGCTGACCCGCAACGGCATTCTGTTGATCAAGTTCTGGTTCTCGGTCAGCCGCCAGGAGCAACACAAGCGCTTCCGCAAGCGCAGTGTCGATCCGCTCGCACAATGGAAGCTGTCGCCGGTGGACAAGGCGTCGCTCGACAAGTGGGAGGAGTACACCAAGGCCAAGGAAGCGATGTTCTTCCACACCGACACGGCCGATGCGCCGTGGACCGTGGTCAAGTCCGACTGCAAGAAGCGCGCTCGCCTCAACGCGATGCGCTTCATCCTGCACAAGATGCCGTACTCGAAGAAGGACAACGCCAAGATCGGCAATCTCGATCCGCTCATCGTCGGGCGCGCGCACGTGGTCTACGAGCGCGGCGAGAAGAACGTTCCGCTGCTCTGAGTCGCCTCAGCTGATGACGTAGGAGCCGCAGCCGGTCGCGATGAGCAGGCCGGCTTCGTTCTCCAGCGTCATCTGCGTCGAGGCGATGCGCCCGCCGAGCCGCGTGACGCGGCCAGTCGCGGTAAATTGCCTGCCGATTCCCTGTTGCAGATAGTCGACGCGCAGGTCGATGGTGCCCACGCGACCGAAGCGGTGGGCCGCCTGGATTGCCGGTTCTCCGCCGAATTTTTCGCAAACCGCCACCATCGCGGCGAATCCGCCTGCGGTGTCGAGTGCGCTGGAAATCACGCCGCCATGCAGGCGGCCGTGCAGGTAGTGGCCGATGAGGTCGGGCCGCATGTCGAAGCACAGCGACGGACCACACGGTTCGAACGAGGCGACGCGGAAGCCGAGTACCTCGTTGAAGCAGATCCGGTGTTCGAACATGTCGCGCAGAATTGCTTCGAGGTGGGCTTGCTCCTCTGCGGAGCGGTGAGGGACAGGCGTGTTGGCGGTCATGGCGTTGCGCGGGGTCATGAAAAAGGGCGACGGGGTTGCCGTCGCCCTTGCTGACGCGATTCTAACCCAGCTTACTTCCTGCGCGGCGGCGGCACGTCGGTGCAGGTACCGTGCGCCACTTCGGCTGCCATGCCGACCGTTTCACCCAGCGTCGGGTGCGGGTGGATGGTCTTGCCGATATCGACCGCATCGCAGCCCATTTCGATGGCCAGGCAGACTTCGCCGATCATGTCGCCAGCGTTCGGGCCGACAATCGCCCCGCCGATGACGCGGTGCGTCTCGGCATCGAAGAGCAGCTTGGTGAAGCCGTAGTCGGCGCCGTTGGCGATGGCGCGACCGGACGCTGCCCACGGGAACTTGGCCGACTCGACCTTGCGCCCTTCCGTCTTCGCCTGCTCCTCGGTGTAGCCGACCCACGCCACTTCAGGATGGGTGTAGGCGACGCCGGGAATGACCTGGGCATCGAAGGCGGCCTTGTGGCCGGCCGCGACTTCCGCCGCGACGTGCGCTTCATGCACCGCCTTGTGGGCGAGCATGGGCTGGCCGACGAGGTCGCCGATGGCGAAGATGTGCGGCACGTTGGTACGCATCTGGGCGTCGACCGGGATGAAACCGCGGTCGGTGACGATCACGCCTGCCTTTTCGGCGGCGATCTTTCTGCCGTTCGGCGCGCGACCGGCAGCCTGCAGGATCATGTCGTACCTGACCGGTTCCGGCGACACGCCTTCGCCCTCGAAGCTGACGTAAAGGCCGTCTTCCCTGGCGTCGACCGCAACCGTCCTGGTCTTCAGCATGACCTTGTCGAAGCGGTGCAGGTTCTGCTTTTCCCAGACCTTGACGGCGTCGCGGTCGGGGCCCTGCATCAGGGCATCCATCATTTCCACGACATCGACGCGGGCGCCGAGCGTGGAATAGACGGTGGCCATTTCGAGGCCGATGATGCCGCCGCCGATGACCAGCATCTTCTTCGGCACGAAGCGCAGTTCGAGCGCGCCGGTCGAGTCGACGATGCGCGGGTCGCGCGGGATGAAGGGCAGATGCACGGCGGCCGAGCCGGCGGCGATGATGCACTTCGAGAACTTGATGATCTTCCTGGCGCCGGTCTTGTCTTGACTCGCTGCCGGTGGTTTCCTCGACCTCGATGTGGTGCGGGTCAATGAAGGAACCGTAGCCGCGCACGATCTCGACCTTGCGCCCTTTGGCCATGCCGGCCAGGCCGCCGGTCAGCTTGCCGACGACCTTGTCCTTGTGGGCGCGCAACTTGTCGATATCGACGCTCGGCGCGGCGAAGGTGACGCCGAGATCGGCGGCGTGCTCGGCCTCTTCCATCACTGCGGCGACGTGCAGCAGCGCCTTGGACGGAATGCAGCCGACGTTGAGGCAGACGCCGCCGAGCGTCGCGTAGCGCTCGACGACCACCGTTTTCATGCCGAGGTCGGCGGCGCGGAAGGCGGCGGAGTAGCCGCCGGGGCCGGCGCCGAGAACGAGCATCTCGCACTCCATGTCGGCCGAACCGCCATGCCTGGCGGCGGCCGGCGTCGCTACCGGCGCGGCTGCTGCGGTCGACGCGGACGGCAGGGGCAGTAACCGGGGCGACCGGCCGCTGCTGCCGCACCGGCTTCGACCTTGATCAGAATCGCGCCTTCGCTGACCCTGGAACCAGGCTGGATCAGCACTTCGCTGACCGTGCCAGCGACGGTGCTCGGCACGTCCATCGTCGCCTTGTCGGATTCCAGTGTGCAGATGGCGTCGTCGACCTTGATCGCATCGCCGACCTTGACGAACAGGTCGATGACCGGGACGTCGGAAAAGTCGCCGATGTCCGGTACCCTGACTTCAACCAGATTGCTCATAATGACGGTCTCCGGTTAAAGCGCCACGCGGCGGAAATCCGCGAGCAGCTGGGCGATGTAGACGTTGAAGCGGGTCGCCAGCGCGCCATCGATGACGCGGTGGTCGGCGGTCAGCGACAGCGGCAGGATCAGGCGCGGTTCGAACGCCCGGCCATCCCAGACCGGCTTCATCGACGACTTGTTGACGCCGAGGATGGCGACTTCCGGCGCATTGACGATCGGCGAGAAATAGGTGCCGCCGATGCCGCCGAGGCTGGAGATCGTGAAACAGGCGCCGGACATGTCGGCCGGCTTGAGCTTGCCGTCGCGCGCCAGGCGTGCAAGATCGCCGGATTCCTGAGCGATCTCGTACACCGACTTCCGGTCGGCGTTCTTGATCACCGGGACGACCAGCCCGTTCGGCGTATCGGCGGCGAAGCCGATGTTGAAGTACTTCTTCAGCACCAGGCTCATTTCGCCGTCGTCGCCAGTCGTCAGCGAGGCGTTGAATTCCGGATGCTTCTGCAGCGCCTTGACGCAAGCCTTGACGAGAAAGGCGAGCATGGTCAGCTTGGCGCCGCCACCCTTTTCGTTTTCCTTGTTGAGCTGGACGCGGAAGGCTTCGAGGTCGGTGATGTCGGCATCCTCGTGATAGGTGACGGCCGGGATCATCACCCAGTTGCGCGACAGGTTCTGGCCGGAAATCTTCTTGATGCGCGCCAGCGGCTTGACCTCGACTTCGCCGAACTTGGCGAAATCGACCTTCGGCCATGGCAGCAGGTCGAGTACGCCGCCACCGACCACGCCGCCGGTCGCCGAAGCCACCGGGCCGGAGATGGTGCCGGTCATCACGCCCTTGACGTAGCGGGTCAGGTCGTCCTTGACGATGCGGCTCTTGGGGCCGGAGGCGGTGACGCGCGACAGGTCGACGCCGAGTTCGCGGGCATAGGCGCGGATGGAGGGCGACGCATGCACCTTGGCGCCGATCGGCAGCGCCGGGGCAAGCGCGGCTGGAGCAACGGCTGCGGTCGACGCTGCCGGAGGTGCAGAAACCGGGGCCGCACGGCACCCGGCGCCGACGCAGCGGCTTGCACGGCGGGGGCGGTGGCTGGCGCGCCGGCGCCGGTTTCCACCTTGATCAGCAGCGCTCCTTCGCTGACCTTCGAGCCGAGCTGGACCAGCACTTCACTGACGACGCCGGCGGCGGTGGACGGCACGTCCATCGTCGCCTTGTCGGATTCCAGTGTGCAGATGGCGTCGTCGACCTTGATCGTGTCGCCGACCTTGACGAACAGGTCGATGACGGGAACGTCCGAAAAATCGCCGATATCCGGCACCTTGACTTCGACCACGCCGCCGCCTGCAGCGGGCGCGGCGGCCGGCACCGGGGCCGGCACCGCAGCCGGGGCCGGGGCGGCTTCAGCAGCGGCAGCGCCGGTCTCGACCTTGATCAGCAGCGCTCCTTCGCCGACCCTGGAGCCGAGCTGGACGAGCACTTCCCGGACCGTGCCGGCTACCGTGCTCGGCACGTCCATGGTCGCCTTGTCGGATTCCAGCGTGCAGATGGCGTCGTCGACCTTGATCGCATCGCCGGCCTTGACGAACAGGTCGATGACCGGCACGTCGGAAAAGTCGCCGATATCGGGGACCTTGACTTCGATGATCTGGCTCATGTCGTCTCTCCCCGCTCAGACCGACATCGGATTCGGCTTGGCCGGATCCAGGTTGTACTTCACCAGCGCCGCGGCGACCTTCTCGCGCCCGATCGCGCCTTCGTCGGCCAGCGCCTTCAAGGCCGCCAGCGTGACCCAGTGGCGGTCGACCTCGAAGAAGTGGCGCAAATGCTCGCGCGTGTCCGAGCGGCCGAAACCGTCGGTGCCCAGCGTGACGTAGGTGCCCTTGACGAAGGGCCTGATCTGCTCGGCGAACAGGCGAACGTAGTCCGTCGCCGCCACCACCGGCCCCTGGGCGCCGGCCAGCTTCTGCTCGACGTGCGAGAGCCTGGGCGCTTCCAGCGGGTGCAGCAGGTTCCAGCGGGCCGTGTCCTGGCCGTCGCGGGCCAGTTCGTTGAAGGACGGGCAGCCCCAGAGGTCGGCCTCGACGCCCCAGTCGTTCCTGAGCAGGGCGGCGGCGGCGATGACTTCGCGGAAGATGGTGCCGGAGCCGAGCAGTTGCACGCGCAGCTTGCCGTCGCCACCCTTCCGGAACGGGTACATGCCCTTGATGATGTCCGCCTCCGCCCCCTTCGGCATATCCGGGTGCTCGTAGTTCTCGTTCATCACGGTGATGTAGTAGAAGACGTCTTCCTGCTCCTGGAACATGCGGCGCAGGCCGTCCTGGACGACGACGGCGACTTCGTACTGGAAGGTCGGGTCGTAGGAGACGCAGTTCGGGATCAGGTTGGCAAGAACCAGGCTGTGGCCGTCCTCGTGCTGCAGGCCTTCGCCGTTCAGCGTCGTGCGACCGGCGGTGCCGCCGACCAGGAAGCCGCGGGCACGCTGGTCGCCCGCTGCCCAGCACAGGTCGAGGGTGCGTTGCAGGCCGAACATCGAGTAGCAGATGTAGAACGGGATGGTCTGGACGTTATGCACTGAATACGAGGTGGCGGCGGCGATCCAGTCGCTCATCGCGCCGGCCTCGTTGATGCCTTCCTGGAGGACCTGGCCGTCCTTCGACTCCTTGTAGAACATCAGCTGGTCGTGGTCTTCCGGCACGTAGTTCTGGCCCTGCTGGTTCCAGATGCCGACCGAGCGGAACATGCCTTCCATGCCGAAGGTGCGCGATTCGTCGGGCACGATGGGAACGACGTGGCGGCCGATGGCCTTGTCCTTGAGCAGCATGTTCATGATGCGGACGATGGCCATCGTCGTCGATAGTTCGCGTCCTTCGCCGGAAGCCTTGAGCAGCGCGGCGAACTTGTCCAGGCCGGGGATGGCGAGCGGCGTGGCCTTGCGCCGGCGCTGCGGCAGGAAGCCGCCAAGGTCCATGCGGCGCTGGCGCATGTACTGGTATTCCTCGGAATCCTCGGGGAATTTCAGGTAGGGCAGCTTGTCGATCTGGTCGTCCGGTACCGGCAGGCCGAAGCGGTCGCGGAAGCGGGCGATCTGCTCGTGGTCCATCTTCTTCTGCTGGTGCGAGATGTTCATCGCCTCGCCGGCCTGGCCCATGCCGAAGCCCTTGATGGTCTTGGCCAGGATCAGCGTCGGGGCGCCCTTGTGGGTGACGGCGGCATTGTAGGCGGCGAAGATCTTGAAGATGTCGTGACCGCCGCGGTTCAACTGCCAGACTTCCTCGTCTGTCCAGTCGGCGACCAGTTCGCGCAGCTCCGGCGTGTTGAAGAAATTCTCGCGGACGTAGGCGCCATTCTTGGCCTTGAAGGTCTGGTACTGGCCATCGACCAGTTCCATCATGCGCTTCTTGAGGATGCCCTTCTTGTCGCGGTTGAACAGCGTGTCCCAGTGGGTGCCCCAGATCACCTTGATGACATTCCAGCCCGAGCCGCGGAATTCGGATTCGAGTTCCTGGATGATCTTGCCGTTGCCACGCACCGGCCCATCCAGGCGCTGCAGGTTGCAGTTGATGACGAAAATCAGGTTGTCGAGCTTCTCGCGGCCGGCCATGCTGATCGCGCCGAGCGATTCGACCTCGTCGGTTTCGCCGTCGCCGAGGAAGGCCCAGACCTTGCGCTTTTCCGCCTTGGCCGCGTCGATCAGGCCGCGGCTGGCGAGGTACTTCATGAAGCGCGCCTGGTAGATGGCCTGGATCGGACCAAGGCCCATCGACACGGTCGGGAACTGCCAGAAATCCGGCATCAGCCAAGGGTGCGGGTACGAGGAGATGCCCTTGCCGCCGGTTTCCTGGCGGAAGTTGTCCATCTGCTCGTCGCTCAGGCGGCCGAGCATGAAGGCGCGTGAATAGACGCCCGGCACCGAATGCCCCTGGAAGAAGATCAGGTCGCCGCCGGTTTCGTGCTCGATGCTCTTCCAGAAATGCGAGAAGCCGACGTCGTAGAGCGCGGCAGCCGAGGCGAAGGAGGCGATGTGGCCACCGACGTTGGTGTTCTTGTTGGCGCGCACGACCATGGCCATGGCGTTCCAGCGGATGTAGGAGTGGATCTTGATCTCCATGTCCGGGTTGCCCGGGTACTTGGGCTGCTGGTCGGCGGGGATGGTGTTGATGTATTCGGTGTTGGCCGAGTAGGGGATGTCGATGCCGTCCTCGCGGGCCTGGCCGATCAGTTTCTCGATCAGGTAGTGGGCGCGGTCGGCGCCTTCCTGGCGGATGACACCCTCCAGTGCCTCCATCCATTCTCCGGTTTCGGTCGGGTCGGCATCCGTCGGGTCGGGCAGGGCATTCGGCTGGTCGGCCATGGTTCGTCTCCTTTGCTGGTTTTCGTTCTGTTCTGCCGCCGGGCAGAACACGCTTGATGCGAATTGTGTCGTTGCGCTCCGGGATTGCAAACCCGTGTTTACACCTAGTCAGTATTCCGCATTGTAAAAATAAAATTCGTATCGTGCAATATGGTCGACACGCAGGGCGCATCTTCGTTGCGGGATTCGCCGGCAAGGCTGGGTCAGCGTGTGGCCCAGCGGGCCAGCGTGGCGGCGAAGAAGGCGGCGAGGACGACGGCAGCCGGTGCGATGGCGATGAGGACCGCCGGGCTCCGCCTTTCCGGGAAAATTTCCCGGGCTTGCGCTGCATCAACGTCACACGGCGCTGTGCTTCTATAATTGAACGTTTTCGCCTTAACTGATTGAGGAGTCGCCATGGCGGCAGTCATGCCCGTACCGGCCGCGAGCCGGGTTCTGATGTCTGGTAACGAAGCCGTCGCCCGCGCTGTCTGGGAGGCTGGTGTCAGGGTTGCGGCCGCCTATCCGGGTACGCCCTCGACCGAGATGATGGAGGTCGTCTCCACCTATCCGGACATCTACGCCGAGTGGTCGGTCAACGAGAAGGTCTCGCTGGAAGTCGCGATCGGCGCCGCCTATGCCGGTTCGCGCGCGTTCTGCTGCATGAAGCACGTCGGCATGAACGTCGCCTCCGACGCGCTGATGACGCTGACCCTGACCGGCGTTATCGGCGGCCTGGTGATCGCCATCGCCGACGACGTCGGCCTCTCCTCCTCGCAGAACGAGCAGGATTCCCGCTACTGGGGCCGCTTCGCCCACCTGCCGGTGCTCGAGCCGGCGGACTCGCAGGAAGCCTACGAGATGACGCTGGCCGGCTACGAAATCTCCGAGCGCTTCCAGGTGCCGGTGATCCTGCGCATGACGACGCGCATCAACCACGTCAAGGCGGCTGGTCACCGTCGGCGAGCGCCATGCCCATGTCGCGAGCGGCTTCAAAAAGGACCCGGCGCGCTGGGTGATGACCCCGACCGGCGCCGGCAAGCGCATCCCGCTGATGTTCGAGCGCGAAGCCGCGTTGCGCGCGATGGCCGAGACGTCCGAACTCAACTTCATCGAGCCGGGCAGCGACCGCCGCGTCGGCTTCATCGCCTCCGGCCCCGCCTACATGCACGTCAAGGAATCCTTCCCGGACGCGCCGGTGCTCAAGCTCGGCATCTCGTGCCCGCTGCCGGTTAACAAGTGCCGCGAACTGGCCGCGCTGGTCGACCAGGTGGTCGTCGTCGAGGAGGTCGAGCCGCTGGTCGAGGCCGAACTCAAGGCGGCCGGCATTGCCGTGCTCGGCAAGGAGATCCTGCCGCGCCAGGGCGAACTGGCGCCCAACGTGCTGCGCCCGGCGATCGCCCGCCTGCTCGGCGAAAGCGTGCCGGAAACGCAGTCGACCGCAGCCATGCAGCTTTTCCCGCGGCCGCCGACGATGTGCGTGGCGTGCCCGCACCTCGGCGTCTATTACACGTTGTCGCAGGTCAGGAACCTGATCATCTCCGGCGACATCGGCTGCTACACGCTCGGCGCCGGGCATCCGTGGAACGCGCTCGACACGACCATCTCGATGGGCGCCTCGATGGGCATCGCGCTCGGCCTCGACAAGGGGCGCAGCGAGGCCGACAAGGACAAGCGCGTGCTCGCCGTGATCGGCGATTCCACCTTCCTGCACATGGGCATGCAGGGCCTGCTCGACATCGTCTACAACAAGGGCAACGTCACCGTGCTGCTGCTCGACAACCGCGCGGTCGGCATGACCGGCGGCCAGGACAACCCGGGCAACGGCCGCGACATCTACGGCGAGGAAGCGCCGCGCGTCGATTTCGCCAAGCTGTGCGAATCGCTCGGCGTCAAGAAGGAGCGCATCCACGTCGTCAATCCCTATGAACTGCCGGTGCTGTTCAAGACCATCCGCGACGAGGTCAAGGTTCCCGAGGTGTCGGTCATCATCACCGACCAGCCCTGCGTGCTGATCAAGGATTACCACAAGCTCAAGCCCTACGAAGTCATCGACGACAAGTGCACCGGCTGCGGCAACTGCCTCGACGTCGGCTGCCCGGCCATCCACGTGACGCGGCGCGGCAAGGAGGTCAAGGCCAACGGGCGCGAGGTGGACCTTGCCTTCGTCCGCATCGAGACCTCGGTGTGCACCGGCTGCAGCCTGTGTGTGCAGCCCTGCGCGCCGGATGCCATCGTCCATCACGTGCCGGTTTCGCCGATCCGGCTGGTGACGGGAGGCGGCTGCGCATGAGCGAGACCACCAACATTCTCGTCGTCGGCATCGGCGGGCAGGGGGTCATGACGGCCACCGAGATCCTCGCCGAGGCCGCCATCGCCATGGGCCACGACGCCAAGAAGACCGAAGTCGCCGGCATGGCGCAGCGCGGCGGCGTCGTCTCGTCGCACTTGCGCTTCGGCCCGAAGGTGCTGTCGCCGCAGATAACGCCGGGCACCGCGCACGTGCTGCTCGGCTTCGAGTCGGCCGAGACCATGCGCTGGCAGCACATGCTGCGTCCTGACGGCATCACCCTGATGAAC
The DNA here is from genome assembly GCA_963736845.1 of uncultured beta proteobacterium. GTDB lineage: Bacteria > Pseudomonadota > Gammaproteobacteria > Burkholderiales > Rhodocyclaceae > Azonexus. The sequence goes on from CAVTQL010000006.1 coordinate 14,905, forward strand.
ACCGCCAGGCTGGTGCCGCCGGTCGTCGAACTCGGCCTGTTCGACTACCCCGCGGACCCGATCGGCGAAATCCGCAAGACCGGCCGCAAGGTCGTCGCTTTCGACGCGACGACGATCGCCCAGGAACTGGGCGAGATCCGCCTCGGCAACACCGTCATGCTCGGCGCCATCGCCGACCACCTGCCGTTCTCGGCCGAGGTGCTGCTCGCCTGCGTGCTCAAGCGCTTCGAGCGCAAGGGCGAAAAGCTGGTCGACCTCAACCGCCGCGCCTTCGAGGCCGGGCGGGCGGCGGTCGGCGCGGCCGAGGCCGCGCTTGCGTAATCTGCTAAAATAGCTGCCAATTCAAGGGGAAAGGCGGTCGCCTTTCCCGTTTCTTTTTGCTGAGTGCGACGATGACGGCACACATTATCGACGGCAACGCGCTGGCACAGGAGTTGCGCCAGAGCTTCAAGGCCCGCGTCGAGGCGCTGGCCGACCGCGGGCAGCGCCCCGGCCTGGCGGTGGTCCTGGTCGGCGAGGATGCTGCCTCGCAGGTCTATGTGCGCAACAAGGTCAATGCCTGCCAGGCGATCGGCATGCATTCCGAGAAGATCACCTACGCTGCCGCGGTTGACCCCGCCGAAGTGCTGAAAAAGATCGCCGAGCTGAATGCCGACCCGGCCATCCACGGCATCCTCGTCCAGTTGCCGCTGCCGAAGCACTTCGACGAAACGGCGGTGCTCGAAGCGATCGCCCCGGCGAAGGACGTCGACGGCTTCCGCGCCGAGAACGTCGGCGCGCTGGCGCAGGGCAATCCGCGCTTCATCCCCTGTACGCCTTACGGCGTCATGAAGATGTTCGAGAAGGGCGGCGTTGACCTGCCTGGCAAGGAAGCCGTCGTCATCGGCCGTTCCAACATCGTCGGCAAGCCGATGGCGCTGCTGCTGATCAACGCCGGCGCCACCGTCACCGTCTGCAACTCGCGCACCAGGGACCTCGCCGACCATACCCGCCGCGCCGACATCCTGGTCGCCGCCGTCGGCAAGCCGCGCTTCGTGACCGCCGACATGGTCAAGCCGGGCGCCGTCGTCATCGACGTCGGCATCAACCGCCTGCCCGACGGCAAGCTCTGCGGCGACGTCGACTTTGCCGGCTGCCTCGAAGTGGCCGGCCAGATCACCCCGGTGCCGGGCGGCGTCGGTCCGATGACCATCACCATGCTGCTCGCCAACACCATCGAAGCAGCGGAGCGAAAAGGGCGCAGATGACCCAGGCATCTTTACCCACCCCTCATGAAGGAACTACAAATGAGCAAACGCCTCGTCGGCATCGTCATGGGTTCCGACACCGACTGGCCGACCATGCGGCCGCCGCGATGATCCTCAAGGATTTCGACGTCCCCTGCGAAACCAGGGTCCTCTCCGCCCACCGCACCCCGGACCTGCTCTTCGCCTACGCGGAAGCCGCCAGAGCGCGCGGCCTCCAGGCGACTCATCGCCGCCGCCGGCGGCGCTGCCCACCTGCCCGGCATGCTCGCCGCCAAGACCATCGTGCCGGTCCTCGGCGTGCCGATGCAGACCAAGCCCCTGTTCGGCCTGGATTCGCTGCACTCGATCGTCCAGATGCCGAGGGGCATCCCGGTCGCCACCTTCGCCATCGGCGAGGCTGGCGCCACCAACGCCGCGCTGTTCGCCGTCGCCATGCTGGCGCTCAGCGATGCCGCCCTCGCCGAAAAACTGCGGGCTTCCGCCGGAAGCAGACCGACAAAGTGCTGGCCAAGACGCTGCCTGACCAGCCTTGAACGCAACTCCGACCGGCATTCGCCCATGAACCAGGACTACCAACGCGCCGTCGAACTGCTGCGCGCGGGTGAACTGGTCGCCTTCCCGACCGAAACGGTCTACGGTCTCGGGGCGGATGCCGCCAATCCCGATGCCGTCGCCCGCATCTTCGCCGCCAAGGGCCGTCCCGCCGATCACCCGCTGATCGTCCATCTCGCCGGACATGATGCAGTTGACCGCTGGGCCGAGCAGGTTCCCGACGTCGCCTGGGAATTGATGGAAACTTTCTGGCCCGGCCCGCTGACGCTGATCCTGAAAAAACAGCCCTGGGTGCCGTTGACCGTGACCGGCGGCCAGGACACGGTCGGCCTGCGCGTTCCCGGCCACCCGGTCGCGCTCGAGTTGCTGCGCCGCTTTGCTGCCGCCGTCGGCGAACATGCCGGCATCGCCGCGCCGTCGGCCAACCGCTTCGGGCGCGTCAGCCCGACCACCGCCGAACACGTGCGCGAGGAACTCGGCGGGCAGGTACCGCTGATCCTCGACGGCGGGCCGTGCGCGGTCGGCATCGAATCCACCATCGTCGACTGCTCGCGCGGCGAGCCGGTCGTGCTGCGTCCCGGCCACATCTCGCCGCTCCATCTCGCAGCCATCCTCGGCCGCGCAGCCGGCCATCGCGGCCGCAGTCGGCGCCCCGCGCGTGCCGGGGTCGCTGGCGGCCCACTACGCCCCGGTGACGCCGCTGCGCCTCGTCGCCGGCGCGCGCCTGCTCGATTTCCTCAACGCCCAGCGCCATCGCGGCGGGCGGTGCGCCGTACTCAGCCCCAACCAGCCGCCGCAGGCCGGCATGCCGCACGCCTGGCGCCTGCTGCCGGCCGACCCGGTCGGCTATGCGCACGACCTCTACGCGGCGCTGCACGACATGGACCACGCCGGCGTCGATCTGATCGTCGTCGAGGCGCTACCCGAAGGCCCGGAATGGGCGGCTGTCGCCGACCGCCTGCGCCGCGCCGTCGCCGGCGCCGGTCAGGGCTGACGGCTGCGGTCGACCCTATAAAGCGAGCAGTTTTTCCAGCTTGCCGGCACAGATGAAGTCGTTTTCGGACAGGCCGCCGATGGCGTGCGTCCAGTAGCGCACGCGCACATCCCCGTAACCGAGGGTCAGTTCCGGATGGTGGTCCTCGCGGTGCGATACCCACGCCACGGCATTGACGAAAGCCATTGCCTCGTGGTGATTGGCGAAGGTGAAATCCTTCTCCAGCTTTTCGCCGTTCAGGCGCCAGCCAGGCAGTTCGGCCAGCAGTTCCCGCGCTTCCGCCGCGCCGAGCGGCGCCACGCCGCCCTCGCAGGGCCGGCACTTGCGGTTGGCGATATCGCATTGGTCAGTCATCGTCGTTCTCCTGTAATACACCGGCAACCGGCGCAAATGTGTTCGGATTATGGTGGGCGCGCTCCGGTTCCCGCAAGCGACGATCTGTTTGAGATGGACGGCGGTGTGATATAGAATTGCGCCTTCGTTGGGGGGGTAGCTCAGCTGGGAGAGCGCCGCGTTCGCAATGCGGAGGTCGTGAGTTCGATCCTCATCCTCTCCACCAGAACACCAAAGCCCGGACTTGCTCCGGGCTTTTTCGTGCCCGCGAAGGGCCAGCAGTGGCGGGGCTTCGCGGGCGGTGCGAAATTCGGTGGTTGGTGTTCATGGCAATGCTCCTTGTGGTGATTGACACGCCACCATGAACGCGCTGTTCGATCAGGAAGCCAGGCTATTCATTGAACATTTTCAGAAATTGCCGTTGTGCCTCAGCAGTATTACAATCAAAGATACCGTAATACGGAAGGAGTCATCAAATGGCAACGACACTCACCAGCAAGGGGCAGGTCACCATTCCGAAACAGATCCGCGATGCGCTGAATCTGGCACCAGGGTCATCGGTGGAATTCGCCGTCAATCGCGAAGGCGAGGTGGTAATTCACCGGGTAGGCGCACGGCCGAGCCGCAAGCGTGATCGCTTCGAGGCCGCACGGGGCAAGGCCGACGTCAAATGGCGCACCGATGATCTGATGACCTTGTTGCGCGGTGAGGACTGATGCTCCTCGTCGACACCAATGTCCTGGTTAACGTTCTGGAGGACGACCCGGAATGGGCCGACTGGTCCATTGGTCAATTGCGGGCACAGTCGCAGATTCATCGCTTGGCCATCAATCCGATCATCTACGCGGAACTCTCGCTGACCTTCTCCACCGTCGAGGCACTGGATCGCACGGTCGACGACCTGGGTCTGACAATGATTGAGATTCCCAAGCCCTCGTTATTTCTGGCTGGCAAGGCCTTCGTGCGTTATCGCCGTCAGGGTGGACAGAAGCAGAATGTGCTGGCCGACTTTTTCATTGGCGCACATGCGGCAGTGTCACGCTATCCGCTGCTGACCCGCGATACGCGCCGCTACAGTTCCTATTTCGCCGATGTGAAACTGATCGCGCCGGATCAGGCATAGGGGCATGCATGACATTCGATGATCAAAATCAAGGCCAGATAGGGAGAGCACGTTGTCACCCATCCACGATCTGATCAGCCAAATCGGCGATCCGCGTTTGCGCGAGCGGCTGGCCGCCGAATGGATGGCCGCATCGACGGGCAAGAAATTCGGGCTGGTGTTCGAATACCACTTGCCAGAACTGCTACCCCTCCACAAAGTCAAGCCACGCCATTACGAGAAGTTGCGGCTGGCAACGGCCAAGCCTGCCGAGGTGCCGTGGCATCTGCCGGAATCGATCGACTTCAAGCGCTTGCCCACCGATCCGCAATGGGATCGTCATCTCTATATGGAGAGCGACGGGCAATTCCGTACCGGGCTGGGCACGTGGGAGGCGGGGGTATTGAAGGAAGAGTTGGCAAAGCCGGACGTGATTGGCTGGCTGCGCAACCTGCCGAAAAAGCCGTGGTCGCTGGAAATCCCCTACGACACTGGCGGCGCGATCCGCCCGATGTTCCCCGATCTGGTCATCGTGCGAAAAGTCGGCGCTGGCGTGACGGCGGATATTCTCGAACCGCACGATCCAAGCTTGGGGGACAACTTCGAGAAAGCCGTTGGTCTGGCACGTTTCGCTGAACGCCATGGCGCGTTGTTCGGGCACATCCAGTTGATCCGCAAGCAGGCGTCGCCTGCCGGCGGCGGGCATTACGTTCGACTGGAGATCAACCAAACGGCGACGATCAAGCAGTTATTGCTGATCACCAGCAATCCGCAGTTGGACGATCTGTTTGCGAAGCTCGGGAAGTGACACGGAAATGCGTAAGAACCAACTACAGCAGCCGCCCAAGAAAGCCGAGGTTTCCATCGTCCGTTCATCGGCCGCCGAATACCTGACCTTTGTCGCTGCCAGCGGCCAGGGGGGCGTGGAGGCCGTCTATGCCGACGAGAGCATCTGGTTCACCCAGAAGATGATGGGCGTGCTCTACGACGTGGAAACCCACACCATCAACTACCACCTGAAAAAGGTGTTTTCAGACAGTGAGCTGGAGGAATCTTCAGTTATTCGAAAATTTCGAATAACTGCCGCCGATGGCAAAAGCTACGACACCCAGCATTACAAACTGGCCGCCATCATCGCCGTGGGCTACAAGGTCAACTCCGAGCGTGCCGTGCAGTTCCGCAAGTGGGCCACCCGCGTCATCGAGGAGTTCACCATCAAGGCCTACGTGATGGATGACGAGCGCATCAAGGCCGGCGGTTCCGTCCTCACGGAACAGTATTTCGAAGAACAGTTGCAGCGCATCCGGGAGATTCGCCTCTCGGAGCGCAAGTTCTACCAGAAGATCACCGACATCTACGCCACGGCGATTGACTACGACGTGACGGCGCAGGCGACCAAACGTTTTTTTGCCACCGTGCAGAACAAGCTGCACTGGGCCATCCACGGGCAGACGGCGGCCGAGGTCATCTACCACCGCGCCGATGCCGACAAAGCGAACATGGGGCTGACCACATGGAAAGATGCACCCGCTCGGCAAGATTCAGAAGTTCGACGCAGTGGTCGCCAAGAACTACCTGACCGAGCACGAACTGGCGCAGCTGTCGCGCTTGGTGAACGCCTATCTCGATGTGGCCGAGGACATGGCGCAGCGCAAGATCCCCATGACCATGCAGGACTGGGAAACCCGCCTGAACCGCTTCATCGAGGCCACCGACCGCGAGGTGCTGCAGGACGCAGGCAAGGTCACGGCAGAAATCGCCAAGGCCCACGCCGAAAGCGAGTTCGAGAAATACCGCATCGTGCAGGATCGGTTGTTCGAGAGCGACTTCGACCGACTGCTCAAACAGATTGAGCCTGACAGCGACCCGAGCAGCGGCGAGGAATAAGCCGAATGGCCACGAAGAAAACAACCCCGAGCTGGAGCGATGTCAAAGCCAAACTGGCCGACTTCGACCGCATCGGCCTGATCGGTTTGGTGCAGGATCTGTACGCCGCCAGCGCGGATAACCAGGCTTTCCTGCATGCTCGCCTCGACGTTGGCGAAGATACACTCAAGCCCTACAAGGCCACCATTTCGCGCTGGATCTGCCCCGATGTGATGCGTAACCAGGATATCTCGGTGGCCAAGGCGAAGAAGGCCATCGCGGATTACAAAAAGGCCATTGGCCGCCCTGAGGGGCTGGCGGAACTTTCCGTTTACTATTGCGAAGAGGTATTCACCTTCCTTGGCTACTGCGGCATGGACGATGGGGGCTATTACTCCGCGTTGGTGCGGATGTTCGAGCAGGCATTGAAGGCAACGATGGCCCTACCAGAATCACAGCGCGATGATTTTCTCGACCGTCTGGAAGATGTTCGCATTGCCGGCCAGGGCTATGGATGGGGCGTCGGCGACGATTTCAACTGGCTCTGGCAGAAGGCTGGGTTGGAGATCGACTCGTGACGAAAGCGGTGCGTGGCGACTTCGTAGGCAACTGGCGCATCACCGAGATGGAGGCGTGGGATGTGGAATACTTCGACATGGAAGTGCCGGCCTATCTCACCATCCGCAAGGACTTGAGCGGGGAATTTCAGTTCGGCTTGGTGCAGGCGCAACTCGACGGCAAAATCGAGTCGGCGGACGCTGCGTCACGGTTGGTATTTACTTGGTCTGGCTTTGATGAGAACGATCCAGTCAACGGGCGTGGCTGGTTGACGGCTAACGGTGATCAGGCCGAAGGTCGAATATTCATCCATCTTGGCGATGAATCGGGATTCACGGCGGAACGCGCGGGATGAATGGCCCGGGGATTGATTCGGTATTGGAACTTGAAAGGCAGCGCGCTGAAAGCGCTCGACTGATCGCGCTTCTCGAATCACACGGCATCGAGTGGCGCTTGCCGCCAGAACCTGTGGTAACAGTTCCTGGGCCGGAGCCATCAAAGCTTTCCACCGACGAGAAGGTAGCACTATTTCGTCGGCTGTTTCGCGGGCGTACCGACGTCTACCCGGTCCGATGGGAAAGCAAGACAACCGGCAAATCTGGTTACGCACCGGCCTGCGGCAATGAGTGGCTGGCAGGTGTTTGCGAAAAGCCGCGCATCAAATGCGGGGAATGCAATAACCGTCTGCTGATTCCGTTGTCGGATACGGTGATCTACGAGCACCTTGCCGGCAAACGGACGGTCGGCGTCTATCCACTGCTGACCGACGACACCTGCCAATTTCTCGCCGCTGATTTCGACGAGGCAGAGTGGCGAGAGGATGCCAAGGCGTTTTACCAGTCGTGTCACGAATTGGGCGTGCCGGTCGCCCTGGAAATATCACGTTCCGGCAACGGTGCGCATGCCTGGATTTTCTTCTCCGGCAGCGTATTGGCTCGGGATGCGCGTCGACTCGGCACCGCCATCATCAGCCACACTTGCGCCCGCACCCGCCAACTCAAGCTCGAATCCTACGACCGCTTGTTCCCCAATCAGGACTCGATGCCCAAAGGCGGTTTCGGCAATCTGATCGCGCTGCCATTGCAGAAACATCCGCGTGAGAACGGATGCAGCGTGTTCGTGGACGGTGAGTTGCGTCCTTACCGCGACCAGTGGGCGTTCCTGGCCGCCATCCTGCCGATGCCCGCACACGATATCGAGCCCACCATTCTGCGAGCGACGGGCAATGCGCATCCGCTCGATGTGACGTTCATCGATGAGGAAGATCAGAAGGAGCCTTGGAAGCGATCCGCATCCGTCACCAAGAAACTGGTCGGACCGATGCCGAAGTCGCTCACGGTAACGCTGGCCAACCTGATCTATTTCGAGAAGGCGCAACTACCGCAGCCACTGGCCAACCGGCTGATTCGTTTGGCGGCCTTCCAGAATCCGGAGTTTTACAAAAAACAGGCGATGCGCTTTTCGGTGTGGGATGAGCCGCGCGTAATCGGCTGCGCCGAGAATTATCCCAATCACATTGCATTGCCGCGCGGTTGCCTGGATGCCGCGCTGGATTTGCTTCGTGACAACGCGATTCGCTGCGAGTTGATCGACGAGCGATACGCGGGGTCGCCGCTGGACGTAGCCTTTGCAGGTACTTTGCGTCTGGATCAGGAATTCGCAGTGGCCGCCATGTTGCATCACGATACAGGTGTCCTGTGCGCGCCGACTGCCTTTGGCAAAACGGTTACGGCTGCTGCGATGATTGCGCGCCGTGGCGTAAACACGCTGGTGCTGGTGCATCGAACCGAACTGCTCAAGCAATGGCAGGAACGCCTGCAATCATTCCTGGGCGTTGGCAAAGGTGTGGTCGGCACCATCGGTGGTGGCAAGGCCAAGCCGACAGGCAAAATCGACATCGCTGTGATGCAATCCTTGTCGCGGCAGGGTGAAGTGAATTCGCTGGTCGAAAACTACGGTCACGTGATTGTTGACGAATGCCATCACATCGGCGCGGCGTCGTTCGATGCGATCCTGAAGCAGGCCAAAGCCAAATACGTGCTCGGCCTGACTGCCACACCGATTCGCCGTGATGGCCAGCAGCCAATTATTTTCATGCAGTGCGGGCCAACTCGCCACACCGCCGCCAAGCCAACGGGTGCGCCGCACGATCTGGAGGTAACGCCGCGCACCTTGCACTCGCGGATTGATTTGCCGCAGGAAGCGGGGATTCAGGATGTCTTCCGGCACCTTGTCATTGATCAAGCCCGAACGGACGCGATTGCTGCCGAGGTCGTCAACGCCTACAGCCAGGGCCGCAAGGTGCTGGTGCTGACCGAGCGCACCGAACATCTCGACGCTATCCAAACCGCACTGGATGGCAAAGTTCCTTCGTTGTTTGTCCTGCACGGGCGGGTAGTCCAAGAAGCAGCGCGCCACACTGATCGCGGAACTCAACGCGCTGCCGCCCGATGCACCACGTGTTCTGCTGGCGACCGGCAAGCTGGTCGGCGAAGGATTCGACCATCCACCGCTCGACACTTTGGTGTTGGCAATGCCGGTTTCGTGGACGGGGACGTTGCAGCAATACGCAGGTCGACTGCACCGCGAGCACGCCACCAAGACCGATGTGCGCATCATCGATTTCGTGGACACCGGTCACCCGGCACTGCTGCGGATGTGGGGTAAGCGCCAGCGTGGATACCGGGCGATGGGATACAGAATTGCGGAATGATGTCAGCGAACCGCAGACACCCGCAGTTTTACTCATGGGCCCCAATGGCGAGTTGTACGGTAGTAAACTTCCCGCCACCAATTTACTGTTTCAAGAAATCCGGCAACGTCCAATAGCCCGCCCAAGTGCGGGTTTTTTGTCGGACTTTCCCACCGAACACTATCCCGCCGCTCGGGTGATATTCCAGCCAAGCCCTGCCGGAATTCCAGCGAAGAAACGTCGCTGACGTTGCACTTCGCATCGCTGAAGTTCATGCTATCCGGAACGAAAGGGATCCGATCATGCGTATGGGTTTTCTCGGTGCGGCGGGCGAGGTCACCGGTTCCTGCACTCTGGTGGAAACGGGGGACACCCGCTTTCTGGTCGACTGCGGCATGTTCCAGGGTGGGCCGGAAGCGCGCTCGAAGAACCTGCGGGCGCTGAACTTCGGCTTCGACGTGCGGGAAATCGATTTCGTCCTGCTCACCCACGCCCACATCGACCATTCCGGGCTGCTGCCGCGCCTGGCGGTTCTCGGTTACCGCGGGCCGATCTACGCGACGCCGGCGACCATCGACCTGCTCGAGGTGCTGCTGCCGGACAGCGCGCACATTCAGGAAAAGGAAGCCGAGTGGCAGTTGCGCCACCGGCATCGGCGTGGCAAGGACGAGCGCGGCATCCCCGCCCCTGTACACCGTGGCACAGGCTCAGTCGACCCTCCAGTTGCTCAAACCGGCAGCCTATGGCGAAACGCTGCAGGCGACGGAAACAGTGCAGGTGCGTTTCCACGATGCCGGTCACATTCTCGGGTCATCCTGGCTGGAGGTCACGGTCAGCGGCGAGGGCCGACCCCGCAAGCTGGTCTTCTCGGGCGATCTCGGCATGCCCAACCGCCCGGTGTTGCGCGACCCGGAGAAAGTCGTGGCGGAGGCCGACGTGTTGCTGATCGAATCGACCTACGGCGACCGCCAGCACCGTTCGCTGCCGGAAACCGAGGACGAAATCGTCGCTGCCTTCGAGCGCACCCGCGCCGCCCATGGCAACCTCGTCATTCCCTCCTTTGCCGTCGGCCGCACCCAGGAAATCATCTACCTGCTGGCCGATCTGGTACGCCGCCAGCGTCTCTCGCCACTCAAGGTCTATGTCGATTCACCGATGGCCAACGCGGCAACGCGGATCACGCTGGCGCATCCGGGAACTGCTCGACAGCGAGACCCGCGAGCTGATCGCCTGGCTGCGGGCGCACCCGGAAAAGATGAAGCTCGAGTTCGTCGCCGACGTCGAGCGCTCCAAGGCGCTGAACGCTATCCGCAGCGGCGCGGTGATCATCTCGGCCAGCGGCATGTGCGAGGCCGGGCGGATCAAGTACCACCTGCGCGAAAACCTGCCGCGCAGCGAATGCAGCATCCTGATCGCCGGCTTCCAGGCGGCGGGCACGCTGGGCCGGCGCCTCGTCGATGGCGCGCGCCTGGTCAACATCTTCGGCGCGCCGGTTCCGGTCAGGGCACGCATCTATACGGTGGGCGGCCTCTCGGCCCATGCCGACCAGGCCGCGCTGCTCGACTGGCTGCGCGGCTTTCACAAGCCGCCCGGGCATACCTTCGTCGTGCACGGCGAAGCGGCCGCCTCGGGCAATTTCGCGAGGGCGATTCAGGATGAGCTGGGCTGGCGAACGGTGCATCTGCCGCGCATCGGCG
>CAVTQL010000007.1:0-32040 GCA_963736845.1 uncultured beta proteobacterium
TGGCGGCAGCGGTGGGATTCATCGCGCTGGCGGGTGTTGCGGCGGAAACCGGGGTGATCATGCTGATCTATCTCGATCACGCGTGGACGGCGATCCAGGCAAAATGTGCCTCTGAGGGCCGTTGACCGCAAGCAGCCGATCTCTACGCCGCGATCATGGAAGGCGCCGTCGAGCGGGTGCGCCCGAAGATGATGACGGTCACCGCCATCATGGCCGGCCTGCTGCCGATCCTGTGGGGCACCGGCACTGGCTCCGAAGTCATGAGCCGCATCGCCGCGCCGATGGTCGGCGGCATGATTTCATCGACGGTGCTGACCCTGGCGGTGATTCCGGCAATCTACGCGCTGGTCAAGGGTTGGGAACTGAGCGGGTCGGTAAGGCTGCGGGCTATTCATCCGCCGAGGCACCGTCGTCGCGTCTTTCGTCCTGAAATGCCTGCCCGTCCGGCAGGGGCCGTTCCTCCGGCAGCTTGTCGACAGCGACCGGTTCCGCAAGGGTCTTGGGAAAACTTGCGTCGATCTCTTCCGACAGGTAATGAACCCCGGCCATGACCCCGGTTGCCGGGTCCTCCATCAGGATCTGCCAGAGTCCGTCCAGCGCCGCGTCCAGGCTTTCGCGGACCTGCCTTTCCATTTCCGGGCGTTCCTTCTCGTGCGCGATGACGCCGAAGCCCGTGGCGCCCAGGGAAATCAGGATGCCCGGGATGCCGCCGACCACTGCGGCGGCCGCGCTGGCGCCGCCGAACGTCGCCAGCCTTGCCGCCAGATTTTCGCTGGCCTGTTTCGCAACGGGCGACAGGGTGTCGTCCGGGGATCCGTAGCCGGCGCTCCGGGCGGCCTCGCGCAGCCCGGCGATCAGGGCGACATAGGCGGGCAGGCGGGTGACCGGGTCGGCGTGGACGATCTGGAAGAGCGACGCGTTGTGGGCTGGTGGCGGCGCCAGCGAAATCGCCGGAATCCCGCTGATCCGTCTGTCGAACTGATCCGGAGGAACGCCGTAGCGCCCCGGAATTGCCCGAAGTTGCCCGCCCAGCAACTGGACATAGAGCCGCGTCGCCTGTTCGCGGACCACGTCGGGATCGATTTCCGCGCTGACCGGCGCCAGCACGCGCTCGTGGTACTGCGCCTGCAGGTAGGCGGCAAGCCGCGCGACGGTCGGGTCCTTGTCTTCCCCGCTGCCCAGCTTGTACCAGGCCATCTTGATGGTCAGCCATTGCTGTGTCCAGTAGCCGGTGAACCACGGAATGAAGTCTGCCTCGGCGCGTGCGGCAACAAGCTCCCGCCAGTGCGCCATGGCGCCGCCTGCAAAGTTTGCGGCCGATCCGGTCGCGGCCAGCGAGGCGGCGCCGATGTCCTGGTTGACCTGCCTCCAGGTGCTCTCGGAGACGTGCACCGGCGGCGCCAGGTCGCGAGGTCGCTCCGGCGCGGCGCATCCCGCCAACGCCACGACCGCCGCGACGATCAGCGGGCGCAGGATCAAGATCGCGGCGCCGGCGAATGGATTCGCCGGGCGGCGCCCATCCGCCGTCGAGCATCCTTGAGCGCGCTTCACATTGCACATGCCGGTCTGTCTCGTCCCTGGGTTGCTGTCGGCTGGCTCAGGTGCGCGAGGTCTTCTTCCTGACGCCTGCGCCCGGCCGCTTTCCAGGCGCCTGCCGGGATCTGGACGCCGGCGTCGGGAACGCAGCCCGGACGCCGGGCGCGCCCCTGCCGGTGCCACCGACAGCCGGCCCCGGTTTTTTCGGTTTCGTCGCCACTTGTCCGGTCGGCCGGGTCAGCGGTACCCGGTGGTCCGCTTCGAAGCCCGCGATTTCACTGCGTTGCAGGGTCTGCCGGAGCAGCGTTTCGATCGCCGCCAGGAGTGGCGCCTCGTCGGCGCAGACCAGCGAGATCGCCTCGCCGCTCGCCCCGGCGCGACCGGTCCGGCCGATGCGGTGGATGTAATCCTCGGCGACGATGGGCAGGTCCACATTGACCACCAGCGGCAGGTCGTCGATGTCGAGGCCGCGGGCGGCAACGTCGGTGGCGACGAGGATCCTGACGTCGCCCGTCTTGAAGCGCTGGAGCGCGCGCAGGCGGGCCGGCTGCGGCTTGTCGCCGTGGATCGCGTCGGCGGCAATGCCTTGCGCGGCGAGCGTGGCGACCAGCTGGTTAACGCCGTTGCGGGTCTTGACGAAGACCAGCACCTGGCCCCAGCGCTTCTTGCGGAGCAGGTGGCAGAAGAGTTCGGCCTTGCGCTTCTTGTTGACCGGCACGATCCACTGGCGGATCCCCCCGGCGGTACTGTTGCGCGGGCTGGCATCGATGGAGAGCGGCCGGACCAGCAGCGCGCCAGCCATCTTGCGGATTTCGTCGGAGAACGTGGCCGAGAACAGCAGGGTCTGGCGCTGCCTGGGCAACGCAGCGAACACGGCATCCAGTTCGCGCGCGAAGCCGAGGTCGAGCATGCGGTCGGCCTCGTCGAGCACCAGCGTCCGCACCTGGCCGAACTTGAGCGCGTTCTGGCGATGGAGGTCGAGCAGGCGGCCGGGCGTGGCGACCAGGATATCGACGCCCTTGCGCAGGGCCATCATCTGCGGATTGATGCTGACCCCGCCGTAGGCGGCCAGCGTGCGCAACGGCAGGTTCTCGCCGTAGCGGCGGAAGCTGGCATGCACCTGCTCGGCCAGTTCGCGCGTCGGCACCAGGACGAGGATCCGCGCGCAGTTGGCGGAGACGGGCGCCGCTTCGCTGGCCAGGCGCTGCAGCAGCGGCAGCGCGAAGCCGGCGGTCTTGCCGGTGCCGGTCTGGGCCGCCGCCATCAGGTCGCGCCCGGCCAGGACGGCCGGGATGGCCTGCGCCTGGACCGGCGTGGGTGCCTGGTAGCCCAGGGCTTTCAGGGCGCGCAACAGACCTTCGCTCAGTCCGAGCGTGGCGAAAGCCGGGGACTCGGGAGGCAAGCCGTCCCTCCGTCCTCGTTGTGCAACCGGAGTCAACTGCTGGAACCTGATTGCGGCCATGCCTCAAGCAAGAACGATTCGTCGCTTCGTCACTTCACCCTCTTCGCCGCCTGGCCAGTGGAGGTTGACGACCACCTCTGATTCGTTGCCTTGATAAACCGACCGGACCTGGATCATCGCGAAGTTCTTGGCACCGGTCAGGGCATACAGGCGTTCGCAGGAAACGTCGTCGTTGCCATCCATTGCGCCGCCCGACGAAATGCCGAGCATGCTGATTTTCGGTGCCGGCTTGCGCGATATGGCGCTGGAGGTGACCTGATAGACCCTGGCCGCCGGAAATTTCCGGTGCTGCATGCGAAACACCGAAGCGCAATGAACGTCGCCGCTCAGGAAAACAAGCTTCCTGGCCGATTTGTCGATCCGCTTGAAAATCATCTCCAGCAACTGGTTGCGCTCCGTCCAGTTGCTTTCGTGGCCCCATTCATCCATGAAGTCGTCCTTGGCTTCGCCGAGATCGACATAATTGACCAGGCGGTCGATCCAGTGCAAAACCGGCACTGGCGAAACGACGAACAGGACTTTGGCGCTCTTCGCCTCGTTTCCCGCCAGCCAGGCCGCAAAGCGCTCGACCTGGGCCCTGCCGAGAATGATGTTGGGGTCGATGTCCGTCTTCTTGTTCTTGTTCTTTTCGACGTCGTGATGCCCGCGCATGTCGAGCACGTAGAAGGCGGCATCGCCATGGCGGAAGCCGTAGTCCCACTGGCAGTCGTCCGGCCGGTCGAGATCGACCGAAGTGACCGGATTGTGGCTGTGCTCGTATTCGTAGTAGGCCCGACAGGCGGCGCGCCACATCAGGTTGACCAGCAACTGGTTGGTCTTGCTGTCTTTCTCCTCGAAGAATCCGGAGATGCGGGCACGGCGTTCGCTGTTGGTCAGTGAGCCCCAGCCGTCCATGATCTCGTGATCGTCCCAGATCATGTACTGCGGGAAGCGTTCGAAAACCTCGCGCAGGGCCGGGACGTTCCAGTAGACGCGGTAGTACCAGCGGTAGATATTGAGCAGATAGAGCTCGATGCCGGCTTCGTCGTACTTGCCGTTGCCCAGAGCGAATTTCTCCAGAAGCGCGGTCTTGTTGTCCTTGAGCCAAGTCCAGATATCGAGGAAGCCGTTCTTGTTGTTGGTGTTGACATAAGCCTGATCGCCACCGCCGATCACGAAGTGGGCGTTGGCGTCCTTGAGTTGCTCCGAAAAATGCGGCCAGGCACCGACATCGCCGCTGGCGCTGATGTGGTCATGGCAACTGTAGAAGCCGAAGACGAGGCTGGATGGCGCCGCCGGCATCGTCCGGAAGCTTTGCGGCGCATCGGCACCGATCTCGGTGCGGCGGCGGATGACGGCCGTGTCGGTGGAAACCGAGATCAACGCGTAGTAGTAGCGGGTATCCGCGTCAAGGCCGGCGACTTCGAAGACATGGGTCAGGTTGCTGTCCTGGGTGATGTCGCTTTCCCCGAGATAGACGGGAACGATGCCGTTGCCCGCCAAAAAATCCTTGACGCTCTTTTCTTCGAGTCGCACCAGATCGCCGGAAAGCGGCGCCTTGGTGACGACGAGCGACCATTTGCCCTCCTGGTAGACGCGCACCCAGATGCGCGTGCGGTCGGCCGTGGTGGCGCCGATGATTACGGCACTGGTCAGCTTGCTGAACTTCTGCTCGTTCGATGTGGGATCGAGTAGCGTTGCCATATCCAGTCTCCCAATTCCCGGTGGTCGGGAAAGGTTAGCATAAACGACCGGTGCCCCTCAGTGCAGGTTCGCGCCTTCGCTGGCGGCGAACAGCTCGGCGACGTCTTCGGCGCTGAAGCGGTAGCTGCGGTTGCAGATATCGTCGCGGATCAGGATTTCGCCGTGCTCGCGCAGGATCGTCTCGGCATCGGCGCGGCCCAGGCCGCGGATCATGTCGCGCACCTTGGTCCAGTCCTCGGGACAGTGGTAGGTCACCGGCGCCGGTTCGAAGACACGCACGCCATGGGCAGCCATTTCCTCGTGGAAAAGGCGGCCAAGCAGGGCCTCGGCATCGAGTTCGAGCAGTTCCGCGGGCTTGACGGTGGCGGCGAGCTGGGTGATGCGCTGCCAGCCGTCGGTGTCGTGGCTTTCGGCTTGCGGCATCTTCTGCAGGAACAGGCAGGCGGCGGCGCGCGGGCTGGCGGTGGCGAACAGGCGCGAGGGCTGCTGTTCGGACTGCTCCAGGTAATGTTCGAAGATGGCGGCAATGCTGTCGCCGACCATCGGTACGAAGCTCTGCCAGGGATGGCGGGCATCCGGCAGGTCGAGGCTGATCATCAGTTGCCCGCCCTGGTCCGCACCGAGCAGTTCCGGCACCGGGGCGGGGAGGACGACCGGGTTGCTGCGCGCCATGCCGCGCATCTGCAACTGCTCGTTGCAATCCATCACCAGCAACTGGATCGGGCCGTTGCCGCGCAGTTGCAGGGTCAGGCGGCCGGGCTGCTTGAGCTGGGCGCCGATCAGCGCGGCGACGGCGGCGGTCTCGCCGAGCAACTGGGCGACGGTCGGCTGGTAGTCGCGGTCGACCTGCATTTGTTGCCAGGAATCGCCGAGATGGACGAGGGCGCCGCGAATGTCGAGGTGCTCGAAGAGGAAGCGGCGGACGAAGCTGTCGCTCACTTGAACTGTTCCGCGTAGCTTTCCGGCGTGAAGCCGACCAGCAGCTTCGATCCGGTGTCGAGCACCGGGCGCTTGATCAGGGCCGGGTACTGCGCCATCAATTTGAGCGCTTTTTGCTCGTCGACCGCAGCACGCTCGTCTTCGCTCAGCTTCTTCCACATCAGGCCGCGCGTGTTGAGCAGTTTTTCCCAGCCGGCGCGGGCGTTCCAGTCCGGCAGGTTGGCTTCGGCGACGCCGGCCTTCTTGTAGTCGATGAATTCGTAGGCGACGCCGTTGTCGGTCAGCCAGTTCATGGCCTTCTTCATGGTGTCGCAGTTCTTGATGCCGTAGAGCTTGGTCATTTTGATGGTCGTTGGATGGTTCTTGATGAGGATGGATATTGTAGTTGGGTGTCTCGGTTCGACCCTCTGCGGACAGTCAGGTGTTGAAAAAGCGGACGCTCAACGTGGAATTATGTGTCATCTGGGAAATAGACACGGCTGGTTCCTATGAAGCTGCACCTCCAGAGCATGGGCCTCCGATTCACTTGCGCAAGGATATGTACGATATTCGATGTGCTCCAGGTGTTCGATAACGTAGGCGCGCTTCTTAGCATTCTTGCGTGTGCCCTGGCCGAGCGGCTCAGGGAGAAGGCTCGCCATTCGATACGCGCAATTGCGACCCATGCCACGGAGAACAAGCTCTTTTGTGTCCGATCGTCGGAGTTCGTACACGCCCGGCCCAAATGGCGCACTGATGTACTTCCTCTGCGAGGATCTGGAAACAGAGCCCAGTCAGACCAAGATGTCATTTTCGACACGGCCTAAGCGCAGGGGATTGATAACGCATAACCTTGAATTCACCGGCACTGCGCGGCTTTTTAGCGCAGCTCCCCTCAAACACCGGGTTAGGCATCCACGACCTACTCATAACCTTGCCCTTTCGGAAGCATATTGTTGTGCTCTAGGCAGTCGTAGATTGGCTCTACTGTCAATACCGCAAGGTAGCCTTGTTCTGGTCGCTGTTCATCGATTGTGAGCGATTGAGTTACTAGGCCAAGTACTGCGGTCCCGCCGTTCTCATTTTCTTCGTTGTAGCCAAAATGCACACCGGAGCGCCGCTGAATCCTCCGCGAGCTATGGTCGAGATAACGAAATGTGGATGCTTGGTGCCGACGTACAGTTCGACCAAGGAATTCACCTCACCAACACTCGCGACGAGCGTGGGCTTGGCGACAAGCGGAATTGGTGGATAGCCAATGACCAGCGTTCGATACAGGACAAGCTCATACTGTCCTGAAGCAGTCGTCCAAATGGCCTCCGAGGGGAATCCAAGCTGTCGGATACGGTTCGATTCGGAAGCAGGCAACATCGCACCGTAGGTCGCTGTGGAAAAATGGACCACCAACAATGTTGACGCGCCCCTGACTTTGCTTGCCCCAATGCTTTGGGTCACGTAACAGTTCTTGATTCACTGAGTCATCGTCAAATCCGATTTCGGTGATGGTGTGATTCTCTATGACGTGCCGTGCCGTGACGAAAACCCCCTCCCCAACGTGGAAACATGTCCCGCGTTGAGGATCGCCTGTAGCGCTGTTACATGTTTCCAGGAATCCGACAGCGCCTCGGTATTTTGCGAACTGCTCGCGAGCCCAGAATCGAAAATGATCGTGTGACATGAGGAATGGATTGGATGCCTAACGTGCTATCTCAGGGGCGACCGGAGGCTGCAGACGGGAGGAACCGGCAAGCACAGCTTGCCGGGCGTCCCCTGAAACTGCGGGTTAGGCATCGCCTTCCCCGTTGCCGCCACTCTTCTTTGCTGACCCTCGGTCTGTGTGGGGTCAGTAAGAGGATGATCGACAGAGCGCAAGACTTCGCCGGTTTCGGAATTGACTGATCTCTTCCTTGTAGCGATTGTGTTGGCGATCAATGATGCGAAGCAGTTTGCTCCATAGACCCGTCTTGCGGTGTAGGTCATCTCCGCTCACTTCTTCGTAGATGGGTTTCTTGAAGCCTGGGCGCTTGTGCTTGAGCCCGAGTTTTTCTCGGACGGTCACCTTCGCGGAACTTCAACTGTGAAGTTGCGAGTGGTGGACCCGCATGTCGGACAAGGAGGACGTTGCTCAGGAAGAAGTTGTGTGCTCTCGTTTAGCTCCCCACTACAGGAACCGCAGAGGGGCGAGGTAGTTGTGGCGCACATGGTGTGATGCCTAACGTAGAAGTCACCGGCGCTGCGCGGCTTTTCGCGCATCGTCCGTGTGGAGACTGCCCGGGTTATACGTCATAGACTTTCGAACCATGCCGTATCGATGCTAACGCGCTCGACGAGTTCGGTTTTTACTCTCCAGCGCCAACTCTTTAAGTTTTCTCCTGCAAGTTCGTCGCCATCGACAAGATCGATTGGTGGCGCACCATCTCTTGTGGCCTCTTTGACGGCAGCTGGTGTGAAAGAACCCGTTGTAATAAACAAGCCCTTATCAGCACGGCCAACCATAGCTCCGCGAAAATCACGAACCTCACCGGCAGCAACTGAGCCTTTGTAACGCTTGCACTGAAAGAGAACGTGAAAGCTCATGAAGCCGTGGATACGGGCAATACCTTTTCCGTCAATTCCGCCATCGCCCGTGCGGCCTGTGACCTCAACATGAATAAAGCCGGACTCGCGAAGGATGCGCTGAACCAGCCGTTCAGCTGCGGGTTGAGTTTTTGAGTAAGAACGGCGGAAAGCTTGTCTTTCCATCCTTCCTCTTCAGACAATTCCCGTGCAGTTTCGTCAGACGGTCGCTTTTTCGGGGGCGTCCTGTTTGTCGAGAGTGCGGACGAAGCGCACAACCTCTGCTGAATCTACAGTGTCAAGCGACTTAGCCTTTTCTGTCAGCGACCAGACTCCACGGCTTGAGTTTTCGAGCAATCCGTACTTCCTGAGATATGTTCGTGCCCAAGCGAGGCGATACCCTACTTCGGTTTGGCTGCTCCTTTCTGGGTCGTGAAGTTGCGCCAGAATCTCCTCGGGCAGCCCGGTGATTTCAACAGTCTTAGCGTAAATTTCTTCGATTCGAACCTGAACCCCCGAAGCTTCCGAAGCGCCTCCAGAAGAGGGTTCATAAGGTCGTCAAAGGTTGGAAGTTTGGTCATAGGCGTAGTGATGACGTATAGCGGAAATCCTCATAGTACTCCATGCCGAATGACCGCTATGAGGATCGAAAGTGAATAGCCGCTCCTGGCCGAACTCGGCCTTTGAGCAATGCGAAATTCGGACTCCAAGACTGCTGTACCACCGAGCCAAACGGATCACTGGCTAACGATGGCGCATCAACTCCCGAAGGGGAGACGCCGATGCTGCCGGCCCTCAGATTTGCGGCAACGGGCCATTGTCGCGGTCGACCGTTCCGGAAGGGCAAATTTCAAGTTATTGGCAAACGCAATTACGCGATGGCTTCAGGGGCGCTTGCCGAGATCGGCGGCGACCAGCGCGTCGACATCGGCATCGATCAGCGACCAGAACGGATTGCTGCGCAGGCGTGTCAGCGAACTGAGCGAAATGGTCAATGCGCCATTTTCGCCGCGCAGCAGCCAGGAACCGATGCTGGGAATGCCCGCGCGGCCGCTGCCCCGGATGAAGCCATAGACGGGATCGTCGGGCGGAAAGGGCATGGCCACGTGGCCGAGCGAAACGACGCTGACCGGCCAGGCCAGCCCGGTGTCGCGGACGCTTTCGCTGCCGTCGGGCGCCAGGTGACGGATGCTGACCCCGTTGCCGCCGGGTTCGCCATTGCTGACCACCTCGAGCACATAGCCGCGCCTGCCCTGCGCCAGGCGCTCGATCAACGCGCCCGCTTGCGGGCGTTGCACGCTGGCCAGTTGCTTCTCGCGGTTGACATCGAACAGGACGAGCCGGTGGCCGTCGCCGTCGAGGCTCGCATAGAGCCGGTCGGCGACGCCGACCGAGCCGACCGTCGAATCGACCACGGACTGCCAGGTGACCACCGGCGGCATCTGCGCCAGGCGCCCCGATTCGCGCGCCCGCACCAGCCCCTCCTGCAGCGCCCTGGTGGCGCGGTTGATCTGACGCGAGGCGTTGACCGGGAAGGAGTTGAACTTGTACGGGTCGTATTCCGGCGTGATCTCCTGCCAGCGGACCTTCTCCAGCACCGGAACCGGCACGATGCTGAGCGCGTCGATGATCGCGGCCAGGTCCGCGACCTTGGTCAGTTCGATCGCCGGCGAAACCAGCAGCACCCGATCCGGGCGGCGCAGCGATTTGTCTTCGAGCGCGTCGAGCGTGTATTGCAGGGAGAGCGTGCCGCCGGACGAATAGCCGCCGATGTAGAAAGGCTGGCCGCCGCTGGCGCGAGCCGCGACGTCGCGGGCGGCGATGCGCACGGCGGCGGTCCAGTCACGCGTGCGCATCTCGGTCATCATCGACGGCAGCGTGCCGTGGCCGGGCAGGCGCAGCACGGTGACCTCGAAGCCGCGGGAATGCAGCGATTCCGCCAGCGCCTTCATCGAATAGGGCGAATCGCTCAGGCCGTGAACCAGCAGGGCCTGACCCTTCGGCTCGCGCTGCGCCAGGCGGAACGAACGGTTGTGCGGCGCGCCGTCGGCGAGGCGGTTGATCGGGCCGGCGGGGTTGAAGCGGCTGTGCAGGTATGCCTCGTCCCGGCTGTCCCACTTCGCCACCGTCTCGCGCAGTTCGGCGAACAGCTTTTCCTCGCGCTGCAGGTAGCCGGTGAAATCGAGGTCACCATGGCGCAGCGCCGAGAATTCCTCGTGCAGGCGCTCGGTGTGCCAAGGCTGCAACGGCGGCAGCATGCTCACCGCGTAGAGCGTGAAGCCGAAGACGATCGCCAGCGCGAGGCTGGCGCCCAGCCAGGCGAGTTTCAGTCCGAGCCGCCAGGCCCGCCTCGCGGCAGCGGAGGTCAGGCGGCGGAACGCGATCATCCGCGCTTGAGCTTGGCGAAGGCGCTGGCCATCGCGTTGCCGGCCGGCGGCGGGGCGTTGTGCCGGGCCTGCTGGCGGTTGAGCGGGACGCCGCGGGATGGGGCGCTGTCGTGGCGCTTGCCCTCGCTCGGCTCGTCGCCCATGCGCATGGTCAGCGCGATGCGCTGGCGCTGCAGGTCGACTTCGAGCACCTTGACCTTGACGATCTGGCCGGCCTTGACGACGGTGTGCGGGTCCTTGACGAAGGTGTTGGACAGCGCCGAAACGTGCACGAGGCCGTCCTGATGGACGCCGATGTCGACGAAGGCGCCGAAGGCGGCGACGTTGGTGACGACGCCTTCGAGGATCATGCCGGGGCGCAGGTCGCCGACCTTCTCGACGCCGTCGGCGAAGGTGGCGGTCTTGAACTCGGGGCGCGGGTCGCGGCCGGGCTTTTCCAGTTCCTTGAAGATGTCCTGCACGGTCGGCAGGCCGAAGCGCTCGTCGGTGTATTTGGCCGGGTTGAGGCCTTTGAGCGCGCGGCTGTCGCCGAGGATTTCCTTGATCGGCTTCTTCAGGTCGACGATGATCTTCTCGACCACCGGGTAGGCTTCCGGGTGTACCGACGAGGCATCGAGCGGGTTGTCGCCGTTCGGCACGCGCAGGAAGCCGGCGGCCTGCTCGAAAGTCTTGTCGCCGAGGCGTGGTACTTTTCTCAGCGCATCGCGAGAGCGGAAGGCGCCGTTGGCATCGCGGTAGCTGACGATGTTGGCGGCCAGCCCGGCCGTTGAGGCCGGAGATGCGGGTGAGCAGCGGCACCGAGGCGGTATTGACGTCGACGCCGACGGCGTTCACGCAGTCCTCGACGACGGCATCGAGGTTGCGCGCCAGCTTGGTTTGCGAGACGTCGTGCTGGTACTGGCCGACGCCGATGGATTTCGGCTCGATCTTGACCAGTTCGGCGAGCGGGTCCTGCAGGCGGCGGGCGATCGACACCGCGCCGCGAATCGACACGTCGAGATCGGGAAATTCCTTCGCCGCCAGTTCGGAGGCGGAATAAACCGAGGCGCCGGCTTCCGAAACAACGATCTTGGTCAGCCGCGCTTCCGGGTAGCGCTTCATGACGTCCTGAACCAGCTTGTCGGTTTCGCGGCTGGCGGTGCCGTTGCCGATGGCGACCAGGCTGACCAGGTGTTTCGCAGCCAGGCGAGCGATGGTCGACAGCGAGCCATCCCAGTCGCAACGCGGCTCGTGCGGGTAGATGGTGGCCGTGTCGAGCAGCTTGCCGGTGGCGTCGACGACGGCGATCTTGCAGCCGGTGCGGATGCCGGGGTCGATGCCCATCGTGACGTGCTGGCCGGCCGGCGCGGCGAGCAGCAGGTCCTTGAGGTTCTTGCCGAAGATGCGGATGGCCTCTTCCTCGGCGCGCTCGCGCAGTGCGCCGACCAGTTCCAGTTCAAGGTGGGTGTAGACCTTGACCTTCCAGGTCCAGCGCACGGTGTCGGCCAGCCACTTGTCGGCCGGGCGGTTCTGGTTCCTGATGCCGAAGCGGGCGGCGATGCGCTGCTCGCAGGGGTTCGGCCGCCGGGCTTGATGGCCTCTTCGTTCAACTCGGAATCGAGCGCCAGCGTCACGTTCAGGAAGCCCTCGTTGCGGCCGCGCAGCAGGGCCAGCGCGCGGTGCGACGGCATGCTGGCGATCGGTTCGGCGAAGTCGAACCAGTCGCGGAACTTGGCGCCTTCCGATTCCTTGCCTTCGACGACGGTCGACCGCAACTGGCCGTGTTCCTTCAGGTATTCGCGCAGGGTCTGCAGCAGTTCGGCATCTTCGGCGAACTTCTCCATCAGGATCTGGCGGGCGCCGTCGAGGACGGCCCTGGCGTCGGCGAAACCGGCGTCGGCATTCAGGAACTTTTCGGCTTCGGCTTCCGGCGTCAGTTCCGGGTCCGCCAGCAGCGCCAGCGCCAGCGGCTCGATGCCGGCCTCGCGGGCGATCTGCGCCTTGGTGCGGCGCTTCTGCTTGTACGGCAGGTAGAGGTCTTCGAGGCGCTGCTTGGTTTCGGCATCCTCGATCGTCGCCTTCAGTTCAGGCGTCAGCTTGCCCTGTTCCTCGATGCTGGCGAGGATCACCGCGCGGCGGTCTTCGAGGTCGCGCAGGTAAGTCAGGCGCTCGTCCAGGGTGCGCAGCTGCGTATCGTCGAGCTCGCCGGTCGCTTCCTTGCGATAGCGGGCGATGAAGGGGACGGTGGCGCCTTCGTCGAGCAGCGCGATGGCGGCGATGACCTGGGCCGGACGGACGCCGAGTTCGACGGCGATGCGGTGTTCGATGGGAGCGAGCATGGGGTGGCGGGGCGGCGAAAAGGGGCGAATGATGCGGAATCCGGCGGCAAAAGACAACCGCGGCGGCGGGGTTGGCGCTCCCCGCCGGCGGTTTTCCGCCGGTTCAGCGACTCGTCGAACCGGCCAGCCGCTTCGCCAAGGTGCCGACCAGCTTGCCCAGCTCGGGCTCGTCGAGGCGGTCTTTCGCTTCCTTCGGGCTGACCCACTCGCGCTCGCGGTGGCTTTCCTCCCAGTCGCCGTCGGGCAGGCATTCGCTCACCGCCATCGGGAAGACGGCAACGCTGCAGGTGCCGCCCCACTTGGCATACTCGTAATGGCCGAGCGGTTCCGCGTCGAGTTCGCCGCGCACCCCGGCCTCCTCGAATGCCTCCTTGCTCGCCGAATCGCGCAGCGACAGCTCGGGTTCCTTGACGCCCTTGGGCAGGACCCAGCGCGTGCCCTTGCGCGAGGTGATCAGCATGATTTCCGGCTTGCCGTCGGCGATGCGGTAGGGAATGACCGCCGATTGCGTGAAGAAGTAGTCGGGCACCGGCCCCCAATTCGGATCGTCATCTGCCTTGGACTTCCCGCCGGCCTTGGTCTTTTCCTTGGCCTTGTCGGTCGCCTCGATGTCGTCCGGCACCTCGGCCGGCCGGGTCACCGCAATGATCCGCGCGCAGCCGCGCTTCAGGTCTTTCCATTCGCCGGTCGTTTCGAGTTGCGCCAGCGCCGAGGTTGGCAGCAGCTTGCCGTCGGCGGGAATCTCGACATCGCCGGCGGCAAGGTATTCGACCAGTTCTTCCAGCCCCGGATTGTGTCCGACCAGCATCACCACTTGTGCCTTCTTCGGGCAGTCGGCCAGCGCGGCGAGATGCTCATCGACCGAGGTCGCGTAGAGCCGCTCGTCCCAGCGCACCGTGTCCAGCGAAATGCCCATCGCCTTGCAGGCGTGTACCACGGTCATCCGCGCCCGCTCGGCCGGCGAACTCACGTACGGTGTCGGGAAGCATGTCCTGGTGGCGGATCCACGCGCCCATCTTGCGGCTGCCGAGGCGGCCGCGGCTCACCAGCGGCCGGTAGAAATCTTCCAGCCCGGTGGCCCAGTCCGATTTTCCGTGGCGCAGGACCAGCAGTGTCTTGCCCTTCATGTGACTAACTCTCCTTTTCGACAAACAGAAAATTGCGGCCGCGATCAGAGCGGCTGCAGCATCCGCCGGTAGCGGCGGGCGTTCGCGACGTAATGCGCGGCCGACTGGATCAGCCGGACGACGTCCTCGTCGCCGAGTTCGCGCACCACCTTGCCCGGCGAGCCGACGATCAGCACGCGGTCGGGGAAGACCTTGCCTTCCGGGATCAGCGTGTTGGCGCCGACGATGCAGCCCTTGCCGATCACCGCCCGGTTGAGGATCACCGAGCCGATGCCGACCAGGCTGGCGTCGCCGATGGTGCAGCCGTGCAGCATGACGAGATGGCCGACGGTGACGTCGGTGCCGATGTGCAGCGGCACACCCTCGTCGGTGTGCAGCACCGAGCCGTCCTGGATGTTGGTGCGCGCGCCGATGTGGATCGGGTCGTTGTCGCCGCGCAGCGTGGCGTTCCACCACACCGACGATTCGGTGCCGAGGCGGACGTCGCCGATGATGCTGGCGTTGGGGGCGACCCAGGCGCCGTCGCCGAGATGCACGTGCTTGTCGCCGAGACGGTAGATGGACATCGGAATCTCCCTGGAAATCGGCCGGTTCGGGCTGTCGACCGCAACAGGCGCATTCTAACCGCTGTCGCCGGCCAGTTTCTGCACGATCATGCTGCCGACCATGTCGCCTTCGACGTTCACCGCCGTGCGCGTCGTGTCGAGGAGGCGGTCGATCGGCAGCAGGATGGCGATCGCCTCGGTCGGCAGGCCGACCGATTCGAGCACCAGCACCATCGACAGCATGCCGACGCTGGGAATGCCCGGCGCGCCGATGGCGCCGAGCATGGCGACGAAGAAGATGATCATCTGGCTGGCGAGGTCGAGCTCGATGCCGGCCAGGCGCGCGACGAAGAGCGCCGCCGCCGCCTCGTAGAGCGCCGTGCCGTCCATGTTGACGGTGGCGCCGAGCGGCACGACGAAGCCGGCGATGTCCTTCTTCACGTGCAGGTGCTGTTCGGTGCAGCGCAGCGTCACCGGCAGCGTCGCCGCGCTCGAACTGGTGACGAAGGCGGTGACCAGCGCCTCGCGCGCGCCCTTGAAGAAATGCCACGGCGAGACGCGGGTGAACAGCCAGAGGATCGCCGGCAGCACGACCAGCCCGTGGAAGAGGGTGGTGCCGGTGACGACGACGATGAAATGGCCGAGGCTGGCCAGCAGCGCGCCCTGCTGGGTGGCGACCAGTTGCAGCAGCAGCGCGGCGAGGCCGAGCGGCGCGAGATACATGATCCAGCCGACGATGCGCAGGCAGAGTTCCTGCAATTCGTCGATCAGCGTGCGGATCTGCCGGAAACGCTCGCCGCCGACGACCAGCGCGATGCCGAGGAAGAGGGCGATCATGACGATGGCGAGGATGTCGCCCTGCGCCAGCGCCTTGAACGGGTTCTGGAACAGCCCGCGCAGGAACTGGGCGATGTAGTCGGGCAGCGGCATCTGCCGCGCCTGGTAGTTGCGCGTGGCTTCGGCGAACATCTCCAGGTGCAGCCCCTCGCCCGGACGGAAGAGGTGGGCGGCGCCGAAGCCGATCAGGATCGCCAGCCCCATGGTGGCGAAGAAGAAGGCCAGCGTCGTCGTCCACACCCGATGCATCTGCCCGTGCGAACGCAGGTTGGCGACGCCGGTGACGATCGATGCGAAGACCAGCGGCACCAGCACCATGCGCAGCAGGTCGAGGAACAGGTTGCCGGCCAGCTTGGCGCCGTAGAGCACGTTCTGCGCCGCCGGCGTCGCGCCCGCGCCGGCCAGCCAGAAACCGCCGGCGATGCCGGCCAGGCAGCCGATCAGGATCTGCGTATTGAGGGAAACGCGTTTCATCGGCGCATTCTAGCGGCTCCGCGCTATGGCATGATTGCCCGGTTACCCGAATACGAGCCCGAAATGAACGATTTTTCCGCGTTGACCGCAGCCATCCTCGAATTCCGCGACGCCCGCGACTGGCGGCAGTTCCACTCGCTGCGCAGCCTGATCGTCTCGCTCAACCTCGAAGCCGCCGAACTGCTCGAACTGACGCAGTGGAAGAGCGACGCCGAAATCGAGGCGCTGCCGGCCGAACCGGCCAGCCGCGAAGCGCTGCGCGACGAGTGCGCCGACGTGCTGCTCTACCTGCTGCTGATCGCCGACTCCGCCGGCATCGACCTCGCCGCCGCCGCCCGCGCCAAGCTCGCCAAGAACGCGGAGAAGTACCCCGTGGACAAGGCGTTCGGGTCGCGGGCGAAGTATTCGGAACTGGAGTGAGGTTTGGGTCGGGGACCGGCCGAGGCGGGCAGTCGGATGGCTTTTTGCATTCGCCGGACGACTAACCGGCAGCGGGCAAGGGGTCATCCCGCCCCTCGCTTGCCTACGCCGACTGGCTCTCCAGCGTGTAGCGGGCGCCGTCGGCCTGGGCGAGGATGGCGGTCAGGGCCGGCAGCGTTTCGTGCAGGGTCTTTTCCAGCGTCCACGGCGGGTTGATGATGAACATGCCGCTGCCGTGCAGGCCGATGCCGTCCTTGGCGGGCGCCTTGACTTCGAGCGTCGCGTGCAGCCAGTTCGGCGCGCCGAGGTTCTTCAGTCGGCCGGGCAACTGGTGCGATTCGCGCTTGGCGAGGAGCGGGTACCACAGCGCATAGGTGCCGGTGGCGAAACGCTTGAGGGTGTCCTGCAGGGCCTTGACGACGGCGACGTAGTCGCCGCGTGGTCTCGTAGGAGGGGTCGATCAGCACCAGCGCGCGCCGCGGCGGGGGCGGCAGCAGGGCCTTGAGGCCGGCGAAGCCGTCGCCGTCGGTGATCGTCACGGCGCGGCCGGCGCCCTTGAAGCACTCGTGCAGCAGGCGGCTGTCGGTGGTGTGCCTCTCGAACAGGCGCAGGCGGTCGCTGTCGCGCAGCAATTGCCTGGCCAGCCACGGCGAGCCGGGGTAGTGGCGGAGCGTGCCGTCGGGGTTGAGCATTTTGACCTGTTCGACGTAGTCGACCGCGGCAGCCGGCAGGTCGGGGCGCTGCCACAGGCGGCCGATGCCGTCGCGCCATTCGCCGAGCTTTTTGGCGTGCTCGCTGTCGAGCGCGTAGCGGCCGGCGCCGGCGTGGGTGTCGATGATCCAGAACGGTGCCGGTTTTTCGCCCAGGTAGCGGACGATCTGCACGAGCACCAGGTGCTTCAGCACGTCGGCGTGGTTGCCGGCGTGGAAGGCATGGCGGTAGCTGAGCATGCGGGCGGGCGATCAGCCGGGCAGCGGCAGCAGCGTGAAGATCTCCAGCCCCTCGGAGCCTTCGATGCGCCGGCCGACCATCCAGAGCTGGTTGCCGACGAGCCTGAGCTTGTGGCCGCTGGCCAGGTGGCCGGGGCGGGCGATGACACCGGGACGGCCGCCGTGGCCGGGCAGGCTGTGCAGGCAGATGCCGCGCCGGCGCTCGGCATGGCCGGGGAGTTCGATCACGCTGACTTCGGGCGACAGCATCTGCAGCCCGAGTTCAAGCAGCCCCTGCGTGGTGGTGGCGATGCGACGCACCAGGCAGACGTGGACCTTGCCCGATTCGCGCGGCTGCAGCGCGATGATGTTGCCGATGCCGACCCGCCACTTGTCGCCCTGCATGAAGCGGACGAGGAAGCCGTCCGGACTCTGGTCGATCAGCGACCATTCGCTCGGGACGAAGGCCCTCTGGCCGTTGTGCGCGCTGCTGTCGTCGAAGCGGCGGCTGTGGGCGCTGCCTTCGAGGAAGGGGATGACCTGGGCGATGCCACCAACGAGGTCGGCGCGCGGCTGGAAGCGCTTGCGGTCGAAACGGCGCGTCGATTTGCCGCTGATCGCGATCTGCAACGTGTGCAGCAGGTTCTGGGAAATGCCCAGTTCCGGCTCGGGGGCCTCTTCCGGACTGCGCTTGGCGGACTTCTCGATGGCTTCGAGGACGCGCGCGCAGTCGATGAGCATGCCGGACGCGATCGGCGTGCCCGGAACGAGCCGGTGCAGCGGCGTGCCGGCATTGCCTTCCTCAGGACGCACGAGAAAGCCGGCGGTACCGCGCGGCACCGTTTTCGTTTCCGGCGTGACGTCGCTGACTTGGGCGTGGCGGGCGAGTTGCTGCGTGCAGAAGATGGCGGCCGGCAGGTCGTTGCGTGCCAGCTTGCCCGGTTCGAGATAGGCGAGCAGCAGCGAGCTCAGGTACAGGTGCTCGACATGCGCGATGCTCTCGTCGGGCATGCGGCGGTGATAGTTGCGTGCCATCCGGTAGAGATCGTGCAGCATCAGCCACGACGAGGCGGAGGGCTTGGCGTAGGTGCGGTAGGCGAGTTGCTGGCGGCGGGCGATCAGCGTCATTGCGCGCCGGATCGAGCGCTGCAGCAGCCGCCCGAGGTCGGCGGCGCCGGCGCCGGCGGAGATGTCGGTGGCGATGCCGTGGTAGCCGGAGGCGAGCTTCTTGATCAGGTTGTCGGCAGCCAGGGCGGATGTCGTCGCCGCGTGCGGCAGCGGCAGTTCCGAGTAGTCGATGTGGCGGTCGAGGACCGGCAGCGCTTTTTCGGCCTCTTCGAGCGTTTCTTCAATCAGCTTGAAGCGGGAGTGCAGGTTGGGCTGCTTGACGATGGACGGAATCACGTGCAGCGTCAGTTCGACCACGACCTCGTAGGAAGAGAGTCCGGAGACGCTGTCCAGCCGGTCGCGCACCTCAGCCGCCGTCTTGTCGGGGTGGGTCTGGCTGAACGGAAAGAGTTCGCGAATGGCTTGCAGGCGGGAGTTCATGATGTGTTCTGATCTGATGTTGAGCCAATTATCACGTAATTTCTTGCCCGATACCGTGGCATGTTTCACGGTTCACGTGTAGTTTTCCGCCCATGGAACTGATTGAATTGACGGCGCTATTGTTGATGGCGGCGAGTGTCTGGCTCTGGCTCGACAGCCTCGGCGCCCGCGAAGTCGGCATTCGCGCCGCGCAGGCGGCGTGCGCCGAGGAAGGATTGCAGTTCCTCGACGAGACGGTCGCCATCCGTTCGCTGAAGCCGGCGCGCGACGACGAAGGGCGGCTGCGGCTGCGCCGCGTCTATGTCTTCGAGTACAGCGACACCGGCGACAACCGCTGTGCGGGCAGCGTGACCCTGCTCGGCCATCGCGTCGAGTTCCTGCACGTCCGCCCCCAACTTTACGTGGTGCCGAAGGCGCCGGAGACCCATGAAACCCTCCATTGACGAGATCGAATTCCGCGGCATCGACGCCCTGCGTTTGAACGGCCCGCAAGGTTCGTCGGCGGTCATCGCCCGGCTCGGCGGCCAGGTGCTGTCGTGGATTACGCCGGACGGCCGCGAGCGGCTGTTCCTTTCCGACCGCGCGGTGTTCGACGGCAGCGCGGCGATCCGCGGCGGCATTCCGGTCTGTTTCCCGCAGTTTGCCGGCCTCGGCGACCTGCCCAGGCACGGTCTGGTGCGTACCCGCGCATGGACGGTCGGCGCCCAACGCTGCGGTGATGGTTTCGCCCTGGCGACGCTGGAGATCGCCGACGACGAGGCGACGCGCGCGCTCTGGCCGCATTCGTTCCGGCTCGAACTGACGCTGATGCTCGAAGCCAACCGCCTCGACCTCGAACTGTGCGTGGCCAACACCGGCGCAGCGCCGTTCGCCTTCACCGGGGCGCTCCATACCTACCTGCGCGTCGTCCAGGTCGAGGATGCCGCGCTCGAAGGCCTCCGCGGCCACGAATACCGCGATGCGGCCGGCGGCGACCGCCTGGTCCGCGAGACCGGCACCGAAATCGTCGTCGAAGCGGAGGTCAACCGCATCTATCACGAGGTGCACCGTCCGTTGCTCCTGAAGGCGGGGAATCACAGTCTCGGCATCCAGGCGCGCGAGTTCCCCGATGTCGTCGTCTGGAACCCCTGGGTCAACAAGTGCGCGGTGCTGACCGACATGCCGCCCGACGGCTGGCGCCACATGCTCTGCGTCGAGGCGGCGGTGGCCCGCCAGTCGCTTGCCGTTCAGCCCGGGGAGGAGTGGTGCGGTCGACAGACGCTGGTCGTCGTTTGATCGCGATTGGAGATGGCCGGCGGCGTGCTGCCGGCTTCGCCGGGCGGCGCCGATGTTGCATTGCGGCAAAGGTATAATGCCACCTTTGCCGCCTTGCGAAGCACCGCCGTGACCGCTCTCGACACCGAAATCTCCCGCCGCCGCACCTTCGCGATCATCTCCCACCCTGACGCGGGCAAGACGACGCTGACCGAAAAGCTGCTGTGGTTCGGTGGCGCCATCCAGGTGGCCGGCGAGGTGCGGGCGCGCAAGGCCTCGCGCCACGCGACCTCGGACTGGATGGAACTGGAAAAGCAGCGCGGCATCTCGGTGACCTCGTCGGTGATGCAGTTCCCCTACCGCGAGTGCATGATCAACCTGCTCGACACGCCGGGCCACGAGGACTTCTCGGAAGACACCTACCGCACGCTGACGGCCGTCGACTCGGCGGTGATGGTGATCGATTCGGTCAATGGGGTCGAAGCGCAGACCATCAAGCTGTTGAACGTCTGCCGCATGCGCGACACGCCGATCCTGACCTTCATCAACAAGCTCGACCGCGAGGGCAAGGAGCCGATCGACCTGCTCGACGAAATCGAGTCGGTGCTCGGCATCCAGTGCGCGCCGATGACCTGGCCAATCGGCATGGGCAAGCGCTTCCGCGGCGTCTATCACCTTTACGACGACACCATCGCCTTCTTCGATCCGCAGGCCGAGAAGGGCACGGCCGAGATCATCAAGGGGCTCGACAACCCGCGCCTCGATGCGCTGATCGGCGCCCAGGCCGACGAACTGCGCACCGACATCGAACTGGTGCGCGGCGCCTCGCACGCCTTCGATGCCGAAGCCTATCTGGGCGGCAAGCAGTCGCCGGTCTTCTTCGGCTCGGCGGTCAACAACTTCGGCGTGCAGAGCCTGCTCGACGCGGTCGTCGAACTCTCGCCGGCGCCGATCGCGCGGCCGGCGCATTGGCGTGGGGAAGCGCGCCGGGTCGCGCCGAACGAGCCGAAGTTCTCCGGCTTCGTCTTCAAGATCCAGGCCAACATGGACCCCCGGCACCGCGACCGCATCGCCTTCCTGCGCGTCTGCTCGGGCCGCTTCGACCGCGGCATGAAGGTGAAGCAGGTGGGGTCGGGCAAGACGCTGGCGGTCAACAACGCGATCACCTTCATGGCGCGCGACCGGACGACCACCGACGAGGCTTGGCCGGGCGACATCATCGGCATTCCCAACCACGGCACGATCCGCCTCGGCGAAACCTTCAGCGAGGGCGAAGACCTGCGCTTCACCGGCATCCCGTCATTCGCACCCGAACATTTTCGCTTGGCGCGAATTGGTAATCCGCTAAAAATCAAACAATTGCAGAAAGGTCTTCAGCAATTGGCTGAAGAAGGGGCGACGCAGCTTTTCCGGCCGCTGTCAGGCAACGACCTGATCCTCGGCGCCGTCGGCATGCTCCAGTTCGACGTCGTCGCCAACCGGCTGGAGAACGAATACGGCGTGCAGGTCATCTTCGACCACTACAACTGCGCGACGGCGCGCTGGATCCACGGCGATCCCGACGAGTTGCGCCAGTTGTCGGAGCGCTACAGCGCCAACGTAGCGCTCGACGGC
Organism: uncultured beta proteobacterium; assembly: GCA_963736845.1. GTDB lineage: Bacteria > Pseudomonadota > Gammaproteobacteria > Burkholderiales > Rhodocyclaceae > Azonexus. The sequence goes on from CAVTQL010000007.1 coordinate 21,609, forward strand.
GCCGACGACCCGGTCTACCTGGCGCCCAACAACGTCTACCTGAACATGGTCAAGGAAAAGTACCCGAACCTGAGTTTCCTCGAAGCGCGCGAGGTCGCCTAGGGAGGGTTGCCGCCGGCCGGGGACCGCCTGGCGAGCAGGCGGTCGATCTGGTTGGCGAAGGCCTGGCGGTCGCCTTGACTGAAAGTCGGCGGCCCGCCGGTGTCGACCCCGCTACCGCGCAACTGGTCCATGAAATTGCGCATGTCGAGCGCCTGCCGGATGTTTTCCTTGGTATACAGCTCGCCGCGCGGGTTGAGGGCGAGCGCACCCTTGTCGATGACGGCGGCGGCGAGTGGGATGTCGGCGGTGATGACGAGATCGCCGGGCGCGACGCTTTCCGCGATGTGGTTGTCGGCGACGTCGAAGCCCTTGGGGACCTGGATGGCCCGGATGCCCGGGTAAGGCGGCGTTTTCAGCCACTGGTTGGCGACCAGCGTCAGCGGCAGCCGGGTGCGCGCGGCGACGCGGTAGAGAATTTCCTTGATGACGCCGGGACAGGCGTCGGCATCGACCCAGATATGCACGGGGAGTCCGGTTGTGGCTGACCCCCGATGATACTTCCTGCTCAGCGCAGCGGGATGACGATGGGCGAAATGCCGATGGTCAGCGCCGGGGCGGCGGGGGGTACATAGTAGCCCGGCTGATAGACCATCGCCGGCGGCCCGTAGTATGCCGGTGGCGGCGCGTAATACACCCGCGGTGTCACGGAATAGGGCGCATAGACCACCGCAGGTGCGCGGTGTTTATAGTGATGCTTGTGTTGCCCGTGGTGCCGGCCATTGTTGTAGTGGCGGTCGTCGGCTAGCGCAGTCGTGGCGGATAGGGACAGAACGGCGCCGGTCAGGGTGGCGGCAAGGATTCTCGTAAGCGTTTTCATGCGGGTACTCCTGCTATTGAGGGCGCGGAACCGGGCGCGCCGGATTCCATGAACGGAAGATAGCCGGGCTGCAGCGCGCAAGCTGTTAAAGTTTGTAACAAGATGTTCCGCGGCGCGCCGCAGCCGGATACGGGATAATGCAGCCTTCCCCGCAACGACGACGCCAGCAGATGTCCATCCAATGGTTCCCCGGCCACATGACCTCGGCCCGCAAGAAGGCGGCCGAGACGCTGGCCATGGCCGATGTCGTCGTCGAAGTCGTCGATGCCCGCCTGCCGGCCGCCTCCAGCAACCCGATGATCCACGAGTTGCGCGCCTTTCGCCAGCGGCCCTGCCTCAAGCTGCTGAACAAGGCCGATCTCGCCGATCCGGCGGCGACCGCTGCCTGGCTCGCCCATTTCGCCGAGCAACCCGGGGTCAGGGCGGTCGCCATTTCCTGCAAGAAGCCGGGCGACGTCGCGCGTGTGCCCGGGCTGGCGCAGCAACTGGCGCCGCACCGCAACGACGCGGTCAAGCCGCTGCGCCTGATGATCATGGGCATCCCGAACGTCGGCAAGTCGACGCTGATGAACGCGCTGGTGAAAAAGAGGGTGGCGGCGGTCGGCGACCAGCCGGCCGTGACCAAGAGCCAGCAGCGCATCGACATCAGCCCGCGGCTGGTCATTCACGACACGCCGGGCCTGCTGTGGCCGAAGATCGAGGATCCGCTCGATGGTTTGATGCTCGCCGCCAGCCACGCCGTCGGCGTCAATGCCTATTTCGGCGAGGAAGTGGCGACCTGGCTCGCCGGCTTCCTGCGCGAGCATTACGCCGGCCTGCTCAAGGCGCGCTACGGCATCGGCGACGAATGTGCCGATGGCGTCGCCGTCATCACGGCGGTGGCGAGGAAGCGCGGTTGCCTGCTCAAGGGCGGCGAGCCCGATATCGACAAGGCGGCGGCCATCCTGCTGACCGATTACCGCGCCGGCGTTCTCGGCCGGATCAGCCTGGAAACCCCGGCACTACGCACCGAGCGCGCCTTGCAGCCGGCGCTGCCGGTTGCGGTCGACCCCGCCGGGGACTGAAAAAGCGGCAGGGATGCCGCGGCGGTGCGCGAACCGGCTACCAGATCTTGTGATCGAGGATCCAGATGTCGTTCGTATTGACGATGAACTGCGGGAACTCCTTGTCGTGGTTCATGGAGAGCATCATCAGGGCCGAGGCGACGTCGGGCGGGAAGCCTTGGCGGCCGAGGCGCGTGTCGTTCATCAGTTCGTTGATGTAATTCACGAACTCGGCGGTTCCCCAGGTCTCGGCCAGTCGCTTGCCGATGCGCGCGAAGCGCGCGTCGATGGTCTGGTAGTTCGGGTTGGCGGCGAGCTCGGGAGGAACCGGCTCGCGCGGCTTCTCGACGTGCTGGGGGAACTCCTGGTTGTGCAGTTCGGTGACCTCGGCAAGCGCCGAGCGGACCGGCTCCGGGAACTGGCTGCCGGCACCGCGCAGCAGGCCGCCGACATACTCGTGAATCTCCGGGCTGCCCCAGAGGACGATCAGGCGTTCGACGATTTCCGCGCCACCGGCATTGACCGCCCTGAACAGTTCAATCTTTGTCGCCATCGCTGTACCCTCCATCGCTGCGGGATGTCCGGCCGGCGTCCCGCGTTCGACGGGTTGCGCTCCGGTCTTCATCCATCGCGCGAATGATAAGACGCTTTGCGCCGGAGGGCCACAGGATATGCAATCCGGAACGCGGCGCCGGCACCTGCCGCCCTGGGGCGATTCAGTCCGGCCGGGTCAGCAGGTCCGGTTGGCGCGGCAAGCGGCGAGGACCGGCGCGGCGGGAGCTACCGGGTTGCGCGCCTTCAGCCAGCCCTTGATGCCGTCGCGGACGTTGTAGACGGTGGCGTAGCCGGCCTGTTTCGCCAGGAACTGGCTGACCGCCTTCGTCCGGTTGCCGCTGCGGCAGATCACGACGACCGGGTCGCCGGGCTTGGCGAAAGGTTTGACCTTGTCCAGCCAGGCGGCGGGATCGGCGCGGCCGCGGTCGTCGAAAAAGGTCAGCAGGTGGCTGCCGGCGACGATGCCGGTCTCTTCCCATTCCGGCTGGGTGCGGATGTCGATGACCGCGACGCCGTTTTTCAGCAGGCGGTTCAGTTCGGCGTTGTCGATGTCGATGACCTCGGCGCGGACGGCGAGGGTGGCGACGGCGAGGGCGAAGGCGAGGAGAAGGTGGCGCATGGCTCTATGGAGTATCAGGATTTGCTAATTATACCGGACAGGACTCTGAGATAATCGCCGCTTTCCGAAGTTCCCGATGGCACTCAAATCCACCATCTTCAAGGCTGACCTGCAGGTCGCCGACCTCGAACGCGGGCATTACGCCGGCTACGCGCTGACCATCGCCCGCCATCCGTCGGAGACCGACGAGCGGATGATGGTGCGCCTGCTCGCCTTTGCGCTGCACGCCGGGCCCGACCTGCGTTTCGGCCGCGGCGTATCGACCGAGGATGAACCGGCGCTGTGGGAAATCGACGCGGCCGGCAGCATCCGGCTGTGGATCGATGTCGGACTGCCGGACGAGGCGCGCCTGCGCAAGGCGAGCCACCGGGCCGAGCGCGTCGTCGTGCTGGCCTACGGCGCGCGTGCGGTCAACGTCTGGTGGCGGCAGAATTCGGCGGCGCTCGGCCGCCTGACCAACCTCGCGGTATGGCAGTTGCGCGGCGACGAGGGGCAGGCGCTGGCCGGGCTGGCCGAACGGAACATGAAGCTGTCGTGCACCATTCAGGAAGAAAGCGTCTATCTGGAGGGGCTGGAACTGCGTCCGCTCCGCCTTCAGTGACGCAGCAGCTTCCAGACCATTTCGGCACCCGCGACGACCAGGTCGCCGATGTCGAGCTGGTCGATCGAATCGGCCTTCCGCTCGCGCTCCTGGCGTGAACGTTCGCGTTCGCGCATCACGATGGCATCGCCCAGCGCCTCGACGCTGATCGTCGTCCGCTTGACCTCGGCCTGCTGGTAGCCGGCGAGGGCCTGTTCGACGGCCTCCGGATCGAGGATGGCGATCGGCGCGCGGCAATGGGTGCAGGCGTGATCCTTGCGGATATCGACCGGGGCGCCGCAGCCGGAACAGCGGATGGTGCCGATCCGGGCGCTCAGTTCGGTAATCTCGGCCGGGCTCAACTGGCGGACGAAGCCTTTTTCGATCATGAACTGGGCGAAGGTCGTGAAACGGCCGTGCTTCTGCAGGCAGCGGTGATAGGCGAAGCGGCCGCCGGCCTTGGCGACGTCCTGCCCGTGCAGCAGTCGGTCGCCGCAGCGCGGGCAGTGCAGCGGGTCGGTCAGCGGCAGGCGCTGGCCGTCACGATGCGCGTGGATCAGCTTGAACAGCTCGATGATGCCGCCCGGCGTGAGCTGGGCGCTTTCGAATCCGTCGAACCAGATGCCCTGACAGGGAAAGCACAGGTCGAGCACGACGTCGCCGTGCAGGTTGCGCGCGAAGCGGTGCTTGGCCATGACTTGCCGGCAGGACGGGCAGGGGGTCGGTTTCATGCGGCGCGGATGGTTCCCAGGTTGATCGTGACGCCTTTCTTCATCCTGCCGACGACGTGCATCTCGCAGGCCTTGCAGTCGAACTTGAGGATCAGTTTCTCGTTGCCGTTGACCAGCGTCATCGGGTCCGGCTTGAGGTGCTTCACTTCCTTCGGGCACAGGTTGAAGCTGTGGCGCAGGCAGTGGCGGGTGATCATCAGCGAGACCAGGCCCTTTTCGCTGCCGGCCTCGTAGGCGTCCTCGATCAGCCTGACGCCGTGCTTCTCGTAGAAGGCGCGGGCCTTGGCGTTGAAGACGTTGCCGAGGTAGGTGAGTTCGTCCTGCGGGTAGGGGACGGGTTCGGCGGCCGGCGCGGCGCGCGGCGGGCGCGGGTGGGTGGCGATGCGGGCCGCTTCCAGCTTTTCGCATGCGTCGCGGCGCAGCGCGTTGATGGCGGCGACGGGCAGGAACCACGGCTGCGAGAGTTCCAGTTGCACCGGTCCGCCGGCGGCGAACATCGTGTTGCCGAACTTGCCGAGGTTGTCGCGCAGCGTCGCCAGCGCGCGCGCCGGGTTCTCCGCCGGAGTTTTGGCCATTTCCGCGGTGTCGACCGCAACCGTCACGTCGTCCTCGTCGGTCAGCGTCAGCCGGAAGCCGTCGGCGGTTTCGGAGAAGACCGGGCGCACCGAGACGCGGCGGTCGGCCGAGTCCTTCTCCAGCGCCCGCTCGAATTCCTGGTCGCGATTGCGGAAGAGGGTGGCGCCGACGGTCAGTTCGGCCGGCATTTCGGCCGGGAAGAGCCGGTTGCCCTCGGCGCGGTTGATGCGCATGCCGAGCACCTCGCCGCCGGCATCGTGGAAGCAGACGCCGTCGCCGTTGTGGAAGGTTGCCGACGAGTCGACGGCGAACCAGCCGTCGCCGATCTCCGCGACCTCGCCGACCGCTTCCCCGACGAAGGCGGGCGAGTCGAAGGCGCCGATGTCGTCCTGGCGGTCGTTGGCGAAGTAGTCGGTGTAGCCGCGGTTGAAGGTCTTGTCCGGCTGCGGCGTGAAGGTGAAGGTACAGCGCCCGGACGAGGCGCGGGTGAATTCCGGGTGGGCGGCGATGATGCCGTCGAGCAGCGTGCGGTAGTGCGCGGTGATGTTCTTGACGTAGGAGAGATCCTTCAGCCGCCCCTCGATCTTGAACGAGCTGACCCCGGCCCGCGCCAGCGCCAGCAGGTTGTCGCTCTGGTTGTTGTCCTTCATCGACAGCAGGTGCTGGTTCTCGGTGATGGTCTTGCCCTTGTCGTCGACCAGGGTGTAGGGCAGGCGACAGGCCTGCGAGCATTCGCCACGATTGGCGCTGCGCCCGGTGTGGGCATGGCTGATGTAGCACTGGCCGGAGTACGCGACACAGAGCGCGCCGTGAACAAAATATTCCAACGCAACAGTAGTTTGCGAAGATATGTTGATAATTTCGTTTAACGACAGTTCGCGTGCCAGGACGACCTGCGAGAAGCCGGCATCCTGCAGGAAGCGGACCTTTTCCGGGTTGCGGTTGTCGGTCTGCGTGCTCGCGTGCAACTGGATCGGCGGCAGGTTGACTTCGAGCAGACCCATGTCCTGGATGATCAGCGCATCGGCGCCGGCGTCATAGATCCGCCAGGCGAGCCGGCGCGCGTCGTCGAGTTCGTCGTCGCGCAGGATGGTGTTGAGGGCGACAAAGACCTTGGCGCGGAAGCGATGGGCGAAGTCGCACAGGCGCGCGATCTCGGCGACCTCGTTGCCGGCGCCGTAGCGGGCGCCGAAGGCCGGGCCGCCGATATAGACGGCATCGGCGCCGTGCCGGATGGCCTCGATGCCGAAGTCGGCATTCTTGGCCGGGGCGAGGAGTTCGAGAGGATGGCCGGGGCGGGACATGCGTTCAGTCAGTAGATGAAACGCGGCGCCAGCGCTTCGAGCTGGAACTCCCGGAGGATCGCCGCGGCGCGCTCGCGGGCGTTGCCGCGCGGTTGACCGCCGTGCGGGCCGGATTTCGAGGCGATGATCAGTTCGTTCTTCAGCGAGTGCTCCCAGCCGACCAGTTCCGTGACGGTGACCGAGTAGCCGTGCGCTTCGAGCAGCAGGCAGCGCAGCACGTTGGTCAGGTGGCTGCCGAGTTCGCGGGTGTGGATCGGGTGGCGCCACAATTCGGCCAGCGGCGTCCGGCTCAGCGCTTCGCTCTTGCCGGCGCGCAGCGCAGCGGCAACCTCGGCCTGGCAGCAGGGCACCAGTACGATGTGGCGCGCGTCCTTCGCCAGCGCGAAGCGGATGGCGTCGTCGGTGGCGGTGTTGCAGGCGTGCAGTGCGGTGACGACGTCGATCCGCCCGGGCAGCGCCGGCGAGGTCAGCGAATCCTCGACCGTGCAGGCGAGAAAGTTCATCCGCGCGAAACCGAGGCGGGCGGCCAGCGCCTGCGACTTGTCGACCAGTTCCCGGCGCGTCTCGATGCCGTAGATGTGGCCGCTGTCGCGCTCCCTGAAATAGAGGTCGTAGAGGATGAAGCCGAGGTAGGACTTGCCGGCGCCGTGGTCGGCCAGCGTTTCGGCGCCGTCCAGCAGTGGCTCAATGAACTGGTAGAGGTGATGGACCTGCTTCAGCTTGCGCCGGCTGTCCTGGTTGAGCCGGCCGTCGCGCGTCAGGATATGCAGCTCCTTGAGCAGTTCGAGCGGACTGCCCGGGGCGGATTTCCGGGAGCGGGGCGGGCGGGTTGGGCTTGTTCATGTGCTCCCGATTATCTCATTCAACGACATCTCACTTTCGTGTTAACCGAATCGCGGCGGCGACGTTATTCGGCTCATGGTGATGGACACCGCAAACCAAAATCAAACGGAGAGATAAATGGGCAGCCTGAGCACCGAGTCGTTCGAGCAATTCCTGGAATCGCTGAAAAAGGCGGGCATCATCATTTCCAACGAGGCCGAACTGCGCGAGCGACTGGCGGAAGCCCAGCGCTGGCGTTATGCCTTCCAGACCCTGGCCGCCAACGGCAAGGTCATCGGCATCTGCTTCGAGGATCGCTCCGAAGGACGCAACGAAGACGCCATCAGCCGCGCCTTCAGCGAATTCCACTTCCCCGAAAAGACCAGGGCCGTCTTCTCCGCGAACCTGAAGCACTAGGAATTCTCCGGTTGTTTGCCCTCCGCCTCGGCTGGGGGCACAAAAAGAACGGGCGCCTTCGCGGCGCCCGTTCTGCCGTTTGCCGCAGCAATCAGCGGGTGATCGGCTTGTAGCGGATGCGCTTCGGCTTGGCACCTTCCTCGCCCAGCCGCTTCTTCTTGTCGTCTTCGTATTCCTGGTAGTTGCCGGGGAAGAAGGTCCACTGCGAATCGCCTTCCGCCGCCAGGATGTGGGTGCAGATGCGGTCGAGGAACCAGCGGTCGTGCGAGATGACCAGCGCGCAGCCGGGGAATTCGAGCAGGGCGTCTTCCAGTGCGCGCAGCGTCTCGACGTCGAGGTCGTTCGACGGCTCATCCAGGAGCAGCACGTTGCCGCCGGCCATCAGCGTCTTGGCCAGGTGCAGCCGGCCGCGTTCGCCGCCGGAGAGGTTGCCGACCTGCTTGCCCTGGTCGCCGCCCTTGAAGTTGAAGCGGCCGATGTAGGCCCGCGACGGCATCTCGAACTTGCCGATCTGCAGGATGTCGCTGCCCTGGGCCAGTTCCTCGAACACCGTCTTGCTGCCGTCGAGGCAGTCGCGCGACTGGTCGACATAGGCCATTTTCACCGTCGGGCCGATGTTGACCGTACCCGAATCCGGCTGCTGCTGCCCGGTGATCATCTTGAACAGCGTCGACTTGCCGGCGCCGTTGGGGCCGATGATGCCGACGATGGCGCCCGGCGGAACGACGAAGCTGAGGTTGTCCATCAGCAGCTTGTCGCCGAACGACTTGGTCACGCCGTTGAACTCGATGACCTTGTCGCCCAGCCGCTCGCCGACCGGGATGAAGATTTCCTGCGTTTCGTTGCGCTTCTGGTATTCGTGGCTCGACATTTCCTCGAAGCGGGACAGGCGCGACTTGGACTTCGCCTGGCGCGCCTTCGGGTTGGAGCGGACCCATTCCAGTTCCTGCTTCATCGCCTTCATGTGGGCGTCGATCTGCTTGCTTTCGCCTTCCAGGCGGGCTTCCTTCTGTTCCAGCCAGGAAGAGTAGTTGCCCTTCCAGGGGATGCCGTGGCCGCGGTCGAGTTCGAGGATCCACTCGGCGGCGTTGTCGAGGAAGTAGCGGTCGTGGGTGACGGCGACGACGGTGCCGGGGAAGCGGACGAGGAATTGCTCCAGCCATTCGACCGATTCGGCGTCGAGGTGGTTGGTCGGTTCGTCGAGCAGCAGCATGTCGGGCCTGGCGAGCAGCAGCTTGCACAGGGCGACGCGGCGTTTTTCGCCGCCGGAGAGATTGCCGACGACGGCATCCCACGGCGGCAGGCGCAGCGCGTCGGCGGCGATTTCCATCTGGTGCTCGGTATCGGAACCGGCGGTGGCGATGATCGCTTCCAGCCGCGCCTGTTCCTCGGCCAGCTTGTCGAAGTCGGCGTCGGGGTCGGCGTAGGCGGCGTAGACCTCGTCCAGCTTGGCCTGTGCCTGCATGATCTCGCCGAGCGCCGATTCGACTTCCTCGCGCACCGTCTTGGCAGCGTCGAGCTGCGGCTCCTGCGGCAGGTAGCCGATCGAGACGCCGGCCAGGTGCTGCACGTCGCCGTCGAATTCCTTGTCGACACCGGCCATGATGCGCAGCACGGTGGATTTGCCCGAACCGTTCAGGCCGAGCAGGCCGATCTTGGCGCCGGGGAAGAAGGAGAGGGAAATATCCTTGATGATCTGCCGCTTGGGCGGGACGATCTTGCTCACGCGGAGCATCGACATTACAAATTGGGCCATGGGTGAACGCTGTTTCCTTGAAAGTGATAACGGTGAGGCGGCGGCGAGGAGCGGTTCCTAACGCCCGAAATTGATCATCGCGTTGACGACGATCGACGAGCCGCCGGAAACCATCAGCACATCGCCCCCGACCCGCACGTAGCGATGATCGCGCGGCGGCGGCGGCAGGCGGACCATAAGGTCGTGCGGCAACGGGTAGTAGGTCACGTCGCGCGGCAGCGGGTAGCCCCTCTGCCATTTTTTGGCCTGCCCCGGCGGCATGCAGCCGTTGTGCTTCTTGGCCAGGCCCGGCGGACAATGGCCGTGGCGATCGTAGTCGCGCACGTAGTAATCGTTGACGACCCGGCGATCGAGTTCGCCGAAGTGGATCTGGAGCGAGGCGCCACCGCGCCGATCGTCGTAATAGGAGCGGCCGCGGTCGCCCTGGTCGTTTTCGTATTTCTGGTAGCCGCCACGGTCGCCCTGATTGTCTTCGTTCTTGTGGCCGTGCTTGCCGCCCTTGTCGGCCAGTGCGCCACCGCTCGCCATGGCCGCGGCCAGGGCCAGGATAGTCAGGCGGGAAAGCAGCGAAGCGCGGATATTCATGGGGATATCTCCGGAAACAAAAATTCAAGTTTATGAGGCTTCGCGCCGCTTGACCAGCCTCGCCGGTCAGTCGGCTTCCAGCGTCACCAGCGCGGCGCCTTCGTCAACCGTGTCGCCGGCCGCGACGTGGATCGCCACCACGCGGCCGGCGCAAGGCGAGGGGATGTCGAGCGCCACCTTGCCGGTTTCCAGCGTCAGGATATTGTCGTCGCGGGCGATGACGTCGCCGACGGCGACCAGCAGTTCGAGGATGAAGACGTCGCCGCTCGCGCACGAACCGCAGCTTTGCCAGCACTCCGGATACCGGGGCATGCGGATGGTCGTCTTCAAGCCTGCGGCCTCGCCGGAAAGCGCCAAAGGCTTGCATTCTACGCCCTCACCCGTATAATGCGCGGCTCTGACAGCGCGCCCGTAGCTCAGTTGGATAGAGTATCTGGCTACGAACCAGAGGGTCGGGCGTTCGAATCGCTCCGGGCGCGCCATTCAGAACAAGCACTTAGGCCAATCTTCGGATTGGCCTTTTTG
>CAVTQL010000008.1:0-15211 GCA_963736845.1 uncultured beta proteobacterium
CCAGCTGGCTCATCGCCAGACCTGACAGCCAACCAGAATTTCGAACAATGGCCACCAACACATAAACCGACACCGCGATCCGGATTTGCGTCTTGACCGCATTTTCCGAAGTGCCGAAGATGCTGCTTGATCCTGTTTTGCCTGCTTGATTACCGCAAATCAGACATTTGTCATTGTCCGCAATCTGGTACAGAACGGGCTTGACTTTGTGCCATTCGGGACGCGTCGGGAAACTTGATCCGGACGGTGAGTCCGCCCCCTGCGGTCTGGCCAAGGAAAATTTCAGCCTTGTGCCGCTGTGCAATGCTGCGAACGATTGCCAGACCGAGGCCGCTGCCAGTGGCGCTCTGCCCGCTGCGGCGATAGAAGCGGTCGAATACGCGTTCGCGTTCCTCCGCGGGAATCCCCGGACCGTTGTCGGCGACCTCCAGCCAGACCCTGCCTGCGTCAATGCCGCAGCTCACGTCGACCTTTCCGGCAGCCGGGGTGTAGCACAGGGCATTGGCAACCAGGTTGGCGAGCAGGGTGCGCATGGCATCGCCATCGCCCATGATGGTCGCTGCCTCGATCGAGCGCGCTGACGCCAAGGTCAATCGCTTTGGCATCGGCCAGCGCCGCGTGGTCGGCGACGACCTGGCGCAACACCTCGGCGAGGGAAATCCCGGCAAACGCGCTCGGCCTGGCACCGGCTTCGTTGCGCGCCAGCGCGAGCAGTTGCTGCACGGTGTGGATCGCCCGCTCGAGCCCCTCCTTGAGATCACCCAGCGCCTCGGAACGCTCTCCCTCGCTCGTCGCGCGTTCCAGCAGCCCCGCCTGAAGCTGCAGGGCAGTCAATGGCGTACGCAACTCATGCGCCGCATCGGCGATGAAATCGCGCTGTAGCTGAAGTGTCGCACGCAGGCGTCCGAGCAATTCATTGAGCGAAACAACCAGCGGGCGCGCTTCGTCGGGGACGCCGCTTTCCGTGAACGGATCGAGCGCCTCCGGCGTCCGCGTTCGCACCGAGGTGGCAAGGTCGGTCAGCGGTCGGAGTTCCCGGCTGACGATCAGCCAGATCAGCAGCGCGATGAGGGGCAACAGGACCATGAACGGCGTCAGCGTGCGCAATGCCGCCGTCGCCGCCAGCTTCGCGCGCACGCTGGTCGGCTGGGCGACGGCAATGGTCTCGCCGCGGTATTGCAGGGCATAGACGCGCCAGGTCTCCTCAGTGGTTCGTTCCGTGGCGAAGCCAAGGCGGGCAATCTCGGGCAGGGGCCGGTGCGGACGCGAGGAGTAGATGGTGAGTCCGTTGCGATCCCAGACGCGGATGACGAAATCGAAACTCGTCTCGCCGGCCAGCGCCTCCGTTGAGCCCTGAAACGTCTGGTTGCGCAGCGCCAGCGCAATCTGCTCGAGGTGGTAATCGAAAATGGTGTTGGCCTCTTCCTTTGCCGCACTGTAGGTCGCCCAGGCGCCGAGGAGCATGACGACGGTCATTGCCGCGGTGAGGGCCAGCACCAGCTTGCCGCGGATGGAGTTCATGCCTGTCTCGGCACCATGTAACCGACGCCCCGGACGTTGCGGATCAGTTCGCTGCCGATCTTGCGGCGCAGGGCGTGAATGTGCACCTCGACCGCGTTGCTGCCGATTTCCTCTTCCCATCCGTAAAGCCGGTCTTCAAGCTGGCTGCGGGAAAGCGGAACGCCGGGAGCCTGCAGCAGGGCATGCAGCAGTGCGAACTCGCGGCCCGAGAGCTTGATCGGGTTTCCGTTCAGGCGGACTTCATGGGTGGCCGGATCGAGCTGCAACGGCCCGTGCTCGATCACCGGCGTCGCCCTTCCGGAACGTCTGCGCAGCAGCGCCCGCAAGCGCGCGGCAAGTTCGTTCAAGGCGAAAGGCTTGACAAGGTAGTCATCGGCGCCGGTATCGAGACCGGCAATCCGGTCTTCGACCGAGTCCCTGGCGGTGATGATCAGGATCGGCACCGTGTTCCGCTTCCGCCGCCATTGCGTGAGCAGTTCCAGCCCGCTTCTTCCTGGGAGCCCCAGGTCAAGCAGGATCGCATCGTATTCGTTGGTCGCTACGGCCAGTTCGGCGGAATTGCCGTCACGTGCCCAATCCGCCGTGTAGCCATCCTGGCGAAGACCGGTGCGGATGCTGGCGCCAATCATGGGGTCGTCTTCGACGATCAGGATGCGCATTGCGAATCACGCTGGATTGGCACGGTGGCGGCGGTGCCGATGAAGATTCTTTGACATTGCGGCTTCCGGAACAGGCATGGGGGGCATTGTAGCGACATCGCCCCCATGGGGCGACCGGTCGGGCAGGGCTGGAGCATGTAGGGAGCAAGGAGTAGTATGGTTCCCGTCAATCACACCCACGGGAAGAATCATGCGCAGACTTCTTTTGATCGCCTTGGCTTTTTGTTTCACCGCACTTCCCTTGCAGGCCCGGGCCGAGAGCAAGGAACAGCAGCGTGCCGAGGTCCGCACCACCAGCCAGAGCATTCTGAACAAGCTTTACAAGGTAAAACCATCGGCTCGCGGGGCGGTTGCCAACGCTGCCGGCTATGGTGTGTTCAGCAACTTCGGCATGAAGATCTTCGTGGCCGGCGGTGGCACGGGACACGGCATGGTCGTCGACAAGGCCACCGGGAAGGAAACCTTCATGAAAATGGCCGAGGTCCAGGCCGGGCTCGGCTTCGGCGCCAAGACAACGCAGGTCGTCTTCGTCTTCGAGAATCAGGCCGCGCTCAGGCAATTCGTCAATTCGGGCTGGGAACTCGGTGCTCAGGCGACCGCCGCAATCACCGACGGCAAGTCGGGCGGCGCCTTCCAGGGGGCTGCCTCGGTCTCGCCGGGGGTCTGGATGTACCAGATGACAGACAAGGGCCTGGCCGCGGAAATCACCGCCAAGGGCACCAAGTATTACCGCAACGACGAACTCAACTGACTCCGGCGCTCATTCCCGGGCGCGGCCGCGCCCGAGCAGCCGCCTGGCCGGCCAGGCCATTGCGGCAATGATGCGCCGGCTGGCAGCCGGGCTTTCGACCCAGCGGTAGAACAGGGCGGCGACGGCCATGCTGGCCGCCCACGCCAGCGCCATGCCGACGGCTGCGGTCGACGGCGACGCCAGCCCCGATTTGACGTAGGCCGCGTTGGCCAGCAGGCAGACCGGGAAGTGCACCAGGAAGACCGAGAAGGAAACCTTGCCCAGCCAGCCGAGCAGCGCATTGTCCGGCCAGCGTTCAAGGACGCCGCTGCGGCTGGCGGCGCCGAGGCACAGCGCGGTCGCCAGCGCGAGCGCGATGCGCAGGCGGAAATCGACGAACAGCGCGACCATGCCGACCGCGGCGACGACGCCCAGCCAGAGCGCCGGACGCTCGCGCTGCGTGGCCCACCAGGCGGCGGCGCCGAGGCCGTAGGAGCCGAAGAAGTAGATTCCCCAGTTGTCCCACCCGGCTTCGCGGTTGAACCAGAACAGCGAGGCGACGGCCAGCGCGCAGACCAGCAGCATCGCCAGCCAGCGCCGCCCGCCGGCATGGCCGAGCCAGAGCAGCAGCGCCATCAACGTGAACAACTGGAAGTCGATGGCGACGTACCAGGCGCCGGCCGACAGCGAATCGATATCGAGGACGCCGTGCAGCAGGAAGAGGTGGGCGGCGAGTTGCGCCAGGCTGGCGCGCGCCGGGATCGACTCGTCCTGCATCCACTGGCTGGCGAGCGCGGCGCCGGCGACGGCCAGCAGCATCGCGGCCATGAACGGGATGACCAGCCGCACGTAGCGCTTCCAGATCAGGGGCCAGGGGGCGGCGGCGAGACCCTCGCCCTGCGCCGCCAGCCCGCGCGCGGCGAGGAAGCCGGCGATCACCAGGAATACCTGCACGGCCATCCGCGCATAGTCGTAGAACCAGCCGATCAGCCCCGGCGCGGCCTGCTGGACGGTAGCTGACAGCGGGCCGTAGGCGGAGAGGTGGTGGAAGACGATCAGTTGCGAGGCGATCGCCTTGAGGGCGTCGATCAGCGGCAGGCGGCTGGTACTCATGGTTGCGCCGCCGCGTCAGACGAAACGGGCGACGAAGGCGCCGGCCTTGGCAGCCGGCAGGTCGATCCAGACCCGGTGGCCGTTGCCGGGCGCCACGCCCGCCGCCTCGCCGGCGGCGGTTTCCATGCGCGCGACGGTGAGCGTCAGGTTGCCGGCCGGGTGCACGCATTCGATCCGGTCGCCGACGGCGAAGCGGTTCTTGACCTCGATCTCCATCAGCCCGCGCGCCGCGTCGAAGGCGACGGCATCGCCGACGTAGAGGCTGCGGTCGGATTCGGAATGGCCCTTCAGGTAGTTCTGGTAGTCGGCGTCGTGGTGGCGCTGGTAGAAGCCGTCGGTGTAGCCGCGGTTGGCGAGGCCGTCGAGTTCGCCGAGCAGCTTCGGGTCGAGCGGGCGGCCGGCGACCGCGTCGTCGATCGCCTGGCGGTAGGACTGGCAGGTGCGCGCAACGTAGTAGGAGCTCTTGGTGCGCCCCTCGATCTTCAGCGAATCGATGCCGATGGCGACGAGGCGCTGGACGTGCTCGATGGCGCGCAGGTCCTTCGAGTTGAGGAGGTAGGTGCCGTGCTCGTCTTCCTCGATCGGCATCAGTTCGCCGGGGCGCTCCTTCTCCTCGAGCAGGATCTCCTGTTCGCCGGGGGCGTGCACCTTGTAGTCCCAGCGGCAGGAATTGGTGCATGTGCCCTGGTTGGGGTCGCGGTGGTTGAAGTAGCCGGAGAGCAGGCAGCGGCCCGAGTAGGCGATGCACAGCGCGCCGTGCACGAAGACTTCGAGCTCGATGTCCGGGCAGCGCTGGCGGATTTCGGCGACTTCGTCGAGCGACAGTTCGCGCGACAGGATGACGCGGTCGACGCCCATTTTCTGCCAGAAACGGACCGTCGCCCAATTGACCGTGTTGGCCTGCACCGACAGGTGGATCACCTGTTCCGGCCAGGTCTCGCGCACCAGGTCGATCAGGCCGGGGTCGGACATGATCAGCGCGTCGGGCTGCAAGGCGACGACCGGCGCCATGTCGTCGATGTAAGTGCCCACTTTCGCGTTGTGCGCGAAGATGTTGCTGACCACGAAAAATCGCTTGCCGCAGCGCGCGGGCCTCGGCGATGGCGTCGCCGAGCTTGTCGAGGTCGCCGAACTCGTTGTTGCGCACGCGCAGCGAGTAGCGCGGCTGGCCGGCGTAGATCGCGTCGGCGCCGAAGGCGAAGGCGGTGCGCATCATCGCGAGCGAGCCGGCGGGTGCGAGGAGTTCGGGGGCGGTCGGCCATAGTAGAATGCGGCAAGACCGAGCATTCTACTTTCCATGTCCGAAGAGATACTGATCAATTTCACGCCGCAGGAAACCCGTGTCGCCGTCATGCAGCAGGGCGTCGTCCAGGAATTGCACATCGAGCGCACGGCCAGCCGCGGGCTGGTCGGCAACGTCTATCTCGGGCGCATCTGCCGCATCCTGCCCGGCATGCAGTCGGCCTTCGTCGATGTCGGGCTGGAGCGCACCGCCTTCCTGCACGTCGCCGACATCTGGCAGCCGCGCGAGAACGGACACGAGCGCGGCAGCGAGCGGCCGATCGAGAGGATGCTGTCGGAGGGGCAGAGCCTCGTCGTCCAGGTCGTCAAGGACCCGATGGGCACCAAGGGCGCGCGGCTGTCGACGCAGGTCTCGATCGCCGGCCGCATGCTGGTCCACCTGCCGCAGGAAAAGCACATCGGCGTCTCGCAGCGCATCGAGGCCGAGGCCGAGCGCGAGGCGCTGCGCGAGCGCATCGGGCGGCTGGTGCCGGAGGACGAGCAGGGCGGCTTCATCGTTCGCACCATGGCCGAGAACGCCTGCGACGAGGAATTCGCCACCGACATCGCCTACCTCAGGAAGATCTGGGCCGACATCCGCGACAAGGCGCGCGTCTCCGCGCCGCCGACGGTGCTCTACCAGGAACTCTCGCTCGGCCAGCGCGTGCTGCGCGATTTCGTCAATCCCGAAACGGTGCGCATCTCGGTCGACTCGCGCGAGAACTTCGCGCGCATGTCGGCCTTCGCCGAGGAATACACGCCGGCAGTGCGGCCGCTGCTCGAGCATTACACCGGCGAACGGCCGCTGTTCGACCTGCGCGGCGTCGAAGATGAAATCCAGCGCGCACTCGCCCGCCGCGTCGACCTCAAGTCGGGCGGCTACCTGATCATCGATCAGACCGAGGCGATGACGACCATCGATGTCAACACCGGCGGCTTCGTCGGCGTGCGCAACTTCGACGACACCATCTTCAAGACCAACCTCGAGGCGGCGGTCACCATCGCCCGCCAGCTCAGGTTGCGGAACCTCGGCGGCATCATCATTGTCGATTTCATCGACATGGAGAACGAGGAGCACCGCGCCGCCGTGCTGGACGAGTTCAACAAGGCGCTCGCGCGCGATCACACGCGCCTGATGGTCAATGGCTTCACGGCGCTCGGGCTGGTCGAGATGACCCGCAAGCGCACGCGCGAGTCGCTGGCGCACGTGCTGTGCGAACCCTGCGCGGCCTGCGGCGGGCGCGGCGAGGTCAAGACGGCGCGCACCGTCGCCTACGAGATCCTGCGCGAACTGCTGCGCGAGGCGCGCCAGTTCAACGCCCGCGAATACCGCGTACTGGCCGGGCCGGCCGTGGTCAACCTGTTTCTCGACGAGGAATCGCAGTCGCTGGCGATGCTCTCGGACTTCATCGGCAAGCCGGTCTCGCTGCAGTCCGAACCGAGCTATTCCGCCGAGCACTACGACATCGTGCTGATGTAGCAACCACCCCAAGGAGACAACCATGACCCCCGATCCCGAATTCGAAAGCCTGGTTCCGGCGCAGTCGTTCGACCGCCGCAGCTTCCTCGTCACCAGCCTCGGCGCCGGCTTCGCGCTGGCCATGCAGCCGGTCATGGCGCAGACGGTTATCCAGACCGACACCGCGGGCCTGCTCGCCGGCGAAGTCAAGGTGCCGGTGAAGGACGGCGAGATGGTCGCCTACCGGGCGACGCCGGCGGGCAAGAACAAACCGCCGGTGGTGCTGGTCGTCTCCGAGATCTTCGGGGTCCACGAATACATCAAGGACACCTGCCGGCGGCTGGCCAAGGCCGGCTACTTTGCGGTCGCCCCCGAGCTGTTCGCCCGCCAGGGCGATCCGCGCAAGTACACGAGCATCGCCGAACTGCAGGCCAACATCACCAGCAAGACGCCGGACGCCCAGGTCATGAGCGACCTCGACGCCTCCGTCGCCTGGGCGGCAAAGCAGGGTGGCGACAGCGACCGCCTGGCGATCACCGGCTTCTGCTGGGGTGGCCGCGTCACCTGGCTGTACTGCGCCCACAACCCGCAGGTCAAGGCCGGCGTCGCCTGGTACGGGCGCCTGACCGGGGCTGTCAACGACTTCACGCCGCGCCACCCGCTCAACATCGCGGGTGAACTGAAGGCGCCGGTGCTCGGCCTCTACGGCGGCATCGACACCGGCATCCCGCTCGAACAGGTCGAACAGATGGAAGCCGCGCTCAAGGAGGGCAGCAAGGCCGCCCGCCTGTCGCAGATCGAGGTCTACGACCAGGCACCGCACGCCTTCCACGCCGACTACCGCCCGAGCTACCGCAAGGAAGATGCCGAGGACGGATGGCAGCGCATGCTCGCCTGGTTCGCTAAAATACCGACCTGACCAATGCGGCGGGGGATGCCTCGCCGGTACCCCGGGAACGATCATGACCGCCGCCGACCATAAAGCTGACCCTACCGCCGACGCGCGCGCGCTGCAGAATGACCTGCAGCAGCGCTTCGCCGTCTTTCGCAACTTCAGCCCGCTGGCGATCGGCATCGACAAGCAGCTCGTCGCCCAGCAGGCGGATATCAGCCGCAAGGCGCTGCGCATGACACTGCGCAGCCACACGCTGTTGAACGCGCTACCTGAAGGAGATGCAGACCGCCACGGTGCGCCTGAACCTGGACGGCAGCGAGGCGGGCGAAGTCACCGACGAAGCGCGCACGCATGCCGCCGAACTGCTGCGCGAGCGCTTCAAGAAGCAGGCCGAACAGCGCAAGGCCGTGGAGGCAGCCGCGCGCGCGGAGCAGGCGGCGGCGCATGCCGAGCAGGTTCGCCGCGAAAAGCTCAGCCAGCTCACCGAGAAGTTCGGCCGCCGCACCTGACGGCGGGCTGCCTGCCGCGGCAGATGACGCGGCAGCAAGCCGCGTGTGCGCCGGCTATTCCGGCAAGCGACTGGCCAGCACCTTGTCGACGCGTTTGCCGTCGAGGTCGACCACCTCCAGCCGCCAGCCCTCCCAGATCGCCACATCGGCTGTCTGCGGCAGGCGGCCGAGCAGCCACATCATCGAGTCCGCTCAAGGTGTGATAACGCCCCTTGTCTTCCTCGGGTACGGTCTTCAGTTCCAGCTTGTCCTTGAGTTCCGGCACCGGGATCATGCCGTCGAGCAGCCACGAGCCGTCTTCCCGCTGCACCGCCCAGGCATCCTCCTGGTTGCGCGGCCGGAATTCCCCGGTGACGGCTTCCAGGACGTCCTGAAGGGTGACGAGCCCCTGCACCTCGCCGTACTCGTCGACCACCAGGACCATATGGGTGTCGGAGGCGCGGAAATCCCCGAGCAGATCCATCCCGGTCAGTGTTTCCGGCACGAACACCGCCGGCTGAAGCTGGCCGCCCAGATCGTTCAGGCCGCCCGTGAGCGTCTGGTTGAGCAACTGCTTGGTGCTGACGATGCCCAGCACCTCGTGCAGTCCGCCGCGGCACACGGGGAAGCGGGAGTGCTCCGATTCGACGACCGATTTGAGGTTTTCCTCAAGGGGCAGCGCGACATCGAGATAGACGATATCGGCGCGGGGAATCATCAGTGAACCGACCTGGCGATCATCGAGGCGGAAGACATTGCGCACCATGTCGTGCTCCTCGCGCTCGATCACGCCGGCCTCGGAACCTTCTTCCAGCATGGCCTGGATTTCTTCCTCGGTGACGCGTTGCGCTTCCTGCGGCCGCTGACCCATCAGGCGCAGGATGGTGTCGGTGGAAATTGTCAGCAATCGCTCGAAGGGCCGCGTCACCAGCGCGAGGAGGTGCATCGGCCGGGCGACCAGGCGGGCGATGCCCTCGGGGTCGAACTGGGCGATACGCTTGGGTACCAGTTCGCCGATGACGATGGAGACATAGGTGATCACCACGACCACCAGGCCGGTGGCGGCGATGCCGCTTGCTTCCGTGTCGAGACCCAGTGCCTGCAACTCGATCGCCAGCGGTACCGCCAGGATGGCTTCGCCGACAATGCCGTTGAGGATGCTGATCGAGGTGATGCCGATCTGGATGGTGGACAGGAAGCGTGTCGGCTCGTCATGCAGTTTGACCGCCACGGCGGCAGCGCCATCGCCATTCTCCGCCAGCCGCGCCAGGCGGGCGCGCCGTGCCGTGACGAGGGCGATCTCGGACATGGCGAAAGCGCCGTTGACCAGCACGAGGGCAATCAGGAACAGGATTTCCATGGCGCAATCCGGCGTGATCCAGTTGCAATCGGGACGTTCGAGCGACTACCCATAGGGCGGAGCCATGACCCCGCCAAACCTTTCCGTGATTGAACCAGCCCACATTGTCGCGGAAACGCGGAAGCATGTCACTTGGGGAGTCGGAGACGTAACCGTATCTTCTTCCTGCTGCAATGTGCTTGTAACACGCTCGGGATAACGTGCGTCAACGCGTAATGAATCCGAAGCAATTCGGCAATCTGCGCCCTGTCAAGACCTCTCATCCCTGGAGAATCCCCGATGATTTCGAAGTCAATGTTGTTGAGTACCAGCCTGGCGGTCGCCACTGCTTTTGCTTCCGGCGCCGCTCTGGCCAGAACCGAGATCCAGAACAAGGGCTCGGACACCCTCGTCAATGCGGCCCAGTCACTGGCTGAACAGTACGGCAAGATCAATCCCAAGGTGGCGGTGGCGGTGTCCGGCGGTGGTTCCGGCACCGGCATTGCCGCGATGATCAACGGCACCGTCAACATCGCCAATTCCAGCCGCAAGATGTCGGAGAAGGAGATCAAGGAGGCCCAGGCCAAGGGCCGGCAACCGGTCGAGCACATCATCGGTTACGACGCGCTCGCCATCTTCGTGCACAAGAACTTCCCGGCCGACTCGATCACCGTCACCGACCTGGCGAAGATCTACGGCCGTGACGGCGGCGCCAGCAAGTGGAGCGACCTCGGCATCACCATTCCCGGCTGCAAGGGCGACATCGTCGTCGTCAGCCGGCAGAACAATTCCGGCACCTATGCCTATTTCAAGGAGGCGGTGCTCGGCGAAAAGGGCAAGTTCCGCCAGGGCACGCTCGACATGCACGGTTCCAAGGACGTCGCCGACCTCGTCGAGAAAACCCCCTGTGCGATCGGCTACAGCGGCCTGGCGTACGTGACCGACCACATGAAGGCGCTCTGCGTCGCTCCGGCAGCCGGCAAGCCCTGCGTCAAGCCGACCGAACAGACGGCTTTCGACGGCACCTATCCGATCGCCCGGCCGCTGTTCATGTACACCAACGGCGAGCCGACCGGCGAGGTGAAGAAATACATGGACTGGATCAAGAGCGACGTCGGCCAGTGCATCATCGAGAAGGAAGGTTACGCGCCGGTCAAGAAGGTGAAGTGCAAGTAAGTCATTAGCGGTCGGGCACCGGCACGCCGCCGGCGCCCTGCCCAAGCCCCTGTTCCTGCGCCTGAGGAAGCCACCAGCGATGAGTCATTATGAAGAACGTCTCGAAAGAGATCTGTCCCAGATCAAGCAACAAGTAGCCCTGCTCGCCGGACTCGTCGAGAAGGCCCTCGACGATGCCATGCACGCGCTGCTGGCCGACGACGACCCGCTTGCCTACGCCACGATCCTGGCCGACAACCGGATCAACGCCGTCAGCAACGAACTCGATCACATGCGCATGGCCTTCATCGGCGTGCACATGCCGACCGGGAGTCACCTGCGCCTGATGGCGGCCGTCGTCCATGCCAATGTCGCTCTCGAGCGCATCGGCGACTATGCCGTCACGATCTGCCGCGAGGCAGTTCAGACCCCTCGCCCGCCTGGGCGACTCGAACGTGGGATCGAACTGATCGGCGAGCGAATCGCGGCAGATGCTGAAGCAGGCCGTCGATGCCTTTGTCGATGGCAATGCCGAGAAGGCGAAGGCGACGATGGTCATCGCCGACCAGGTCGAGCGGACCTTCGACATGTCCTTCGGTGACCTGGTCGCCGAGGGCGATCAACTTCAGCGTCAGGGATCTGTTCGCCTACCTGACGGTGTTCAACTCGCTCGAGAGGGTTTCCGATCAGGCAAAGAACATCTGTGAAGACACGGTCTTCGCGGTCACCGGCCAGGGCAAGGGGCGGAAGTTCTTCCATGTCCTCTTTGTCGACGAGGACAACAGCCTTCTCGGCCCGATCGCCGAGGCGATCGCGCGCAAGAACTTTCCGGATGTTGGCGAATTTCGCAGTCGCGGCCGCAGCGCGGGCGCCCTGGATCCGACGTCAATCGCATCGTTGCAGGATCTGGGGATCGACCTCGCCGGCCACCAGCCGCAGGCGATCCCGGCACATCATCAGGAACTCGCCGCCTACCAGATCATCGTCAGCCTGCAGGGGCCGGTCAAGTCCTACGTCGAGGAGATTCCTTTCCAGTACCGTGGCGCTCGAGTGGGAAATCACCCGACCCGGCAGCGGGCAGCCTGATCTGCGGATGCTCACTCGGGAGATCTCCCTGCAGGTCAGTAACCTGATGACGGTTCTGCGTGGCGAAGAGGCCAACTGAGATGGGCACCGGTACGCAGGCGCTGGGCAACCGCGCCACTCACGCCCGGGCGGCCGGGGACTTCGACCGCCGCAACCCCGACTGGTACGTCGACAAGCTGATTGCCGGCATCGTCTTCGTCTGCGGCATCTCGGCGATCCTCTTCGTGCTCGGCATCTTCTTCTTCGTCACCAAGGAAGGAATCGGCTTCGTCTTCGAGAAGATGGATTTCCGCGAGTTCTTCCTCACCCCCTACTGGTCGCCGAGCGACGCCGAGGATCCGGAGTACGGCATCCTCGCGCTGATGGCCGGCACGGCCAGCGTCACCGGGCTGGCGATGCTGGTCGCGGTGCCGTTCTCGCTCGGTGCCGCCATCTACATTGCCGAGTTCGCCACCGGCAAGACGCGCGAGGCGCTCAAGGTGCTGGTCGAACTGCTGGCCGCGATTCCTTCGGTGGTCTGGGGCTTCATCGGCCTGGTGATCATGAATCCGCTGCTGATCAAGTGGTTCGACATTCCGGTCGGCCTCTCCGTGCTCAACGCCGGCATCATCCTCGGCCTGATGGCGGCGCCGATCATGACCTCGATCGCCGAGGACGCCCTCAAGGCCGTTCCCGACCGCTACCGCGAGGCGGCCGAGGCGATGGGCGCGACCCGCTGGCAGGTGATCTACAAGGTGGTGCTGCCGGCAGCGAAGAACGGCCTGCTCGGCGGCGTGCTGCTCGGTGTCGGTCGTGGCTTCGGGGAAACGATGGCGGTGCTGATGGCCACCGGCCATGCGGTCAACATACCCGACAGCATCTTCGACTCGGTGCGTGCGCTGACGGCGACCATCGCCGCCGAACTCGGTGAGGCGGTCGTCGGCGGCGAGCACTACCAGGTGCTGTTCACCATCGGCATCTTCCTCTTCCTCGTGACCTTCATCATCAATCTGACCGCCGATCTGATCGTGCGCGGCATACGCAAGGGGTAAGCCATGGCCACCGCCAATTCAACGATGTTTCAGGCCAGCGACCTGAACCGGCGCAACGAGCGCGTGCAGCGACGCTACCGCCTGCTCTTCGGGCTCATGACGCTGCTCCTGATCACGCCGGTGCTGCTGATCCTCGGCACCCTGGTGGCGAAGGGCGGCGGAGCGATTTCCTGGGAGTTCCTGTTCACGGCGCCGACCAACGGCATGCGCACCGGCGGCGTCTTTCCGGCGCTGCTCGGGACCATCTGGCTGGTGACCGTCGCCTTGTTGCTGTCGGTGCCGATCGGCGTCTTCGCCGCGATCTATCTCAGCGAGTACGCCGGCGACAACTGGTTCACCCGGATGATCAACCTGGCGATCATCAACCTCGCCGGCGTTCCGTCGATCGTCCATGCCCTGTTCGGGCTCGGCGCCTTTGCTCTTCTTCAAGTTCGGCCCAGCATCCTCGCCGCAGACGCGGCGGAGAGGCATGCCCTGTTCGGGCTCGGCGCCTTCGTCCTCTTCTTCAAGTTCGGCACCAGCATCCTCGCCGCCAGCCTGACGCTGGCGGTGATGACCATGCCGGTGGTCATCGTCGCCACGCGCGAGTCGCTGCAGGCGGTGCCGCAGGCCTTCCGCGAGGCCTGCTGGAACATGGGCGCGACGCGCTGGCAGACGATCCGCCGCGTCGTTCTCCCGAACTCGCTCACCGGCATCCTGACCGGTGTCATTCTCGAAGTATCGCGCACGGCCGGCGAGACGGCGCCGATCATGTTCACCGGCGCCGTCTTCTTCACGCCCTTCCTGCCGCAAAGCGTCTTCGACCAGACCATGGCCCTGTCGCTGCACCTCTTCGTCACGGCAACGCAGGTACCGGGAATCGCCGAACGAGGTCCCCTTTGCCGTCGCGCTGGTGCTGATCGGTCTCGTGCTGACGATGAACAGCGTCTCGATCGCCTTCCGCATGTGGCTGAGGGGGAAAAAGAAATGGTAGATGTCGCAGCCCCGGTGCCGGCCACCGACGCCAGCCAGCAAGCGGTCGCCGCCGTTCCGAACAAGCTCGAGGTGCGGAATCTGACGATCCGCTACGGCAGCGCGGTGGCACTGCGCGACGTCAGCCTGTCGATCCGCGAGCACGAGATCTTCGGCATCATCGGCCCCGCCAATGCCGGCAAGACCTCGTTCCTCAAGGCGGTCAACCGCATGGACGAGTTCACCACGGGCATGCGGGTGGACGGCGAGATCCGCTTCGACGGCCGCGACACGCGCCGACTGAACAACGTCTATGCCCTGCGCAGCCGCATCGGCGTCGTCTTTCCGCTGCCGGTGGGCCTGCCGATGACCGTGTACGACAACGTCGCGCTGTCGCCGCGCCTGCGCGGCATCAAGGAGAAGGCCGAGCTCGACGTCATCGTCCAGCGCTGCCTGACCCGCGCCGCGCTCTGGGACGAAGTCAAGGACCGCCTGAACGCGCTCGGCAGCCTGCTCTCGGGCGGCCAGCAGCAGCGCCTGACGATCGCCCGGGCGCTGTCGCAGGAGCCCGACCTGCTGATGCTCGACGAGTTCTCGATCGCCGTCGACCCGGTGACGACGATGCGCATCGAGGACGTGCTCAAGGAGTTGCGCCAGGAAGTGACGATCATCCTGGTGACCAACCTCGTGCAGCAGGCACGGCGCCTGGCCGACCGGACGGCTTTCTTCCTCGGCGGCGAGTGTGTCGAGATCGGCGTCACCGAAGACCTTTTTACCGGCGAGGTGAAGGATCAGCGCACGCGCGACTATGTCGAGGGAAGCTTCGGCTAGCCGTGCCGCGCCCGCCGGGAGCAGCGAACCGGCGGTGGCGCGCCGGCGATGCCCGCAATTGCCTATCAAGGACACGATCTACGATGAACAACGAACAGACCGCTGCGCTCATGCAGCCGATCCCCCGGTATGCCATCGCCAGCGAGAAGCTCAGCCTCTGGTACGGCACCTTCCAGGCGCTCTACGACGTCGATCTGAGCATCCGCGAAGGACTGATCACGTCGATGATCGGTCCCTCGGGCTGTGGCAAGAGCACCTTCCTGCGCAGCGTCAACCGTATCAACGAGCGTCTCGGTTACGTCCGCATCGAGGGCAGCGTGCACGTCATGAACGAGAACATCTACGACCCGCAGGTCGAACTGGTGCAGGTGCGCAAGCAGGTCGGGATGGTTTTCCAGCGGCCGAACCCACTGCCGATCTCGATCCGCGACAACATCCTCTTCAGCCACCGGCTGCACGCCAAGGGTGGCGGCGAGGTGGCGCAGGGAACGCCGGACGAGATCGTCGAACAGTCTCTGCGCCAGGTCCTGCTCTGGGACAAGGTGAAGGACCGCCTGCAACGCAAGGCGACCGAGCTGTCGCTGGAGGAACAGCAGAAGCTGTGCATCGCCCGCTTGTTGCCCGTAAAGCCGAAGGTCCTGCTGATGGACGAACCGTGCTCGGCGCTCGACC
>CAVTQL010000009.1:0-84450 GCA_963736845.1 uncultured beta proteobacterium
GGCTGCGGGCCGCGCAGGAAGGGGGCGACACCGGGCAGGGTGTCGGCGTGCTCGAGCCGATCGACATCCTTTCTGGTGTAGAGCGCCTTGACGGCCAGCCCCTCGGGGGTGTTCCAGACCAGATTACCGACGTCGCCACCCGGCGACTGCTTGGCGGCAAGCTTCTCCCAAGCATCCAGGTTACTGGAATCAAAGAACTTTTCGCTCATGGCACAGCCTCGCTGATTCGATTTTCAGGATCGTTGGTGCAGAAATCAAAATTTTACGCCGCGGACGGCAAACTTGACATCGCAAGACCCGCATAATACTGTATCCATAATTATGGAGGCAAGTCAGCGCGTTCCGGCTTGCTCTCCCAGATCTGCCATCGCCATGACCCGCATTGCACCGACCGCGCTTTACCAGGAAGTCGCCGAGCGCCTGCGCCAGCGCATTTTCACCCACGAACTCGCCCCCGGCACCTGGATCGACGAGCAGAGACTCGCCGAGCAGTACGGGATTTCGCGCACGCCGCTGCGCGAGGCGCTCAAGGTGCTGGCCGCCGAAGGTCTCGTCGATCTGAAGCCGCGCCGCGGCTGCTACGTAACCGAGATTTCGCGCCAGGATCTCGACGACATCTTTCCCGCTGATGGCGCTCCTCGAGGGCCGCTGCGCGGCTGACGCCCTGCGCCAGGCCAGGCCGGCCGACGTCGCGGAGTTGCGGACGATCCACGAGCAACTCGAGAACGCTGCCCGCGAAGGCCGCATAGACGCCTTCTTCGATGCGAATCAGGCGTTCCACCGGCGCATCCAGGAACTGGCCGGCAACCGCTGGCTACTCTCGGTGATCCATGACCTGCGCAAGGTGCTGAAGCTTTCGCGCCTGCACTCGCTGTCGCTCGAAGGCCGTCTTGAGCAATCGCTGGCTGAACACCGCGCGATCATGGCGGCATTCGAGGGCGGCGACGTCGCCAAGCGCCGAGAAACTGATGCACGACCATCTGCTGTCGGGTCGCGAGGCGTTGGTGCGCATGGACGCCAAGGTTGCGAAGGCTGCCTGATCCCCGCTGAACAGCCAACAAAAAGCCCGCGAAAATCGCGGGCTTTTTGCCGTTTACCGCAGCAATCAGTGCTTGGCGGCGCCCGATGCGCCGTAGCCGGTCTGGGCCCGTACGTACTGGTCTTCGAAGGCTTCGATTTCCTTGCCTGCCCGCACACTCGAATCCGTCTTCGAGAAGACATAGGCGAGCAGGAAGGCAAGCGGCATCGCGAACAGCGCCGGCTGGGTGTAGGGGAACAGCGCCGCCTTGTTGCCGATCACGTCCACCCACACCGACTTCGAGAAGACCACGAACAGCACCGCCGAAACCAGGCCACCGTAGCCGCCCCACAGGGCACCGCGGGTGGTCAGGCCCTTCCAGTACATCGACAGGATCAGCACCGGGAAGTTGGCGGCAGCCGCCACCCCGAAGGCCAGGCCTACCATGAAGGCGATGTTCTGCTTCTCGAACAGGATGCCGAGGCCGATGGCAACGAAGCCCAGGCAGATGGTCGCGATCTTGGAGACGCGAATTTCAGCCGCTTCCGTTGCCGTGCCCTTCTTGATCACGCGGGCGTAGATGTCATGCGAGATCGCCGAGGCACCGGCCAGCGCCAGACCGGAAACCACGGCCAGAATGGTGGCAAAAGCAACGGCGGCGAGGAAGCCGAGCAGCATGTTGCCGCCGACCGCCTTGGCCAGGTGCATGGCGACCATGTTGCCGCCACCGATCAGTTTGCCGGCCGCTGAAGAAATCCGGATTCTGGCCGACGATGATGATCGCGCACAGACCCATCAGGAAAATCACGTTGAAGAAGTAGGCGACAAAACCGGACGCGTAGAGAACGGATTTGCGCGCCTGCTTGGCGTCGGTGACAGTAAAGAAGCGCATCAGGATGTGCGGCAGGCCGGCGGTACCAAACATCAGACCAAGACCCAGGGAGATGGCAGTGACCGGATCGGCCAGCAGGCTGCCCGGGTACATCAGTTTGGGCCCGAGCTTGTGCACCGCCGTCGCGCTCTCGAGCAACTTCTGGTACGAGAAGCCGAACTGGCTGAAGGCCAGGACCATGACCAGCGTGCCGCCGGTGAGCAGCATGCAGGCCTTGATGATCTGCACCCAGGTCGTCGCGACCATGCCGCCGAACGTGACATACACCATCATCAGGAGGCCGACGGCAAAGATGGCGATGTTGTAGTCGAGACCGAAGAGCAGCTTGATCAACTGGCCGGCACCGACCATCTGGGCGAGCAGGTAGAAGCAGACGACGGTCAGCGACGAGATCGCCGCCATCGTGCGCACCTTGCCCTGGTCGAGACGATAGGCGGTGATGTCGGAGAAGGTGAACTTGCCCAGGTTGCGCAGGCGTTCGGCCATCAGGAAGAGGATGATCGGCCAGCCGGCGAAGAATGCCAGCATGTAGATGTAGCCGTCATAGCCCTGGGTGTAGACCATCGCCGTCAGACCGAGCAGCGTGGCGGCCGACATGTAGTCGCCGGCGATCGCCAGACCGTTCTGGAAGCCGGTGATGCCGCCGCCGGCGGTGTAGAAGTCGGCAGTAGACTTGGTGCGGCTGGCCGCCCAGTAGGTAATCCCCATGGTCAGCGCCACGAAGATACAGAACATGATGATGGCGTGCCAGTTGGTCGCCTGCTTTTCCGTCTGGGCAACGGCGTCGGCAGCAATGGCCGCAGCCGAGAGGCCGAGCAGGCCCAGCGTAGTGATCAGCTTGTGCATCATTTCTGCTCCTTCCAGGCTTCCTTGACGATTTCCTGAGTCAGTCCGTCGAATTCGCTGTTGGCCCGGCGGACATACAGGGCCGTCAGCAGCCAGAAGAAGATGAACATGAACAGCTCGAAGGCGACGCCGACGGTCAGCATCGACCCCTCGGCAACCGGCTGGCCAAGCGAGGCCGGACTGAAGGCGACCAGCATCACGAAACCGTAGAACATGGTCAGGACGACCACGGCCAGTGTCCACGCGAAACGCCCCCGCCGCCTGACCAGTTCCTGGAACTTCGGGTTGGTGCGCATTCGTTCATACATTACGCTGCTCATGACTCCCCCTTTTTTGAGTTGATTTTTAAGGCTCGCGCATTCTATAGCCATATCCGCCTTGCGCCAACCGCAATTGCCGCCGGACGCGCCTTCCCTATAATTCTGGCATTGAAATCTGGAGATAGCACATGGGCACGGTCGACCTCGCCCAGCGACGGCGAAATCGCCACCCTGACCCTCAACAATCCGGGCAAGCTGAACGCGATCGACCTCGGCATGTGGGTCCAACTGGCCGAAATCGTTAACGTGCTGGCGGGCGACCCGAACGTCCGCTGCCTCGTGCTGCGCGGCGCCGGCAGCGAGGCCTTCGCCGCCGGCGGCGACCTCGCGGAATTCGTCACCGCCCGCGCCACGCTCGACCAGGCGTTGCACTACCATGACCAGGTCGCGCAGGCGCTCGACGCCATCGCCGATTGCCCGCACCCCACCGTGGCGCTGATCCAGGGCGCCTGCATCGGCGGTGGCCTGGAAATCGCTGGTGTCTGCGACCTGCGTATCTGCGGCGAATCGTCCCGCTTCGGCGCGCCGATCAACCGCCTGGGGTTCTCGATGTACCCCGGCGAGATGTCGGGACTGCTCAGGCTGGCGGGCGCCGCGGTGATGAAGGAGATCCTGCTCGAAGGGCGCATCCTCGACGCCCGCGAGGCATATGAGAAGGGTCTGGTGACCCGTGTCGTCCCCGACGCGCAGGTGGCCGACGAGGCCTGGGCCACCGCCCGCCGCATCTGCCTCGGCGCGCCGCTGGTCGCCGGCTGGCACAAGCAGTGGATCCGGCGCCTCCTCGACGGGCGTCCGCTGAGCGATGCGGAGAAGGCCGCGTCGTTCGCCTTTCTCGCTACCGAGGACTACCGCGAAGGCCTCGCCGCCTTCCTCGCCAAACGCAAGCCGGACTTCAAGGCGCGCTGAACAGGTTCCAGACCATTTTGGCAGCGAGCAGGACCAGGATGCCGGCGAAGATGCGCTTCAGCATCGCCACCGGCAAGCGGTGAGCGAGGCGTGCGCCGGACGGTGCCGTCACCATCGTCGCCACGACGAGCACGGCAAGCGCCGGCAGGTAGACAAAGCCCAGGCTGCCAACCGGCAGGCCGGGTTCACGCCAGCCGTTGAAGATGTAGCCGAGGGTGCCGCCGATGGCGATCGGCAGGCCGACCGCCGCCGAGGTGCCGATGGCATTCTGCACCCGCACGTTGCACCAGGTCAGGAACGGCACCGTCAGTGCCCCGCCGCCGATCGCGACCAGCGAAGACAGGGCGCCGATACCGAAGCCGACCGCGCCGATGCCCAGGGCGCCAGGCAGTTCGCGCGACGGCTTGGGCTTGAGGTTCATCGCCATCTGCAGCGCGACGATGCTGACGAAAAAGGCGAAGAAAATGGCCAGCGGCCGGGTCGGCACGCTTGACGCGAAGACAGGTGCCGACCCCGGTTCCCAGCAGGATGCCGGGGGTGATCGTGCGGAAGACGCCCCAGAGCACCGCACCGTGGCTGTGGTGCGTGCGCAGGCTGGCAACGGCGGTGAAGATGATCGTCGCCATCGACGTACCGAGTGCCAGGTGCAACACCTCGCCGGGCGGGAACTGCGGCTGCGCCGCAAACATCATGGTCAGCGCCGGCACCATGACGAGGCCGCCGCCGATGCCCAGCAGGCCGGCGAAGAAGCCGGAGAATGCGCCGAGCGCGAGGTAGGCCCCGGCCCACAACGAAAGGGTCATGACATCCATGACACTACCTTAAGCCGCCAAGGGTAATCAGTAGCGCCGAAAGATGAAGGCTGAGAGCCTCGCTTGCCAAGATGGTGGAATCTGAAGTCACGATCGATAACAGGAGGATCAGCCATGAGCGCTTATGGGCAGCATGCCACGATGCCGTTGCACGGCGGGTCGGCGAACGATGCGCACGGTGCCAGACAGCAAGCAGGAGCGCCTGCTTCACTCCATAACCTCCTGGCAAAAAAGGCCCCCGCAAGTGCCGTCAGACCGGCATCCTGAACCTGGGTCCAGAGTGGCTGCTTTCCTCCCGCTTCAGGCTCACCCGAAGAAGGGCGAGCACAACAGCGGTTTCGTTGGTCCGCAACCGATGCCAATTAGCATTGGTTCAAGGAATCTATGGTCTTGACAAACACCGCAGGGGACGCTCGGTGGGCGGCGCCGGGGTCAGCAGCAAATGACTACAAATCCAGTTGCTGCTGGGGCGCGAGCACGGTATCGATCCGTGCCCCCATGTCAGCGATTCTACGCTTCGTATCGGAAGTATCAACCGCATAGTCAACTTCTTTTTCCACCCGCGCCGGCGCCCCGGAAAGGTGCTCATGCGCGATGTTCAGCGCAGCCATCACGGCAACGCGCTCGGCGACCGTGTTCTTCGTCCGCTGCGCAATCTCGCGCATCTTGCTATCGACCAGTGCGACCGCCGCAAGCAGCGCATCGCGGTTCTCCGGCGTGCAGGCGACGCGGTATTCGCGGCCCATGAGCGTGACATCAAGAAAATTCGGCTCGCCACTCATCTCAGGCCTCCTCGGGCAGCCGGTCGACCAGTCGTTCCAGGCGCTCGCGAGCGAGCGTCACCGTCTGGCGCAGGTGAAGGCGCTCCGCCTCAGCCGCAGCTATCTGATTATTAAGCACTTCATTCTCGGCGCGCAAATGGTCAATCAGGGCGACAACCTGTTCGATCTTGCCTTCCAGCGCGTCAAGTTCCATGTTCATGGCGCGCACTATAGTGGCAAAAATAGCGCTTGGTCAAGGACTAAGCCTTTATTCTGAAAGTGGTTTATCGATTGTGCCGGGCAATCTCATGGTGCATCGCAGCAGCGAACGCGATAAGATGTCCGCCGTGTCAGGTGCTGCGGAAGGATTCTCCAACCGCGGTTAAACGGGAAAGCGGTGCGTCGATCATCGACCAATCCGCTGCTGCCCCCGCAACGGTAAGCAAGTGCGGGCGCGCCACAACGCCACTGGGTTCAACCTGGGAAGGCGGCGCGTCAAGACTTGCGAGCCCGGATACCGGCCTGGGACAACCAGCGGAAGTACCACGGGGGTGTGGTGCCGGTCGCCCGGCCTGCGCTTACTCCCCCGATGCTTCCTTTACAGTCATTCCGGCATGCGGGGACGCCAGCCGGAAAAGGGAGAATCATGAATCCACGTCTCAAGCCGCTCGCCGCGGCGCTATCCGTCGCCTTCCTGGCGCCAGCCCACGCCGAAACCAGCGAGACCCTCGATCCGGTCGTCATCACCGCCACCCGCTTCAGCGAACCAGAATCCCGCCTGCCGGCCAACATCAGCGTCATTACCCGTGACGACATTCGCGCCAACCCCGCCCGCGATCTGCCAAGCATACTGAAGTCTAGTGCCGGCGTCGTCGTTCGCTCACTGTCTGGTAGCCTGGGCATCGACGCGACCGTCGACATCCGTGGCTTCGGCGAGAGCGCCGGCAGCAACACCCTGATCCTGCTCGACGGCCTGCGCCTCAACCCGATCGACGCCGGCAGTGTCAACTGGTCGTCGATCCCGCTCGACAGCATCCAGCGCATCGAGATCCTGCGTGGAGCCGGGACCGTGCAGTACGGCGACAAGGCCACTGGTGGTGTCGTCAACATCATCACCGACAAGTCGGGCACGCCGCGCTTCGGCGCCACGGTCGGCATCGGCACCTACGGCACACAAACGGTCGATATCAATGGTGCGGCAGGCAACGACGTCGGCTACATAAGCGCCTTCGCCCACTATGCCAACACCAACGGCTGGCGCGAGAACAACCAGGCCGACCAATTGTCGCTGAGCGGGCGGGGTGGCGTCTATATCGGCAAGGGCGAGGGCTTCCTCGACTATTCGATCTACAAGGACAGTTCGGGGCTACCCGGCTACCTGCTCGGCGCCGACTATCCGTCGCAGCCGAGAAAATCCAATTTCCCGAATGACACGCAGCGCAGCAACGGCTATCGCCTGCGCCCCGGCATCACCTTGCCAATCACCGACACCGTCCGCCTTGACGCCGAAGTCTCGCTCGAACACCAGGACAGCCATTACAACTACGTGTCCTTCGGCAGCCAGGCCGACCGCACCCGCGAAAGCTGGTCGTTCACGCCGCGCGTTCGCTGGCAGCACGGGCTGGGCAACCTCGCCAGCGAATCGGTGTTCGGCGTCGATTACTACTCGGGCAAGGTTGACGCGACTTATTCGTCGGCGCCCAACCAGAACGCCAGGCAGGACAGCACCGGCGTCTACCTGCAGAACGTGACCGCCTTCGGCGACGGTTGGAGCAGCCTGTTCGGGGCGCGTTACCAGAGCATGGACCAGTCGGCCTCGCAGGAGGCGTATCCGGCCTGGTTCCAGCCGGCGATCGACGGCAGCGCGACAAACTCGGCGACCGCCTGGGACGTCGGCGCCAACTATGCCGGCGACGGCTGGCGCGTCTACGCCAAGGCCGGCAGCACCTTCCGCTTCGCCAACACCGATGAGTTGTTCGGCTACGATCCGTTCACCGGAACTCCCGTTTTCGCCGGCAATCTCAAGCCGCAGACCGGCAAGCTCCAGGAGATCGGCGGCAGGGCGACGCTGGGGCCGGTAAAGGTGCGGGCGGCGGTTTATCACATGGCCCTCGAGGACGAGATTGCCTACGATGGAACCCTGTTCGCCAACGTGAACCTCGACCCGACCCGCCGCCAGGGGGTCGAACTCGAGGCCAACTGGCAGATCCTCCCCTCGCTGTCTGCCCTGCTCGGCTACACCTACACCCAGTCGACATTCCGCGAGGGCATCTACTCGGGTAACCAGGTGCCGCTGGTGCCACACAACTCGGCGTCGGCGAAGATCGCCTGGGACGGCGGCGCCATCGGCAAATACGCGCTGGTCACCACCTACGTCGGCGATCGCTATTTCAGCGGCGACTACGCCAACAGCCTCGACAAGCTGGCCGGCTACACCACGGTCGACCTGACCGCGGCCTGGGACTTCAAGCCGTGGGCGATCTCGGCGCGCCTGCTCAACGCCTTCGACAAGGTCTATGCGCCGTTCGCTGGCTACTCGGCATTCCAGGGCTATTACTACTACCCGGCCGACGGGCGTACCTTCCTGATGACCGCCAGCTACGCCTTCCGCTGATGCCGACCCGCCGCCGCGCCGTCCTGATCCTCGCCGCCCTGCTGCTGCTGGCGCTGGCGAGCTTCTGGGCGGCGCTGGCGGCCGGCAGCATCCCGGTCGCGGCGACCGACGTTCTCGCCGCCGTGCTCGGGCAGGATGCGCCCGGTGCTGACATCGTCCGGCAACTGCGCCTGCCACGCGCCTTGGCCGGCTTCGCCTGCGGCGGCCTGCTGGCCCTCGCCGGCGCGCTGATGCAGGTGTTGCTGCGCAACCCGCTGGCCGATCCCTACATCCTCGGCATTTCCGGCGGCGCCGGCGTCGGTGCGCTGTTCGCCATCATGGTCGGCCTGCCGGCGCTAGGCATCGACGGGCTGGCCTTCACCGGCGCCCTCGGCGCCATGCTGCTGGTCTTCGGGCTGGCGCACGGCGATGGCAGCTGGACGCAGACGCGCCTGCTGCTGACCGGCGTCATCGTCGCCGCCGGGTGTGGCGCGCTGATCTCGCTGATGCTGGCGATCGCCCCGGAAGACCGCCTGCGCGGCATGCTGTTCTGGCTGACGGGCGACCTCGGCCAAGCGTCCAACCCGTGGCCACCAACGCTCGCACTGGCAGTCGCGCTGGTGCTGGCGATGCCCTTCGCGCGCGAACTCAACCTGCTGGCGCGTGGGCTGCTACAGGCGCAGGCGCTGGGTGTTGCGGTCAACCGTCTGCGCTATGCGATTTTCCTGTTGGCCTCGCTGGCCACCGCCGCCTCGGTGACGACCGCCGGCTCGATCGGTTTCATCGGCCTCGTCGTCCCGCACCTGGTTCGGCTCGTCACCGGCAACGACCAGCGCCTGCTGCTGCCCGCCTCGGCGCTGGCCGGTGGCGCGCTGCTGATGCTCGCCGATACGCTGGCACGCACGCTGATCGCGCCGCAGCAGTTGCCGGTCGGCGTGTTGACGGCACTGATTGGCGTGCCAGCCTTCCTTTTCCTGCTTTCCCGCCAGCCGCGATGAGCCCGCCCCTGCTCTCCGCCCGCAAGCTGCGCGTTGACATCGGTGGCCGCTGCGTCGTGCGCTCACTCGATCTCGACGTTGCCGACGGGCGACGCATCGCCGTCCTTGGCCGCAACGGGGCCGGGAAGTCGACGCTGCTCGCGACGCTGGCCGGACTCCGCCCGCCGGTCGGCGGCAGCGTGCTGCTGGGCGGCGACGACGCCACCGCGCTGCGTCCACGCGAGGCAGCCCGGCGCCGCGCCTGGCTGGGGCAGGCGCAGGCCGACCCGTTTGGTTCGACGGTGCTGGAAACGGCCCTGACCGGGCGTCACCCGCACCTCGGCCGCTGGGACTGGGAAAGCCGGCACGACGCCCGGATCGCCCGCGACGCCCTGGCCGCGGTCGGCCTCGCCGGACTCGAAGCACGGCAGGTCCATACGCTGTCCGGCGGCGAACGGCAGCGGCTGGCGATCGCCACGCTGCTGACGCAGGCGCCACCGCTCTACCTGCTCGACGAGCCTCTCGCCCACCTCGACCTCAACCACCAGATGGCCACCCTCGAACTCTTCTCCGGCGCGGCGCGGCAATGCGGCGCCGGCATCGTGATGGTCCTGCACGACCCTGCCCTCGCCCACCGCTACTGCGACGAGGCGCTCCTGCTGCACGGCGACGGGCGCACCGAACTGGGCAGCGTCGATGCCGTCCTGACCGGTGAGCGCCTGCACGAACTCTACGGCTACCCGTTGCGCCAGTTCGACGACGGCGGCCACCGCTGCTTCCTGCCGGCCTAGCTCGAGCAGCTGACTTCCAGCCCGCTCGCCCAGTCGGGCGGCAGGGCCGCGTAGGCCGAGAATTCCGGCTGCTCGTCGAACGGACGGCGCAGGCAGGCAAGCAAGCGCGCCACCTCGGAGAAGTCCTTCTCCCTCGCCTTGCGGATCGCCAGTTCGGCCAGCCAGTTGCGCAGCACATATTTCGGGTTGGCCATCCGCATCGCCGCCTGCCGCTCGCCATCCTCCCACGGCGTCTGCCCTAGCCGGCCACGCCACGCAGCAAGCCAGGCATCGGCGGCGCTGCGGTCGACGACCAGGTCGCGCAGCGGCGCATCGGTTTTCTCCCGGTTTTTGGCGTCAACCGCAACCGGCAGGGTGCACAGGGCGCGGAAGAAGAGCGTGAAATCCGGCCGCTGCTGTTGCAGGAAGGCGAAAGTGGCGCCGATGAACTCCTCGTCCTCCGGCAGCGCTGCGCGCAGGCCGAGCTTGGCCCGCATCAACCACGCGAGAGCGGGCCTCGAAGGCGGGACCGAATTGTTCGTCCACCGCGGCACGTGCCGCCGCCGGGTCGCCGATCAGCGGCAGCAGCGCCTCCGCCAGGCGGTACAGGTTCCACTGCGCCACGTGGGGCTGATTGCGATAGGAATAGCGACCGTGCGGGTCGGAATGGTTGCAGATGTGGTCGGCATCGAACGACTCCATGAAGCCGAACGGTCCGTAGTCGAGCGTCAGGCCGAGGATGGACATGTTGTCGGTGTTCATGACGCCGTGCATGAAGCCGACCGCCATCCAGTGCGCCACCATCTCGCCGGTGCGGCGCGCCGCGTCGGCAAGCAGCGCCGCGTAGGGGGCCGCCGTCTCCCGGCATTCCGGCCGGAAGGTCGCGATCACGTAGTCGGCCAAGTGCCGCAATTCGTGGTGGCGGCCGAGGGAAGCCCAGTGTTCGAAGGAACCGAAACGCACGAAGCTCGGCGCGAGACGGGCAACGACAGCGGCCGTCTCGACATCCTCGCGGCGAACCGGCAGGTCGGCGCCGACCACCGCCAGCGCGCGCGTCGTCGGGATACCGAGCCCGGCCATCGCTTCCGAGCAAAGGAACTCGCGGATCGACGAGCGCAACACGGCGCGGCCGTCTGCCCCACGCGAATACGGTGTGCGCCCCGCGCCCTTGAGCTGGATCTCCCAGTGCTCACCGCGGCAACGCAATCCGCCGAGCAGATGCGCGCGTCCGTCGCCAAGCTGGCCGGCCCAGACGCCGAACTGATGGCCGGAATAGACAGCGGCCAACGCATCGCCGCCGGGCAAGGCGGTATTGCCGGCGAAGATATCGCAAAACTCGGGGCGGGAAAATTCGCCGGGGTCGAGGCCGATCAGCCCTGCCGCTTCATCGCTGGCGCCCACCAGGAAGGGTTCCGGCAGGCCGAGCGGTGCCAGCCGGGTATAGAAGACTCCCGGCAGTGCGGCAAAGCTGTTGTCGAGCTCGATCTGTTCGAGCGCGCCGCGCGGGCGGCAAGATTCCGGCGCATTCATCGGTTGGGGGTCTATCCGGGGGTTGGCGGGAAAACCGAAAATCCCCGTGATTTCCGGCAGCCGCCATATGAGAGCGGAAAATCGCCGGATAGTTCTCGATCAGGCAGCCGTGGTTCGCCGCCAGCCCGGACTTAACGCTTGGCCAATTCCCGGAACTGGTTGGGCAGGCCGAGGACCAGTCGGCCGAATTCGTCGAGCAGTGCCTGGTCGACCGCGCCTGCCCTGATGGTCAGTTTGGCGCCGCCAAGTCGCTCGAGATTGCGCGACTCGAGGACCAGCATTCCCTTGCCGAAGTCTGCCTTCCAGCGCGCGCTGACACCGACCTGGCCACGAATCTGGAACTCGGCCCGCTCGACCCGGGCGAGCTTGTTCTTGAACTCCTTGTACGAGAACTGCAGGCCAAAGTCGAAAATCCTGCTGCGCAACCGGTCGACCGCAACGCCCTCGCGCTCGACGAAGAAATCCCGCGGCGAGGTCAGCTGGTAGGAAAGCGTCACCAGTTCGACCATCGCCCCCGCCGCCTGCGATTGCTTCCGGTAGTCGGCGAAGCCCTCCTGCCAGACCAGGTTGTCGAGGACGACGTCGTCTGCGGCGGCATAGACGCGTGGAATTGCCGGCTTGACGATATTCACCTGCTGCACGAGGTCATGCAGATAGAAGAACATGTATCGCAGCACCCGGTCGAGCGCCAGGTTGCTGGCGGTGCGTTCGGTCTCTTCAACGTGTAGTTCGCGCTGGCGGACCTCGGCCTGCTGGCGCAACTGGAAGAGCAGGTTGCTGCCCTGGATGACACGCTGCGGATCCCGGTCCGGTTCGCCTTCCCCTGTCGCTCCGCGCCGGTGGTCGAACTCGCGCATTGTCCCGGACGGGACGATCTCCGGGAACGCCATATCGGCGTTGGACAGGCTGGCATGCAGGTTGGCCAACTGGTCCCGCCGCGCCTTCCGCTCAGCCTCGTTGAGGTCGAACGAGTCGATATCGGCGATCAGCGATGCCTCCAGGTCGGCGATATCGCCAACCAGCGAGGTGCGCCTCTTGTGCTTGGCACGGATGGCATCGAGAATCGAGATCGATCCGGCGGTCTTTTCGGAAGTGGTCATGGCTAAGAACCGGTTGATTTAGACAATGAATCAAGAAGGCATTCGATTTGCCCTCTCATGGCGTGTCCGTGTGCCTGATGTTCTATTAGACAGCGCCATACTGCCAAGCATGGCAGAACCTGTCTGTTAGCAATTTCACGGATGCAACCCATTTGGTTGAAATACTGACGCGAAGCATTTCCAATTGCAAGACTGATTGCACGCAGTCGATTCAGGACTCAAGCTTGCCCAACCAGTCGCGCAGCGTGGCGGCTACGAGCCGCCATTCCCTTTCGTGCGTCACGGCGTGCCCCATGCTGCGGAAGATATGGACCGGCAACCCGTAGCTGTGCCCGGTCGACTGGACGAGGAAGGCTGGCACCAGCACATCGTGCTCGGCGCCGAGAATGAGCATCGGTGGCCGGTTCATCGCATGCAGGTTGGGCAGGCTGAACATCGACATGTCCCATAACGCCCGGTGCGACTCGGATTGCATGCGTCCCATCCAGACCTGCAGCATCTCTTCGTCGACTTCACCGGCGAACAGCGCTTCGCGCAAGGTCTGGCTGTCTGCATGGTCTCCCCCCATGATGCGGTTGAGATCCATGAACAGATGAGGTTTCTGCAGCAGCAGGTGGAACTGCGCAGCGATCAGGCCTTGCGGGGGCACCGAGCAGAGCAGCACGACGGCCGGCGTCTCATGGCGTTCGAGGTACTTCTGGATGACGAAGCCACCCATCGAGTGACCGATCAGAACGGGCGGCTCACCCAGCCAGTCGATGACCGTCGCGACGTCATCGACGTAGTCGGCAATCGAATGCCAGTCGATTTGCCGGCGCCCGTCGCTGCCACCATGTCCACGCAGGGAGATGGCATGACAGGAGTAGCCAGCGTCGGCGAGAAAGGGCATGAAGGTGTCGGTCCACATCCAGCCGCCGGCGAAGGCACCGTGCACGAAAAGAAGCGGGGGACGGCCGTTGCTGCGCTCGGCCTGGCACGAGAATACCTCGAGGCCGTTAATCTTTTCGGTTGTGGTCATGGCGGATCGGTTTGCGGAGAAGCGTGATTAAATGCTGCTTTCACGCGGCAACGCAAGTCAACATGTTGAAATGGATACTGACGCTGGTCGTCGCGATCTTCGTGCTGGGCATTCTCGCCCCTCATCTCGCCCGCTTCATCCGCTTCGGCCGGCTACCCGGTGACATCGTCTTCCGCTTCCGCGGCCGCACTTACTACCTGCCGTTCGCGACGACGATCATCCTGTCAGCCCTCCTGCTGTTCGTCTCCCACTTCATCTGACAACCGCCGGACGGCGTCCGTCCGCGCCGCGTGGATGCGCCCGGGAAGCAGTGCCCGGTCGGCGCAGGCGGCCGCTATGGCGCCGGCATCGACCGTGCGCACCGCAGCCAGCGCCGCCAGCAGCAAGCCGGCGCTGGCATACGGGCGATCAGCCCAGCCCTGACGGCCGTTGTAGTCACACTGGCAGGCCTGCAGCAGCCATGTAAAGCGTTCCGGCCGGCGCAACGCATCGGTCCTCTCGAGCAGGGTCACGAGCGTCGCCGGGCGCAGCTCGGCGGCGCGATGGATGTCGCCGTGGTAGCGCGCGGTCAGCAGGGCGAGGTCGCGGCTGTCGTGCGGGACCCGCAGCCGTTCGCACAGCCCCGCTACCAGATCGACGCTGCGCGCTTCGTGCCCGAGGTGGCGCGGCAGGATGTCCGCCGGCGTCGTCGCCTTGCCGAGATCGTGCGTCAGCGCGGCAAAGCGCACCGGCAGGACGAAATTGCGGTGCGCCGACTCGTCTACCACCATCAGGGTGTGCACGCCGGTATCGATTTCCGGATGGTAATCAGCCCGCTGCGGGACACCGAACAACGCCTCGACCTCGGGCAGCAGGCGAGCCAGCGCACCGCATTCGCGCAGCACCGTGAACATCCGCGACGGTCGGGATTCCATCAGGCCGCGGGCAAGTTCCTGCCAGACGCGTTCGGCAACGAGGTGGTCAACTTCGCCGTCGGCGACCATGCGGCGCATCAGGTCGCGGGTTTCGGGAGCTACCGAGAAATCCGGGAAGCGTGCGGCGAAACGCGCGACACGCAGGATGCGCACGGGGTCTTCGGCGAAGGCCGGGCCAACATGGCGGAGGATTGCTGCCTCCAGATCCCGTCGACCGCAGTAGGGATCGATCAGCGTGCCGTCCGGGGCGCGCGCCATCGCGTTGATGGTCAAGTCGCGCCGCCCGAGGTCCTCGTCCAGCGTGACATCCGGGGCGGCGTTGAAGGCGAAGCCGTGATAGCCATGACCGGTCTTGCGCTCGGTGCGGGCAAGCGCGTACTCCTCGTGCGTCGCCGGGTGCAGGAAGACCGGGAAATCCTTGCCCACCGGGCGGAAGCCCTGTTCGAGCATGGCTTGCGGACTGGCGCCGACGACCACGTAATCGCGGTCGGCAACCGGCCGCCCGAGCAGTTCGTCACGAACCGCGCCACCGACGACATAGATCTGCATCGGCGGCAATGGCACTCAGCGACCGGCGTGGAAGCGGAACCTGTCGAGCTTGCCCTTCGGGGTATTGTGCGCGATGTAGGTCGGTGCAATCGCTTCCAGCGCCGTCGGCTGCCAGCCCGGCAGCGGGTTGCAGCCGCTGCCGCAGACGTTGTCGGTTTCCATCGAGCGCAGGTTGTCCGGCGACATCAGCGGGTTCGGTGCCAGCCACATCAGGCCGGCCTGCAGGTAGGCCCAGCCTTCCGACAAAGGAATCACGCGGGCCTTGCTGCCGACCAGTTCCGCGGTGTAATCGACCAGTTCGCGCAGCGTGTAAACCGTGGGGCCGGCGAGGTCATAGGCCTGACCGAAGGTCCTCGCATCGCCCAGGCTGTCGACAAAGGCATCCGCGACATCGGCTACCCAGACCGGCTGGAAGCGGGCATGCCCGAAACCGAGCGGGAAGAAGGGCAATTTCCGGAGCACCCCGGCAAACATCGACAGGAAGGAATCGCCCAGACCGAAGATCACCGACGGGCGGAAGACCGTCACGTCGAGGTCGCCACGGGCGCCCATGACGACGGCCTCGCCGTCGCCCTTGGAACGGAGATACTCGGACGGCCCCTTGGGGTCGGCACCAAGCGCACTCATGTGAACCAGGCGACGGACGTCGGCCTTCTTGCAGGCAGCGACGATCTTCTTCGGCAACTCGACGTGTGCCTCGGCAAAATCCTTGCTGTAGGGCAGCACGACATCGCGGCTGTGCAGGATGCCGACCAGATTGATCACCGCATCCTTGCCCTGCATCAGCGAAACCAGAGCTTCCTCGGAATTGATGCTGATTTCCGGCATCTCCACGTTCGGCTGCATGATCAGCGCCTTGGTGCGCTCGCGCCGGCGGGTCGGGATGGTGACCTCGACCCCGCGTTGCGAGAGGCGATTGGCGATGTAGGTACCGACGAAACCGCTACCCCCGAGCAGCAAGACCTTCTTGATGTCCATGTGGACCCCCGGAAACTGTTCTTCTGAAAGCTTGATTTTAAGCCAAATTGCCGGCTGGCACACTCAGGAACGCCGTGGCGAGTTGTGCAGCGCGTCCTCGGCGGCGGCATTGAACACGGAGATCCGCGAACTCACGGTGGCCTTGCCTTCCTTGATCTGGCTCTCGGCGATGGCCGGGTGCAGCAGGACGGCGAAGTCCCAGTCCGGATTGGCCAGCAGCAGCTTGCCCGTGCCCTTGACGACATGACAGACACGCCCGCAGATCGGTTCCTCGTCGCCCAGCCGGAAAGTCAGCCACTCGCCGGAACGGACGGCCGGCTGGCGCTGGCGCCCGGCGCCTCTGCCCGCCCCGGCCAGATCGTGGATGCGCAGCCGCTGGCTGCCATTGCGCACCTCGCTGAGGGTCGGCCCGCTGACGGCGGCCGGAAGCTTCGCCGGCGGCACCGGTGGCTCGGCGCCACCAGGAACCACGGCACCCCGCATCGCGACGGTCTGCAAGGCGAAGCAGGAATCGAGGAATTCGGTGCGCGCCGCTTCCGGCACCGCCGCCCGCTCCATGCCCGCGGATATCTTCTGCAACATGCCGGGCAGTTCGCGGGCCAGTTGCTTGCGGTCCACCAGATCGACTTTCGGCTGGACGCTCCACAGCAACTTCTCGATGACAGCCCGGTTTTCCTTCCACGCGCTGCTGTCCTCGCCGAACTCCAGCCAGACCTGGCGCAGGACGCGCTGCCAGTGGTC
The DNA here is from genome assembly GCA_963736845.1 of uncultured beta proteobacterium. Taxonomy (GTDB): domain Bacteria; phylum Pseudomonadota; class Gammaproteobacteria; order Burkholderiales; family Rhodocyclaceae; genus Azonexus. The sequence continues at coordinate 16,726 of CAVTQL010000009.1, forward strand.
GCGCAGAAAGGACGAGATGGCCGGTGGCATGTCGGCACGCAGGCAGAGCTCGTCGATCGCCTGGCGGCTGCGCAACTCCGCCTGGTCGCCCTGCTCGATCTGTTGCAGCAGCGGGCGATAGGCGGCAGCGTCCTGCGCCGCGGCCTTGTCGCGCCGTGCGATCAGCTTGTCAAGCTCACCGACGTAGCGCGACAGGACCTGCGTGTCATTGACGAACTGGGCGCGAACGTACGTGGCGATCTGCTGGATGATCGCGCACAGCGGATGCCGCGACGGCACATCAAACGGCAGGCCGACCGCGGCGCGCGCCATTTTGTCGAGCAACTGACGTGCCGGGTGGGCATCTGCCGTGAAGAAACCCTGATCGAGCATGGCCGCGCGCAGGACCGGAATCTGCAGGCTGGACAGCGCCGCCTTGACCGGGTCGGGCAGTGTCGGGGAGGCGAAGATGGCCTCGAAGATGAGCGCCAGCGCGTCGATGGTGGCGGCCTCTGGCGCCCCGGCGGGCACGCCGAGACGGGCCGAATCGAGCGGACGCGGAATGGCCTCGCCGAGGCCGGCGGCACGTTCGAGATCGTCGAGGCGCGCGAGCAGACGGCCGAACATCGCCTGGGTCAGCAACGATGCGGCTGCACCCGCGCCGGGGCCCAAGCCCGTTCCACCGTCACCGCCACCAACCCCGGTACCTGTCCCGCCAGCTCCGCCGCCACCTGCCTGGCCAAGCAGGCTGCGCTGTAGTTCGACCGCGGGATCGAACGCAATGGCCCCCTCCCGACCACCCTTGGGGGCCGCGGCGGCGGCATCCGGTGCCGTGACGATGGTCGGCTGGGCAGCCGACACGTTGCGGCTGATCAGGAATTCGTTGAGGCCGGCATAAAGGTCCGGCAGCAGTTCGGCAAAGACGTCCTCCAGCCGGCCAATCCGCTCCATCCTGCGGGAATGGCCTTCATCGAGACCGGCAACGAGAGCCGCCAACCCGCTGGCGAGAGCCCTCGGGCCGACCGGGTTGTCGCCGGGCGATAGGTCGGGACGGCCGAGCAGGGTGACGAAGCGGAGGTAGATGCGCCAGAGCTCGCTGCCATTGCCTTCGCTCAAGCGTGCGGCGAATTCGCCGAGGCGGATCTCCAGTTCGAGATCCATTTCGCCGACCAGGGCAATGTTCGACGCCGTCAGGTCACCGAGACGGTCGAAAAAGGTTCGCCGCTCGCTCGCTGCCCGGTCGTCGAAATAGGTGCCGAGTGCTCGTACGAACGCTCCCTGCGCCTTGTCGGAGACTGGATCGGCCTCGGCGAGCAGCCCGGTCGCCGCCCGCACGAACCAGGCGCGGCAGTCGCCGAGTATCTCCACCGCATCATCGGGAACCTGAAGACTTTCGTTCACCATGCCTGGGGCATTCCCTGCTCCCTACTCCCGTCTCACTCGTGCAATGTTCCAAATGCTAAGGCAAATCCGGATCCTTGGGGGCATCCGTACTACGCGCGCCGACGACACCCAGGCGCGCCTTGAGCGAATCCGGCCGGCCGGTAAACAGCGCTGAGTAGTAGATCGAGTTGCTCATGACCTTTTTCACATAGTCGCGGGTTTCATTGAACGGAATCGTTTCCGCATAGATGGCACCTTCCAGGGGCCGGTCGGCGCGCCATCTCCTGGCCCGGCCGGGACCCGCGTTGTAGGCGGCGGAGGCCAGGACCGGGTGGTTGTCGAGATCCTCCATGACCAGCCGCATGTAGCTGGTACCGAGCAGCACATTCACATCGGTATCGTTGACCCGCCCGGGGTGGAAATCCTTGAGGCCGATCTTCTTCGCCACCCATTTGGCTGTCGCCGGCATCAGCTGCATCAGGCCGGAAGCGCCGACGTGGGACTTGGCGCTGGTGATGAAACGGCTTTCCTGGCGCATCAGGCCATAGACCCACGCGTCGTCGAGCGACTGGTTGTAGGCGGCTGGCCGCACCTGATCGCTGTAGGGTGAAAGGAAGCGCAGCGTGAAGTCGTGCTCGCTCTTCGTGCGGTCGGCGGTATTGATCGCACGATCCCAGATCTGGTTGCGCTTGGCGAGGTCGGCGGCAGCCAGCAGCTCGCGGTCTTCCATGCCGCGCAACGTCCAGTTCCATTCCCTGACCGCCTCGGTCCGCATGTCGAGGCGGAAGAAGGCCATCGCCCGTCGCACGCCCGGGTTGTCGCGCGCCGCCTTTTGCTCCTCGGCCGTCGGCGGCTTGGCCTTCGGCGGCACGACGACCTTGCGTCCGAGTTCCTCGTCGGCCAGGTTGCCGTAGAAACTGGGCTGGCCGGCGATCTTCTCGAACAGCGCGTCGGCCTCGCTGGTCAGGCCACCTGCCTTGTAGGCCCGCCCCAGCCAGTACACCCATTCCGGCTGCGCCGCCAGCGCTGGCGGCATTTCCATGATCGTCGCCAGAACCATGCTCCAGTCGTGGGCGCGCAATGCGGCCCGTACCTTCCACTGGTAGCCGTCGTCGGACAGCGCTGCCTGCCCGGCCCGCGCGTACCAGACGACGGCTTCCGGGTAATGGCGCCTGGCACCCTGCAACGCGACCTGGCTCCAGGCCCAGTCTCGTTCCGACTGCTGCAGGCGGCCTTCCAGCTTTTCCAGTTCGCTCGCGGCGGCGCGCGGATCGTTGGCCGTGATCCGCTGGATCGCCAACGCAGCCAATTCGCGGCCAGCTCGGCTGGCGTACCAGTTCGCCGGCTTCTTGACCAGGTAGCCCATGCCGCTGCCGATCAGCGAGTCGAACGTGCGCGCATCCGGCAACTGGTCGGCAGGGAGGTAGTACAGGGTCCGTTTGGCCGGACCAGTGCGGTTGGCCTCGAACTGCCTCCGGACGCGCTCCCAGACTTCGTCGCCGGTCACCCGGTCGCCGACAACCAGCGCCTCGAGCACCGGCTGGCAAGCCTCGGGCGGTTCCATCTGGGTCAGCCAGCCCTTCCTGGCATCATCCAGCACCGCGTTGTCGCCCGCCGCGATGCGGGCCTGCTGGAAGTAGCAGGTCACATCCGGCTCGGGGGCAATCAGCTTTGGATACAGGACGTCGATCTCGCTCCAGCCACCACGCTTTCCCAGCCAGCGGATCCGGTCGGCGCGCAGTTTCTCGGCCACATAGCTGCCCTCGTTGCGATCCAGGAACGAACGCAGCGCGGCCGGATCGCCCTGCTCCATGTTCATCCGCAACTGGTAATTCTCGACGTAGGGCGCCAGTTCGTGACTGCCGATCTGCGCCGCGGCGCGATCGAGCCGGGCGCGATCGCCGGCGCGGAAGGCATCGCGCGCAGCCAGGTAGGTACCATCGCGCCCTTCCTGGGCGGAGAGCGGAAAAGCGACGAAGAGACAAAGCAGGACGACGGGAAACTTCATGCTAGATTCGGCGTATGAAAGGGCATCGGGAGGATAGCACGGCATGGCGCCGCGGGCTGCGGCAGCAGATGGTCGCCCGCCGGGCGGCGCTGGCCTGGCCGGAGCACGCGGCGTTGTCGGCGCGCATCGTCGCGCATGCGCTGGCGGCCCTGCCAGTGCCGCGGATCGCCGCCTTTTGCTGGCCGATCAGGCACGAGCCGGACGTGCGCAGCCTGCTGGCGGCATGGACACTGGCCGGCGTACGCTGCGCCCTGCCGGTGGTCACCGGCGAGAACCTGCCGCTCGCCTTCCGTGCCTGGACGCCGGAGACGCCGCTGCAACCCGACCGCTACGGCATTCCGACACCGACCACCGGCGATTGGCTGATCCCAGACCTGCTCCTCCTGCCGCTCAACGCCTTCGACGCTGCGGGATTCCGCCTCGGCTATGGCGGCGGCTACTTCGACCGCACGCTGGCAGCCCTCGAGCCGCGCCCGTTGGCGGTCGGCGTCGGTTTCGAGATCAACCGCATCGCCACGATCCGCCCGCAGCCGCACGACCGCCGGGTTGACTGGATCGTCACCGAAGCCGGTGCGTTCAGGATTGGCGACGCCTGAAGCCGACCACGGCGAGTGCCACCAGTGTCGCGGCGAGGGCGGCGAGGATGCCCTGGCGCAGGTCGTGCAGGCCGGTGCGCACGGCCAGTTCGAGCGCGTAGCCATGCTGCAGCGCGAAGAGCAGCGAGGCAAGAGCAAGCGCCAGCCAGCAGCGGCGCGCAAGATCGCCCTGCCCCTTGTGCAGGAAGGACTCGGTCGCCAGCCCGGTCGCCATGGACTGTACCAGCAGCGCCCACAGCAGGGCGGACAGGGTCAGCGCGTAGGAACTCATGCGGCCCGGCAGGCGGCGGCGAAGCGCGCGAGCGCGGCATCCAGCGTGGCGCGGGCGCAGCCGAAATTGAGCCGCAGCCAGCCCGGCGCGCCGAAATCCGCGCCGTCTGAAAGACCGAGACCGTGCGCCTCGAAATGGGCCGCCGGCTGCGCTAAGCCAAGTTCGCGAACGTCGATCCAGGCCAGGTAGGTGGCCTCGATGTGGCTCATTCTTGCCCTTTTTTCGGCGTCGACCGCACCAGCTACCCGGTCGCGGTTGCCGGCGAGGTAGGCGAGCAATTCGCGATGCCAGTCGCCACAGTCGCGGTAGGCGGCTTCGCAGGCGGCCAGCCCGAGCACGTTCACGTGCGGCACGATGCCGTCCATGGCGCGCAGGAAGCGGCGGCGCAGGCCGGCGTCGGGAATCACCGCGAAGGCGCAGCCGAGGCCGGGGATGTTGTAGGTTTTCGACGGCGCCATCAGCGTGATGCTGCGCTTCGCCGCGTCCGGTGACAGGCTGGCGAAGGGGATATGGCGCTTGTCGGGGTCGAGGATCAGGCCGCAGTGGATTTCGTCGGAACAGACGATCAGGTCGTGTTGCTCGGCGAAGGCGGCGAGGTCGACGAGTTCTTCACGCGACCAGCAGCGGCCGACCGGGTTGTGCGGGTGGCAGAGCAGGAAAAGCCGGGTGGCTGCGGTCGACGCGTTTTGCAGGGCGATTTTGTCCCAGTGCCAGCGGCCGTCGCTGCAAGCGAGTTCGACGCAGTCGAGCTTGCGGCCGGAAAACCGCGGCGCCGACAGGAAGGGCGGATAGATCGGCGTCGCCGTCAGCACCTCGCCGTCGACCGCCCGGCAGGCGACGTTCAGCCCGGTGACCAGCCCCGGCAGCCAGACGATCCATTCCGCTTCGATCCGCCAGTCGTACTCGCTTTCAAGGTGAGCGAGCACTGACTCCGTCAGCGATGGCCACGGTCCGCCATAGCCGAATACGCCGTGCTCGATGCGCCGGTGCAGGGCGGTGAGCACCGGCGGCGGCGCGGCGAAATCCATGTCCGCCACCCACAGCGGCAGGACGTCGCGACCGGCGTACTTGCTCCCACTTGATCGAGTCGGAGCCGCGCCGCTCGATCGGCGTGTCGAAAATGCTCAAACCTCGAGGTGCTGATACAGCGCAGTCGACAGGTAGCGCTCGCCGAACGACGGGATGACGACGACGATCAGCTTGCCGGCATTTTCCGGGCGCTTCGCCAGCTCGAGCGCGGCCCAGGTCGCGGCGCCGGACGAAATGCCGACCAGCAGGCCTTCCTCGGTCGCCATGCGGCGGGCAATGGCGAAGGCGTCGTCGTTCTTGACGCGAATCACCTCGTCGTAGATCGCCGTATTCAGCACCGCGGGAACGAAACCGGCGCCGATGCCCTGGATCGGGTGCGGGCCCTTCTGGCCGCCGGAAAGCACCGGCGAGGCATCGGGTTCGACGGCGACGATCTTGACGCCCGGCTTGCGCGCCTTGAGCACTTCGCCGACACCGGTCACGGTGCCGCCGGTGCCGACGCCGGAAACGAAGATGTCGACCTGGCCGTCGGTATCGCGCCAGATTTCCTCGGCCGTCGTGTTGCGGTGGACGGCCGGATTGGCCGGATTCTCGAATTGCTGCGGAACGAAGTAGCGCGGGTCGGCCGCCGCCAGTTCCCTGGCCTTGGCGATGGCGCCGCCCATGCCGTCCGGACCCGGCGTCAGGATCAGCTCGGCGCCGTAGGCCTTGAGCAGCAGCTTGCGCTCGCGGCTCATGCGTTTCCGGCATCGTGAAGGCGCACTTGATGCCGCGCGCGGCGCAGACCATGGCGAGGCCGATGCCGGTGTTGCCGGAGGTCGGCTCGAGCACGACGGTATCGGGGCCGATCTTGCCGGCGGCGATGGCGGCATCGAGCATGGACACGGCGATGCGGTCCTTGACGCTGTGGCCCGGATTGAAGAACTCGAGCTTGGCCACGACCGTAGCGCCACAGCCGGCAGTAACACGATTGAGCCTGACCAGCGGCGTATTGCCGACGAGTTCAGTAACGTTGTTGGCGATTTTCATGGCGGGACTCCAAAACGGCATGCGGCATTGTAGGCGACTCCGCCTTTGCCGTGGGCAGGGCGACAGTCGGCCTGCCGCGCGCCAATTGCCGGCGCCTCCCGTCCCGCTCCGTCGCCGGGCTTGGCATTGCCTGCGGTCAACGGTACAAAGGAGGCACGAATGAATCGCGGCATTGCAGACCGCGACCAAGACAAGCGCTGCAGGATTGCCACCAGGCCTTGCCGGAGGGGACATGAACGACATCCACAACCAAACGATTGCCCAGCGGATCGACTGGCTCTTCGACCTCGCCCGCCGTCATGGCGAAACTTTTCGCGGGCCGGAAGCCTGGTTGGCGCGCGAGCGCTACCTCGCCGAGCACCCGACCGCCATTGCCGTCCTCAAGTGCATGGATGGCCGCATCAACATTCCCGTCGCCACTCACACACCCACGGGCATCCTGATGCCGTTCCGCAACCTGGGCGGCATCTTCGACCTCGGCTGGCCGCATCTTGGCGAGGTCCTGGCCCACCACGTCCAGCGCATGACCGGCACCGGGCGCCGCGTGCTGTTCCTGATCACCTACCACTGGTCGCGCGGCAATCCCCGGCGCGGATGCGCCGGCTTCAATTACGACACCGCCGCCGCCATCGCCCACACCGAGGAGATTCGTCGCCAGGTGGAGCACATCTTCGGCAGCGGCCACGGCACTGTCTACCCGCTGGTCTGCGGCTTCGAGACCGACGAGGAAGCCCTCGCCATCCACGGCAGCGATGGCACAGTGCTCGATCTCGCCAGCCTGGCCGCCGCCGATGTCGCCACGCTCGAACCGCGGCTGGCCGCCCTGCTCCCCGACATGCCGGCGCAGATGCGCGCCGACCTGCTGCCCCTGCTGCGCGGCAATCTCGATCACATCGCGCAAGTCCGCGAACAGGCGGCGCGCGCCGAGCGCCGGCTCGACATCGAGCACCGCGAATGGGTGATCTGCATCGGCCGCGGCTTCGACTTCCTGCACACCCCCAACCTGGCACTGATCATCGGCCCCTACAGCCCCGACCTCGGCGACCCGCATCCGCAAGGCCGCCGGCATCATCCAGAGCAACATGGAGGCGGGGCGCATTCCGAACGACGGCTTTCTGCTGCTCGCCTCGGTCCCCTACGACGAAATCGGTGTCGACCGGGCGCGCGCCGAAATGAAGTCGCGCTTCCTGTCGCGCTTCGCCGCCGACGTGGTCAGCGAAGAATTCCCTGAACTCGTCGGACGGATGACCACCCGCACCGCCGTTCTCGACTGGCGCTCGAGGAATCTGGAATTGATCGGGGCCTGAGCCTTGCCCTCTCCGCGGCACCCGCCCTCGTCCCCTGAACGGAGCCACACATGGCCGATCCTCTTGGCGTCAAAGCCGTCGCCGCTCTCCCCGTCCTCGCTTACGACCAGGTGCGCTATCAATTGCAGACGGGCGACATCGTCTTCTGCTCCGGCACCTATTTCTTCTCGAAGTCCATCCAGTGGTTCACCAAGTCGGTCTGGAGCCATGTCGGGATCATCTATCGGGACGACAACCTGCTGCGCATCTTCGTCCTCGAAAGCGAGACGGCCATCGGCGTTCGCCTCGTTCCCTTGTCCAAGTACCTGCGCGACTACCACGGCAGGAACAAGCCCTACAAGGGGCGCATCGTGATCGGCCGCATCGCCCCCGCGGCTGACGGCGAGAAAGTCAAGAAGGCGATCAGCTTCGGCATGGATGAACTGACCCGGCCCTACGATAACTGGGAGATCATGCGCATCGCGATGCGCATTCTTTTCGGGCGCGGTCGCAAGGACCGCGACCGCAAGTACATCTGCTCGGAACTGGTTTACGAGGCCTTCCGCAAGGCGGACATCGCCTTCACGTTCAACCGCAACTCGATCAGCCCGGACGATATCTGGAAGGATGCACGGGTGGAGATGAAGTTCCGCATCATGTGACCCCGAGCTTCCCCCGAAATCTCTTCTACCAAGGGTGACCTGGAATTGACGTCACTTTCGGAAGGCAAGAAAGGAATCCGCCAACCGAAAAACCTTGTTTGACGCAGATTTCGCAGGTAACGCAGAATAAGCCCAAATCGCCGATCTTGGTGAGTAGTAGCCGACAGGGATTCCCGACATGAAAAACTTTATTCGCGACAACCCGACAATCGCTTTCGGTCTCGGCTTGCCACTGATACTTGTCGTGCTGTTCCTGGCGATCTCCGGCATTCCGGCCCTGCTGGTAGCACCGGCGCAGTATGACGTGCTGTACGCCACCAATTACAACCATTACAGCAACGCCCAGAATACCCTCCAGATCGCGGTCGTGGGTGACCGGGTTCAGGTCAATTACATTGGCGACACTCAGCCCTACCAGAATCCGCGACTCTGGCGCTTCAATCCGAAGACCGGCGCAGTGAAGGAAATCGCGCTGCTCTTGCCGCCCGGTCTCGCCAAGAACACCGGGCGCCCAGCCGAAGCGCCAAAAGCGCCCACGGTGACGCCGGTCGAGGTGCCTGACCTCGCAGGACTGAAAGTTGATTCGTCGAGTCTAGCGCCTGACGGCTACCGGTTCAGTACTGGCGCTGACGGCTACTCAGGGCACGTATTCACCGGCCTGTTCTATTCCTCGCGCTACCGTTACCAGGCCGAGTTGGTGAAGAGCGGGCGCAGCATCCGCCTGCCCAATACCGACGGTGCCTACTATGGCAACACCGTCCGCTTCATCGGCTGGGTGGTGTCGCCATGAGCGCCCGCGCCCGGCCGCCATTAAGTGGCGCTTTTCTTCCCTCGGGGGGACTGTCGCGCTGCGACAGGAGGGTAGTCCAATGACTTGGCTGATTCTACTGGTCGTGCTGCTGGTCGTGATCGGCGGCGGCTGGTGGGGCTGGCCGCTGGTCGCTGCCCTGTTCGGTGTGAAGAGCGTCACCGACAAGCCCGGCGCGCTGACCAAAATAGCCGAGCTGATGAGGACCTACGACATCACGCCAGCCGAAGTGGCGGTGGTCTTTCGCGACCCGGCGCTGATTAGGGCGGCGCCCGTCCGGCGCAGCGGCGGCGAGATCGCCAAGACGCTGTTCACTTATCTTGGCGCCATCTTCATTCTGGCCGGCATCAGCACCTACATCGGCATGTTCTGGAACCGTATGGGCGGCGTGATGCGCGTCGCGGTCACGCTGGGAGTCGGCTACACGCTGCTGATCGTGCTGATCTCGGCCCTGCACGAAAGAAAGTTTCCGAAGCTGATCGTGCCGCTCGCGCTGGCCACCGTGATCATGCTGACCAGCGGCTGGTTCGTGTTCATTCACGAGGTTTTTCCGCATGGCGATAACTGGCGCCTCGCGGCGCTCAGCGTGTTCGGCTTGATGGCCTTGCATCAGGGCGTGCTGTTCCGCAAATATGAACTGACCGTGCTGGCCTTCACCGCGCTGCTGTTCGTGTATGCCTTCCTGCAGGTCGGCCTCGACATGCTCGACATTCCCATCGGTTTCAGCGCCCTCATCCTCGGTGCCTCACTGTTTCTGGTCGCCACCGAGCTGGAGAAGTCGCCCCACCGCAGCCTGGCCGAGTTCGCCTTCCTGATCGCCCTCTGCTGGCTCAACGCCGGCCTGTTCGACCGGGTCGCCATCGCCTCGGCGGCCAACTGGGCAGCGCTTCTCACCGGCGTTTCGATCATGTCGGCGGCTTACGGCCTGCAACAAGACGGGCGGCAAGGCCGGTTGGCCGGACTGGGCACACTGCTCGGATCGGCGATGGCCTATACCGGCCTGTTCGATCTGGTGCACAAGACGCCGCTCGAACTCGCGTATTTCGCCGTCACGGCGTCGATGCTCTACACCTGCGTCCTCCTGCAAAGCCGCGCCCTGCTGCTGACCACGGTGATCGCCATGCTGAGCTACATCGGCTACTTCACGGCACAGCATTTCGTCGATTCGCTGGGCTGGCCGATCTCGCTGGTCCTTATGGGTGTCGCCTTCATGGGCGTCAGCGCACTGGCGATGCGGGTGAAGCGGCAGATGTAATGCCGCTGAAAGCGGGGTTGCGTGTGTTGCGCTGTTGGCGCCGCGTAGGGCGTAGCCCGGAGCGTGACTTCCGCCAGCATGTGCCGGAATATGCGAATCGCGCCCGGAAGCATCGTCTCGGGTGCTCGCCAAACGGCTGAACGCCAACGCCGCGAGCCACGGCAATCTCGACGACATCGCGCAAGTGCGCGGGCGGGCCGCGCGCAACGAACGCCGGCTCGACATCGAGCACCGCGAATGGGTGATCTGCATCGGCCGCGGCTTCGACTTCCTGCACACCCCCAACCTTGCGCTGATCATCGGCCCCTACAGCCCCGATCTCGCCGATCCGCTGCGTAAGGTCGCCGGCATCATCCAGAGCAACATGGAGGCGGGGCGCATCCCGAACGACGGCCTTCTCCTGCTCGCCTCGGTCCCCTACGACCAAATCGGCGTCAACCGCGCACGCGCCGAAATGAAGTCGCGCTTCCTGTCGCGCTTCGCCGCCAACGTGGTCAGCGAAGAATTCCCTGAACTCGCCGGACGGATGACCACCCGCACCGCCGTTCTCGACTGGCGCTCGAGGAATCTGGAGTTGATCGGGGCTTGAGTGCTCCGGATTCAGGGCCAGCACCCGCTGGAGTATTCCCCCATGGGGTCGCTGCCTAGCCGAGGAAGAGCTTGTAGGCCGGGTTGCCGCTCTCGTCCCAGTGCGCATAGCCGAGATTCTTGAGAAATTCCCGGAACTGCCCCATCTCGCCCGGCGGCACCTGCATGCCCACCAGCACACGTCCGTAGTCGGCGCCGTGGTTGCGGTAGTGGAACAGGCTGATGTTCCAGCCGGCGCTCATCTGGGTCAGGAAGTTCATCAGCGCGCCCGGCCGCTCGGGAAATTCGAAGCGGTAGAGCAGTTCGTCATGCCCTGCTCGCAGACCTGCGGCGCGTGGCCGCCGACCATGTGGCGGATGTGGTTCTTCGCCATTTCGTCGTCGGTCAGGTCCAGCGTCGGGTAGCCGTGCTTCTGCAGGCTGTTCGACCAGCTTGGTCGATTCGTTGCGGTCGACCACCTGCAGACCGACAAAGACGTGCGCCTCGTTGACCGTGTGGTAGCGGTAGTTGAACTCGGTGACGTTGCGCTTGCCGATCAGCGCCAGGAACTTCTTGTAGGCGCCCGGCTTCTCCGGCAGGGTTACGGCCAGCACGGCCTCGCGCCGCTCGCCGACCTCGGCGCGCTCGGCGACGAAGCGCAGGCGGTCGAAGTTCATGTTGGCGCCGGACGAGATGGCGACCAGGTTCTTGTCCTTCAGCTTGTGCCGGCGGACGTATTCCTTGGCGCCGGCGACGGCCAGCGCGCCGGCCGGTTCAAGAATCGAGCGGGTGTCCTCGAAGACATCCTTGATCGCGGCACAGATGGCATCGGTGTCAACCTGGATCATCTCGTCGACGTACTCCTTGCACAGACGGAAGGTTTCCTCGCCGACGAACTTGACCGCCGCACCGTCGGCGAACAAGCCGACCTGTTGCAGGCGGACGCGGTGACCCTTGGCCAGCGACTGGCTCATGGCGTCGGCATCGCTGGCCTCGACGCCGATGATCCTGATCTCCGGACGCAGGCGCTTGACGTAGGCGGCGACGCCGGAAATCAGCCCGCCGCCGCCGACGCAGCAGAAGATGGCGTGGATCGGCCCGTTGTGGCGCGAGTGCTGGCGCAGGATTTCCATGGCGATGGTGCCCTGGCCGGCGATGACTTCGGGATCGTCGAAGGGGTGGACGAAAGTCAGCTTCTCGGTTTTTTCCAGCTCCAGCGCGTGGACGTAGGAATCGTCGTAGGAATCGCCGAACAGCACGACCTCGCCGCCGCGCCGCTTGACCGCCTCGACCTTGATCCCCGGCGTCGAGAGCGGCATGACGATGACCGCCCGGCAGCCGACCTTGGCCGCCGCCAGCGCGACGCCCTGCGCATGATTGCCGGCCGAGGCGCAGATCACGCCGCGCTTGAGCTTGTCCGCCGACAACCCGGCGATCTTGTTGTAGGCGCCGCGCAGCTTGAAGGAGAACACCGGTTGCATGTCCTCGCGCTTGAGAATGATCTTGTTGCCGACCCGGGCGGAAAGGTTGCCGGCCAGTTCGAGCGGCGTTTCGATCGCCACGTCGTAAACCTGTGCGTTGAGAACTTTTTCGAGATAATCCGGGTGCATGGCGCGCTTCTTCAAGGCTAAAGGGGGATTCTACGGGTGGAGTGGCTAAACGTCACGGCGGAAACCGGCCTCTGGGGCCTGCTCCTGGCGAGTTTTCTCTCGGCCACCCTCCTGCCCGGCGGTTCGGAAGCCTTGCTCTGGGGCTTTCTCCAGTTGCACCCCGGCGAACAATCGGCGGCACTGGCGCTGGCGACGCTAGGCAACACGGCGGGCGGCATGACCTCGTGGTGGTGCGGTCGCGTGCTGCCCAAATGGCAACGGATCGAAAGCATTCCCCACAAGGACAAGGTCGCGCGCTGGGGCAGCCCTGTCCTGCTGCTGGCCTGGCTACCGCTGATCGGCGACGCGCTGTGTGTCGCGGCCGGCTGGCTGCGCCTGCACTGGCTGCCGTGCTGCGCGTTCATGGCGGTCGGCAAGCTGGCGCGCTACTGGCTGGTAACGCAGGTCGCAAGCGGATTCTGAAAACTTGCGGGCCATCCCGCGGTCTATCTCTCGGCGGCGTGCTGCGCTGCAATACGCTAAAATCGCCGCTTTGACGGAACCCGGCCGCACCCATGACTGCCCGCCTGCGCGAAATCCCGTACAACTACACCTCGTTTTCCGATCGCGAGATAGTCATCCGTCTGCTTGGCGCAGACAACTGGGCGGTGCTCGACGAACTGCGCAGCGAACGCGTTACCGGCCGCTCGGCGCGCATGCTCTACGAGGTGCTGGGCGACATCTGGGTGGTTCAGCGCAACCCGTATCTGGAAGACGACCTGCTCGACAACCAGGAACGCCGCAACGCACTCGTCAATGCCCTGCGGCACCGCCTGGCCGAGGTCGAAAAGCGCCGCGCCGAAAGTGAAAATGAGGATATTGAGCGCGCTGCCAAGGTCAAGCGCCTGATCGAAGCCGCGCATGCTGCGGTCGACCGCTTCTCCGCCCGTTTTTCCGAAACCTATGACCTGCGCCGCAATGTCCTGCGCATTCTCGGCAAGCACACGCGCAAGGACAACATCGCCTTCGACGGCCTCGCCCGCGTCTCGCACGTCACCGACGCCACCGACTGGCGCGTCGAATACCCTTTCGTCGTCCTCAACCCGGATACCGAGGAGGAAATCGGCCACCTCGTGCGCGGCTGCATCGAAGCCGGGCTGACCATCATCCCGCGTGGCGGCGGCACCGGCTACACCGGCGGCGCCGTGCCGCTGACGCCCTACTCGGCGGTGATCAACACCGAAAAACTGATCGACATCGGCCCGGTCGAGGAAATCGTCCTGCCCGGACACACAGCGCCCTACGCGACGATCCGTACCGGCGCCGGCGTGGTCACCGAGCGCGTCTCGGAAGCCGCAGCGCTGGCAGGCCGCGTCTTCGCCGTCGACCCGACCTCGGCCTCGGCCTCCTGCATCGGCGGCAACATTGCGATGAACGCCGGCGGCAAGAAGGCGGTGCTGTGGGGCACCGCGCTCGACAACCTGGCCTGGTGGAAGATGGTCGACCCGGACGGCCACTGGCTTGAGGTTGAACGGGTCAATCACAACTACGGCAAGATCCACGAGCAGGAGCAGGTCGAATTCCGCCTCAAGCGCTTCGACCCCAGCGGCAAGCGCCTGCTTGGCGAGGAAGTGCTGACCATGGCCGGTGCGTCCTGCCGCAAGACCGGGCTGGGCAAGGACGTCACCGACAAGTTCCTCGGCGGCATTCCCGGCGTGCAGAAGGAAGGCACTGACGGCATCATCGTCGCGGCCCGCTGGGTGCTGCACAAGATGCCGCCCGTGACGCGGACGGTGTGCCTCGAGTTCTTCGGCCAGGTCCGCGAGGCGGTGCCGGCCATTGTCGAGATCACCGATTATTTCAAGCCGGGCGGCTCCGGGCACCTGGCGGGCATCCAGCTCGCCGGCCTCGAACACCTCGACGAGCGCTACGTAAAGGCGGTCGGCTATGCGACCAAGGCCAAGCGCCATGGTCGGCCGAAGATGGTGCTGATCGGCGACATCGTCGGCCATGACGAGAAGGCGGTGATGGCCGCTGCCTCGGAAGTCGTGCGCATGTGCAACCTGCGTGCGGCCGAAGGCTTTATCGCGGTCGACGCGGAAACACGCAAGAAATTCTGGCTCGACCGTTCGCGCACCGCGGCCATTTCGCGCCACACCAACGCCTTCAAGGTCAACGAGGATGTGGTCATCCCGCTACCGCGCATGGGTGAATACTGCGACGGCATCGAGCGCATCAACATCGAGCTGTCGACACAGAACAAGCTGGCGCTGTGCGACGCACTGAGCGACTTCCTGCAAGGCGAACTGCCGCTGCACGAAGGCGATGCGAATGTCGAGAAGAACGTGCTGATCGGCGACCGCCGCCAGGCCGCGCTCGATTATGTCGCAGCCATCCGCCGCCGCTGGGCCTGGCTGCTCGCCAACCTCGACCTGCCGCTGGTGGAGGCCGAGACGCAGTTCGCCGACTACGGCATTGTCGCCGGCGAACTGACCAACAAGGCGGCCGGTCCGCGCCTCTTCCACCGCCTGCAGGACTATTCGGTGCGCACCTCCTGGAAGCAGGAACTGAAGGCGCGGCTGGCCAAGATCTTCGATGGCGGTGTCTATCGGCCCGTCGTCGAACGCATCGAGGCCATCCACAAGGCAGTACTGCGCGGCCGCGTCTTCGTCGCGCTGCACATGCACGCCGGCGACGGCAACGTGCATACCAACATCCCGGTCAACTCAGACAATTACGAGATGCTGCACACGGCCAACAAGGCGGTTGCGCGCATCATGCGACTTGCCCGCAGGCTGGACGGGGTGATCTCCGGCGAGCACGGCATCGGCATCACCAAGCTGGAATTCCTGACCGACGAGGAAATCGGCCCCTTC
Source organism: uncultured beta proteobacterium (assembly GCA_963736845.1). GTDB lineage: Bacteria > Pseudomonadota > Gammaproteobacteria > Burkholderiales > Rhodocyclaceae > Azonexus. The sequence goes on from CAVTQL010000009.1 coordinate 32,064, forward strand.
CGCGCCTACAAGCAGAAGGTCGATCCGGAAGGACGCTTCAACAAGGGCAAGCTGATGCCCGGCGGCGACATGGGCAACGCCTACACGCCGTCATTCAGCCTGCTCGGCACCGAGTCGCTGATCATGGAGCAGTCGGAGATCGGCAAGATTTCGGACATGGTCAAGGACTGTCTGCGCTGCGGCAAATGCAAACCGGTATGCTCGACCCATGTGCCGCGCGCCAACCTGCTTTACTCGCCGCGCAACAAGATTCTCGCCACCTCGTTGCTGGTGGAAGCCTTCCTGTATGAAGAGCAGACCCGCCGCGGCATCTCGCTCAAGCACTTCGACGAGTTCAACGATGTCGCCGACCACTGCACGGTCTGCCACCGCTGCCTCAAGCCTTGTCCGGTCGACATCGATTTCGGCGACGTTTCCGTAGCCATGCGCAACTTCCTGCGCAAGCAGGACAAGAAGCGCTTCAGCCCCGGCACGGCGACGGCTATGGCCTTCCTGACGATCAAGGACCCGGCGACGATCAAGCTGATGCGCGCCGGGATGATGGAGTTCGGCTTCAAGGCGCAGCGCCTGGCGCACAAGGCGGCGAAGGCGCTCGGCCTGGTTCAGGATAGCCGCGCCCACCCGGCGGCCACCGTCGGCGCGCCCACCATCAAGACCCAGGTCATCCATTTCCTGAACCGGCCGATGCCGGGCAACCTGCCCAAGCGCACCTCGCGGGCGCTGCTCGACATCGAGGACGACAAGGTCATTCCGGTGATCCGCAACCCGAACAAGACGAACGAAGAATCGGATGCCGTCTTCTACTTCCCGGGTTGCGGTTCCGAACGCCTGTTCTCGCAGGTTGGGCTGGCGACGCAGGCGATGCTCTACGAAATCGGCGCCACTGCGGTGCTGCCGCCGGGTTACCTGTGTTGCGGCTACCCGCAGACCTCGGCGGGCGAGGAGGACAAGGGCCAGAAGATCACCACCGACAACCGCGTGCTCTTCCACCGCGTCGCCAACACGCTGAACTATCTCGACATCAGGACGGTGATCGTTTCCTGCGGCACCTGCATGGATCAGTTGCAGAAGTACCAGTTCGAAAAGATATTCCCGGGCTGCCGCCTGCTCGACATCCACGAATACCTGATGGAAAAGGGCGTCAAGCTGGAAGGCGTCGAAGGGACGCGTTACATGTACCACGACCCCTGCCACACGCCGATGAAGGCCTACGCACCGCTGCAGGTCACCAGCAGCCTGATGGGCCAGGACGTGCCGCTGACCGACCGCTGCTGCGGCGACGCCGGCTCGTTCGCCTATTCGCGACCCGATGTCGCGACCCAGGTCAAGTTCCGCAAACAGGAGGAAATCGAGAAGGGCGCCGCCAAGCTGCGCGCCGACGGTTTCGCGGGCGAGGTGAAGATACTCACCTCCTGCCCCGCCTGCCTGCAGGGGCTGTCGCGGTACAACGACGATGCGGGAACCCGAGCCGACTACATTGTCGTGGAAATGGCGAAACACCTGCTCGGCGAAAACTGGGCCTCCCAGTACGTCAACCGTGCCAACAACGGCGGCATCGAGCGCGTATTGCTCTGATTTTCGCAGGCCCCTCGCGGTCGGCCGCGAGGCTGCGCAGGAAGCACTTGCAGTATTTCCATGCTGGTGCGATTCTTGTGGAATTGCGGTTTTCGGAACGCGGAAATGGAAGTCGATGTCTGCGACCTGTGCGCCACGGCCGGCGGGACGGTACTCTGGGAGTCACCGCTCTGTCGCGTTGTCCGCGTCGATGATGCCGACTACCCTGGCTATTGCCGCGTTATCTGGAATGCGCATGTCCGCGAGATGACCGACCTCGAGCCGGCCGACCGAGACGCCCTGATGAGGGTGGTGTTCGCGGTGGAGGAGACGATCCGCTCGCTTTTCGCTCCGGACAAGATCAACCTGGCGAGTCTCGGCAACATGACGCCGCATGTGCACTGGCATGTCATCCCCCGCTGGAGCGACGATCCCCATTTCCCCGGGCCCATCTGGTCCGTCAGCCAGCGGGCAGCGCCACCACCCCGCACCACCATCGACGACGAAGCGCTGCGCCGGAAACTCGGCGAGCAACTGAACACGGACGAAGGACAAAACAGAGGACCATGAACATGGTGTCGCAAACCCTGACGATCCCCAATCTGCGGGCCGGAAGCGATTATCTCTGCGAGTTGTCGCTAGGCAATCCGATGCTTGCGGAAGAGCAGATGGCCGTATTCCTTGATGCGCTGACTGCCAGCCCGCCTGAACCCGACACCTTGTTGACGCTGCTCGAGGAGGCGCGCGTACCGCTGGCCTTCATCGAGGAGGAGATGGCCAAGCGCTATCACAACAAGCCGCTGGTACTCTCGGACGAGGAGGAAAACTGCTTCCGCCGGGTCCTTGCTGCCTGGGAGCGCATGAGCACGGCGTATGCGCTGTGCGCGCGGCTGCTGGCACCGTTCAGCGAGAGTCCGCAGTTTGCGGCGAAGGTAGCGACCATCCTGCACCGTTGCCTCTACTACACCGGGATGGTCGTCCTGGAGCACTTTCGCGCCCGGCGCGAAGTGCCAGCCAGCGTATGGCACGACCTGAACAGCTATTACGAGACTGCCGAGCAGTTGAGTGTCACCTTCACGCCGGTCAATGACTCTCTTGAGACCCCCTTGCAGGCGACTCACTGTGCCGCGGCGTACGTCACGGTGCTGCTGATCGAAGTCGCCAATCCCTACAGCAAGAGCGTTCGCAACCTCAACCTGATCCGCCGCTGGGCCGGGATGTGGGCGCCGCTGGTTTCCTTGCACCCCGTCGATGACGAGTACGAAGTGCCGCCTTATGTCGTCGAACTGAAGAAGGACGCGCCGATTCACCCCACCAGTAGCACCGATTACCTCGGCCCCGATGCCCGCCGTCTGGACACCAGCCGTCTCGGCTTGCAGGTGAGCCACACGCTTTCGCAACTTCACCAGCGCATGAGCCCGTCGCAACTGGGGCTCGGTGAGGAAACCGCCGGGCACATGATCGTTCTGCTCGAACACCTCTCGCGTCCCTGGACGCAGACGGCGTCTCGCCGCAAGTTCCAGCGCTTCGCGTCGAAGGGCACGGCCCGCGTCGCTGCGGGTTTCGAGGCCATCTATTTCTTCCTTGGCGGCATCGATTTTGTCCAGGCCGACTCCGCCCGCACCTATTCCCGGGGAGAATTTGACGAGTTGTTTGCCTTCCGCGACCGCGCCACCCCGGGTCAGTCCCTAGGCCACCGGCCGGAAGTCAATTTCACGACTGATCAATGGCATGTCATCGACCACTCTGCCAACGGCTTCCGGCTGGCCCGCGGCCTTGCGGGGCAGCGGCTGGCCTACAGCCAGTTGCTGGCCATCTGTCCACACGACGGCGAGCGCTTCCTGCTCGCCCAAGTCAGCTGGTTGATGCAGGAGGCTGATGGCGGCCTGGTTGCCGGGCTGGCGATTCAGCCCGGTATGCCGGAGGCGGTGCGTGCCCGCCGCCCAGCGGCGAAGGGCGCCCAGGGCGATCGTTACCAGCGCGCCTTCCTGCTACCGGGAGTACCGGCGATTCATCAGGAAGCCTCGATCGTCATGCCCAAAGGCCTCTACCAAGCCAGCGGAACGCTCGAACTGATTGACGGCGGCAAGCCGTTTCTGGTCCGGATGAACCACGTCAAGCAACGGGGCGTCGACTTCGACCGGATCACCTACGAGGCAATCTGACGCATCTCGGTCCCCGGGGGGCTGCGAGTGCGCTAAACTAGCGCCCTCACCCTGGAGGAACCATGGCTGGCATCGAGGCCGACACCCCCATTCCGACCGAGATCAGGTTGCATCAGAAGTCGCGCATCGTCGAACTGACCTACGCGGATGGCGAGCGCCACGAACTCGGCTGCGAATTCCTGCGTGTCTTCACGCCTTCCGCCGAGGCACGCGGCCATGGTCCCGGTCAGGAAACGCTGCAGACCGGAAAGCGTGACGTGACGATAGAACGCATCGAGCCGGTCGGCACCTATGCGCTGCGTTTCGTTTTCTCGGATGGCCACGACAGCGGGCTCTATTCCTGGGATCTCCTTTACAACCTCGGCAGGCACCGCGACACGTTGTGGCAGGAATACCTGGGCCAGATCGAAGCGCAGGGGCTGTCGCGCGACAGCGACACTACCTCACGGCCAACTGGCGGCAGTTGCGGTCAACGTCATTGAAACCATGAAAAACGGAACTACCCATTTCGGCTACGAGACAGTCGAGGAAGGCCTCAAGGCGCGGCGCGTCGCCGATGTCTTCGACTCGGTCGCCAGCCGCTACGACCTGATGAACGACTTGATGTCTGGCGGCATGCACCGGTTGTGGAAGGCATTCACGATCCAGCGCAGCGGCGTCCGCGAAGGGGCACGCGTGCTCGACGTCGCAGGCGGCACCGGCGATCTTGCGCTCGCCTTCGCCAGGAAGGTCGGCACGAGCGGGCAGGTCTGGCTGACCGACATCAACAACGCCATGCTGGCGCGCGGGCGCGATCGCTTGGCCGACAAGGGCTACATGGTACCGGCGGTGCAGTGCGACGCCGAGAAGCTGCCCTTCCCCGATGACTGGTTCGATTGTGTCACCGTCGCCTTCGGCCTGCGCAACATGACGCACAAGGAATCGGCACTGGCCGAGATGCGGCGGGTGCTGCGTCCGGGCGGACGACTGCTCGTCCTCGAGTTCTCGCAGGTCTGGAAGCCGCTGGCGCCGGCCTACGATTTCTACTCCTTCCAGGTCATCCCGCGCATCGGCAAGCTGGTCACCGATGACGCGGAAAGCTACCGCTATCTCTCGGAGTCGATTCGCATGCATCCCGACCAGGAAGGGCTCAAAGCGATGATGGAGCGGGCCGGACTCGAGCAGGTCGAGTATTTCAACATGGCGCTGGGCGTCGTCGCGCTGCATCGCGGTTTCAAGTTCTGATCCCGGGGAAAAGGCATGACCGGATCGGGGGCACCCGTCTGCGCCGTTTGCCGCCAGACATCATGATGACAGCACCGGCGGAACTCTTCGTCCGGGCTTTGAATCACGTTCTCGAAAACGAGGACTGGGCCCGGCAGCGGCTTGGGATCCACGCCGGACAGACGCTCCGCATCGAGGGAGGACCGTTCGCGGTGTCGCTGACCGTCGGCGATGGCGGCATGTTCTGCGCCGCCGCCGAAGGAGAAGCCGCTGCCGTGGCCGTCGAGTTTTCTTCGGACGCACCATTCAGGCTGCTGTCGGAGCACGGCGACATCTTCGCGGCGGCCCACCTGACGGGTTCCGCCACTTTCGCGGAAACGCTGGCCTTCGTCTTCAGGAACCTGCGCTGGGATGTCGAGGCCGATCTCGCCGACATCGTCGGCGACATTCCGGCCCGCCGCATCGCCCGTGCCGCTGCGGCTGGACTTGCCTGGCATCGTGCGGCGATCGCGCGGCTCGGTGCCAACGTCACCGAATTCGCCAGCGAGGAATCCCGGCTGGTGGTCCCGACCCGCGAACTGGCTGAATTCGCCGGTCCGCTGTCGACCTCGTGCGCGACGACCTCGCACGGCTCGAGAAGCGCATCGCGCGGCTGTCATGAGCCGGATCCGATCACGCGAATAGAAAAAGGGCAGCCGAGGCTGCCCTTTCCGTTGCCGCAGGGGGAACTCAGTGAGTCGCCTTGCGCAGACGCTGAATGGCCTGGATCTGCGCGATGGCCTGGGCGAGCTCGGCTTCGGCCGCCGCGTAGTCGATCGCGGCCTGGCGGTTGGCCAGCGCCTCTTCGGCACGCTTCTTCGCTTCCATCGCCTTGGCTTCGTCCAGGTCGTGGGCACGAATCGCCGTGTCGGCCAGCACCGTGATCATGCCCGGCTGAACCTCGAGCATGCCACCCGAGACATAGACCAGTTCGAACTCGTTCTGGCCCTGGAGCTTCAGGCGGACGGTACCAGGCTTGATCCGCGTCAGCAGCGGCGTATGGTGCGGCAGGATTCCCAGTTCCCCTGCCTCGCCGGGAAACACCGCGAATTCAACCTCACCGGCGAAGATGGACTCTTCCGCGCTGACGACGTCGCAATGAACAGAAATTGCCATGACTGGCTCCTATGCTGGAGACGCGTTATTAAAGCGTCTTGGCCTTCTCGATGACTTCCTCGATACCGCCGACCATGTAGAACGCCTGTTCGGGCAGGTGATCGTACTCGCCTTCCACGATGCCCTTGAAGCCCTTGATCGTATCCTTGAGGGAAACGAACTTGCCCGGGGAACCGGTAAAGACTTCGGCCACGTGGAACGGCTGCGACAGGAAGCGCTGGATCTTGCGGGCACGGGAAACGGCCAGCTTGTCTTCCGGAGACAGTTCGTCCATACCCAGAATCGCGATGATGTCGCGCAGTTCCTTGTATTTCTGCAGGGTCATCTGCACGGCACGGGCCGTCGCGTAGTGCTCTTCACCGACGACCTGCGGATCGAGCTGGCGGGAGGTGGAGTCGAGCGGATCGACGGCCGGGTAGATACCCAGCGACGCGATGTCACGCGACAGCACGACCGTGGAGTCGAGGTGCAGGAAGGTGGTGGCAGGCGACGGGTCGGTCAGGTCATCGGCAGGCACATAGACGGCCTGGATGGAGGTGATCGAGCCGACCTTGGTCGAGGTGATACGCTCCTGCAGGCGGCCCATTTCTTCAGCCAGCGTCGGCTGATAGCCGACGGCGGAAGGCATACGGCCGAGCAGCGCGGAAACTTCCGTACCGGCCAGCGTGAAGCGGTAGATGTTGTCGATGAACAGCAGGATGTCACGACCGTCGTCACGGAAACGCTCGGCCATCGTCAGGCCGGTCAGCGCGACGCGCAGACGGTTGCCCGGCGGCTCGTTCATCTGACCGAACACCATCGCCACCTTGTCGAGAACGTTGGAGTCCTTCATCTCGTGGTAGAAGTCGTTCCCTTCACGGGTACGCTCACCCACGCCGGCAAACACGGACAGACCCGCGTGCTGCTTGGCGATGTTGTTGATCAGTTCCATCATGTTGACGGTCTTGCCGACGCCGGCGCCACCGAACAGGCCGACCTTGCCGCCCTTGGCGAACGGGCAGATCAGGTCGATGACCTTGATGCCGGTTTCGAGCAGGTTAACCGAGGAGGACAGTTCGTCGAACTTCGGCGCAGCGGCGTGGATCGGGCGCAGTTCATTGCCTTCGATCGGACCGGCTTCGTCGATCGGACGACCGAGAACGTCCATGATGCGGCCCAGCGTGCCCATGCCGACCGGCACGGAAATGGCGGCACCGGAGTTGTTGACCTTCATGCCGCGGCGCAGGCCGTCGGAAGAACCCATGGCGATGGTACGAACCACGCCGTCACCCAGTTGCTGCTGAACCTCGAAGGTCAGGCCGTCTTCGGCCATGCCGCCGGCTTCGGAAGCATCCAGCTTGAGCGCGTCGTAAATATGCGGCATCGCGTCGCGCGGGAAGTGGATGTCCACAACGGCGCCGATGCACTGAACGATGGAACCTTGACTCATATTCAAATCCCCAATAATAAAAAGCTTCGCGCTAGCGTCAGACTGCGGCGGCGCCGCCGACGATCTCCGAAAGCTCCTTCGTGATCGCGGCCTGACGGGCCTTGTTGTAGACCAGCTTCAATTCACCGATGACGTTCTTGGCGTTGTCGGAGGCCGACTTCATTGCAACCATCCGGGCTGCCTGCTCGGACGCGATGTTTTCCGCCACGGACTGGTAGATCAGGGCTTCGACATAGCGAATCAGCAGGTCATCGATGACGGCCTTCGATTCAGGCTCATAGACGTAGTCCCACTTGGTCTTGGACGAGCCGACAGCGTCGCCGGAAAGCGGGAGCAACTTCTCGAACACCGGCTCCTGCTTCATCGTGTTGATGAAACGGGTATAGCCGATGTACAGCGCGTCGATCTCGCCCTTGATGTAGGCGTCGAGTTGGACCTTGACCGGACCGATCAGCTTTTCGAGGTGCGGCTTGTCGCCCAGCGCCACGACTTGCGAGACGACCTTGGCGCCCATGCGCTGCATGAAGCCGAGACCCTTGTTGCCGATGCAGGTCGCCTGCAGCTTCATGCCCCTGGCTTCGAGTTCCTTCATCTTGCCCAACACGAGGCGCAGGATGTTCGAGTTCAGGCCGCCGCAGAGACCCTTGTCCGAAGTGACGAGGATGAACGCCGATACTCTGCGGATCCCGCACCGTCAGGAACGGATGCCGATACTCGGACAGGGCATGGGAGAGGTTGGCCGCAACGCGCCGGATCTTTTCGCCATAGGGACGGGCAGCCCGCATCCGTTCCTGCGCCTTGCGCATTTTGGATACGGACACCATCTCCATGGCTTTGGTGATCTTGCGCGTGTTTTCGACGCTCTTGATCTTGTTGCGAATTTCCTTGCCGCTAGGCATGGCGTTCTCCTAGATCAGGCCCAGCTGCTCTTGAAAGCTGCAATACCCGCGGCCAGGGCCTTTTCGGCTTCGCCGTCGAATTCCGCAGTCGACTGCATCTTGTTCATGAGGTCAGCGCAGTGGGTCTTCAGGTAACCGATCATGGCCTTTTCGCACTCCAGCGCCCGCTTGACTTCGACATCGTCGAAATAACCCTTGTCTGCCGCATAGAGCGTGACGGCCATTTCGGAAATGCTCATCGGAGCGTACTGCGGCTGCTTCATCAGCTCGGTCACCAGGCGGCCACGCTCAAGCTGCTTGCGGGTCGCTTCGTCGAGGTCGGAAGCGAACTGGGCGAAAGCAGCGAGTTCGCGGTACTGGGCGAGGGCCAGACGGACACCGCCGCCGAGCTTCTTGATCAGCTTGGTCTGCGCAGCGCCACCGACGCGGGACACCGAGATACCGGCGTTGATCGCGGGACGGATACCGGCGTTGAAGAGGTCGGTGTCCAGGAAGATCTGGCCGTCGGTAATCGAGATCACGTTGGTCGGAACGAAGGCGGACACGTCACCCGCCTGGGTTTCGATCACCGGCAGCGCGGTCAGCGACCCGGTCTTGCCCTGGACTTCGCCGTTGGTCAGCTTCTCGACCCACGCTGCGGAAACGCGCGCGGCACGCTCGAGCAGGCGGGAGTGGAGATAGAAGACGTCGCCCGGATAGGCTTCGCGGCCCGGCGGACGGCGCAGCAGCAGGGAAACCTGGCGGTAGCCCCAAGCCTGCTTGGTCAGGTCGTCGTAGATGATCAGCGCGTCCTGGCCGCGGTCGCGGAAGTACTCGCCCATCGTGCAGCCCGAGTAGGGAGCGATGTACTGCAGCGCTGCCGATTCGGAGGCCGAAGCCGCGACGATGATGGTGAATTCCATCGCGCCATGCTCCTCGAGCTTGCGCACGACGTTGGCGATGGTGGATGCCTTCTGGCCGATGGCGACATAGATGCAGAAGAGATCCTTGCCCTTCTGGTTGATGATCGTGTCGACCGCGACGGCAGTCTTGCCGGTCTGGCGGTCACCGATGATCAGCTCGCGCTGGCCGCGGCCGATGGGGACCATCGAGTCGACGCACTTCAGGCCGGTCTGCACCGGCTGCGAAACCGACTTCCGCCAGATGACGCCGGGCGCGACCTTTTCGATCTTGTCGGTCAGCTTGGCGTTGATCGGACCCTTGCCGTCGATCGGCTGGCCCAGGGAATTGACGACGCGACCGAGCAATTCGGGACCGACGGGGACTTCCAGAATGCGACCGGTCGTCTTGACCGTATCGCCTTCGGAAATGTGTTCGTACTCACCAAGAACGACGGCGCCGACGGAATCACGCTCGAGGTTGAGCGCCATGCCGAAGGTGTTGCCCGGGAATTCCAGCATTTCGCCCTGCATCGCATCCTGCAGGCCGTGCACGCGGCAGATGCCGTCGGTAACGGAAACCACCGTGCCCTGCGTGCGCACTTCCGAGGCGCCCTGCAGGTTCTGGATCTTGCTCTTGATCAGTTCAGAAATTTCGGAAGGATTCAACTGCATGAAATTCTCCTAGTTATTCAGCGCCGTAGCCATGGCGTCGAGCTTGCCGCGGACCGAAGCATCCAGCATCTGGTCGCCGACGACGACCTTGATGCCACCAATGAGTTCCGGGTCAACCGAGACCGAAGCTTCGAGCCTGGTCTTGAAGACCGACTCGAGCTGGGGAACCAGCGCGTTGACCTGCGCGGCATCGATCGGGAAAGCCGAGATGATCTCGGCCTGCTTGGTGCCTTCCTCGGCCTGCTTGTAGCTTTCGTACAAGCCGGCAATTTCCGGCAACAGCCCCAGACGATCGTTGTCCGACAGCAACTGGATGAAGCTCGACAACTCCGCATCTACCGCCGTACCGCAGGCAGACCGGAAGAGGTCGACCAGTTGCGGGGCCGCCACATTGGGATCACCGATGGCCGCACAGGCTTCGGGATTGGCAGCCACCTGGCCGAGCAGAGCGACCTGCCCGGCCCACTTGGCCAGATTGCCGCTCTCCTTCGCCGCCCGGAAAAGGGCTTCGGCGTAGGGACGGGCGATAGTGACGGATTCAGCCATTGCCTACAGATCCTGTTTCAGGGCACCGAGCATGTCGGCATGCACGGACGCGTTGATTTCCTTGCGCAGGATCTTCTCGGCACCGGCAACGGCCAGTTCGGCGACGCGCTCGCGCAGAGTGCTGCTTGGCGCGTTCGACTTCCTGGTCGATTTCCGCCTTGGCGCCGGCGACGACCTTGTCGGCCTCGACCTTGGCGTTGCCCTTGGCTTCCTCGATGATCTGCTGCGCACGCTTTTCGGCTTGTGCCACGAGCTCCGCAGATTTCTCCTTGGCTACGCGCATCGCGTCGGCGGAACGCTTGGCAGCGAGCTCCTGCTCGTGCTTGCCGCGCTCGGCCGCAGCCAGGCCATCGGCGATCTGGGCTTGACGGTCGGCCATCGCCTTTTGCAGCGGCGGCCAGACATACTTCATCGTGATCCAGATGAAGATCGCAAACCAGATGGCCTGGCCAATCAGTGTAGCGTTAATGCTCACGCTAACCTCCTGGTGATAAGGGTTTCAGGGGCGCGGATGATTACTTGACCAGTGCGATGAACGGATTGGCGAAGAGCATGAACAGCGCGATACCGACACCGATCATGGTCACCGCGTCGAGCAGGCCGGCGACGATGAACATCTTGACCTGCAGCGTCGGGATCATTTCCGGCTGACGGGCAGCGCCTTCCAGGAAACGGCCGCCGAGGATGCCGAAGCCGATGGCGGTGCCCAGAGCACCGGCGCCGATCAGGATGGCAACGGCGATGGCAGTGTTGGCGAGAACGGTTGCGAGTTCCATGTTTGCTCCTCAGTAAGGTTGGTTGTTGCGGTTAAGGTTGAAAACGAAGGGATACTGCTGAAACCTAGTGCGACTCGGAAGCCATCGACATGTACACGATGGTCAGCATCATGAACACGAAGGCTTGCAGGGTGATGATCAGGATGTGGAACAGCGCCCAGGGCAAGGCCAGCGGAAGCTGCCAGATGCCGAGCAGGGCGATCAGGATGAAGACCATTTCGCCGGCATACATGTTGCCGAAGAGACGCAGGGACAACGAGATCGGCCTGGCGATTTCTTCGACGATACGGAACAGGAGGTTCACCGGAGCGAGCTTCATGCCGAACGGGACCGCGAAGACTTCGTGCATGAAGTGGCCGAAGCCCTTGACCTTCAGGCCCATGAAAATGCTGATCAGGAACACCGTGATCGACATCGCGAAGGTCAGGTTGGGATCGGTGGTCGGCACGAACTTGAAGTAAGGCACGCCCAGCCAGCTGCTGCGCAGCCAAGGGAAGGAAATCGACGGGAATGAGGTCCATGGCGTTCATGACGAACACCCAGACGAAAATCGTGATGGCGAGCGGCGTAACCAGCTTGCTCTTGCCGTGGAAAGTGTCCTTGACCTGCTGGTCGACCATGCCGACGACCATTTCGATGAAGTTCTGGAGGCTACCCGGAACACCAGCGGACGCCTTGCTTGCGACCTTGGCCATCAGGCCGAAGACGATCAGGCCGAGGATGCCGGAAACCAGCAGGGTGTCGAGGTGGAAAGTCCAAAAACCCTGGCAATGACCCGCCGCATCCCTGGCAGCGTCGGAACAGACCGCCAGGTTGGTCAGGTGGTGTTGGATATAGCCGGTTGTGGTCAGGCCGCCTTCAGCGCTCATGATTTCTCCGTTCAGCCTAGCGTTGCTTCAAGAGTGCCACCCAGAAGATGGCAAAGGTTGATGCGTAGCCAAGAAAGAGCGGCAAGGCCGCCACCTCCTTGTACCCCCAGAACACCAGCGCAAATCCGGCGAAGGTCAGGGCGAACTTCAATCCCTCCCCGGCCGACTGCGCCCGATACAGCCTGAGCGGGTCATCCCCTGTCGACACTCGCATGGCCCGCAGGACATAGCCCGCGTTGGCGATGATGCCGATTGATCCCCCGATCAGTATCGAGACTGCCGCATTGCTGCCGACCAACACCCAGGTGATGACCCCCAGGAGTATCGCCAGCGCCGCCTGTCAACTGAGAATCCAGATCACATGCGGGTGCACGGCAGGCCCCGACTGAAAACCAGGTGAGTGTAGCGAAGTCTTATACAAGAGTCAATTGTTGCGGCGCACAAACCAAGGTTTTTCCGACATCCGCAACGCACCGCGCGACGCTTCACGAATCAGTCGCGCAGCCGGGCGATCAGGCCGTCCAACTGGTCGAGACTGCCGAACTCGATGGTGACGCGGCCGGCACCCTTGCCGTTGGCGCGGATCGCGACATTCGCCCCGAGTCCGTCGGAAAGCTCCTCCTGCAGACGCAGCAGATCGCGGTCAACCGGCCGCTCAGCCGATTTCCTGGGCGGGTTCAGGAGGTGCTGCACCAGGCGTTCAATCTCGCGCACGGACAGCCCCTTGTGCACGATGCGCTGCGCCAGCGCCACCTGCTGCGCCCCCGCCACCGGTAACAGCGCGCGGGCATGGCCCATGTCGAGCTTGCCGGCCATCAGCATGTCCTGAACGAGGCGATTCAGTTGCAGCAGGCGGAGCAGGTTCGACGCCGCCGGACGCGAACGACCGACGGCATCGGCGGCTTGCTGGTGGGTCAGGCCAAACTCGTCGATCAGCCGCTGCAATCCCTGGGCTTCCTCGAGCGGATTGAGGTTCTCGCGCTGGATATTTTCGATGAGCGCCATCGCCAGCGCCTGCTCGTCCGGAATGCTGCGCACCAGCACCGGCACCTCGGTGAGACCGGCAAGCTGGGCGGCACGCCAGCGGCGTTCGCCGGCGACGATCTCGTAGCGCTCGGCACCTGGCGTATTGTCCACGGCGCGGACAAGGATCGGCTGCATGATGCCCTGCGTCCGGATCGACGCGGCCAGTTCGGCGAGCGACGTCTCGTCCATCTGGGTGCGCGGCTGGTACTTGCCCGGCCGCAGACGGTTGACCGGCAGGTTGCGCTGCTCGTCGCCCGACGGCCTGTCGCTGCCGGAAAGCAGCGCGTCGAGGCCGCGGCCCAGTCCTTTCATCTTGATCATTGGACGACCCTTTCGAGAATTTCGCGGGCGAGGGCGCTGTAGGCCTGCGCGCCCTTCGAGCTCCGGTCGAAGGCGATGACCGGCTTGCCGTAGGATGGCGCCTCGGCCAAGCGGACATTGCGCGGCACGATGGTGCGGTAGACCTTGCTGCCGAAGTGACTTTCGAGTTCGCCCGAGACCTGCTGCGCCAGCGTGCTCTGCGCATTGAACATGGTCCGCAGCAGGCCCTCGATCTCGAGGCGCGAATTCAGGTGATGGCGCACCTTGCGCAGCGTCTCGACGAGGTCGGACAGGCCTTCGAGCGCGTAGTACTCGCACTGCATCGGGATCAGCACCGAATCCGCGGCGACCAGTCCGTTGACCGTCAGCATGTTGAGCGCCGGCGGACAATCGATCAGGACAAAGTCATAGCGTGCGTGGCCGGCCTTGAGCGCGTTCCTGAGGCGGTATTCGCGCTGGTCGAGTTCGACCAGCTCGACCTCGGCGCCAGCCAGTTCGCGGTTGGCGGGCACGACGTCGAAGCCGAATTCGGTGACGATACGGACCTCGCCCAGTTCGGCGGCGCCGATCAGCATCTGGTAGACCGTCGGCAGCGCCTCGCGCTTGGTGATGCCGGCGCCGGTCGTCGCGTTGCCTTGCGGATCGAGGTCGATCAACAGGACGCTGAGGCCCTCGGCGGCGAGCGAAGCGGCGAGATTGACCGCTGTCGTCGTCTTGCCGACGCCGCCCTTCTGGTTGGTGATGGCGAGTACTTTCATGACCCGGCTTTCAAGATGAGCAAGTGTCGTTCGGCGTCCAGCCCCGGCACGGTCAGCGGCACGACCGCCGCGACCGCGACGCCGGCAGGCAGCGCCGCAATCTCGTCGTCCGGCCGGACGCCCTTCATGGCCAGCCAGCGACCGCCCGGCTCCAGCAGGTGCCGGGTCAGGCCGACCAGGCGCGCCAGATCGGCGAACGCCCGCGAACTGATCTGCGCGTATTGTCCGCGCATTTCCTCGACCCGTGCATGGTGAACCGCAACATTCTTCAAGCCAAGTTCGATGGCGGCCTGTTGCAGGAAGGTCGTCTTCTTCTGCACGGCATCGACCAGGGTCACCGCCAGCTCTGGCCGGGCGATGGCCAGCGGGATGCCGGGCAGGCCGCCGCCGCTGCCGACGTCGAGGAGTGCGCCGCCGCCGACATGCGGCAGGATTGCCAGCGAATCGAGCAAGTGGTGCGAAACCACCTGTTCCGGATCGCGCAGCGCGGTCAGGTTGTAGGTCCTGTTCCACTTCAGCAACAGGTCACGGAACGCGAGCAGCTTGTGCTGCACCGCATCGGGCAGGTCGAGTCCAAGTTCGGCGAGGCCGGCGGCGAGGGTCATCGGATTCATGCGGCCTTGTGCTGTGCCACAAGTTCGCGGCGTTTCAGGTGGATCAGCAGCAGCGAGACTGCTGCCGGCGTCACCCCCTGGATCCGTGAAGCCTGGCCGACGGTCTGCGGCCGGTGCAGACCGAGCTTCTGCCTGACTTCGCTGGAAAGGCCAGCAACGGTCGCATAGTCGAGGTCGGCCGGCAGCCGCGTGTCCTCGCAGGTGGCCGACCGCGCCACTTCCTCGGCCTGGCGGTCGATATAGCCTTGGTACTTGGCGGAAATCTCGAGCTGCTCGACGACCAGCGGGTCGCTCTGGCCGTCACCGCCACCGGGCAGGGTCACCAGTGCTTGGTATGAAACTTCCGGACGGCGCAGCAGTTCGAACAAGCTGTATTCATGCTCGATGCCTTTGCCTAGTACGCGAACGGCATCGTCGGCCGGCAGGATCCCGGGATTGACCCAGGTGGCCTTGAGGCGCTCCTGCTCGGCAGCGATGGCATCGCGTTTGCGGCAGAAGGCATCCCAGCGAACATCGTCAACAAGGCCGAGTTCGCGGCCTTTTTCGGTCAGCCGGAGGTCGGCATTGTCCTCGCGCAGGCTGAGGCGGTACTCGGCGCGGCTGGTGAACATGCGATACGGGTCGGAGACGCCGCGCGTGATCAGGTCGTCGACCAGTACGCCGAGGTAGGCCTCGTTGCGCTTCGGACACCAGCCTGCTTCGTCGCGGACGTAGCGCACGGCGTTGATGCCGGCCAACAGGCCCTGGGCGGCTGCTTCCTCGTAACCGGTTGTGCCGTTGATCTGGCCGGCAAAAAACAAGCCGTTGATCGCCTTGGTTTCCAGCGTGTCCTTGAGGCCGCGCGGGTCGTAGAAATCGTATTCGATGGCGTAGCCCGGGCGCAGGATGTGGCAATTCTCCAGGCCGCGGATCGAGCGAACCAGCGCCAGCTGGATGTCGAAGGGCAGGCTGGTCGACACGCCGTTCGGGTAGATCTCGTGCGTCGTCAGGCCTTCCGGTTCGAGGAATACGTTGTGGCTGTTCTTGTCGGCGAAGCGGTGGATCTTGTCCTCGATCGACGGGCAGTAGCGCGGGCCGACACCTTCGATGACGCCGGTGTACATTGGCGAACGGTCGAGGCCGCTGCGGATGATGTCGTGCGTCTTTTCGTTGGTTTCCGTAATCCAGCACGGCAACTGGCGCGGATGCTGCGCGGCGTTGCCGAGGAAGGAGAAGACCGGCATCGGGTTGTCCGAATGCTGTTCTTCCATGACCGAGAAGTCGATGGTCTTGCCGTCGAGGCGCGGCGGCGTGCCAGTCTTCAGGCGGCCCTGCGGCAGGTTCAGTTCCTTCAGGCGGCTGGCCAGAGAAACTGAAGGTGGATCGCCCATGCGGCCGCCGGTATAGCTCTCCAGCCCGACGTGAATCTTGCCGTTGAGGAAGGTACCGGCGGTCAACACTACAGCCTCGGCCATGAAGCGGATGCCGAGCTGGGTTACCGCGCCAGCGACGCGCTCGCCTTCGACGATCAGGTCATCGCAGGCTTCGGCGAAAATGGTCAAATTGGACTGGTTTTCCAGTTGACCGCGGATGGCCTGCTTGTACAGCACCCGGTCGGCCTGGGCGCGAGTGGCACGCACCGCCGGGCCTTTCGATGCATTCAGGATACGGAACTGGATGCCGGCCTCGTCGGTGGCCGTCGCCATGGCGCCGCCCAGCGCATCGACTTCGCGCACCAGATGGCCCTTGCCGATGCCGCCGATGGACGGGTTGCAGCTCATCGCCCCGAGCGTATCGAGGTTATGCGTCAGCAGCAGCGTGTTCGCACCCGCCCGCGCCGCGGCGAGCGCAGCTTCGGTGCCGGCGTGACCGCCGCCGACGACGATGACATCGAAACGGGTGGGATAGAGCATCGGGATGGGTTTTGGCGGCGCAGAATCGGACCGGGACCGCGGATTCTACGTCAGGTGACTGAAAAATCACAGTTTTCCCGAGCGCATCGGATACTCCAGAGGCGCCCGGCAACGCGGTAACATCCGGTAACGAAATTTTCTGCCGCACCATTCAGTCCGAACCGCCTGTCGCGCGTTATTCAGGCATCGGCCGGCCAAGGACGGCGGCATCGCAAGGAGTTGACATGCTTAACCTGTTGCGCTGGACCTTCGGCCTGCTGGCCCTGCTTGCCTATCTGCAGCCGTCGCTGGCGGCCAGCGACCCGCCCGCCCGCGTCGGCCGCCTGTCGCTGGCCGAAGGCGGCGTCCTGTTCCGCACCGACCGGCAAGATACCGGCAGCGCGGCGATGGCCAACTGGCCGGTCAGCAGCGGCGCCATTCTCGATACCGAACGCGACGGTCGCGCCGAGGCGTGGATCGGCTCGACCGCATTCCGGCTCGGCGGCAGCAGCCGCCTCGAGTTCGCGGTCGTCGATGACCGCCAGGTCCGCCTGCAACTGGCGGCCGGCGTTCTGGCCGTGACAGTCCGCGACCGCGACCAGGCCGACGGCGTCGACATCGTCACGCCGCAGGGCCGCGTACGCTTCTTCGAACCCGGCCGCTACCGGATCGAGGTACTCGGCGACCGAACCACCGTCGCCGCGCAGTCCGGAATGGCTGAGGCCGCTTCCGCCGGCCAGGTCTTGCCGGTGCGCTCCGGCGAAATGGCAACGATGTTCGATGGCGGCCGGCTCGACATGGCTGCCGCGCCCTATGGCGATGACTTCGACGGCTGGATCACGGCGCAGGACAACCGCGAGCGCTCGCGCGCCGCCCGCCAGCATGTCTCGCCGAACATGACCGGCTATCAGGATCTGGACGTGTACGGCGACTGGGACACGGTTGCGGACTATGGCGCCGTCTGGTACCCGCGCACCGTGGTTGCCGGCTGGGCGCCTTACCGCTACGGGCGCTGGGCATGGATCGCGCCGTGGGGCTGGACCTGGATCGACGCGGCGCCCTGGGGCTTCGCGCCCTTCCACTACGGGCGCTGGGTTCATACCCGCGGGCGCTGGGGCTGGGCGCCGGGAGCCTATGCCGCACGCCCGGTCTACGCGCCCGCGCTCGTCGGCTGGGTCGGCAATCCCGGCTGGAGCGTCGCCTTCAGCGCCGGCTCGGCGCCGGCGGTCGGCTGGTTCCCGCTCGCCCCGCGCGAAGTCTATGTGCCGGCGTATCGCACCAGCCCGACCTACATTCGCCAGATCAACGTCACGCACGTGACCAACGTCGTGGACATCGACCGCGCCGCGCACCCGGATTTCCGGCCGCGCTATGCCCACCACGGCCAGCCGCAGGCGGTCACGGTGGTGCCGGCGAACCTGCTGCGCGAAGGGCGACCGATCGACCGTGCGGCGTTCCGCCCGACGGACCGGCACGAATTGGGCCAAGCGCCGGCGGCGACGCGCGCGCCTGGCCGCGAGTGGCTGGCCCCCACCAGCGAGGCGATGCGTCCAGCGCCGCGCAGCGAAGCACCCAGGCTGGCACCGGGGCAGCCGTCACCACCACCCGACCGCCTGCCGCAGGCTGCCGGCAATCCACCGTCGGCGGGCAGCGAACCGCGACGCGACATGGCGCCGGCGCCGGCGCTGCCGCGTCCGTCCGAGGTCGGCCAGCGGCGGCCCGCTCCGTCAAACCCCCAGGAGACAATGCGGGTAATGCCGGAAAGCGTTCGCAATGCGGAAGGCCCGGGGCGTGTCCCGGCATCACCGGCCGAAATACCGCGCGCGGAGCACGACAACCGGCCCCTTGCTCCCCCCGCACCATCGCCTGCGGCGCGCGAGGGTTGGCAGCGCCCGCTTCCGCCGGTGCGTGAAATACAGCAGCCTGCGCCGGCCAACCGCGAGGTACCGCGCGAGCGTCCGACGCCGATGATTCGCGAGATCCAGCCGCCCACACCGATGCCTCGCGAAATCCGGCCAGACGTCCAGCGCGAGCCGCCGCTGGTAGAACGCGCGCCGCGCGACACTTGGCAACGCCCGCCTCCGCCGGTGCGCGAAATCCAGCAACGGTGCCGGCCAACCGCGAAGCACCGCGCGAGCGTCCGACGCCGATGATTCGCGAGATCCAGCCGCCCACACCGATGCCTCGCGAAATCCGGCCAGACGTCCAGCGCGAGCCGCCGCGGAGAACGCGCGCCGCGCGAGCGCCCGGCCCCGGTGGTGCGCGAGGCACCACGGGCAGCACCGCCGCCACCGGTACCAATGCGCGAAATGCCGCGACCCGAGCAGCGGCCGCCAGCACGCGACGACCAGGGTGGGAACAAGGGCCACAACGACCGCCGCGGCGATCGCGACCAGCGCTGAATGCATGCCGCGGCCGTCTGGCCGCGGCCATCCTCAAAGCTGCTTGTGGCCGAGGCCGAGGTAGCTCTCGATGACGCGCGGGTCGGCCGCCAGGTCGCGGCTCGGCCCGGCCAGCGATACTTCCCCGGTTTCCAGGACGTAGCCGTAGTCGGCGACGTGCAGCGCGGCACGGGCGTTCTGCTCGACCAGCAGGATGGCGACGCCCGTTTGCTTCAGTTGCGGCGATGACGCGGAAGATCTCCTTGATGATCAGCGGCGCCAGCCCGAGGCTCGGTTCGTCCAGCATCAGCAGCTTCGGCTTGGCCATCAGCGCACGGCCCATGGCCAGCATCTGGCGCTCGCCTCCGGATAGCGTGCCGGCGAGCTGGGCGCGCCGCTCTTCGAGGCGCGGGAAGAGTCTCGAACACCTCGTCCATCGTCTCCATGTGGTCACGATGACCGGTGCGGTAGCGATCGAAAGCACCGAGCATCAGGTTGTCCTCGACGCTCATCTCCGCAAACAGCTCACGCTTTTCCGGAACCAGCGTCATGCCCTGGCGCACCAGCACCTCGACCTCGCGCTCGCGACCTCGAACGTGGCCGAGATAGACGATGCTGCCGTCGGACGGCAGCAAGCCCATCAGCGCCGCAGCAGCGTCGTCTTGCCGGCGCCGTTCGGGCCGATCACGGTGACGATCTCGCCGCGCCGGATGGTCAGGCTGACGTCGTGCAGCGCCTCGACCTTGCCGTAGCAGACGCGACAGGTCCTTCACTTCGAGGATGGTCTCGTGTTCGTGCAGGTGGGGATGCTGGTGACCATCACTCGACCCCCCCAGGTAGGCTTCGAGCACCCTGGGGTCGCGCTGCACATCTTCCGGCAGGCCCTCGGCGATCTTCTCGCCGAACTCCATGACGACGACGCGGTCGGCCAGGCCCATGACGAAATCCATGTCGTGCTCGACCAGCAGGATACCCATGCCTTCGGCGCGCAACTTGCGCAGCAGTTCGGCCAGCGCCTGCTTTTCCATGTAGCGCAGGCCCGGCGGCCGGCTCGTCAAGCAGCAGCAGGCAGGGGTCGGAGGCCAGCGCGCGGGCGATCTCGACGATGCGCTGCTGACCGAGCGACAGGCTGCCGGCGGGGTCGAACATGTGCTCGGCGAGGCCGACACGCTCGATCTGGCGGGCGGCCTCGGCGAGCAGGCGATGCTCTTCGGCGCGATCGAAGCGCAGCGCCGCCGCGATGAAGCCCTTGCTGCCACGCAGGTGGGCACCGATGGCGACGTTCTCGAGCACCGACATCTGCCCGAGCAGGCGGACGTGCTGAAAGGTCCGGCTCATGCCGCGGCGGGCGATTTCACGCGCGGCGAGGGCTTCGGTCGACTCGCCAAGGAAGGCGATCTTTCCCGGCGGAAGCCGGGTTGACCGCGGAAATGCAGTTGAACATCGTGCTCTTGCCAGCGCCGTTCGGACCGATCAGCGCCATCACCTCGCCGGCCTGCACGGTCAGGTCCATGTTGTTGTTGGCGACCAGGCCGCCAAAGCGCTTGGTCACTTCACTCGCGTCGAGCAGCAGTTTGCCGGCTGCGGTCGACGCCGCGTTTTGGCAGGATTTCCGCCGCACGGCATGTCGCGTTTCAGCGAGCGGCTCGGCAGCAGTCGCATGATCAGCGGCCAGATCCCGGCGCGCGCCTTTTGCAGTACCAGGACCATGGCGATGCCGAAGACGATGATCTCGAAATTGCCGCTCTGGCCGAGAATCTGCGGCAGCCAGTCCTGCAGCCATTGCTTGAGGATGGTGATCAGGCCGGCGCCGAGAACAGCGCCCCAGACGTGGCCGATGCCGCCGACCACCGCCATGAACAGGTATTCGATGCCCTGCGTCAGCGAGAACGGCGTCGGATTGACGAAGCGCTGCAGGTGGGCGTAGAGCCAGCCGGAGACGCTGGCCAGCAGCGCGGCGATCAGGAAGATGACGATCTTGGTGCGCTGCGTGTCGACCCCCATCGCCTCGGCCATCACCACACCCCCGCGGAGCGCCCGGATCGCCCGGCCTTCGCGCGAGTCGAGCAGGTTGCGGATCGACAGCGATGGCGAGCAGCACGACCACCCAGATCAGGTAGTAGAAGTCGCTACCCGGACTTCAGCTCCCAGCCGAACAGCGCCACCGGCGGGATGCCGGTGATGCCGGTGTGGCCACCGAGGAAGTCGACGTTGCCGAACAGGAAATAGAGGCTGATGCCCCAGGCGATGGTGCCCAGCGGCAGGTAGTGGCCGCCCATGCGCAGCGTGATGAAGCCCAGCGACAGAACGCGACGGCGCGGTGAGGGCGAGTCCGATGAGCAGCGTCAGCCACGGCGAGACGCCATGCAGCGGTGGTCAGCCAGGCCGTGGTGTAGGCGCCGAGGCCGACGAAGGCGGCCTGCCCGAAGGAGGTCAGGCCGCCGACGCCGGTCAGCAACACCAGTCCGACTGCGACGATGGCATAGAGGCCGATGTAGTTGAGCAGGGTGATCGAGAATTCCGGCAGGAGATGCGGCGCAGCAGCAACAGGCCGACGAACGCGGCGAACGGCGCATGCCGGCGCCAGCGACTGGCAACTTGCGATGCCGGGGATCGATGCTGACAATGTCGGTATGCTCGTCGTCCTCCTCGACATGGCGGGTGGTCAGCGAGCGCCAGCAGCAGCACCGGGATGATCAGCGTGAAGACGATCACTTCCTTGAAGGCGCTGGCATAGAAGGAGGAATAGGATTCGAGCAGGCCGACCAGCGATGGCGCCGAGCGCGGCGACAGGATACGAGGCGAGGCCGCCGATGATGGCGCCGACGAAGCCCTTGAGGCCGATCAGGAAGCCGGAGTCGTAGTAGATGGTGGTGATCGGCGCGATCAGCACCCCCGAGAAGGCGCCGATCGCCGCGGCAAGAGTGAAGCACAGCCGGCCCGCCAGGGTCGGCGGGATACCCATCAGGCGGGCGCCGGTGCGGTTCATCGCGGTGGCGCGCAGGGCCTTGCCGTAGATGGTGCGCTCGAAGAAGAAGTAGAGGCCGATGATGAGCACCGCCGAGGCGACCACGACGAGGAGCGTCTGGCCCTGCAGCGGCGCACCGGCCAGTTCGAAGCTGATGTCGGTGAAAGCCGGCGTGCGCGATCCCTCGGCGCCGAAGAACAGCAGCCCGAGTCCGATCAGCGCGAGGTGCACCGCCACCGAAACGATCAACAGCACCAGCACCGAGGCACTCGCCAGCGGCTGGAAGGCGATGCGGTAGATCATCGGCCCCATCGGCACGACCAGCATCATCGACAGCACCACCTGGGCCGCCAGCGGCAACTGGGTCGGCGGCACGGCGAAGAGGGCACCGGCGAGCGCCAGCGGAATGCCGATGTTGAGGATCAGCAGCGGCGGCAGCCGCCGGTAGCGCCCCTCGCGCAGCAGCCGCCAGCCGTCGAGGGCAACCACCGTCGCCCCCATCGCCAGCAGCAGCCAGACGGTACCCGGCACCTTGCCGGCCTGCAGGCTGGCAAGCGTCAGCGCCCCGTAGGCGACGAACTCGCCCTGCGGGATGAAGATCACCCGCGTCACCGCGAATACCAGCACCAGCGCCAGCGCCAGCAGCGCGTAGATGGCGCCGTTGGTGACACCATCCTGGCCGAGAAGGAGGAAAATCTGCAGGTCCATCAGCGAAAAGTGACCGTTCGGGTGGCAGTTCTGGGGCGCGTAGCCGGGCGCCTACTTCACGAGTTTCCAGGTACCGTTTTCGATGGTGACCATGACGCGCGCCCGCTGGTCGAAACCCTGGTGATCCTGGGCACTCATGTTGAAGATGCCGTGCGCGGCCGGCAGGTTGTTCGTTGCCTCAAGCGCGTCGCGTAGCGCCTTGCGGAATTCCTTCGTCCCTGGCTGCCCCTTTTTCAACGCCACCGGGATGGCGTTCTGCAGCAGCACGCCGGCATCCCAGGCGTGGCCGCCGAAGGAACTGACGCTGCCCTTGCCGTGCGCGGCCTCGTACCTGGTGACATATTCCAGCGCCGACTTCTTGACCGGGTGATCGGCCGGCAACTGCGCCGCGACGACCATCGGGCCGACCGGCAGGAAGGCGCCCTCGACGTCCTTGCCGCCGACACGCAGGAAATCGTTGTTGGCGACGCCGTGCGTCTGGTAGATCAGACCCTTGTAGCCCTTTTCCTTCAGTGCCTTCTGCGGCAGCGCGGCCGGCGTGCCGGCGCCGCCGATCAGCACGGCATCGGGCTTGGCGGCCATGATCTTGAGGATCTGGCCGGTCACCGAGGTGTCGTTGCGCTGGAAGCGCTCGCTGGCGACGATCTTCAGCTTGCGCGCCTCGGCGATTTTGGCGAATTCCTTGTACCAGCCTTCGCCGTAGGCATCGGCGAAGCCAACGAAGGCGACGGTCTGAACACCCTTGTCGGTCATGTGCTGGACGATGGCGGTCGCCATGTGCGCGTCGTTCTGCGCCGTCTTGAACACCCACTGGCGCTTGGCATCCATCGGCTCGACGACGATCGCCGAACCGGCCATGGAAATCAACGGCGTTTCGGCGTCGACCGCGACATCGATCATCGCCAGCGAGTTGGGCGTGGTGGTCGAGCCGATCACGACGTCGACCTTGTTCTCGCTGATCAGCTTCTTGATGTTTTTGGTTGCCGCCGTCGGGTCGGTGGCGTCGTCGAGGACGATGTAGTTGACCTTCTGGCCGCCAATGGTCGTCGGCAAGAGGGCGATCGTGTTCTTTTCCGGGATGCCGAGCGAGGCCGCCGGGCCGGTTGCCGAAACCGACACGCCGACGTTGATGTCGGCCAGGGCCGGCCCGGCGATGCCGGCGGCAAGGACGGCCAGAATGGTGCGGAACTGCTTGCGGAGCATGGCGGATTCCCGAAGAAAGCGGCAAGGGGCGGGAGTTTACCACGCCCGCCCCTTTCCCCGCCTTTTCAGTCGCTTACTTGATCAGCTTCCAGGTGCCGTTCTCGATCTGGACCATGACGCGGGCGCGCTGGTCGAAGCCGATGTGATCCTGCGCGACTCATGTTGACGACGCCGTGCGCCACCGGCAGGTTCTTGACGCCCTCGAGCGCGTCGCGCAGCGCGGCGCGGAACTCCTTGCTGCCCGGCGGTGCCTTCTTCAGCGCGACCGGCACGGCGGCATTGAGCAACTGGGCGGCATCCCAGGCATGCGCGCCGAATGTCGACACCGACCCCTTGCCATGCGCCGCCTCGTACTTCGCCACGTACTCGGTCGCCGGCTTCTTGGCCGGATTGTCGTTCGGCAATTGCGCCGCCACCAGGACCGGACCGGCAGGCAGGAAGGTGCCTTCGCAGTCCTTGCCGCAGACGCGCAGGAAATCCGCGTTGGCGACGCCGTGCGTCTGGTAGATGACGCCCTTGTAACCCTTCTCCTTCAGCGTCTTCTGCGGCAGCGCGGCCGGCGTGCCAGCGCCGCCGATCAGCACGGCATCGGGCTTGGCGGCGAGGATCTTGAGCACCTGGCCGGTCACCGAGGTATCGGTGCGGTTGAAGCGCTCGTTGCCGACCAGCTTGATCTTGCGCGCCTCGGCGATCTTCGAGAATTCGTTCCACCAGCCTTCGCCATACGCATCGGAAAAACCGATATAGGCAACAGTCGTGACACCATTGCTGGTCATGTGCTCGACGATCGCAGTGGCCATGTGGGCGTCGTTCTGGGCAACCTTGAATACCCATTTCTTCTTGTCGTCAACCGGCTCGACGATGCGCGCCGAAGCCGCCATCGCGATCATCGGCGTCTCGCCCTCGGCGGCGACATCGATCATCGCCAGCGAGTTGGGTGACGTCGTCGAACCGACGACGACATCGACCTTGTTTTCGGCGATCAACTTCTTGGCGTTCTTGACGGCGGTCGTCGTGTCCGAGGCGTCGTCGAGAACGATGTAATTGACCTTCTGGCCGGCGATGGTCTTCGGCAACAACTCGATCGTGTTCTTCTCGGGAATCCCCAGTGACGCCGCCGGCCCGGTCGCCGACACGGTGACGCCGACGTTGATGTCGGCCAGCGCGGCAACCGCCACGGTCGACAGCAGGATGGCCAGTAATTTCTTGTGCATTTCTCTCTCCTGTAGGTCCGACCGCTTACTTGGCCAGTTTCCAGCCGCCGTTCTCGATCCGCACCATCACGCGGGCGCGCTGGTCGAGGCCGAGGTGGTCGTTGGCGCTCATGGTGAACACGCCGTGCGCGCCGGGCAGTTCCCTGGTCACCTCCAGCGCGTCGCGCAGCGCCTTGCGGAATTCCTTGGTGCCCGGCTGCGCCTTCTTCAGCGCGGCGGGGACGGCATTCGCCAGAAGCAGCCCGGCATCCCACGCATAGCCGCCGAAAGCGCTGACGCTGCCCTTGCCATTGGCCGCCTCGTACTTGTTGACATAGTCGTTGGCCGACTTCTTGACCGGGTTGTCGTTCGGCAACTGCGCGGCAACCAGCATCGGGCCGCTCGGCAGGAAGGTGCCTTCGCAGTCCTTGCCGCAGACGCGCAGGAAGTCGTTGTTGGCGACACCGTGCGTCTGGTAGATCTGGCCCTTGAAGCCCTTTTCCTTGAGCGCCTTCTGCGGCAGCGCCGCCGGCGTGCCGGCGCCGCCGATCAGCACGGCGTCGGGCTTGGCGGCGAGGATCTTGAGGACCTGGCCAGTCACCGAGGTGTCGGTGCGGTTGAAGCGCTCGCTGCCGACGAGCTGGATCTTGCGCACCTCGGCGATCTTCGAGAACTCGTTCCACCAGCCTTCGCCGTAGGCGTCGGAGAAGCCGATGTAGGCGACGGTCTTGATATTGTTGTTGGTCATGTGCTCGACGATCGCGGTCGACATCTGGGCATCGTTCTGCGGCGTCTTGAACACCCATTTCTTCTTGTCGTCCATCGGCTCGACGATGCGCGCCGAGGCGGCCATCGAGATCATCGGTGTCTCGCTCTCGGCGGCGACATCGATCATCGCCAGCGAATTCGG
Organism: uncultured beta proteobacterium; assembly: GCA_963736845.1. GTDB lineage: Bacteria > Pseudomonadota > Gammaproteobacteria > Burkholderiales > Rhodocyclaceae > Azonexus. The sequence continues at coordinate 58,166 of CAVTQL010000009.1, forward strand.
CGTCGTCGTCGAGCCGATGACGACGTCGACCTTGTTCTCGCTGATCAGCTTGCTGGCGTTCTTGACCGCGGTCGTCGTGTCCGAGGCGTCGTCGAGGACGATGTAGTTGACCTTCTGGCCGGCGATGGTCTTCGGCAAGAGTTCGATCGTGTTCTTCTCGGGGATGCCGAGCGACGCGGCCGGGCCGGTGGCGGACAGCGTCACGCCGACGTTGATGTCGGCCAGCGCCGCGCCGGCGACGGCGGCCAGCAGCATGGCCAGGGTGGTCTTCTTCATGTCTCCCTCCTATTTGGTAAAGGTAGAAAGCTATTATCAACCGGGCGTTCGCGCAAGCCCGTCGTCAATGGACAGTGATAAAGTTCAATTTTCGCCTGATCGGTGTCGCCCATGTTTTCCGGAATCATTGCCGCAATCGGCCGCATTACCCATCTCACCGCCCGCGAGGCGGGTTTCCGCCTGCATGTGGAAGCCGGCAGCCTCGGCCTCGACGATGTCGCGCTCGGCGACTCGATCGCCTGCAACGGTGTCTGCCTGACCGTCGTCGGCAAGGAAGGCAACCGGTTCATGGCCGACGTCTCGCCGGAAACGCTGTCCTGCACCGTCGGCCTCGACGCGCCGGGCGAGATCAACCTGGAGAAGGCGCTGCGCCTGGCCGACCGCCTCGGCGGCCACCTGGTCTCCGGCCATGTCGACGGCGTCGGCGACGTGCTGCGCTTCGATCCGGTCGGCGACAACCGCCTGCTCGAAATCTGCGCGCCGCCCGAGATCGCCCGCTACATCGCGCGCAAGGGCTCGGTCACGGTCAACGGCACCAGCCTGACCACCAACGAAGTGGCCGGCGAACTGTTCACCATCAACCTGATCCCGCACACCCTGGAAAACACCACGCTCAAGTACCTGACGCGGGGCGGCAAGGTGAACCTCGAAGTTGACCTGATCGCCCGCTACTGCGAGCGGCTGCTGAACGCCGGGCAGGATGACTGAACGCGCAGCCTCCGTCGCGCGCCGAAGCGCAGCAGCGGGCCGACGACATTCATGTCTTCCGGGCCGAACTGGCGCGCCTGGCGGAGGAGGGCGTCCTGCGCCTCGACCCCGGCCAGCAGGCGGCCGTGCAGGCGCACCACGAACGCCTGCTCGGCGAATATTCCGCTTCTTTCGACGTCGACCGCGACAGCCGCGCCAGGCAGCTTTCACTCGGCATGCGCGTCGCGTCCTTCCTCGGCGCGCTGGCGCTGGCGGCCAGCGTCTTCTTCCTCTTCTACCAGTTCTGGGGCCACTTCGGCGAAACGGCGCAGGTCGCCATCCTGATCGCCAGTGCGCTCGCCTCGTTCGGCCTGACGATGGCAATCCAGCGGCGCGATGCCAGCGGCTACTTCACCAAGCTGGCGGCGCTGGTCGCCTTCGCCTGCTTCGTGCTGAACGTCTCGATGCTCGGCCAGATCTTCAACATCACGCCGACCGACCGTGCGCTGCTGCCGTGGGCGGCGCTGGCCTTCCTCCTCGCCTACACCTGCGACCTGCGCCTGCTGCTCGCCGCCGGCATCTGCTGCGTCATCGCCTACTTCTCGGCGCGCGTCGGCACCTGGCACGGCGTGTACTGGCTGCACACCGGCGAACGGCCGGAGAACTTCTTCCCGATCGCCGCGGTGATCTTCGCCTTTCCGCTCGCCGTCGATCATCGCCGCTTCCCCGGCTTTGCCGGCACCTACCGTGTCTTCGGCCTGCTTTGCCTGTTCCTGCCGATGCTGGTCCTCAGCCACTGGGCGCACGGCAGCTACCTCGACATCGACACACAGGTGATCGAGGGCGGCTACCAGGTCGCCGGTTTCGTCTGCAGCGCCCTCGCCATCTGGCTCGGCGCCCGCCGCGGCTGGCCGGAAACGGTCAACACCGGCATCGTCTTCTTCGTCATCTTCCTCTACACGAAGTTCTACCAGTGGTGGTGGGAGATCATGCCGAAGTACCTGTTCTTCCTCGTCGTCGGCCTGACCGCGGTGCTGATCCTGCTCGTCCTCAAGCGCCTGCGCCACACCTTCCTGCCGCCGGAGGAAGCACCATGAAGCGCTGGACACCCGGACACACGCTCGCCGCCGGCATCGCGCTGATCACCCTGACCAACGCCGTCGCCCTCGGCGGCGTCTGGTGGAACCGCTCGCCACCGGCCGAGAGCACCGTGACGCTGAGCGAGCGCGAACTCGGGCTGCCCTGGCGCAGCGTCCGCCTGCAGGAAAACAGCGGGCTGGCGCTCAGCCTGCGCTGGCGGGTCATCAATCCGGACAGCGGCGCCGACGTCGTCAGCCCCTACACCTTCAACGGCGGCACGCCGGAATGGCTGGACGGCGAGCGGCTGCGAGCGCTCGGCTTCGCAGTCGGCGACCTCCAGTCCGATGCCGGCCGCCGCCATTTCACCCGCCAGTTGCCGCGCGAGGCCGTCTTCGTCCTCGAACTCGACGGACCGGCCCGCCAGCAGGCGCTGGCCAGGGCGCGCGAGAATGCCGAGCGCCACGCCGCGGCGGCTTCCGTCAACCCCGGCAGCAAGGAATTCGCCAACCGCGCCAAAGCTGCCCAAAACGCGCTGGCGAGCGAAGAAAACTCGAACAGCCGCCTGTTCGTCATCGACGCCGGCCCCGACGCCGCGCAACTGCGCCAGAAATACCCCGACCGCACACGCTTCATGCTGCTCAAGGGCAGCGTGCGCCCGACACTGCGCGACCGCCGCGGCGGCAACCAGCAGCCGACCGGCTCCATCACGCACCTGGCCGCCGCCAACCTGAACGTGCCGCACGCGCTGCACGCAGCGCTCGAAGGCATCCACCCCCGCACCGGGGTCGAGCGCCCCGCAGAAAACCGCTTCAGCGCCGTCATTCAAGTCGGCCAGCGCCTCGAACCTTGGATCTCAGAGCTCGAATCAGTGTCGAAGTCCCATGAATAGCTATCTCTGGCAAAAAGCGGAAAGGTCACCCATGAAGGCCATCGCCATCCTTATCTTTGCCCTCCTGGTCGCCGGCTGCGCATCCTACGATGGACGAGGGCTGCGGCCGGGTGCCAGCACCCTGGAAGATGTCGAAGGGGTCATGGGGCAGCCGGCAATGCGCTGGCAGGATGCGGACGGCACCCAGATCCTGGCCTACCCGCGCGGACCGTCGGGCGTCCACACCTACATGGTGACGATAGACAAGGACGGCCTCCTGGTCAGCCTGGAGAATGCGCTCGAGCCAAGGCATTTCGCCCGCATCCGCGAAGGCATGACGCAGGACGAGGTGCTGCAAATCATCGGCCCGCCTTTTCCGGGATGGACCGTGTATTTCGCGGCGCGTGACGAACTGGTCTGGGAGTGGCGCTGGTGTGACGACTGGAGTGAACCGGCGCGTTTCAACGTGCTGTTCGACGGCACCAGCGGCAAGGTCCGCAGTACCGCCAACCTCACCGAACGCCAGGCCGTCTCTGGTCGCGGCGACCGACGCAGCTGGTGCAGCCGCTAGAAGCAACCGCTCACTGACCTCCCGTCCCAATTTGATGACGACCGGGATCGATCGCCCAGAGCGAAGACCGGCGGTGGCGACAGAGCGCATCGCCCTGAATCCGTGCCCGGTGATTTCGGTCTTCGTGTCGAAGCCCAGGCGGCGCAGGGCAGCGTTGACGGCGGCCTCGCTCATTGCCTTCTGCGGATCGCGGCCGGGGAATACATGCTTGCCGCGTCCGGTCAGGGCGTGCAGATCGCGGAGGATGGCGACGGCTTGCGCTGCCAGCGGTACCAGGTGCTCGCTCTTGGTCTTCGTGACGAAGTAGCGCCACTCGGCGCGGTCAAGGTCGATATCTGCCCACAGGGCTTGTCGTAGCTCGCCAGGACGCACGAAGACCAGCGGGGCAAGGCGCAGGGCCGACTTGCACTACGAACGTGCCGTCGAAAGCGCCTCAAACGCCCGCAGCATCTCGCCGACCTTGACCGGATCGGTAATCGCGGCGAAGTGCGTGTCGCGTGCCGGCGGCAGTGCACCGCGTAGATCGGGGCACAGGATCGCGTGTAGCGCGGCCGGTGGCGATGGCGTAGCGAATGACTTGGGAGACGTTGCCGCCGGCCCGCGTCCACGGGGTGCCGAGCGTCCGACGCAGTAGCGGTCATCTCCTCGTGCCGAAAAAACCAACCGCGGCGGTTGGTGCGGACGTAAAAAAGGCCTGAAACCTTGATTTTATTGGGGTTTCAGGCCTTCTTTGTACTTCTTTGGACAGCTAACTGGTGGAGCCGGGGGGGATCGAACCCCCGTCCGCAAGTCCTCTACAGGCAGTTCTACATACGTAGTCCGGTCATTTGGCTTTAGCCCTTGCGCGCCGGCCGAACAGGCTCGTTTCGGGCGATCTGCTTTCTTTTCGTGACCCGCCACGCAGCAGAGCGGGTCCTTATCTGACTAAAGTGACACTGCTGCCGGTTGCCCGGCCCGGCTCGTCAGAGAACCGGTGCAGCGCCAGCCACCTAAGCGGCTAGTGCGAAACGCTCGTCGTTGGCGTTTATTGATTTCCAGCGGATTTACGAGGTAACTGGCCCTCGGTATGCCCTGTCCTGCTTCGCAACCCACGTCGAAGCCATGTCGGCCCCAGTGATTTGTTCAGCGACCTTAAGACCGGCCGCTGTCGAGCAAGTTCCCGGATTCTACGCCTTCCTTCGTCAATCATCCAGCCGGAAGACAACGGGTACGCTGACGGACCCTTCGACCGGCTCGTCGCCGCGGCGCGCCGGGACGAAGCGCCAGTTGCCGACGGCCCGCCGGGCAGCCTCGTCGAGGCGTTCGAAATTGCTGCTCCTTTCGACGTCGACCGCAACCGGATGACCGTCGGCGCCGACCCGGACCCGGAGCAGCACCTTGCCTTCCTCGCCGAGGCGCCGCGACAGCGGCGGGTAGGCGGGACGCGGATTGTGCAGGTAGGCCGCATCGTAACGGGCGACGGAACCCGAGACCGGCACATTGCCGGTCGCGCCAGACGGCGCCGCCGCCGGACGTTCTTCGGCAGCAGCGACAGCACTTTCGGCGACGGAAAATGGCGCCGGTTTTGTCCCCGGCTGCACCGCCACTGCCAGTACGGCGCGCCTCGGGACAGGCGGCTGGCGCGGCCGGTCGGGAAGCGGGGGCGCCTTGGGTGCCGCGGCGGCGGGTGGCGGTGGCGGCGCCAGCGGAATAGCCAGCGTCGCCGGTTGCTCGAAGGTAACGGTGACAGTCTGCGCCAGCGGGATGTCCGGTCTCTCCGGCAGGAGGCTTGGCGTCAGGACCAGCACCAGCGCGTGCAGGGCAAGCGCAATGGTGAGGTAGGGGCCGCTGTGCCGCCATTCCGGCATCGCCAGGAGATCGGCAGTCATGGTGCAATTCCAGGGCAGACGAGCGGGCTCAGAATTCGCCTGCAACAAGACCGGCGAATGCGGCATCGCCATCCGGGCCGGTCGTGCCGGGCCGGATGACCCCGCTGTGCAGACGCCAGGCCAGACCTTCGGTGCCGGCGCGATAGAGTTGCTCCCCGGCCGTGGTTCGGCTTGCCGCCCGTGGCCTGATCACGCTGCTGCGGTCGACAGTGGACAAGAGGCTCATTTCAAGATGATCCGTCTGGAAGGTCGAAAGCCCCGGCATGTGCCGGGGCTCTCCTGGCCGAAAAACCGGCTGGCTTGATCAGAACTTGAAGGTCAGGCCGGTGTAGATCGAGCGGCCCATGCCGGGAACGGCGGTCCCCCACGCCGGGTTGCCGCTCGCCGGGTTGAGCGCCATGGTTGTTCCCTGACCAACGTAGGCACCGCCGAGCGGCAGCGAATAGAACTTGTCGAACAGGTTGTCAACGCCGAGGTCGAAGCGCACCCGCTTCCAGGTATAGCTGCCGCGCAGGTTGGTCAGCCCGTAGCCCGCCGTCTTGATTTCGTTGCGCACGTCGGACAGATCGTCCTTCGCCGCAACGGCGACCAACTCGACGCCACCGTTCCAGCCGCCCAGCGTGTGCGTCAGCGCCAGCTTGCCATTGAGCGGCATGATGTTGTAGAGACCGTCATCGGTGTCACGATTCTTGCCGTGGGTGTAGGTGAGCACGCCGGTGAGGCCGAAGTCGCCCACCCCGGTCGAGGCGAGCGGCAGGCGCCCGGAGACATCGAGGCCGTAGAGCTCGGCCGACTGGTTGGCGTACTGGAGCACGACGAACTGGTTGGTCGGTCGTCGTTGGCCGGCGTACGGACGCGCCTGCCGTGCAGCGAATGGCATCGATGTAGTCGGTGACGCGCGTGTAGTAGGGCGTGACGCGGAATTCCGAACGCCGGTCGGCGGAATGCAGGTCGAAGGTCGCGGAAACGGTGTGCGCCTGCTCCGGCTTGAGGTTGATGTTGCCGATGTAGCCGTTGCCGTCGCCGACGAAGTTGTTCATGACGGCAGCCATCGACCAGGTCGACCAGGTGTAGCGTTCATACAGGTTGGGGGAGCGCACCTTGCGCGCGACACCGAATTCGATGTCGCTGTTGGCATCCGGCGTATAGCGGGCGAGCGCCGTCAGATCCCAGTTGTTGTCGGTACGTTCGCGGTCTTGCGCGTTGAAGGCGGCGGCATCGGCATACTGGTTCCCCATCGCGGTAGGTGCGGTACTGTAGCCGCGAACATTCCCGGCATCGGTCTCGACGCGTTCATAACGCGCACCGAGCAGGGTCAGCCATTGCGCATTGAGGTGTGACTCCCACTCGCCGAACAGCCCGAGGCGGTCGCGCGTGCCATCGTTGATGTTGTCGAAGGTACCGGGCCACATGCCGGCGCCTGAAGGCGGCCACCAGTCGTCAAGCGCGTAGTGCTGATAGAGGCCGCCGACGCGGAGCAGGTTCTGCTCGTCGAGATTGACATCCGCCTTGACAGTCACGCCGGTGTTGCTGCTCTTGGTGTACATCGGCATGCCGGCCGCGCATCCGACCATCGCGCCGTTCACCATGCGGGTTCCGGAAATCGGGGAGCATGGAGAACCGTTGGCCGCGTTGTCACCTCCGGAACCTGCCGGCGGCGCGCCAGGGCCGTACCAGAAGCGCTTGTCGGGGCCGAAGTCCATGAAATGCGGGTCGACCTTCTCGTAATAGGCCCGTGCCTCCAGCAGACCCCAGTCGTACTGGCCGAGATAACGCAGGTTGAAGCGTTGCTGCTCGTTGTCGAGCATGTCCATGCGCTGGTTGGGATAGAGCTGTTCGGGCGTCTTGACGAAGGTGTACTTGGCCTCGACCAGGTTGCCACTCCCCTTGAAGCCAACCGCCAGTTGCTGGCTCCAGGTGTTGTAGGCAGTCGAACCCACTTCGTCGAGGGGGAGCGTATGGCCGACCCGGCCGGTCGCCGTCGTCGTCTTGAAGTTGCCGCCGGCGGTGTAGTTCTCGGCCCGGGCGGTCAACCCCGTGTAGGCGATACTGAACGACTCGTTGGCCAGCGCGGCCGAGAGGTTGCCGCCCCAGGCATCGCCATTGCTGCGGTAGAAGGCGCCGACTTCGCCAGTGGTGAGCAGCCCCTGGCCGGGGGCTGCGAAGGGCAGCGGGCGCGGATCGGCGACGATGGTGCCGCCGATGCTGTCACCGCCGAGGCTGACCGGGGTGATACCGGCAAAGACTTGCAGATTGCCGACGTTGCTCGGATCGAGATAAGACAGCGGCGAATTCATGTGGTTGGGGCAGGAGGCGATCAGGTCCATGCCGTCGACCGTGATGCGGATGCGGTCATCGGCCATGCCATGAATGGCCGGCAGGCTCGAAACGCCGCCCGCACTATAGGTGCTGACGCCGGGAATGTTCCTGAGCAGGCTGGCGGTATCGCTGGTTGCCGGACGCATCTGCTCGATGCTGCCCGGGCTGACCGTGCTCGAAACCGGCACCGGCTGGAGTTTGCCGGCACTGACGACGACCTCGTCGAGGACCGGCGCGCCCCCGGCCGGGACGGCTTGTGCGATGGCCGACGACGAAAAGGCAACGGCCACGGCAGCCACCAGCGGATGAATGCGATACCCCATGAAACTCTCCCTTGAACGATCGAACTTAAGCGGGCGCTGATTTTGCGCTTTCGACCGTGCCAGGGGAATGTGACAAATTGCCACGCACCACTATGTCTAGTTCAAAAGAGGGATGACAGGCTGGCGATTTCCGGCCATCCGGCGGCGTTAACCGCGACAACGCGGCCGTGCTTCAGGCGTTGAGCTTCTCCAGCGCCTCGCGCAGCTTGCCCGGCTCGTCCAGGCGCAGCATGCGGCGCACCGTCGGCGCCAGTTCGTTGACATCGGCCTTGAGCACGCGGCTCTTGACCTGAAGGATCTGGGAGGGGTGCATCGAGAAGATGCGCAGCCCCATGCCAAGCAGCAGGCGGGTCAGTTTCGGGTCGCCGGCCATTTCACCGCAGACCGAGACCGGGATGCCGACCTTCTCGGCACTCGCCATCGTGTGCGCCAGCAACATCAGCACGGCGGGGTGCAGGGGATCGTAGAGATTGGCCACCTGCTCGTCGGTGCGGTCGATCGCCAGCGTGTACTGGATCAGGTCGTTGGTGCCGATCGACAGGAAGTCCAGGCGGCGCAGGAAGAGGCCGATGGCCAGCGCGGCAGCGGGGATCTCGATCATGCCGCCGACCTCGGTCTTTTCGTCGAACACCAGCTTCTCGCCACGCAGGCTCGATTTTGCCTGCTCGACGGCAGCCAGCGTCTGGTCGATTTCGTGGGCGTGCGCGAGCATCGGGATCAGCAGCTTGATCGGCCCGTACTTCGTGGCGCGCAGGATGGCGCGCAACTGCGTCTGGAACATCTGCGGCTCGGCCAGCGACATGCGGATGGCACGCCGGCCGAGCGCCGGATTGGCTTTGACGCGGTCGCCCAGGCTGACAGTGGGATGGATGTCCTTGTCGTTGCCGAGATCGAAGGTGCGGATCGTCACCGGCCGCCCCCCCATGCCCTTGACCACCTTCTTGTACGCTTCGTACTGCTCGCGTTCGTCCGGCATGTCGCCGCGGTCGAGGAAAAGAAACTCGGTACGGAAAAGGCCGATGCCCTCGGCGCCGGCTTCGAGCGCCCCCGGCACGTCGCCGGGCAGCTCGATGTTGGCGTAAAGCTTGACCTCGACGCCGTCGATGGTTTCCGACTTGGCGGTCTTGAGGCGCTTGAGCTTGGATTTTTCCAGTTCGATCTGGTTCTTGCGGAACTGGTATTCCTCGAGAACGCGGTGATCGGGGTTGACGATGATGACGCCACGCCTGCCATCGACAATCAATTGCTCGCCGTCGCGGATCAGCGCGCGCGCGTTCTCGAGGCCGACGACCGCCGGAATCGCCAGACTGCGCGCGACAATCGCGGTATGCGAGGTCGAGCCGCCGACGTCGGTGATGAAAGAAGCGAAGCGATGATCCTTGAAGGCGATCACGTCGGCCGGCGAGAGGTCGTGGGCGACGACGATCAGCATCTCTTCCTTGACGCCCCTGGCCGTCTTCGCCAGGGTCCGGCCGACGTGGCCCGTCAGTTCCTTGATGACGCGCTCGACCACTTGCACGACGTCGAACTTGCGCTCGCGCAGATAGGGGTCGTCGAACTGCTCGAACTGCTCGACCAGATGCTCCATCTGCTGGACCAGCGCCCATTCGGCATTGCAGCGGCGCTCGCGGATGAGATCCTGCGGCTTGACGACCAGTTCCGGGTCCTTGAGGAACATGCTATGGATGTCGATGAAGGCACCAAGTTCGGCCGGCGCATTGCTGGTCGATTCCTTCATCACCTCCAGCTCGCGTCGGACGACGGCGATCGCCGCATCGAGGCGGGCGACTTCCTTGTCCACCATGCGCGGGGCGATCGTCAGGTGCGACACCTCGATCGTCGCATGCGACATCAGCATGGCGCGGCCGATGGCGATGCCGCTGGAAACGCCAAGCCCGTGCAGGGTGAAACTCATGCGCTCACTCTCCTTCGCCGAAGTAGATCGGCGATCAGCGCGAGCAGCGCATCCATCGCTTCCTGCTCGTCGGGGCCATCGGTTTCCAGCGTCACCTTCGTGCCCTTGCCGGCGGCCAGCATCATCACGCCCATGATGCTCTTGGCGTTGATGCGACGCGGGCCCTTGGCCATCCAAACCTCGCTCTTGTACTTGCCAGCCAGTTGAGTCAGCTTGGCGGATGCCCGCGCATGTAGCCCGAGCTTGTTGATGATTTCGGTTTCATGCGAAAGCATGCGCCCTCCGTCAGTGTTCCAGCATGTTGAAGACGCCGTCGCGACCACCGTCACGGGCACGGGCGAGCAGGATTTCCCAGCCCCTTGTCGCGGTAGGTGAGGGCACGCAGCAGCATCGGCAGATTGGCGCCGGTCAGCCCTTCGACGCGTCCCGGTTCGAGCAGCTTGAGCACCAGGTTGGCCGGCGTCGCGCCGAAGATGTCGGTCAGCACCAGCACACCCTTGCCGTTGTCGACCAGATTCAGCATCTGGCGGGCCAGCGGCAGCAGGTCGAGCGGGTCGTCCTGCGCGGCGACGCCAAGCTGGTTGAGCTGGGCCGGACGCTTGTTCAGCACGTGGCAGGCGTTCTGGACGAGCGCCTCGCCGAAGCTGCCGTGGGTAATAAGGAGGATGCCGATCATGCCAGCGATTCTAACCCGAAGCGCGCGTCATGACCTGCGGCTGACGATCAGAATCCCGGCCAGTACCAGCGCCGCACCGGCCATCTGCGCCAGCGAGATCGACTCGTCGAGCAGCCACCAGCCAAAGCCGATGGTCAGCAGCGGCCCGACCATCGCGAACAGCGAAGCCCGGCCCGCGCCCAGACGGCGGATCGCAGCGGACTGGGCAAAGACCGGCACGACCGTCGCGAACAAGGCCATCGCCAGGCCCCAGCCATAGACCGGCAGGGGCTGGATGAAAGCGGTCAAACGGTGGGAAACGGCAAAATGCAGCAGCGTCACAGCCGAAGACATCAGCATGGCGAGCGCCGAGAAGCGCATCGCACCGAGGCGGGAGATCATCGACGCGCTGCCCGACAGGTAGAGCGCGTAGGAAATGCTGGAGGCGAAGACCAGCGCACTGCCGATCCAGACGCTCCGCGAGTCGCCCAGCCCGAGGTCGTGCATGAACGCGAAACCGATGCCGGCGTAGCAGAGCGCGACGGCAGCAATCTCGCGTCTCTTGAGCGGCTTGCCCTGAAACAGCACGCCGATCAGGATCGTCAGCGTCGGGTAGGTGAACAGGATCAGCCGCTCCAGCCCGGCTGAGATGTATTCGAGCCCCCAGAAATCGAGGATGCTGGCGCCGTAGTAGCCAAGGCAGCCAAGCAGGAACAGCCGCCCCCAATCGCCCCCCGAAAGTGTCGACCCGGCGCGCTGCCGGGCCAGGCCGACCCACAGGAATAGCGGCAGCGAAAATCCCATGCGCAAGGCGAGCAGGGTGATCGCATCCACGCCATACGGGTAGGCCAGCTTGACGAAGATGGCCTTGAGCGAAAAACCCAGCGCTGCCAGCAGCGCCAGACCGGCGCCCCAGGCTGGCGTATTCTGCCGGGCGTTCGATTGATCCAACGGCGTTTTCCCCTGTCAAGCTTCGGGTGCCATTGAATACGCCGCCCGACGGCTTGGCAAATGGATTCTTGGCGGCAAGGTCGCCGACCGCCGGATCGGCGGTCGGCGCCGACGCTAGAGCGGACGCTTGACGGTCAACGCACCGCGAATCTGGCCCTTGGCATAGCCGGTAGCCTGATCATGCGGATAGTACTTGCCGAGTTCCGCCTTCAGGCCGGCATCGAGGCTGTCGGCCGGACCATGGCACGTCAGGCAGACATCGGCAACCGGCAGCGCCTTCATGTAGCGGAAGACCTGCTTGCCATCGATGGTCACGATCTCGCTCTTTCTCCATCGTATCCAGCTTCTCGCCATTGGCCGCGCGGATGTTGAAGTCGGCGAGCTGTCGCGCTTCCCAAAGATCGGGCGTTGCCCGCTCGGCATTGCGCGTCTTGAGGCTGACGCGGCGGATATCCCAGCCAGTTTCCTTGCGCTTTTCCTTGATCAGCGCCGGCGCCTCTTCCTTGCAGACCGGAATCGCCCCGGCCACACCCTTTGCGGCAACAGCCTCCTGCATCGCCTTGACCACCTTGGGTACGACCGGCAACACTGTTTTCTTGGTATCGGCAGTCAGGTCAGCGACATCCTGCGCCAGAGCAGGCAGCGCGGCGAGCAGCAGGGCGATCGGGAGGTAGGTCTTCATGGTCGGCTCCAAGGCGAATAAGTGAAATCTTATTCTACGCTGGCTGGCCGAAAGTTCATAGGCAAACCGGGGACAGACCACGGTTTGCCTATCCTTATCCGCCAAACAAGTCCCCAGACTCCGGTTCCTGCATCCGGCGCGGCCGTCCGGATTTTCCAGGAACCGCGCGCCGGCCCAAAGCCGCGGTGACTTGCGCGGCGAAGCCTTCATTGCCCAACGCAAAATTTCCATTCGTCGCTCGGCGGATTTCGTCCACCAAGCCGGGTTCCAGTTCATGACGAAACAACTCGCGGTACGCCGCCTGACGGCTTGCCGCATCCGTCCCCAGCGCGTCATAGAGCGGATGCGGCGTCAGCAGCGTATCAGATTCACCTTGCGCGTTCGCCCGATAGCTCGACCAGCGGTAATCCGCCGGATGCGCCACCAGGTTCGCGCGCACCGGGTTCAATTCGATGTATCGCTGGCAAGAAAGCAGATAGCTTTCTTCCTGCGTCAGGCACGAGCGGAAACGTCCTTCCCACAGCGTCCCGCTGCGGCGATACGTCCGGTTGATGTATTGAACGTAGCGCTGCCCCAATGCCTTCATCAAGGCTCCGGATGCCTCCGGCTGGTCTGCCGAAACCAGCAGATGGACGTGATTGGTCATCAGTACCCAGGCATGAACGCGGCAGCCAGTCCGGGCCGCGTGTTCGCGCAACCAGTCGAGATAGAAGCGGTAATCGTCGTCGGCAAAAAAGCACGCCTGCCGGTTATTGCCGCGCTGGATGATGTGAAGCGGCACATTGGGGAGCGACAAACGCGCACGGCGGGGCATGGCGTTCTCCTCGTTCAGTTGATCGAACGGGGATTCTAGCGGAAAACCGGGGTCTGTCCCCTATTGTCCTTTGACTGCCGGATTAATCAGCATTACTGGGACAACATAACCGTGCGGCAATAGGGGACCACGGTTTTTCGGCTGAGCCGCCCCTTTTCAGCGCCGCCCCCCAAGTATCGACCCCAGCACCCCGCGCAGGATCTGGTTGCCGAGCCCGCGGCCGACGCTGCTGGCCATGCCGCGCGCGGCGCTCTTGGCGGCCGCTTCGATCACGCCTTCGCGGTGGCCGCCGCGCGGGCCGGTGCTGCCGCCGAGGATTTCGCCGAGGCCACCGAACAGGCCGCCGCCGGATTCCTGCTGCGGGGCCGGGGCGCTCTGGCGCGGCTGCGGGGCGGGACGCGGCTGCGCCTGCTCCCCGCCGTGGTTGCCCCAGTCGTTGGCGTCGAGACCGCCGCGGCCCGCCGGCGGCGCCGGAATGGCGCCGGGGGCCGGCTGCCGGGCGGCCGGCTTGCCGCGCAGCAATTCGTAGGCGGATTCGCGGTCAACCGCAGCACCGTAAGTGGCGAGCAGCGGCGAGGCCTGGATCATCGCCTGGCGCTCGCCGGCGGTCAGCGGGCCGAGGCGCGAGGCGGGCGGAAAGATCATGCTGCGGTCGACGACGTTGGGACGGCCTTTTTCGTCGAGGAAGGAAACCAGTGCCTCGCCGACACCGAGTTCGGTGATGGCGGTGGCGGCGTCGAACTTCGGGTTGGCGCGCATGGTCTGCGCCGCCGCCTGGACGGCCTTCTGGTCGCGCGGGGTGAAGGCGCGCAGCGCGTGCTGGACGCGGTTGCCGAGCTGGCCGAGGATCTTCTCCGGGACGTCGAGCGGGTTCTGCGTGACGAAGAAGACGCCGACGCCCTTCGAGCGGATCAGGCGGACCACCTGTTCGACCTTGTCGGTCAGCGCCTGCGGCGCGTCGGTGAACAGCAGGTGGGCCTCGTCGAAGAAGAAGACCAGCTTGGGCTTGTCGAGGTCGCCGGCTTCCGGCAGTTGCTCGAACAGTTCGGCGAGCAGCCAGAGCAGGAAGGTCGAGTAGAGCGCCGGGGCCTGCACGAGCTTTTCGGCAGCCAGCACGTTGATGACGCCGCGGCCGTTCTCGTCGACCTTCATCAGGTCATGGATGTCGAGCATCGGTTCGCCGAAGAAGACGTCGCCGCCTTGCTCTTCCAGCGTCAGCAGGCCGCGCTGGATGGCGCCGATCGAGGCGGCGGCGACGTTGCCGTATTCGGTGGTGAAATTCTTGGCGTTGTCGCCGACGTGCTGGACCATCGCCCGCAGGTCCTTGAGGTCGAGCAGCAGCAGGCCCTGGTCGTCGGCGATCTTGAACACCAGTTGCAGCACGCCGGTCTGCGTGTCGTTGAGGTTGAGCAGGCGGGCGAGGAGCAGCGGGCCCATGTCGGAAATCGTCGCGCGCACCGGGATGCCGTTCTCGCCGAAGACGTCCCAGAAGGCGACCGGGTTGGCGTAGGGGGCGAAGCCTTCGAGACCGAGATCCTTCAAGCGCGCTTCCAGCTTGGGCGTAATGACGCCGGCGGCGCCCATGCCGGAAAGGTCGCCCTTGACGTCGGCCATGAACACCGGCACGCCGGCGAAGGACAGGCGCTCGGCCATCGACTGCAACGTCACCGTCTTGCCGGTGCCGGTGGCGCCGGTGACGAGGCCGTGGCGGTTGGCCATCTGCGGCAGCAGGGCAGGGTAGCCGTCCTCGGACTTGGCGAGGTAGAGGGGTTCGGACATGGCGGCAAACTCCGGCGTGATAAAATTCTTCGATTCTATCAATGCTCCAGACGGATCGAGGTAATTCATGGCCGGACACTCAAAATGGGCCAACATCCAGCACCGCAAGGGCCGCCAGGACGAAAAGCGCGGCGCGGCCTTTTCCAAGATCGCCAAGGAAGTCACCGTCGCGGCCAAGATGGGCGGCGGCGACGCGGCCTTCAACCCGCGCCTGCGCGTCGCGATCGACAAGGCCAAGGGCGTCAACATGCCCAAGGACAAGATCGACACCGCGATCAAGAAGGGCACGGGTGAACTGGAAGGCGTCAACTACGT
Organism: uncultured beta proteobacterium; assembly: GCA_963736845.1. Taxonomy (GTDB): domain Bacteria; phylum Pseudomonadota; class Gammaproteobacteria; order Burkholderiales; family Rhodocyclaceae; genus Azonexus. The sequence continues at coordinate 73,269 of CAVTQL010000009.1, forward strand.
CGAGATCCGCTACGAAGGCTACGGCATCGGCGGCGCGGCGATCGTCGTCAACTGCCTGACCGACAACAAAACGCGCACGGTGGCCGATGTGCGCCATGCCTTCAGCAAATACGGCGGCAACATGGGCACTGACGGCTGCGTCGTCTTCCAGTTCAAGCATTGCGGCCAGATGGTGTTCGCCCCCGGCACCGACGAGGCGGCGCTGATGGATGCCGCGATCGAGGCCGGCGCCGAGGATGTGGTGAGCAGCGACGACGGCTCGATCGAGGTGATCACCGCCCCCGGCGACTTCATGGCGGTCAGGGATGCGCTGGAGGCGGCCGGCTTCAAGCCGGAATTCGGGGAGGTGACGATGAAGCCGGAGAGCGAGACCGAACTGGCCGGCGAAGACGCCACACGCATGCAGAAACTGCTCGACGTGCTGGAAAACCTCGACGACGTGCAGGAAATTTACACCACGGCGGTGCTGGACTAGCCGGACCGGCGCTGCCGGCGTTCCGGCGGGCCTTGCAAGGCGGGAAAAATCTTTTAGACTGCGGGTGAGGATGCCGGCCCGTTGGCGCCGCCCGACCCGGAGGAGACGGACCTTGAAAATCCCCAGCAAAGGATTGTTGCCCGAAGCACTGATGCTCGGCATCCCGCATATCGACGCACAGCACGAGGAGATTTTCTACCGAATCGAGGCGCTGAAGGATGCCTGCGTGGAAAACGGGACGTTGCCCGACGACATGGCCGACGAGTTGCTCGACTTTCTGCGCATCCACTTCGCCAGCGAGGAAGACTGTGCCCGCGAAGCCGGCGTCGATTTCGTCGAGCACGGACACGTGCACACGGCGACCCTCGAGACGCTGGCCCAATCGGTCAACCGCGTCCGTTCCGGACGGGCCGACGTCTTCAGCCTGCTGCGCTACCTCGAAATCTGGTTCGAACGCCACATCGTCAACGAGGACCTGCCCTTCGGCCGCATGATCCACGCCGCGCACCGGGCGCCGGTTGACTGAACAGGCGACGCGGCCGGCGCTACCGGCCCTGACCGAAACCCCGGCCGGGCAGTCCGCGAACGTCCGCCTCGCAGCACTTTCATGGCACGGATCTACCCCTTTCTCTTCGTCTTCCTGTGGAGCACCGGCTTCATCGGCGCCAAGCTCGGCCTGCCGCACGCCGAGCCGCTGTCGTTCCTGCTCGTCCGCTACGCCCTGGTCATCGCGCTGATGACGGCGATCGTCTTCGCCACCCGCGCGCCGTGGCCGAAGGAGCCGGCGCAGTGGCTGCACATCGGCGTCTCCGGGGTGCTGGTCCATGCCGTCTATCTCGGCGGCGTCTTCGTCGCCATCAAGCACGGGCTGCCGGCCGGGATCACCGCGCTGGTGGTCGGCATGCAGCCGCTGCTGACGGCCTTCGGCGCCGGCTGGCTGCTCGGCGACCGGGTCTCCGGCCGCCAGTGGACGGGCCTCGCGCTCGGCTTCGTCGGCGTCGCGCTGGTCGTTTCCGGCAAGCTGGGCGACGGCGCGCCCGGCCCGATGCTGGTCCCGGCCTTCGTCGCGCTGCTCGGCATCACCGCCGGCACGCTCTACCAGAAGCGCTTCTGCGCCCGCTTCGACCTGCGCACCGGTTCGCTGATCCAGTTCGTGCCGACCGCCATCCTGACCGCGGCCGTCGTCGCGCTGTTCGAGGATTTCCGCATCGACTGGACGCCCGAATTCGTTTTCGCCCTCGCCTGGCTGGTGCTGGTGCTCTCGCTCGGCGCCATCAGCCTGCTGAACCTGCTGATCCGCAGCGGCAGCGCGGTCAACGTGGCCAGCCTGTTCTACCTGACGCCGCTGTCGACGGCGCTGATCGCGTGGTTCGTTTTCGGCGAAAGCCTGACGTTGACCGCGGCGGTCGGCATGGCGCTGGCGGTCAGCGGCGTCTATCTGGTCGCGAGACCGGCGAAATGAGCATCCAGCGCATCCTCGGCATCGACCCTGGTCTGCGGGTGACTGGCTTTGGCGTCATCGAGCGGCACGGCAGCGAGCTGGTGTACGTCGCCAGCGGCTGCATCCGGTCGAACGACAAGCAGGCGCTGCCGGAACGGATCGCGACGCTGTTCGGCGGCATCGGCGAGGTCGTCGCCACCTACGCGCCGGACCAGGCGGCGGTCGAGAAGGTGTTCGTCAACGTCAATCCGCAATCGACGCTGCTGCTCGGCCAGGCGCGCGGCGCCGCGCTCAGCGCGCTGGTCCATGCCGGGCTGCCGGTGGCCGAATACACGGCCTTGCAGGTCAAGCAGGCGGTGGTCGGCCACGGCAAGGCGGCCAAGGAACAGGTGCAGCACATGGTCGTCCGGCTGCTCAACCTGGCCGGCGCGCCCAACGCCGACGCCGCCGACGCGCTCGCCTGCGCGATCTGCCACGCGCACGGCGGGCAGGGGCTGGGCGCACTGGCGACGGCCGGCTTTCGCGTTCGCGGCGGCCGGCTGATCGGTTAGCATAGCGGGATGATTGGACGACTGACTGGCCAACTGGCCGAAAAGAACCCCCCGCAGATCGTGCTCGACGTGAACGGCGTCGGCTACGAGATCGACGTGCCGATGAGCACCTTCTACAACCTGCCGGCGAACGGCGAGCGGCTCACGCTGCTGACGCATTTCGTCGTGCGCGAGGACGGCCATTTCCTCTACGGCTTCCTGAGCGAGGCCGAGCGTTTCGCCTTTCGCCAGTTGCTGAAGATTTCGGGCATCGGCGCGCGCATGGCGCTGGCGGTGCTCTCCGGCCTTTCCGTCGGCGACCTGGCCGCTGCCGTCGCGCAGCAGGAGATCGGCCGCCTGGTCAAGGTGCCGGGAATCGGCACCAAGACGGCGCAGCGCCTGTTGCTCGAACTGAAGGGGAAACTGGCGGAAGCGACCGGTGTCTCGCTGGCTGGCGCGGTCAACGACGCCCGCCACGACATTCTCAACGCGCTGCTGGCGCTCGGCTACAACGAGCGCGAGGCGAGCGCCGCGATGAAGAACCTGCCGCCGGATACGGGCACCTCGGACGGTATCCGCCAGGCGCTCAAGCTGCTCTCCAGGGTGTAGCGCGTGATCTCGGAAGAAAACCCCAAGCGCCTCGCCCAGGTTGCCCTGGTCGCGCTGCTGATCGTCGGCTGCATCGCCGTGCTGCTGCCGTTCATCGGCGCGGTGCTGTTTGCCTTCGTGGTCTGGATCTGCACCTGGTCGCTCTATTCGGAACGGCTGTTGCCCTGGCTGGGCGGGCGCAATTCACTTGCCGCCTCGCTGATGACGCTGCTGCTGATCCTGGTCATGCTGATGCCGATGATCTTCCTCACCGGCAGCCTGATCAGCAACGGCGAGGTGCTGATCGATGAACTGCGGCCCCATTTCCAAAAGGGACTGCCCGTCAACGCGCCCGACCTGCTGAAGGGACTGCCGATCGTCGGCGCCGAGATCGAATCGAACTGGCACCGGGTCGCCAGCAATCGCGCCGAGTTCAACGCGCTCCTCAACAAACTGGCGGTACCGGCCCGCAACTTCGCGCTGGGGGCCGGCAAGGTCGCCTTCAACGGCCTGCTGCAACTGGCGCTGGTATTGTTCCTGCTGTTCTTCCTCTATCGCGACGGCCAGTCCATCGCCAATGCCCTCTACGTCGGCGCCCGCAAGCTGGGTGGCGACCTCGGCGCGGAAATGCTCGACAAGACGCGCGGCACCGTCATCGGCGTCATGCTCGGCATCGTCGGCACCGCCGCGGCACAAGGTACCGTCGCGATGATCGGCTTCCTGATCGCCGGCGTCCCGGCAGCCGTCCTGCTCGGCTTCGCCACCTTCTTCCTGTCGATGATCCCGATCGGCCCGCCGCTGATCTGGGGCAGTGCCGCCGCCTGGCTGTACGGCGAAGGGCAGACCGCCTGGGCGATCTTCCTCGTGCTGTACGGGCTGTTCGTCATCAGCAGCATCGACAATTTCCTGAAGCCCTTCCTGATCGCCCGCGGCGCCGGCATATCGATCCTGCTGATCGCCCTGGGCGTGCTCGGCGGCATCCTGGTCTTCGGCTTCATCGGCATCTTTCTCGGCCCGGTGCTGCTGGCACTCGGCCACATGCTCTTCTCCCGCTGGGTGAAAGAGGACCAGCCCGCATGATCGAAACCGACAAGCTCGCCGCGGTCGACCGCATCATCGCGCCGCAGGCGAAGTCGGCGCAGGAAGAGGCGCTTGAGCGGGCGCTGCGCCCCAAGCGGCTGGCCGACTACACCGGCCAGGTCAAGATTCGCGAGCAACTGGAAATCTTCATCCAGGCAGCTCGCAAGCGCGGCGACTCGCTCGACCACGTGCTCCTCTTCGGCCCGCCCGGCCTCGGCAAGACGACGCTGGCCCACATCGTCGCCCACGAGATGGGGGTCAACCTGCGCCAGACCTCCGGCCCGGTGCTCGAACGCGCCGGCGACCTCGCCGCCATCCTGACCAATCTCGAACCGCACGACGTGCTGTTCATCGACGAGATCCACCGCCTCAGCCCGGTCGTCGAGGAAATCCTCTACCCGGCGCTGGAAGACTTCCAGATCGACATCATGATCGGCGAAGGCCCTGCCGCCCGTTCGGTCAAGCTCGACCTGCCGCCGTTCACGCTGGTCGGCGCGACGACGCGCGCCGGCATGCTGACCAACCCGCTGCGCGACCGCTTCGGCATCGTCGCCCGGCTGGAGTTCTACAACGCGCAGGAACTGCAAAGCATCGTCAGCCGCTCGGCAGCGTTGCTCAATGCGCCGCTCGACCCGGACGGCGCCCTTGAAATCGCCAAGCGGGCGCGCGGCACGCCACGCATCGTCAACCGCCTGCTGCGCCGCGTGCGCGACTACGCCGAAGTCAAGGCCGACGGCCAGATCACCCGCGCCGTCGCCGATGCCGCGCTGCTCATGCTCGACGTCAACGCGGCGGGACTGGATATCATGGACCGCAAGCTGCTGTCGGCGGTGATCGACAAGTTCGGCGGCGGCCCGGTCGGCGTCGACAACCTCGCCGCCGCGATCGGCGAGGCGCGCGACACCATCGAGGACGTGCTGGAGCCGTATCTCATCCAGCAGGGCTACCTGCAGCGCACCCTGCGCGGGCGCATCGCGACGCCCGCCATCTACCGCCACCTGGGTCTGGCCGAGCCGACCAGCGCCGTCGTCCGGGATCTCCTTTCCGGCGAATAGCGGTCCACCACCCCGGGGTATCATGCGCTATTCACGATTCATTCCCGGACAAGGGCAAACTGAAGGAATTCGTCATCGTCGTGCCAGTGCCGAGCGCGCCCGCCGGGCGGGCCTGGGATATTTTCCGCCATCAGGCGCTGAACGGGACGTTGGGGGCGCTGCTCTGCCTGGCGCCGCGTGTCTCGCTGGAGAATTTCAGGCGGCCTGAAAATCGGCATAACTGGCATGGAAACAAACCGTTACAAACGGTTTTTACGAAATAGGATAAAATGTTCGGATGAAATACCATCCGAAGCCGAACGCCTTCGCCATTCCCGTCCGCATCTACTACGAGGACACGGATGCCGGCGGTGTCGTCTATTACGCCAATTACCTGAAATTCTTCGAGCGCTGCCGCACCGAGTGGATGCGCCAGGTCGGCCACGACCAGTCGCAACTGGCGGCCGACGCCGGCATCGCCTTCGTCGCGCGCAAGGCAGCCTGCGAGTACCTCAAGCCCGCGCGTCTCGACGATCTCCTCAGCGTCGGGCTCGAAGTCGAAAGGCTGACCCGCGTCCGCGTCATCTTCCGCCAGCATGTGCGGCGGGGTGACGAGGAACTGGTCACCGGCACGGTCGAGATCGCCTGCGTCGATGCCGCCACGTTGAGGCCGGCGCCGATTCCCGATTTCCTGCACAGCAAACTGGAAGCACTGCAATGAACGTCACCCAGGATCTCTCCATCCTTCATCTGATCCTCAACGCCAGTGCGGTCGTGCAGGTCGTCATGCTGCTCCTCGCCGGCGTTTCCTTCATGTCCTGGTACTACATCTTCATGAAGTGGTACGCGGTCAGGGAAGCGCGCGAGAAGACCGAGAATTTCGAGCGCGACTTCTGGTCCGGCGGCGACCTCAACCGGCTCTACGACAGCGCGGTGCATGCCGCCAACGAGTCGGGATCGATGACGCGCATCTTCGAGGCCGGCTTCCGCGAATTCACCAAGCTCAAGGGGCAGACGAACCTCGACCCCAAGGATGTCGTTCAACGGCTCGCGCCGCGCCATGCGCGCCACCTACCAGCGCGAGATGGATGCCCTCGAATCACACCTCGCCTTCCTCGCTTCGGCCGGCTCGGTATCGCCCTACGTCGGCCTGTTCGGCACGGTCTGGGGGATCATGCATTCCTTCCGCGGCCTCTCCAATGTCGGCCAGGCGACGCTCGCTGCCGTCGCGCCGGGCATCGCCGAGGCGCTGGTCGCCACCGCCATCGGCCTCTTCGCGGCCATTCCGGCGGTGCTCGCCTACAACCGCTTCGCCCATGACATCGACCGCCTGGCGACCCGCTACGAGTCGTTCATGGAAGAGTTTTCCAACATCCTCCAGCGCCAGATGCGTTAAGCCATGCGCCAGCGCCGCCTCAAGAACGAGATCAACGTCGTCCCCTACATCGACGTCATGCTGGTGCTGCTCGTCATCTTCATGGTGACGGCACCGATGATGACGACCGCCAACATCGACCTGCCGTCGGTCGGCAAGGCGGCGACGACGCCGGCTGCAGCCGCTCGAGGTGGCGATCAAGGCCGATCAGAGCCTGTCGTTGATCGACCGCGCCGGAAACAGCAAGGAAATCCGGGTCGACCGCAGCGAACTCAAGAAACTGGTGCTTGCCGCGCAGGCGAAGAACCCCGACCAGCCGGTGCTGATCGCCGGCGACAAGAATGTCAAATACGAAGCCGTGCTGTCGGTCATGGATGATTTGCAGCGCGCTCAGGTCAAGCGCGTCGGCCTTCTGGTGCAGACGACGGGTAAATGATCCCGGAAAAGTTCGAAGAGCCCGGCAAGAACAAGGCGCTGGCATTCACCCTCCTGGTGCATGCCGGCCTGATCGCCGCGCTCTTTCTCGGCGTGCAATGGAAACGCAGCCAGCCCGACGTCGTCGAGGTCGAATTGTGGTCCAGCCGACCGACGCCGGCCGTGCAGGCGGCACCGCCACCCCCGCCGCCCGCACCCGAAGTCAGGCCGGAACCGAAGCCGGAGCCGAAACCCGTGCCCAAGGCCGAGCCGAAGCCGGCACCCACGCCGGTCAAGCCCGACATCGCGATCAAGGAAGAGAAGAAGAAGCCCGAGCCGAAGAAACCCGAGCCCAAGCCCGAGCCGCCGAAACCGGAACCGAAAAAGCCGGAACCGAAGAAGCCCGAGCCCGAGCCAAAGAAACCGGAACCCAGGCCGGAAGCGAAGCCGCAACCGCCGGCGCCCGATTTCGCCAAGGCGCTGGCGAGCGAGACCGCACAGCTCAAGTCACGCCCGAATACCAGTTCGCAGCAGATGGCCAACGCGGCGGCAGCCGAGGCGGAGCAGCGCGCCGCCGCCGGCAAGCGCGGCATGGCGGACTACGCCGCCAAAATCCGCGGCAAGGTGCGCGGCAATATCGTCTTGCCACCGAGCATCCAGGGGAACCCGGAGGCCGTCTTCGAGGTCAGCCAGTTGCCTTCGGGCGAGGTGCTCGATGTCCGGCAGAAGCGCTCGAGCGGCAACCCGGCCCTCGATTCGGCGATCGAGCGGGCAATCCGGAAATCCTCGCCACTGCCGAAGCCCGACGATCCGGCCCTGTTCCAGCGCACGCTGGAAATCAGGTACCGGCCATTTGAAGAGTAAAATTGGACGAACTTTGTCGAAAATGACCCATATGCCCACCGTTTTTCGCAGAATCCTCCTCGTTCTGTCGCTGTTCGCGGCGGCTGTCGCCCACGCGCAGCTTTCCATCGAGATCACCGGCGCCGGCGCCAACCGGATTCCGGTGGCAATCGCCGAGTTTGCCGGCGACCAGGCGGCCGCCCGCATCATCACCGCAACGGTGCGCGCCGACCTCGAACGCAGCGGCCTGTTCCGCATGGTCGATCCGGGCGGGACGACACTCGACGAGAACGCGCAGGTCAACTTCGGCGACTGGAAGGGCCGCGGTGCCGACGCGCTGGCCACCGGCAGCCTGGCGCGCAGCGCGGACGGCCGCATGGAGGCGCGCTTCCGGCTCTACGACACGCAGAAGCAGGTGGCGCTGGGCGGCGCCGCCTACCTGACCGGCAACGACCAGTTGCGCGCCGCCGGCCACCGCATCGCCGACTACATTTATGAAAAGCTGACCGGCGAGAAGGGCGTCTTCTCGACGCGCATCGCCTACGTCGTCAAGTCCGGCGGCCAGTTCCGCCTGCAGATCGCCGACGCCGACGGGCAAGGTGCCGTCACCGCGCTGAACTCGCCGGAGCCGATCATCTCGCCGGTCTGGTCGCCCGATGGCAGGCGCATCGCCTATGTCTCGTTCGAGAAGAAGAAGCCGGTCGTCTACGTGCATCACCTCGCCAGCGGCCAGCGCCAGGTGGTCGCCAATTTCAAGGGGTCGAATTCGGCGCCGGCCTGGTCGCCCGACGGCCGGCGGCTGGCGATCGTGCTCTCCAAGGACGGCAACTCGCAGATCTATGGGGTCAATGCCGATGGCACCGGCGCGCAGCGCCTGTCGCAATCGAGCGGCATCGACACCGAGCCGCGCTTCGGGCCGGACGGCAGCATCTACTTCACGTCCGATCGCGGCGGCAGCCCGCAGATCTACCGGATGAGCGGCAGCGGCGGCGACCCCCAGCGCGTCAGCTTCGAGGGCAGCTACAACGTCTCGCCGCGCCCGTCGCCGGACGGCAAGACGCTGGCCTTCATCAGCCGCCGTGATGGCCGCTTCCAGCTCGCGGTGATGGACCTCGCCAGCCGCCAGGTGCAGGTCCTGACCGACTCGAACAAGGACGAATCCCCGAGTTTCGCCCCCAACAGCCGCATGATCCTGATCGCCACTGAAACCGGCGGCCGCGGCGTCCTTTCCGCTGTTTCCAGCGATGGCCGGATCAAGCAACGCCTCTCGATCGCCGCCGGTGATGTCCGCGAACCGGCCTGGGGCCCATTCAATCAATAATCTTCAACGGAGAAAAACCATGAACAAACTGCTCATCCCCGCCCTGCTTGCCGCCCTCGTCGCCGGTTGCAGCTCGACTCCGGTTGACGAAACCGCCGGCGCACCGGTCGAATCGCGCAGCGGCGCCTCCGGCGTCACGCCGGTCACCGCCGGCGGCCTCGATTCGCGCGGCCTGCCCAAGGAGCTGACCGATCCGAAGAGCGTGCTGTCGCGCCGCAGCATCTATTTCGACCTCGACAAGTACGAAGTCAAGGACGAATACCGGGATCTGGTCGCCGCCCACGCCAAGTACCTGGTCGCCAACCGTGGCTTCAAGATGCTGATCCAGGGCAACACCGACGAGCGCGGTAGCCGCGAGTACAACCTGTCGCTCGGCCAGAAGCGCTCCGAGGCGGTCAAGCGTTCGCTGGTTCTGCTCGGCGCCACGGAAGACCAGGTCGAATCGGTCAGCCTCGGCGAGGAGAAGCCGAAGAATCCGGGCCACGACGAGGCCGCCTGGTCCGAAAACCGGCGCGCCGACATGCTCTACAAGGCACCGGACGGCCGCGGCGAGTTCTGACATGCAGGCACTACGCATCGCCCTGCTGCTCGCCGCGCTCGGTATCGGCCAGGCGCACGCGGGCCTGTTCGACGACGAAGAGGCGCGCCGCCAGATCCAGGATTTCCGCAACAAGACGGAGGCGCGCTTCGACCAGCAGGGCCGCGCCCAGCTCGACCTGGCCAGCCAGTTGCAGCGCCAGGCCGAGGAAATCGCCCGCCTGCGCGGACAGGTCGAAACGCTGACCTACGAACTGGAGACGGCGAAGAAGCGTCAGCAGGATTTTTACCTCGATCTCGACACGCGTCTGCGCAAGTTCGAGGGCGGGAGCGGAAGCGGCGCTGCTGCGGTTGACCCGGCCGGCGGGGCGAATTCAGGGCAGCAGGCCGCCGCTGCCGACCCGGCGCGCGAGAACCGCGAGTACGAAGCGGCACTGAACCAGTTCAAGGCGCAGAAGTACAAGGAGGCCGCTGCCGGCTTCGCCGCCTTCGTCCAGAAACACCCGGACAGCTCGCTGGCGCCCAACGCGCAGTTCTGGCTCGGCAACGCCTGGTACGCGCAACGCGATTGCAAGCGCGCAATCGAGGCGCAGAGCGTGGTGACCACAAAGTACCCGGACAGCACCAAGGCGCCCGACGCCTGGCTGGCGATCTCCACCTGCCAGCAGGAAATGGGCAACCCGACCGGCGCCCGCCGTTCGCTGGAAGCGCTGGTCGCCCGCTACCCGCAGTCTCCCGCCGCCGCCGAGGCCCAGCAGCGCCTGAAGAAGAAGTAATTGGCGCTGCGCGTCACCGAGATCTTCTTCTCGCTGCAGGGAGAGGCGTCGCGGGCCGGCCTGCCGACCGTCTTCGTCCGCCTCACCGGTTGCCCGCTGCGCTGCACCTGGTGCGACACCACCTACAGCTTCACCGGCGGCGAACCCGCCACGGTCGAGTCGGTGCTGGCCGCGGTCGCGAAATATCCGGCACGCCAGGTCTGCGTCACTGGCGGCGAGCCGCTGGCGCAGAAGGAATGCCTGCCGCTGGTCACCGCGCTGTGCGATGCCGGCTACGACGTGTCGCTGGAGACCTCGGGGGCGCTCGACATCGGCGGGGTCGACCCGCGCGTGGCGCGGATCATGGATCTCAAGGCCCCGGATTCCGGCGAATGCGACAGGAACCACCGGGAAAACCTGGCGCTCCTGAACCCGCGCGACGAGATCAAGATCGTCGTTGCCTCGCGCACTGACTATGAATGGGCGCGGGCGGCCATCCGCGAAGACCGGCTCGACGCGATCTGCCCGGTGCTGCTCTCGCCGGCCCAGGGGCTGCTCGACCCGGCGGCGCTCGCCGAGTGGATCCTCGAGGACGGCCTCAACGTCCGCTTTCAGTTGCAGTTGCACAAGCTGCTCTGGGGCAACGCGCAGGGTCGCTGAGGCGCTCAGATCCCCAGGTAGCGGTGCCAGATGGCGTGGTCGGCATCCAGTTCGGCCGACGACCCCTGCCAGACGACCTGCCCGCGCTCGATGATGGTATGCCGGTCGGCCAGCGCAATCAGTTTCTCG
>CAVTQL010000010.1:0-66218 GCA_963736845.1 uncultured beta proteobacterium
GCCGAGGAGCAGTCTTCCCGTCCCGGAGTGTGCGCGCCGCGGTCCGCCGAGCGCGGTCGGGAGCCCGGTTGCGGTCGACCCCCCGGATTTGCCGAAAACCCGTGTCGCTACCCGGCCGGCGGGAGGGCGAGCGCTGCCTGCGCCGTGGCGACGGCCTCGTGCAGGGAGACGAAGAGATTGCCTTCACCGACCGCTGCGGCCACGCCGTGGCGAACGATGTCGTCGCGCAGCCCGGGGCCGACGCGGGCGAAGGCCAGCGTGACGCCCTGCTGCTGCAGCTCGGCGATCAGGGCGCGCAGCGATTGCGCGGCCGAGTAGTCGATGTTGGTGACGGCGCTCGCATCGACCACGAACCAGCGCACTGGCGTCGGCGCATGGCCGATCAGGAGGCGCACGTCCTCCGCGAAGCGGTCAGAGTTCGCGTAGAACAGGTCCGCGCCGAACTGGTAACGATCAGGCCCGGCCCGGACTGCATGCCCGGCGTGGCGGGCTGGGGCTCGCCGTGGCCGTCGCCATCGAAGGTGACGACCGCGGTGTGCGGGCGGTAGCTGTGCCGCACGTGGCGCAGCAGCGACAAGCCGATCGCCAGCAGGATGCCCTGCTCGACGCCGATCGCAGCCACCGCCACGGCAGTCGTGATGGCCAGCCTGAACTCGCCCGGGCTTTCGCGGCGGACGGCGCGCAGCCCGGCGATGTCGATCATGCCGATGGCGGTGGTGACGATGGCGGCCAGGACGCCGGCGGCGCTCGCAGGTACTGCAGCGGGCCGGTGAGGAAGAGGAGCACGACCATCACGACGCACGCGAACGCGATCTGGGCCACCTGGCTGGAGGCGCCCGCCCGCTCGGCCATGGCGGTCTGGGTCGGGCTGCCGTTCACGACGAAGGTGCCGCTCAGGGCGGCGGCTGTGTTGGCGGCCGACAGCCCGAGGATATCGGCGTTCTCGTCGCTGCTTTCGCCGTGGCGCTGGGCGAAGCCGCGGGCGGTGGTGCGGGCTTGGCGCGAGCCACCACCAGCGTTACCAGATCGGCACCACGGCCAGGGCTTCGCGCCAGCTCACGTCGGGCAGCGTGATCGCCGGCAGCCCGCCGTGCACCGGCCCGATGACGGAGATGCCGCGCCCGGCGAAGCCGAAGGCGGCGCTGGCCGCGATGCTGCCGACGACGACGAACAGCGGCACCGGCAGCCGGGAATCCAGCGGCGTCCGAGCAGGATGGCCGCCGCGACCAGCGCGGAAAGCAGGAGCGTCGGCGCGTGCAAGCGGGGCAGCCCGGCGGCCAGTTCGCCGAGCTGGTCGAGCGTGCGCGGCGCGCTGACCGGTATCCCGGACATGCCGCCGAGCATGGCGATGCCGACCTGGATGCCGACGCCGGCGAGGAAGCCGATGAGCACGGTGCGCGACAGGAAATCCGCCAGGAAGCCGAGGCGGAAGATGCGCGCGACCAGCAGCAGGGCGGCGGTGAGGATCGCGACTGATGCCGACCAGCGCCATGTACTTGGCGCTTCTCGGCCTCGGCCATGTGGGCGAGGGAGCTCGCCAGGATGGCTGCCGTGGCCGAGTCGGCGGCGACGACGAGATGGCGCGAGGAGCCGAACAGCGCGAACACGAGGACCGGCAGGAAGGCCGTGTACAGCCCGGTGACGATGGGCGTGCCGGCGATCCGCGTGTAGCCGAGGACCTGGGGAATGTTCATCGACGCGAGCGTGACCCCCGCGAGCACGTCGCGGAGGGCGCTCTTGCGCGTAACCGGCAGGATTCCCCCAAGCAGTTGAAGCGGCATCGAATGGCTATTCATTAGCGGGTGGACCGGTCCGGTGCGAGCGGTTTCGGCCGCCGGCATCGGCAACGCACGGCCCGCACGGGGAACCCGGGCTTCCCCCACCCTCTTCAGCCCGCCGCGGATCCATGACGCCGGCAATCGTAGCACACGGGCCGGCGGCCTTGCCCGCCCGCCGGGCTGTTTCCGGGCCGCGTGACAGGCTGGTGCGGTTGACCATCCGGCTGCGGTTGACCCGCCCGATCTGCCAAGAACCGGGTGCAGGCTCCCGGCCTGCGGTGTCCGGGATGCCCGGCCACGCGCCCGTGGGGCAGACCGGTTCGCGGTTGACGGCCAAGTTGGCCAAATCGGCCAAATCGGGGCTACTTCATTTGCCGCCGCAAACACCGATGCCGTCCGCCTTCCCGATTCCGCCGACCCTGCGCGATGCGCGTCAGTTGTTGCTCGTCGTCGCCGGGGGCTGGTCGAGCCGTGACGCCCGCTTGCAACGTCGAGCGGCGGGGCGGTGCGGCGCCGTGGAAGGTGATCGGGCAGCCGGTGGCGGTCAGCCTCGGGCGCTCGGGGTTGGCGCCGGCATCCGGCAGCAGCGGCATGCGCCCCGGACGTGCCGCCGAAGCGCGAGGGCGATGGGCGGGCGCCGGCCGGCGTCTTTGCGATCACCGCGCTGTTCGGCGATGCCGCTCCGGACAGTGCTTTCGCGCGCGGCCCGGCTGCCCTGGCTGCACGGGACCCGTGATCTCAAGTGCGTCGACGACCGGGCGTCCCGCATTACAACCAGATCGTCGATTCGACGTGGCGTCCACCGCGTTGACTGGACTTCGTGCGAGGACATGCTGCGCCCCGATCGGCGTTATGCGGTGGGGGCGGTGGTTGGGCACAACTGCGTGCCAGCGGTTCCGGCGGGCTCTTGCGGATTTTCCTGGATGTCTGGGGGAGGCCCGGGGGTGCCGACGGCGAGGTACGGCGATGTCGCTGGCCGACATGACGGCGATTGCTGGCTGGCTGGATGGGGGCGCGTCGCCGGTGCTGGTGCAGTTGCCGCGGGCGGAGTTCGAGGGTTTGCGCGAGACGTGGGGGCTGCCGCCGTTTGCGGCGCATGACTGAGCCGGGCTAGACTGGCGGGCCTTCAACCTTTCCGCCTCTCCGCCCGTGCTCAAATAAATCTGGGTCGCCTTCATCGTCGTCGGCTTCGTCGCGGCGGTGGCGCAGTTGCTGCAGGGCGACCTCGACATCTTCACGCGCGTGCTGACCGGGCTGTTCGACACGGCGAGGACGGTTTCACATTTCGCTCGGGCTGGTCGGCGTCATGAGCCTGTGGCTCGGCATCATGAAGATCGGCGAGCGGGGTGGGCTGATCGAGTTGTTCGGCCGCGTCGTCGCGCCGTTCTTCCGCCGCGTCTTTCCCGACATTCCGGCCGGTCATCCGGCCAGCGGCATCGTCATGAATGTCAGCGCCAACATGCTCGGCCTCGACAACGCGGCGACGCCGCTCGGCCTGAAGGCGATGGCGAGCTTGCAGGATATCAACCCGCACAAGGACACGGCCAGCAACCCGATGATCATGTTCCTGGTGCTCAATACGGCCGGCATCACGCTGATCCCGACTTCGGTCATCGCCATCCGCCAGAGCATCGCGCTCAAGCAGGGTCTGGTCGGCTTCAATGCCGCCGATATCTTTTTGCCGACGCTGCTCGGCACCTTCGTTTCTTCTTCTGCGCCGGGCTGGTCGCGGCGGATCGCCATCTGGCAACGCATCAACCTGTTCTGCCGGCCGGTGCTTGCCTTCTTCGCTGGCTTCGCGGCGCTGATGGGCGGGCTGTACTGGTGGCTGGCCGGCATGCCGCCCGAGCAGATGGCGCAGATGATCGGCCTGCTCGGCAGCGGGCTGATCGTGGCTATCATCGTGCTCTTCGTCGCCGTCGCCGCGTGGCGCGGCATCGACGTGTACGAGAGCTTCGTCGACGGGGCCAAGGAGGGGTTCGGCGTCGCCGTGCAGATCATTCCCTACCTGATCGCCATGCTGGTCGCGATCTCGGTGTTCCGCACCACCGGCTGCATGGATTACGTGATCGGGGGCATCCGCAGCGTCGTGCTGGCGCTGGGGCTGAACGACGATTTCGTCCCGGCGCTGCCGGTCGGCCTGATGAAGACGTTCAGCGGCAGCGGCGCGCGCGGGCTGATGGTCGACGTGATGACGACCTACGGTGTCGATTCCTTCCAGGGCAAGCTGGCGGCGATCATTCAGGGATCGACCGAGACGACCTTCTACGTGCTGGCCGTCTATTTCGGCAGCGTGGAATATCACCAAGACCCGCTATGCGGTCGCCGGCGGCCTGATTGCCGACGCGGTCGGGCTGGTCGGTGCGATCCTGATCGGCTACGCGTTCTATCACTGAGACTGCTGCGGTCAACCGGCAAAATCGGCGAAAATCGCGGTTTGCCCTTCCAGCCAGCCCCAGTGCCTACCCTCGTTTTCTTCAACAAGCCCTACGGCGTCCTCAGCCAGTTCACGCCGGAAGGCAGGTGGCGGGCGCTCGACGCGTTCATCCCGGTCAAGGATGTCTATGTCGCCGGCCGGCTGGATGCCGACAGCGAAGGCCTGCTGATCCTCACCGACGACGGCAAACTGCAGGCGCGGATCGCCGATCCGAAACACAAGCTGGAAAAGACCTACTGGGCCCAGGTCGAGGGCATTCCCGACGAGGCGGCGCTCGATCGGCTGCGCGCCGGCATCGCGCTCCCCGACTTCACGGCGCGGCCGGCGAAGGTGCGCCTGATCGATGAACCGGCGGGACTGTGGCTGCGCGACCCGCCGATCCGCTACCGGGCGGTGATCCCGACGTCATGGCTGGAAATCCGCATTTCGGAGGGCAAGAACCGGCAAGTCAGGCGGATGACGGCGGCCATCGGTTATCCTGTGCTCCGCCTGATCCGCGCCGCGATTGGGGCGGCGACGCTGGATGGACTGGCGCCGGGTGCGTGGCGGCAGGTCAACGGCAGCGTCAAGGATTTGCAAGGGAGTCTTGATGAATAGGAAAACATGGGGCGCGCTCGCTGGCCTGCTGTTGGTGGCAGCGTCCTGGGCAGCAGGATTCGATGCCGGTGATGGAACTGAGCGCCGGCATGCATCGCATCGAGGCGGAAGTCGCCGCCAACGACCAGAACCGCCAGGTCGGGCTGATGAACCGCCGGGCGATGCCGCCGCAGCGCGGCATGCTCTTCGTCTTCAGCCGCGAGAACACGCATTGCATGTGGATGCGCAACACCTTCATCCCGCTCTCGGTGGCCTTCATGGACGCCGACGGCGTCATCATCAACATCGAGGACATGCAGCCGCAGACCGAATCCAACCACTGCGCGCGCAAGCCGGCGCGCTATGCGCTGGAGATGAACCAGGGCTGGTTCGCCCAGCGCGGTATCAAGCCGGGGACGCGGCTGGGCGGCATCGACCGGGCGCCGCGGCCGCAGTGAGACCGGCCGACGCCTGGCGTTCCCGCTTCGCCGGCCGCGGGCCGCAGCGCGCGCTGCGCTCGTGGCTGACCGAGCCCGGCTCGCTGACCGCGCGCTGCCAGCGGCATGCCGCCGACTTCCGCGTGCGCCTGCTGCGCCAGGACAAGGGCCGGCCGCTGGCGGACGAGGAGGGGCCGCGCGGGCTGGTGCGCGTGCGCGAGGTGGTGCTCGAATGCGACGGCGTGCCGGTGATTTTTGCCCATACCACGCTGTCAACCGCAACCGGCGGCCGCCTGACCCGCTGGCTGGCGCGCCTTGGCAACCGCTCGCTCGGCTCGCTGCTGTTCGCCTATCCGGGGTTCCAGCGCGGCGCGATCGAGTTTCGCCGGCTCGATGCCGGCATCCGCTCTACCGCCGCATCGCCGGCCAGTGGCCGGTCGGGGAATTCGTCTGGGCGCGCCGCTCGCGGCATCGCCTCGGGCGACAGGAGGTGCTGGTCACCGAGGTCTTCCTGCCGGCGATCACCGGGCTTGGGCTAGGCAAGACGCAATAGTCGGGACGCAGCCCGGTCGCGAGTTGCGAAAGTCTGGCCCCAGCAACCGCCTGCGTCAGTCGCCCAGGTCGTCGAGCTTGATCGGCTTCGTCTGCGGGCCGATATGGCGCGGCAGCAGCAGCGAGAGCAGGCCGGCGACCAGCACGAAGGCGGTGGACGCCCACAGGCAGGCGATCAGGCCGTGGCTCGGCCCGAGCTGCAGTCCCCACTGGTAGAGCGCGCCGGACAGCACGGTGCCGGCGAGGCGGCCGGCGGCGTTGGCCATGTAGTAGAAGCCGACGTTCATCGCCACCTTGTCGCTGTCGGTGTAGGCGAGGATCAGGTAGGAATGCACCGCCGAGTTCAGCGCGAAGACGACGCCGAAGACGATCAGCCCGGCGACGACGACGGTGGCGGGGGCGATGCCGGCGCCCAGCGCGAGGGCGATGGCGGCCGGCAGCGCGGCGAGGACGAAGGCGAGGATGGTCGCCGTGCGCCCGTCCGGCTCGTGCCGCCCCTCGACGCGGCTGCGCAGCAGGCCGGGCGTCGCCGCCTGGACGATGCCGTAGCCGATCACCCAGACGGCGAGGAAGCCGCCGGACTGCCAGAAGGTCCAGCCGAGCACGCTCGACAGGAAGACCGGCAGGCCGACGACGAACCAGACGTCGCGCGCGCCGAAGAGGAAGATTCGTGCCGCCGCCAGCTTGTTGACCGCGCCGTTGCGCGAGAACATCTGGCCGAACTTGGCCTTCTTGTTGGCCTCGCCGAGGCCGCCGCGCATCAGCACGGCGGCGAGGACGAGGGTGATCGCGACCAGCGCGACAAGCAGCTTGAGCGCGGTCTGGAAGTCGAGCAGGGTCAGCAGCAGGCCGCCGAGGAAGAAGCCGACGCCCTTCAGCGCGTTCTTCGAGCCGGTCAGGATCGCCACCCAGCGGTAGAGCGTCGCCGACGAATCCTCGGGCACGATCAGCTTGACCGCGCTCTTCGAGCTCATCTTGGTCATGTCCTTGGCGATCCCGCTCAGCGCCTGCGAGGCCATCACCCAGGCGACGACCAGCCACGCCTGCGGCGCGAAGGCGAGCATCGACAGCGCGACGAGCTGCGTCCCGAGGCCGATGAACAGCGTCGTCTTGAGCCCGAAGCGGGCGCCGACATAGCCGCCGAAGAGGTTGGTGACGATGCCGAAGACTTCGTAGAAGATGAACAGCGACGCCACCGCAAGCGGCGAGTAGCCGAGGTTGTAGAAATAGAACAGCACCAGCATGCGGGTGGCGCCGTCGGTCACCGTGTCGGCCCAGTAGGCGCCGGTGACCAGGACGTAGTTGCGCAGGCCGGCGCGCGCGGCGCCGGCTCCCGGCGGAGATGGATCGCTCATCGTTGTTCCCGGGTGGGCGGTGGATCGGAGTCCGGTTACAGCGACGCGGCCAGCTTGCGCGCCAGTTCGACCCAGCGGTTGGCGTAGCCCCATTCGTTGTCGTACCAGGCGTAGATCTTCACGCTGCGTGCCGTCGACCACCAGCGTGTGCGCGGCGTCGATGATCGACGAGCGCGGGTCGGTCGTGTAGTCGATCGACACCAGCGGCCGCTCCTCGAAGCCGAGGATGCCCTTGAGCGGCCCGTCGGCGGCGGCCTTGAGCAGGCCGTTGACTTCCGCCGACCGTCGTCGGCCGGCGAACCTCGAAGACGCAGTCGGTGATCGAGGCGTTGAGCAGCGGCACGCGCACCGCGTGGCCGTCGAGCTTGCCCTTGAGGTCGGGGAAGATCAGCGCGATCGCCGTCGCCGACCCGGTCGTCGTCGGGACCAGCGACAGGCTCGAGGCGCGTGCCCGGCGCAGGTCCTTGTGCATCTGGTCATGCACGCTCTGGGTGTTGGTCGAGCTGTGGATGGTGGTGATCGATGCCATGGGCGATGCCGATGCCTTCGTGAATGACCTTGACCACCGGCGCCAGGCAGTTGGTGGTGCACGACGCGGCGGTGACGATGTGGTGGCGGGCCGGGTCGTAGAGGTGGTCATTGACGCCCATGACGATGTTCAGCGTGTCGCCGTCCTTGACCGGCGCGGCGACGATGACCTTCTTCGACGCCGGCGGCGAGGTAGGGCGACAGTTCGTCGACCGTGCGTCAACTTGCCGCTGCTCTCGAGGACGATGTCGACGCCGGCGTCGCGCCAGGTGGCGCCATCCACGGTGCGCGAGCTGCTGTAGCCGATCGCCTTGCCGTCGATCACCATCTTGCCGTCGGCGACGCTGACCTCGTGATCCCAGCGGCGATGGACCGAATCGAACTCGAGCAGGTGCGCCGCCGACTCGACCGGCCCGCCCGGCTCGTTGATATGCACGAATTCGAGTTCCGGAAAATTCCAGGCGGCGCGCAGCGCCAGACGTCCCATGCGACCGAAGCCATTGATGCCTACCCTGACAGCCATTGCTTTCTCCTCCGAGAGTTGGTTGATGCCGTGCCGGACACCCGGCGTGGCGATTATCTGGTGCCCGCCCGCGGGGCGGGGCTTGCAAAACAGTTTCATATTGCTAGAATATTGAAACTATGTAAACCCCTTCCGCGAGCCAGCCGGGCAAAAATATTTTGCGACGTGACCATGTTTCGCTATCTTTCGAAAAATGACCAATACCGATGCCATCACTGCGCTGGCGCGCTGGCGCAGGACAGCCGCTTGGCGATTTTCCGCCTGCTCGTCCACAACGTGCCGGAGGGCCTGACCGTCGGCGCGATCGGCGAGCAACTCGAACTGCCGGCGCCGACGCTGTCCTTCCATCTCAAGACACTGACCCATGCCGGTCTGGTCAGCACCGTCCAGGAAGGCCGCTTCGTGCGCTGCCATGCCGAGATGGGCAGGATCGACGGGCTGATCGCCTTCCTCACCGACAACTGCTGCGGCGGTCGCCCGGAGATCTGCGCGCCGCGCGGCAAGTAGTCAACTGGCCGCTGCCCGCCAGCGAAGCGACGACGCCTCCGGTCATTGCATCCGGCAGCGGCAGGGCCGGGCCATCATGAACGTCCTGTTCCTGTGCACCGCCAACTCGTGCCGCTCGATCCTCGCCGAGGCCATCTTCAACCATCTGGCCCCTCCCGGCTGGCAATCGGCGAGCGCCGGCAGCCAGCCGGCCGGCTACGTCAATCCGCGCGCGCTGGCGCTCTGGGTTGAATTCAAAGGGATTTTTCGTACCAGGACTTGGTCGAATTGACCATCTTCACCAGCCACAGCATCACTGGCACCTCGATCAGTACGCCGACCACGGTGGCCAGTGCGGCACCGGAATCGAAACCGTAGAGCACGATGGCCACGGCGACCGCCAGTTCGAAGAAGTTCGAGGCGCCGATCATCGTCGCCGGGCCGGCGACATCGTGCTGGACATGGAATTTGCGGCACAGCCAGTAGCCGAGGGCGGCGATCAGCAGGCCCTGGAGGAAGATCGGCACGGCGAGCATACCGATGATCAGCGGCTGCTTGACGATGGCCTCGCCCTGAAAGGCGAACAACAGCACCAGCGTGGCCAGTAGCGCCATGATGGGTGAACGGGCCGATGCGGTCGACCGCCTGTTTGAAGGCAATTTCACCGCCGCGCAGGAAATGCTTGCGCAACCCCTGGGCAATCGCCAGCGGGATGACGATGTACATCACCACCGACAGCAACAGCGTGTCCCACGGCACCGGAATGGCCGATACGCCGAGCAGCAGCGCGACGATGGGGGCGAAGGCAAACACCATCACCAGGTCGTTCAGCGCCACCTGCGAAATCGTGAAATTGGCGTTGCCGCGGCACAGGTTGCTCCACACGAAGACCATCGCGGTACACGGCGCCGCACCGAGCAGGATCAGCCCGGCGACGTAGCTGTCGAGCTGTTCGGCCGGGAGCCAGGGCGCGAAGACATGGCGAATGAACAGCCAGCCCAGCGCGGCCATGGTGAACGGCTTGACCGCCCAGTTCACGAACAACGTGATGCCGATGCCGGCCTTCTGGTCCTTCACCTCGTGAATGGAATTGAAATCGATCTTCATCAGCATGGGGACGATCATCACCCAGATCAGCAGGCCGACCGGGATATTCACCTGTGCGTATTCCATCCGGCCCAGCGCCTGGAAAGCCGCCGGGAACCACTGGCCGAGGACGATGCCGGCAACGATGCACAGCACCACCCAGAGCGTCAGGTAACGCTCGAAGAAGCCGATCGGGCTGCCGGCAATCTGCTTGCCGGCGACTTCACACTGGGCGCTCATGCTTCACTTTCCTGATGAATCCGTTTGGCGGCAGCGGCGACTTCTGCCGCGCTCATGCTTTCCAGCGGCAGGGCAACGAAGGCCTCGACACGTTGGCGAAGCTTGCGATAAGCCTCCTCGAAGGCGGTGCGGCGGGCTTCCAGCGGCTCGATGTGGGCAGGGATGCCCCAGTGGGCGGTGGTCGGGTGGCCCGGCCAGATCGGGCAGGCCTCGCCGGCGGCAGAGGCGCAGACGGTGAAGATGTAATCGATTTCCGGCGCGCCGGGGGCGGCGAATTCGTCCCACGACTTGCTGCGTGCCTCGGGCAGCGGAATGCCGTGCTTTTCCAGGGTTTCCAGGGCCACCGGGTTAACTTTTCCGGACGGCTGGCTGCCCGCCGAAAAAGCGCGGATACGGCCCTGGCCGAGATGGTTGAACAGCGCCTCGCCGAGGATGGAACGGGCCGAGTTGCCGGTGCACAGCACCAGGATGTTCTTGGTTTTCTGGGTCATGCGTAGTTCTCCGTGGTGGCGCATTGATGTGTTTTTTCACCGCAACCTTTACCGGCGCAGCAATGTTCGGTCAGGTAGCCGAGCAGGTCATTCATCGCCGGGTAGTCGGCGCTGTAGTAAATGAAGCGGCCATCCTGGCGGCTGCGGATCAGCCCGGCATGGCTCAGTTCCTTGAGGTGAAAACTGAAACTGCCATTGGCTTCGGTGCCGAGATTGGCGGCCAGGTCGGCAACGCACAAACCGCCCGGCCCGGCCTGGACAAGACAGCGGAAAATGCGCAGCCGGGTTTCGTGGGATAGCGCCTTGAGGGCATTGGTGGCGAGTTCGATATCCATATTTATAGAATAGTCGAAATGGTTGCGCGAAGACAAGCCGCATTTTCATGATGCGGCGCAGCAATGCTCAGACGCTGAATTGCAAGGTTGATTCGCGCAGGCGATGAGCCTGTGCCTCCCCTTACTGATGAACGGTCAGGTTACGATTTTTCGTTAGAAACTGGCCATTGCCGTGGCGATCGCGGTCTATGGCATCAACTCCGGGGCTGCTTTCGCGGCCGTCATCGGGCCGCTGGTCGAAGTGCCGGTGATGATCGCGCTGGTCGGCGTATCGTTGTGGTTCCAGAGGCGTTTCTTCGCCGCCGAACAGGGGCGCTGAGCCTCGGCTTGCCCTGACTTCAGCCCTGTGGGGGCTGCGTCGCGAACGCGGGTAACGCTGCGTGATTGGCAGCGGCGAGTGCTGCTATGACAGTCGCGATTTCAGGGACAAAAAAGTCCGGGGAGCGCAGGACTCCCCGGACTTTTCAGAACTTCCTGGTTTCGCCCTGATCAGGCGAAATTGGCCTCGGCGAACGACCAGTTGACCAGCGAGGCGAGGAAGGTTTCGACGAACTTCGGGCGCAGGTTGCGGTAGTCGATGTAGTAGGCGTGTTCCCAGACGTCGACGCAGAGCAGGGCCTTGTCGCCGGTGGTCAGCGGGGTGCCGGCAGCGCCCATGTTGACGATGTCGACCGAGCCGTCGGCCTTCTTGACCAGCCAGGTCCAGCCGGAGCCGAAGTTGCCGACGGCGGAGGTCTGGAAGGCGGTCTTGAAGGCATCCAGCGAGCCCCACTTGGCGTTGATGGCGTCAGCCAGCGCACCGCTCGGGGCGCCGCCGCCGTTCGGGCTCAGGCAGTTCCAGAAAAAGGTGTGGTTCCAGACCTGGGCGGCGTTGTTGTAAACGCCGCCGGCCGGGGCCTTCTTGACGATGGCTTCGAGGTCGAGGCTTTCGTACTCGGTGCCCTTGATCAGGTTGTTCAGGTTGGTGACATAGGCCTGATGGTGCTTTGAGTAGTGGTAATCAAAGGTCTCGGCCGACATGTGCGGGGCGAGGGCGTCTTTGGCGAACGGCAGTTGGGGCAGTTGGTGTTCCATTGTTTTCTCCGGTGCGGGGTGGGTTGAACGAAAGATTCTATTGGCCTTGGGGCGGCGCGACAACCTGTTCCACGCGGGCGGCGACAGAACCCCTGGCGAACGTCACCAGGAGGCCGTCGCCGGCGTGCAGGGTCGCCGCGTCGCGTACCGCCCGGCCGTCCGGACCGACCGCCAGCGCATAGCCGCGGTCGAGGACAGCGTGCGGGTCCAGTTGCCTAAGACCGGCGGCCAGCGCTTCAAGTTTCCCGGCGGCATGCGAAATTTGTGCGTGGGCGCCGCCGCCGAGGCGGAATTGCAGGTGCCGCAGGTTTTCGCCGGCATCCACCGGCCGCGGACGGGCGCCCTTCAGGCGGTGGGCGAGCGTGCCGAGGCCGTGGCCTGCGGCAGCCAGCCGTGTCGCCAGGGCACGCTCCAGGCGCCCGCCCGACTGGATTACCGCGTTGCGGCTCTGGCGCAGGCGCTCGGCCGGATGCGTCAGCCGGGCGGCGAGCCAGTCGAGTTGCTGGGCGCGCTCGGCCAGGGTGCGCGCCGTCTGCCGGGCGATCCGCTGCTGCAACTGCTGCAGGCGGGCGAGCAGGGCGTCGCGGTCGGGGCTGAGCAGTTCGGCCGCGGCGGTGGGTGTCGGCGCACGCAGGTCGGCGGCGAAGTCGGCGATGGTGAAGTCCGTCTCATGGCCGATGCCTGCGATCACCGGCAGGCGGCTGGCGCGGATCGCGCGGGCGACGACTTCCTCGTTGAAGGCCCAGAGATCCTCGATGCTGCCGCCGCCGCGGCACAGGATGATGGCGTCGCAGTCGCCGGCGGCGGCTGCGGCGAGCGCTGCGGCGATCCGCTCGCCGGCGCCTTCGCCCTGCACCGGCGTCGGGTAGATGTCGATCCTGACCTGCGGCGCGCGCCGCCGCAGCGTCGCCAGCACGTCGCGCAGCGCCGCGGCCTGCGGGCTGGTGACGATGGCCAGCGCGCGCGGGTGCTCGGGCAGCGGACGCTTGAGTTCGGCCGCGAACAGCCCTTCGCCTTCCAGTTGCGCCTTGAGGCGCAGGAAGCGCTCGAAGAGGTCGCCCTGGCCGGCGTGGCGGATGTCCTCGACCGCGAGCTGGAATTCGCCGCGCTGCTCGTAGAAGGAGACCAGCACCCGCGCCTCGATCCGCTGCCCGTTCTCGAGGCGCCAGCCGAGCAGTTGCGCGCGGTTGCGCCACATCACGCAGCGCACCTGGGCGCCGGCATCCTTGAGCGAGAAATAGACATGGCCGGAAGCGGCGTAGGTCAGGTTGGAGATTTCGCCGCCGACCCAGGTCAGCGGAAAGGCGGCTTCCAGGCAATCGCGAACCAGCCGGTTGAGGGTCGAGACGCTGAGCACCGGATTGGCGGCAACGGAGGGGGCAGGACTGAGCATGCCGGCGATTGTAACCCGACGGCGCCGGCCGGGGCGCGGGCCGCTACCGGGAGGCGATCGCAACTCATTGATTTATAACAATTCGAATTGCCTGCCTCGTTTTTCGGCAGGGCAGGTGGAAGCCTTTGTTTACGCCGATTCCGCCCGGTCGATGACATCTCATGCACAGGGTTATCCACAGCTTCTGGGGATAAGGGGAGGAAAGCGCCGAATTCCGGGCTTGCCGGACGGGCGGGGGAAAGGCAGAATAACAGGCTGTTACTCAAGCGAGGATTCCCTGTGTTCGCCATCATTCAGGCCGCCGGCTGGCCCATCTGGCCGCTACTGCTGGCTTCAATCATTTCGGTCGCGCTGATCATCGAGCGGCTGGTGGCCCTGCGGCGCGTCAAGGTCGTCCCGCCCGGGCTGCTGCAGCGCGCGGTCGGCGAATTCCGGCGCGGCGCCAACAACGACCGCATGCTCGACGAACTCGAACGCCATTCGCCGCTCGGCCGCGTGCTGGCCGCCGGGCTGCGCAACGTCGGCACTTCGCGCGAAGTGATGAAGGAGTCGATCCAGGAAGCCGGTTCGGCGGTTGCGCATGAGCTGAGCCGCTACCTGACCACGCTCGGCACGATCGCGTCGATCAGCCCGCTGATGGGGCTGTTCGGCACCGTCATCGGGATGATCGAGATCTTCGGCGCGCAGGCGCCGGGCACCGGCAATCCGCAGCAACTGGCACAGGGTATCTCGATCGCGTTGTACAACACGGGTTTCGGCATCTTCATCGCGATTCCGAGCATGATCTTCTGGCGCCACTTCCGGGCGCTGGTCGATGGCTTCGTCGTCGAGATGGAGCAGCAGGCGATCCGCCTGGTCGAGTACATGCACGGCGAGCGGGCCTGAGCGATGAACTTCCAGCGCGGCCGGCCCGCGAAGAGCCGGAAATCAACCTGGTGCCGATGATCGACGTGCTGCTCGTCATCATCATCTTCCTGATGCTGACGACGACGTATTCGAAGTTTTCCGGACTCGAGATCAACCTGCCGACGGCCGATGCCAGCAAGCAGGCCGAACAGCCGAACGAGATCGACGTGGCGGTCACCGCCAGCGGGCAGGTGTTGGTCAACAAGTCGCCGTTGACCGCGACCGACGTCCGGAGCATCTCGGACGCCCTGCGGCGCGCCGCCGGCAGCCGCCAGGATCCGATCATCGTCATCAACGCCGACGCCAAGGCAACCCACCAGAGCGTGGTGGACGTCATGCAGGCGGCGCAGGCGGCGGGCTACCCGCACATTTCCTTCGCCACGCAGGCGCCCAAGTGATCTGATGCTGGCCGGCTGCTTGCAGCGTCTGTGGTTCGAGCAACGCCGGCTTTCGCCGGCGTTGTGGCCTCTGCTGCCGCTGGCCGGCGTCTTTTCCCTGGCCGCCGCGCTGAAGCGGCGCAACGCGCGGCCTGAACGCCTGCCGGTGCCGGTCGTCGTGGTCGGCAACATCACCGTCGGTGGCGCCGGCAAGACGCCGCTGACGCTCTGGCTCGCCGGCGAGCTGGCGCAGCGGGGATGGCGGCCGGGCATCGTCAGCCGGGGACATGGCGGCGCCGCTGGCGGGCCACGCCCGGTTGCCGCCGATTCGCCGCCGGCCGAGGTCGGCGACGAACCCGTCCTGCTCGCCCGGCGCAGCGGTGTGCCGGTCTGGGTCGGGCAGCGACCGGGCCGCCGCCGGGCGGGCGCTGCTCGCCGCCCATCCCGAAGTCGATGTGCTGCTCTGCGACGATGGCCTGCAACACTACGGGCTGGCGCGCGATGTCGAACTGGCCGTCTTCGACGGGCGCGGCGCCGGCAACGGCCGGCAGCTTCCGGCCGGGCCGCTGCGCGAGCCGCTGACCCGCCTGGCTGCGGTCGACGCGATCATTTGCAACGGTTTGCCCGACGACCGCCTGCCGCCGGGTGTTCCGTGCTTCGACATGCGCCTGCAGCCGGGCCGCCTGTATCGCCTCGACGATGCGCGGCAGACCTGCGATGCGGCGGCGCTGGCCGGCAGGCGGCTGCACGCGCTGGCCGGCATCGGCGATCCGCAGCGCTTCTTCCGCACCCTCGAAAGCCTTGGGCTGCGCTCTACACCGCATCCGTTTCCCGACCACCATTCCTACGTGGCCGCCGATCTGGCCTTCGCCGCCGATGGCGTGCTGCTGATGACCGAGAAGGATGCGGTAAAATGCGCCGGACTGACGCCCGGCGAAACTTGGGTGCTGCCCGTCGACGCCGAGCTGCCGCCGGCCTTTATTGATCTCATACTGGAGAAACTGCGTGGACGCCAGGCTGCTTGATATCCTCGTCTGCCCGATCTGCAAGGGCAACCTCGAATACCGCAAGGCCGAAAAGGAACTGGTCTGCAAGCCCTGCAAGCTCGCTTACCCGATCCGCGACGACATCCCCATCATGCTCGAGGACGAAGCGCGCCAGTTGTCGGCGGACGAGTAGCCGTGTCCGGCGTCGCCTTCAAGGTCGTCATCCCGGCCCGCTACGCGTCGACCCGGCTGCCGGCCAAGCCGCTGCTCGACCTCGGCGGCAAGCCGATGGTCGTCCGGGTGGCCGAACAGGCGCGGCGCTCGGGGGCGGAGGAGGTCTGGGTGGCGACCGACCATCCGGCGGTGCGCGCCGCCGCCGAAGCGCACGAAGTCGCCGCACTGATGACGCGTGGCGACCACGCCACCGGCACCGACCGCCTTGCCGAGGTGGTCGAGCAGCGCGGCTGGTGCGGCGACACGATCGTCGTCAATGTGCAGGGCGACGAGCCGCTGATCGAGCCGGAAATCATCCTGCGTACCGCGCGCCAGTTGGCGGCGAGCGGCGCCGACATCGCGACGGTGGCGCACCCGATCGCCGATGCCGCCGATTTCTTCAATCCCAATGTGGTCAAGGTCGTCTGCCGCGCCGACGGCGATGCCGCCTACTTCTCGCGGGCGCCGATTCCCTATGCGCGCGATCACTTCGCCAGGGAAAACGGCGGCGAAACGCTTGCCGGCGGGCTTTCCCGCCTATCGCCACGTCGGCCTCTACGCCTATCGCGCCTGCTTCCTGAAGGCCTACGCCGGGTTGACCGCCGCACCCACCGAACAATTCGAGTCGCTCGAGCAGTTGCGCGCGCTCTGGCACGGCTACCGCATCAGTGTTCTGCTGGTCGAACGCGGCGCCGGCACCGGGCGTCGACACTCCGGACGACGCCGCCCGGATGCGCAAACTGTTTGACCGGGTCCGAAATAGCGAGTAATTTTCCGCTCTCGCAATTGCGGACCGGCTCGGGACAGGGCCGGCGACGAGTTTTTTGCTACAAGAAACCGAGGGTTATTCCATGAAGTTGATTCTGTTGGGCGCCCCTGGCGCCGGCAAGGGAACGCAAGCGACTTTCATCAGCAAGCAGTTCGGCATTCCCCAGATCTCCACCGGCGACATGTTGCGCGCCCAGGTCAAGGCGGGCACGCCGCTCGGCCTCGAAGCCAAGAAGCACATGGATGCGGGCGGCCTGGTACCGGACGCGGTCATCATCGGCATGGTCAAGGACCGCCTGACCCAGGACGACTGCAAGAACGGCTACCTGTTCGACGGCTTCCCGCGCACCATCCCGCAGGCCGAGGCGATGAAGGATGCCGGCGTGCCGATCGAGTTCGTGCTCGAGATCGACGTGCCGGACGGCGACATCATCGACGCGCATGGCCGGTCGGCGTGCCCACCTCGCCTCGGGCCGCACCTATCACGTGGTGTTCAACCCGCCCAAGGTCGAGGGCAAGGACGACGTGACCGGCGAGCCGCTGGTCCAGCGCGACGACGACAAGGAAGAAACGGTCAGGAAGCGACTCGAGATCTACCACGCCCAGACCAAGCCGCTGGTCGAGTTCTACAGCAAGTGGGCTGCCGAAGGCGATGCCAAGGCTCCCAAGGTGCGCAAGGTGGCTGGCGTCGGCAGCGTCGACGGCATCACCCAGAGCGTTTTCGCGGCTCTGCAATAAGGGAGAGACGGTGACGGTGAAGAATGCCTTCTACGCGCAATCCGGGGGGGTGACCGCAGTCATCAACGCGACGGCCTGCGGCCTGATTCAGGAAGCCCGTCGTCATCCCGACCGGATCGGCAAGGTCCTGGCCGGCCGCGACGGGATCATCGGCGCGCTGACCGAAGACCTGATCGACACCAGCCTGGAAAGCGACGCGGACATCGCCCGCCTGCGCCAGACGCCGTCCGGCGCCTTCGGTTCCTGCCGCTACAAGCTGAAGAGCCTCGATGAACATCGCGCCCAGTACGAACGCCTGATCGAGGTATTCAAGGCGCACGACATCGGCTACTTCTTCTACAACGGCGGCAACGACTCGATGGACACCGCCTGGAAGGTGTCGCAGATTTCCGAAAGGATGGGCTACCCGGTCGTCTGCGTCGGCGTGCCGAAGACGGTCGACAACGATCTGCCGCTGACCGATTGCTGTCCGGGTTTCGGCTCGGTCGCCAAGTACGTGGCGACGTCGATCCGCGAAGCCGGCTACGACGTCGCCTCGATGGCGCGCACGTCGACCAAGGTCTTCGTGCTCGAAGTGATGGGCCGCCACGCCGGCTGGATCACCGCCGCCTGCGGCCTGGCAGCCGAAAATGCCGGCGAGCCGCCGCATATCCTGCTCTTTCCCGAGGTGCCGTTCGATCCCGGAGCGTTTCGTCGCCCGCGTCAACGAGTGCGTCAGGCAGTACGGCTATTGCACGATCGCCGTTTCCGAGGGGCTGTCCGATGCGAGCGGCAAGTTGATCGCCGATTCCGGCAGCAAGGATGCCTTCGGGCACTCGCAGCTCGGCGGCGTCGGCCAGGTGGTGGCGCAACTGGTCAAGGACAAGCTCGGCTACAAGTACCACTGGGCGCTGGCCGACTACCTGCAGCGCTCGGCGCGCCACATCGCTTCGCGTACCGATGTCGAGCAGGCGCACGCCCTCGGCGTTGCTGCGGTCAACCTCGCCCTGCGCGGCAAAAATGCGGTGATGCCGACCATCCGGCGCCTTTCCGATGTACCCTACCGCTGGGAAATCGGCGAGGCGGCCGCTGCAGCGATGTCGCCAATGTCGAGCGCAAGATGCCGGCCGAGTTCATTTCGGCCGACGGTTTCCATATCACCGAGGCGTGCCGCGCCTATCTGCAGCCGCTGATCGAGGGCGAAGAACCGCCACCGTTCCGTCTGGGGTTGCCGGACTATGTCCGGCTGAAGAACGTCTCTGTGCCAAGAAAGCTGGGAGCGTTCACGATCTGATTTTTTGTAGTCACGAAGAGGGGGAGAGTAGATGTCTGAACCGTTGATGTTGGCGCTTGGCTGCGCCGTATTGGCCGTCCTGTATGGCTGGATTTCCAGCCAGCAGATCCTGGCGTTGCCGGCTGGCAACCCGCGCATGCAGGAGATCGCGAAGGCGATCCAGGAGGGTGCCTCGGCTTACCTGAGCCGTCAGTACAAGACCATCGCGATGGTCGGTATCATCCTTTTCCTGGTCATCGGCTTCGTGCCCAAGCTCGGCTGGCTGACCGCCATCGGCTTCCTGATCGGCGCCGTGCTCTCGGGAGCTGCCGGCTTCATCGGCATGAACGTGTCGGTGCGGGCCAACGTGCGCACGGCCGAAGCTGCCCGGGGCGGCATCGCTCCGGCGCTCGCCGTCGCCTTCAAGGGTGGCGCCATCACCGGCATGCTGGTCGTCGGTCTCGGCCTGCTCGGCGTTGCCGGCTACTACGCCTACCTGAAGTCGGTCGGCGGAACCGCCGATCTGCATCACGTCATCGAACCGCTCATCGGCCTGGCCTTTGGCTCGTCGCTGATCTCCATCTTCGCCCGACTCGGCGGCGGCATCTTCACCAAGGGTGCCGACGTCGGTGCCGACCTGGTCGGCAAGGTCGAAGCCGGGATTCCGGAAGACGATCCGCGCAACCCGGCGGTCATCGCCGACAACGTCGGCGACAACGTCGGCGACTGCGCCGGCATGGCGGCCGACCTGTTCGAGACCTATGCCGTCACCGTGGTGGCGACGATGGTCCTCGCCGCGCTGACCATCAAGTCGTTTCCCGGCCTCGGCGAGAACCTCGTTCTCTACCCGCTGGCACTCGGCGGCGTGTCGATCATCGCCTCGATCATCGGCTGCTACTTCGTCAAGGCGACCGACGGCGGCAAGATCATGTCCGCGCTCTATCGCGGCCTGGCGGTTGCCGGCATCCTGGCCCTGGCCGCCTACTACCCGGTGACCCAGTGGATGATCGGCGCCGGCGATCCGGCGGCGAAGATCACGACCATGAGCATGTTCGGCTGCTCGATCGTCGGCCTGGTGCTGACCGCCGCGCTGGTGTGGATCACCGAGTACTACACCGGTACCGAGTACGGCCCGGTGAAGCACGTCGCCGCAGCCTGCCAGACCGGTCACGCGACCAACATCATCGCCGGCATCGGCATTTCGATGAAGGCGACGGCACTGCCGGTGTTATCGGTCTGCGCCTCGATCTACGCGGCTTATGCGATGGGCGGCCTGTTCGGCATCGCCATCGCCGCCACGTCCATGCTGTCGATGGCGGGCATCGTCGTCGCGCTCGATGCCTATGGCCCGATCACCGACAACGCCGGCGGCATCGCCGAAATGGCGGGTCTGCCGAAGGAAGTGCGTGACGTCACCGATCCGCTCGATGCCGTCGGCAACACGACCAAGGCGGTGACCAAGGGCTACGCCATCGGTTCCGCCGGTCTCGCCGCGCTGGTGCTCTTCGCCGACTACACGCATGCGTCTGGAAGCTGGCAGGCTGAAGGGGCATTCACCTTCGACCTGTCGAACCACATGGTCATCATCGGCCTCTTCCTCGGCGGTTTGATTCCCTTCCTCTTCGCCGCCATGGCGATGGAAGCGGTCGGTCGTTCCGCCGGTGCGGTGGTGGTCGAAGTGCGTCGCCAGTTCAAGGAGATCCCGGGCATCATGGACGGTACGGCCAAGCCGGACTACTCCCGTGCGGTCGACATGCTGACCGTGGCCGCGATCAAGGAAATGATGATCCCGTCGATCCTGCCGGTTGCCGTGCCGATCGTCGTCGGTCTGACGCTCGGCCCGCAGGCGCTGGGCGGCCTGCTGGTCGGCACCATCGTCACCGGTCTCTTCGTCGCGATTTCCATGACCACCGGTGGTGGCGCCTGGGACAACGCCAAGAAGTACATCGAGGACGGCCATTTCGGCGGCAAGGGTTCCGACGCGCACAAGGCGGCCGTCACCGGCGATACCGTCGGTGATCCATACAAGGACACGGCTGGCCCGGCGGTGAACCCGCTGATCAAGATCATCAACCTGGTGGCGCTGCTGATCGTGCCGCTGATGGTCTGATTCCGCAGCACTCCCGCAAAGGCGGCCGCAAGGCCGCCTTTTTTGTTGCCCGGCGAACGCCAGGGCTGGAGCATCAAATCTCCCTCAGATGGACGCTATTTCACGAGAGTTTACAAGCCCCCGCCATAACCCCATGATCGTGAGCGATTTTTCTCTTTGCGCAGGCTGACGAAACTCAGCCCTCGTGCTTCCTCAGATTCGCCACGCTCGGAATATGGATCTTCCTGCCCTCGACGACGATCAGCCCGAGTTCGGTCAG
Organism: uncultured beta proteobacterium; assembly: GCA_963736845.1. Taxonomy (GTDB): domain Bacteria; phylum Pseudomonadota; class Gammaproteobacteria; order Burkholderiales; family Rhodocyclaceae; genus Azonexus. The sequence continues at coordinate 20,901 of CAVTQL010000010.1, forward strand.
TTCGTGGAGGATGCGCGAGAAGTGTTCCTGGGTCAGGTTGAGGCGCGAGGCGATGACGCCCTTGTTGGTGGGCAGGGTGACGGCGACGTCGGTGCCGTTCTGGTCTTCTTCCGCCAGTTCGCGCAGCAGGTAGCCGATGATGCGCTCCTTGCCGGAGTGCAGCGAGTAGGATTCGACGTCGTTCATCAACGTGTGCAGGCGTATCGCCATGCCGGCCAGCATCTTGCGGCTCAGCCTGGGGTCGCGCTCGAGTTCGGCGAAGACGGCGTCCTTGGAGACGTGCAGCAGCAGCGAGTCGGTCAGCGCCTGGGCGAAGACGATGTAGGGCTTTTCCATGAACATGATGGCCTCGCCGAAGCTCTGGCCCTGCTGCAGGATCTCGACGACCTTCTCGTTGCCCTGCTGCGACGTGAAGGCGAGCTTGATCTGGCCGTAGACGAGCAGGTGGAAGCCGGTGCAGGGATCGCCCTTGTGGAACAGGATGTCGCCCTTGCTGGCGCGCACTTCGCGTGTGCCGTGGACGATGCGGGCAAGTTCTTCGGACGGCGAGCCCTTCGAACAGCGGAATGTGCGTGAGCAGGGCTTCGATGTTGACCGGATGGTGGGAGTGCATATTTTTGATATTTGCCAAAAATGGGGTGGGCGGATGTTGGCACCCGTTCCTCCCGCGGGCAATACGACTTTAGAACTACTTCCTGGTCAATTGTGCATGGAGTAGCCGGAACCCCATGCGTTGTGCCTCGCGCGCGGCGATCCGGGGTGCTCGATGCCTTAGCGGGAGCCGTAGAGGTCGTCGCGCCTGCTTGACAGGAACGAATTAGAATCTGGATCGTCCTGGAGAAGGTGCCATATGGTTTCGAGCGGGTTGTTTATCCTCAGTGTGTTGCGCGCGCTGGTCGAAGTGGCCGGGATGTTCTTGCTCGCCCAGGGTGCGCTGCATGTGCTGGCCGGCGCCAGGCGGGAGGGCAACATTGTTTACAGGGGTTTCAAGGTCATTACCCGGCCCGTGATCAGGATGGCGCGTTTTGTCACACCGGGTGTGATCGGCGATCGCCAGGTGCCGGTCGTCGCCTTCTTCCTGCTTTTCTGGATGTGGATTGGCCTGGCCTACCTGCGGCGCGTTATTTGCGACGCCAATGGACTGGCTTGCGGGTAATTGGCGTCCCCCGCAAGGCGGCCGCGCGCACTGGCAGATTCCCTCCCCGGGCTTTATAATTACCGGTTTTTTCGCGAGACGAGTGTGAATATGCAAGCCGTGACGGTTCCTTCCGGAACGCCCGCTGCGCTGGCCCGCGCCTGGTTGTGGCTGGGCATGATGGCGCTGATTGGTTCCGGCTTGCTGGCGATAGTGCTGGTTTTGGCGCGCACGCCGGGTATTCAGGACGTTTTTCCGCTCAGAGAGTTCTTCCGTGCCGCGCTGGTGGTGCATGTGGATCTTTCGGTCGTCGTCTGGTTCATGGCCTTTGCCGCGGTGATCTGGAGTGCCGTGGGCGGCGCCGGGCTGGCCTGGATGGGCTGGAGCGGTTTTTGGGTGGCCGCACTGGGTACGCTGGTGATGACCGTTTCCCCGTTCTTTCCCGGTGCCGAGCCGATCCTCAACAATTACGTTCCGGTTCTGGAGCAGCCCCTGTTCTTCGCTTCGCTCTGGATTTGCGGTGCCGGCTTCAGCCTGGCCGTGCTGCGCGCCTTGTTGACCACGTGGCCGCGGCGCGTCTTTGACGAGCCGTTGCGGCTCGGCGCTTTCTTTGGCGCGGTCGCCGCTTTTCTTGCGCTGGCCGCGTTCCTCTGGTCCTGGTGGGCGGTGCCGCGGATTGAGGAAAAGATCTATTACGAAGTCTTGTTCTGGGGTGGTGGACATGTCCTGCAATTCCAGCATGCGATTCTGATGGTCGTGGCCTGGCTGTGGCTCGCCACGCATCTCGGCAAGCCGCTGGTGGCCTCGCCGCGCGCCCTGGCGGTGTTGTTTCTTGTCGCTTCGCTGCCCCTGCTGGCGGTGCCACTGATTTATCTGACGGTACCCCCGGGCTCGTTGCCGCACATGGAGTTGTTCGCCAAGCTGATGAAATGGGGCCACCCTTACATGGGGCCATTGATCCTGATGGGGGCCGTGTCGCTTTGGGGCGTGCGCCGTGTGCCTGCCGATCCGGCCAAGTCCGCTTTCGTCGCTTCCTTCGCCCTGTTTGCGCTGGGTGGCGTGCTGGGTTACATGATCCAGGGTGCCGACGTCGTCGTTCCCGCGCATTATCATGGATCGACGGTCGGCGTCACACTGGCCTTCATGGGGCTGGCCTATGTGCTGCTGCCGATGTTGGGTTTCGCCAAGGTGGAAGGCCGCATGGCGGTCTGGCAGCCCTACGTTTATGGTGGCGGTCAGCTGATTCACGTAGTCGGGCTGGCCTGGTCGGGTGGCTACGGCATGCAGCGCAAGATGGCCGGAGCGGATCAGGCATTCGTCTATCTGGAGCAGAAAATCGGCATGGGCATGATGGGGCTGGGTGGGCTGATCGCCGTGATCGGCGGCCTGATGTTCGTCGTGATCTGCCTGAAAGCCATGTCGGGGCGGAAGACAGGATGAAAGAGCAGACCGCGCTGCGCGTCGCCATTGCGGCCGGCGTGGCGTCACTGCTGACCGTCGGTCTGCTCGGGTATCGGCTGCTCAATCACACCAGCCCGGAGTCCGTTGGTCGTCCGCCCGGGCTGATCTCCGCGCAGACGTTGACGCCGGAAGAGGCCAAGGTTGCGGTCAACGCCATTTTTGCGCTGAATTTGCCCGATCTTGACGGTCGTCCGCAGCCGCTTGCCCAGTGGCGAGGCAAGGTTCTGGTGGTCAACTACTGGGCAAGCTGGTGCAAGCCGTGTGTTGACGAAATGCCGGCTCTCTCGCGAATGAACAGCCACTACGCCGCTTGGGGTGTGCAGTTCGTCGGAATCGGTCTCGACGACGCCGAGAAGCTGGCGGCCTTCGTCAGGACCACACCGGTTTCCTATCCCGTGCTGGTGGCAAGCCCTGCTGCCGCGACGCCGGGCCTGCAGGTGAAGGGGCTGCCGTACACGGTGGTCATCGGTCGTGACGGACGGATCGAAATGACCCGCCTGGGGCGCATCGATGAAGAGTCGCTTGAGCCGATCCTGCGCCGCCTGATCGGGCCGTAAAGGCAGGAAGAGCCGCCGCACCATCGGGTGCAGCGGCTCTTTTGCGTGTCCATGCAGGCGCGTATCTCGCCGAACTACTTTCCGCGCGGCTGGAATGCCATCGAACGCGCCGATACGGTGAACGCATCGGAGAAACAGGCGCCATCTTCCGCACCGTGGCTCTTGAGGAAGGGGAAGATCGCCTCGACCATTCGAACCGAACCGCAGGCATAGATCTCGTGCCCCTTGAGTTCCGGGAAGTCTTCGAGGATGGCCTCGTGCACCAGGCCGGTGCGACCGTTCCAGACGTCCTCAGGTGCCGGGTCGGAGAGTACGGGGATGAAGTGGAAGTTGGCATGGTCGCGCGCCCATTGCTGCGGCAGCTCGGGCAGGTAGAGGTCGCGCAGTTGTTTGACACCCCAGTAGAGATGGATTTCGCGCTTCAGGCCGCGCTTGAAGGCATCCTCGACCATGCTCTTGACCGGGGCGAAGCCCGTGGCGCCGGCGACGAAGACGATGGGCCGCTGCGATTCGCGCAGCGAGAAGTCGCCGATCGGGCCTTCGAAGCGGACTTCGTCACCTTCCTTCATCTTTTCGAAGACGTGGGTGGTGAACAGTCCCCCCTTCATCAGGCGGATCTGGAGTTCGACGAACTCCGCCTCATGCGGCGGGTTGGCAAACGAGAAGGCGCGCCGCTGGCCGTCGTCGAGAATGATATTGATGTACTGGCCGGCCTTGAACGCGATCTGCTGTCCTTCAGGCAGTTTGAGGAGAACGCGCATGACGTCGTAGGTGAGCTTCTCCAACTTGACGACGCGGGCCCGATACTCCTTGAACGCCTTGACCGGCGCAGCGGCCTCGTACTCGATTTCCGCGTCATCGATGGCGGTGGCGCAGCACAACAGCACCTTGCCTTGCGCCAGTTCCTCAGCCGACAGGGCGCTGGGCTGGTAGAGGCCGGGATCGACCTTGCCGGCCAGAACCGTGCACTTGCAGGCGCCGCAGCCGCCGTTGCGACACTCGTAGGGCAGGTTGATGTCCTGACGCAGTCCGGCGTCGAGCAGTGTTTCGCCGAAGCGGGCGGTGACCGCCTTGTGGTCGGGATGGAAGGTGATGCTGGTCTGCTCCTTGGCGGCGCCGCGCCGCTTGGGTGGAAGCCACGGGACAAGGAACAGCAACCCGGTCAGCCCGAGCACCCAGAACCACAGGTGCAGCGGGTTGGTGACGTAGACGAGTGCCAGGACGGGCAGTTCGAACCAGTCGAAGTCGATGTTGGTGGGCACGACCGACATGTCCGCCTCGCCGCCCTGGCTGAGAATGGGCTTGACCAGGGCAAGAACGACGAACATCAGCGTTACGGCGATCGAGATCGGGCGCGGCGGATTGATGTGGGCGCGCGGCACGCGCTGGACGTGAATCCACATGATGATAACGACGATCAGCGGCGCGCCGATGTGAACGAAGGCGAGCAGGGTGAACAGTCGGCTGTTGACGCTTTCGAGGTAGAGGAAGTTGCGGATCAGCGTGCCGTTGAACATCGGCAGCACGTCGAACCACTCGGCCGTGGCGATGACGACGAATTGCGCCAGTTTGTCCCACACCAGCATGAAGCCGTTGACGCCGGCGATGTAGACCAGCCAGATCAGGGCGACACCGGTAAGCCACGAGAAGGAGCGGAAGCCGCGATAGCGATCGTAGGCGAAGTGCCGCAGCAGGTGCAGGATCATGGTCAGGATCATGCCGTCGGTGGCGTAGCGGTGGATGCTGCGCATGATGCCGCCGGCCCACCACTGGTTGTGGGTGATGCGTTCGACCGACTGGTACGCGTCGTTGATTCCCGTTTCGGCAAAGATGTAGAGATAGAGGCCGGTCCCTACCAGCAGCCAGAACTGCCAGAAACTGATGGTGCCGAGGTGATAGAAGGGGTTCAGCTTGTCGCCGAAGGCCACATTGAAAATGTTCTCGATGCGCATGAAAAACCAGCGCAGGATCTGTTGGAGAAGTTTGACCATGGTTTGTGTCCGCTCAGGAGAGTAGGGAGAGACGAATCGTGTTGGGTGCTGTCCGAACGGCGCGCTACTTGAAGAAGAGGCCGCCCTTGTCCGGGTTGAAGTCGATCACCATGACCTGCCCGGGCTTGAGCGTGACTTGTTCTTCCTTGACGAAATTGAAGCCTGGCTTGACCAGGTTGTCGTTCATTCTGTACCGCCACCTGATGCGTGCCGGCCTTCACCTCGAAGCGCTTGTAGACCGTGGAAACGCCATCCTTGTAGACGCCGGTCGGATGCATCACCGTCCGGAAGGCGGGTTGCCCATCGATGTCGACTTCGAGATTGATGTCGGAGCGTTCACGCGGGCAGTCCATCGGCGCGCGCATGTTGGGGGGCAGCTTCTGCAGCTCTTCCGGGGTCCGCTTGCGACATTCGCGATCGCCGAGGTGGCTGATCGACAGCTTGATCAGGGCGACGTCATCGGGAATCTGCCGGTATTTCGGCGAGGTCGCAAAATATCCGATGAAGGCCGCAAATGCACCGTAAAGGATCACCTGACCGACAATGGCGGCGGGCTTAAGCATGATGGGAAGTTCTCCGGAAGTAGGGTGGCAATGGGCCGTCGGAAGGTGCCCGGGATTCGATTCGTGTCCTGAATTCCTGCAAGGCAGCAGCCAGGATCTTGCCGTCGTTGCGGGACGCAAAAACCAGTTGCAGCCGGGCGAGAGGGACTTTGCTGCGCAGGCGCGGTTCGCGTTGGCCGGTCATGCGCTCCGCGGTCCACCGGTCGCCGAGGCGAAAATCGCAACCGCCGCTGCGGCAACCGGTCAGCATGACCCCGTCGGCGCCGCCACGCAGCGCATATTCGACGAACGACGGGGGCAGGATGCCCGTGCACATCAGACTGATGACGGCGGTGTCGGGAGCGGCCAGCGCCTTGGCGTCGGCGCCACGGTCGCAGCCGAAGATGACTATCCTGGAGGGTCCTTCGAGTCCGGCAAGCGCATCTTCAAGGTGCTGGCGGAGGCCGTTCACCGTTTGCTGCGGCATGTCGATGCCGGTCAACAACTGTTCCTGACGGCGGAAAGGCGTCGACGAGGGGCAGGAGCCGGCACAGATGCCGCAACTCGCGCAGAGATCGGGATCGACAACGGCGATCTTGAAGCCCGGGCGGTGCGGATGCGGCTCCATCGTTATTGCGGCGTACGGGCAGTCCACATGGCAGCGGCTGCAGCCGCTGCAGTTGGCGGCATCGACCACCGCGACTGGTTCGGCCTTCGGATGGGGCAGGAACGGCAGGATGAAGAGCAGGGCGGTGACGGCGAACAGCAGCGTCCAGACAAAGGCGGGTGAACTGATGTCAGTCAGCGGATGGATGAATAATATGAACCAGTCAAGGCGAAGTTCGGCGGGTGTGAGCGCGAGATTGGCGGGGGCATCGCTGAGGGCCGGTCTGACCAGGGCGAGCAGAAGCAGAGCCGCCATGGTTCCCAGCATCAATTGCCGCGAGGGCAGGTAATCCACCAGGCTGATGCGATGAACGTGCGCCCAGAGGCCGAGGATCAGCAGCAGCGGTATTCCGATGTGGATGAAGACGAGCATGGTGAAGAAACGATCGTTGATCGAGTCCGGCGCGAGAAAATTGCGCGCCGCCGGTTCGCTGAATATGGGTAGCCAGTCGAGGAGTTCGGTTGTCGCGGTGGCCGAGAACTGGGCCACCTGGTCCCAGACGATCCAGTAGCCGCCGATGCCGGACGCGTAAACCAGCCAGATCAGTGGTACGCCCGTGATCCAGGAGTAGAAGCGGAATCCGTAGTAACGGCCATAGGCCCATTCGCGGATGAGGTGCAGCACCATGACCAGAACGAAGGCGTCCGACGCGTAGCGATGCAGGCTGCGCAGGATGCCGCCGAAATACCACAGTTCCAGCGATTGGTAGCCGATCGAATCGTAGACGCCGGTGATGCTGATATCGAGCACGGTGTAGAGGTAGAGCCCGGTGCCGACGACGATCCACAGCAGGTACAAGCCCATCGCGCCGAGATGGCGCAACGGGTTGTTGGCGCCCCCGAATGGCGCATCAAAAGCCTCTTCGATCCGCTGAAGCACCGTGTGTGTGTTGTTGCGAACAGAACTATGCAAACTCACCTGATGTGTCCAAAGAACTTCGGGGCGTCAAAGCATTAGCCGAAAATTATATATCTGGGGCCAAAATAGTGGCTTGACGCATATCAAGTCCGACAAAAGCCCTCGGATACTGGCTACGGGGAGTCTGTTCGGAGATGCGCCGGCGGGTAATCCGTCGTGCGAAAAGATGACCTTTTTGCCGAACCGGGCCGGTTCGCGGATGATGCGTCAGGCCGCCGGCGTCACGCGGCGGCGCCGGTTGGTCCAGACATGGAAACCGAGATAGATGGTGAATCCGGTGAAGGTCAGGAAGCCGGCAATCATGAAATACACGGAGTAGTTGGTACGGTATCTGCCGGTTACCGGGTCATAGACTGAACAGAGAATCCTCACCCGCTCCATGATTTCCTTCAATGTACTGGTCTCCGGCGGGATGGCGGCGCCGGCGATCATCGCCTTGAGGGGCTCGGCCAGGTCCGAGGCGTTGAATTTCTCCCCATAGACCTGGCGAAAGATCTTGCCTTCGGCATCGACCATCGTGACCTGGTTCAGGTGGTCGAAACCGGCGGGGGTGGCGACGTAGCTGAAACCGAAGTTGGCGGTGAGGTCGTCGAGTATCGCCGCCGACGGGCTGAGGAATTCCCAGTTGGGCAGGCTGATGCCGTACTGCACCGAAAAGTCCTTGAGCGCCTGGGGCGAATCGAACGGCTGGTTGAAGCCGATGCTGATCACGTTGAACCGGTCGGCGCCGAGAACGCTGACCGTGTTCTGCACGGCCTTCTGCAGATTGCGGGTGGTGGTCGGGCAGACCTGGAAGCAGGCCGTGTAGATGAAGCTGACCAGCAGAGGCTTTCCGCGATAGCGCGAGAGTTCCACAGGTTTGCCCTGGCGGTCGAGCAGGACGAAATCGCCAACCTGTTTGCCAATCGCACTCTGCGAGCGTTCGAAGGCTGTTTTCTCATCCAGCGTGGTAAGCGCTATCCCGGTATTGAGGCCCTGCGGTCGCGCGGTGAGTTTGGGCTTCTCGTCTGCAGCATCGGCAGCCAGCAACGTGCCGGCAGCCAGAAAAACGGCTGTAATCAGCGCGATACGAAAAAACGCAGGAATCTCCACGAGTCGCCGGAATCAAAGGCGGGCGTCGACAATCGCCGCCAGCAGAACCAGGGTAAGTTGAATCAGCGAGGAAAAGAAACAGGCCATCGCAGTTTTGCGGGTCGGTTCCTGGGCCAGGCGCCATGCCTTCTGGATGAACAGGAATCCACCGGTTGCTGCCCCAATGGCGTAGATCAGGCCCAGCCCGAAGGCCAGCGGCAGGAATGATGCTGCAACCAGAGCCAGCGTGCTGTAGAAGATGATCTGCGCTGCGCGCTGGTCGCCAACGACGACCGGCAGCATCGGTACCCGCGCTGCCTTGTAGTCTTCTTTGAAGGCGATCGCCAGGCTCCAGAAGTGCGGCGGCGTCCACAGGAAGAGGACGAAAGCAAGGGCAAGCGGTACTGCACCCAGTTGCGGATCGGCAGCGGCTGCGCCAGCCAGGACAGCCCAACTGCCGGCCAGTCCGCCAAAAACGATGTTGAGCCAGGTGCGACGCTTGAGCCAGACGGTGTAGACGATGGCGTAAAAGAAGGCACCAAGAAAGACGAACAGGGCCGACCAGGCATTGAGCGCAATCCACGCGGCACCGACGGAGAGCACCGTCAAGGCCGCGATGATGACCAGCCAGATGGGCCCGTGCTTGATCTCGCCGGTGACGAACGGCCGTGTCCTGGTGCGCGCCATGAGCGGGTCCAGGTCATGCTCGTAGTACTGGTTGAAGGCGCCGGCACTGGCCGACGAGACCAGGACGGAAAGCGTCAGCACGATCAGCTGCATCCAGGTGAGACTGGCGCCGGGGCTGACCGCCAGGCCGGCAAGCGCCGTAAACGTGATGACGACGCCAATGCGCAGCTTGAACAGGCTCAGAATGGCGCGGATGGGCAAACCGGAAGTCCTGTTGGGCGGTAGCGTCGATTGCATAAGTTCTTGGGGCGTCGTACTTGAATGGTTATACCCGGGTGAAACCTGCTTGAATCGGGCCTGAGCGCCAAGCCCGATTGAGGCAGGTCCCCGCGCCTTTGGCGCGGGGAGCCAGCCAGATTAGCTCAACAGCCAGACTTCGGACAGATACTTCCAGTTCACGAAGTAGTAAAGGACGAAGCAGACGAACAGCAGCCCGGCCAGTACCACCGTGCCCGGTACACCGACGTGTTCGTCGCTGCCCGAATGCGATGCAGCCTGGGCAATCGGATTCGCCGGGATCGGCGTCGGCTTGTCGGAAACCTTGCCGCCATCGAGTTTCTTGCCGAAGAGCAGGGAACCGACGACCAGAAGGATCCAGAGTCCGCCGCCAATGACCGCGATGACACCGAAGATGCCGGTCAGGCCCATCATCAGGTAGGCGGCACCCGGCCACTCATACTGGAACGGTGCGCCCGAGAAGGCCATGTCCCAGTGACGGCGGGAAACGCCCAACGTACCGGCGCCCATCATCACCAGACCGAGGATGGACATGCTGATGCCGAACAGGTAGGGCTGAATCTGGCACAGTTTGGGCAGGATCATCTCGCGGCGGAACAGCACCGGGACCAGCAGATAGGTGATCGCCATGAACGCCAGCGTCGTGCCGGTGACCACGGTGGTGTGGAAGTGACCCGGAACGTAGAAGGTGTTGTGCATCAGCATGTTGATCTGTTCGGTACCGAGAACGACACCCGAGATGCCGCCGAGGAAACCGAAGCTGACCAGCGAGATGAACATTCCGGAGAATACCGGGTTGCCCCAGGGCGCCTTGCGCAGCCATTCGAACAGGCCGTTGGTGAAACCCTTGCGCCGCTGTGCCGCTTCGATGGCGCCGGGGACCGTGAAGCCGTGGATCATCGAGGCCATCACCGCGAAATACATGAAATAGGAGGTGTTGAGCACCTTCCACTCCGCGCTCATACCGGGGTCGGACAGCAGGTGGTGCGCACTGGCGAGCTGCAGGAAGAGGATGTAGAGCAGGAAGGCGAAGCGCGACACTTTTTCCGACAGCGGCTTGGCGCCGAAAATGACGGCGGCGGTCAGGTACCAGATCGAGACGTGAGCGGCGACGTTGATCTGCTGCGACGAGTGGCCCAGACCCCACCAGACCATGCGGTACAACTGGGCGTCGATTTCCTTGATCAGGCCGATCGACCAGAAGAAGGTCGGGATCAGGATGCCGGCGCCGGCCAGGATCGTGAAGGTGGCGATGATCGCGGCGGTCAGCGCGCCAAAAACAACCAGCGGCAGCGAACCGGTGTAGGTCTTGTCTTTCTTGGCGACAACCAGCGTCCCGAAAAACACCGCGGTGCCGAGCAGCGCGCCGACGGCGACCAGGATGATGCCGAGGTAGAAGTGTGGTGCGGCCTGCATCGGGACATACGAGGTGAACATCACGCTCGACCCGCCCTGGAAGATGGCGACATTGGTCATGATGCCGCCGATGACCATCAGCCAGAAGCCGAGCCACGCCACCTTGGGTGTCGCCAGCCGGCATCGCAACAGCGTCGATGAGGCAAAGTAGAGAACCGCCATTTCAAAGAACAGGATCCACAGGATCAGCATGTCGATGCCGTGGGCGGTGAGGATCGTGTAGAACTGATCGGCCGGCAGGAGCTTGATTGCCGGCCAGCGGGTCAGGATGACGAGCAGCGCCGTGATGCCGCCAACCAGCAGCCAGAGCACGCCGGCGACCGCGTTCCAGCGCATCAGCTTTTCGGCGTGGTTCTCGAATTGCAGCCCGGAAATCGGGCAGGTACGGTAAGTAGTGGCCATCTGTGTCCCTCTTATTTGACGTAGATACGGCCAAGCATCGAGTGGTGACCGATGCCGCAGTATTCGTTGCAGACGATGGCGTAGGTGCCTGCCTTGGTCGGTGTCATCCTGACCACATGCTCATAGCCGGGGATGACCTGAATGTTGATATTGACCGGCTGCAGCGAAAAACCGTGGTTGTAGTCCATCGAGGAAAGATGGATCTTGACCTCCTTGCCGGCTTCCAGTTCGAGGGTCGGGTACCAGTTCCACAGGCGGGCGATCAGGTAACCCTCACCACCGGCCGGAATCTTGGCAACCGGGATTTCCTCTCCATTCAGGCCTGTTTCAATACGGACGGTGTTCTCGGCGATGAACTTCTCGGCCTTGGCGGCAAACATCTCGGGAGTAGTCTTGTAGACCTCGTTCGAGAGGTTCTGCTTACCGAAGATGTGCCAATAGAGCATCATGCCGAACATGATCATGCCCCATACGAAAGCGATACCGATCCACACCCATTCAACCGCTGCAATGGATTCTTTCCACCAGAGTCGGTTTGTTGGCGGCAGGATTGCACTCATTTTCTTCTCCCTTTGATTGATGAGTTACTTGGCGAGTGGCACGTTCATGATGTCGATGATGCCCCACAGTATATAGAGCAGCATTGGGGACGCCACGCCGAGGAACAGAAGCAGGAAGTGGTTGTCCAGCAACTTCTGCATGAAGGGGATGTCGTCGTCGTTGGCCATGCTTTTCTCCTCCGTTGTTGGTGCGTGTTGCACACGGTTGATTACCCGAAAATTAGAACCCGAAATACCGGATCAAATGACCGGAAGGCTACCGCCGGAAGGCTACCGACGGCAGGCGCTCGAAAATATGATTTGTGTCAAGATCTGCGACAAACTGTCACATGCTGTCAAGGCTGGCGACGTGTCCGCAACTTCTCACATATAATCGGCGCCGAAAAATCACCGGAACCCATGATGATCCGCTCGACACCCTCCCTGAATGGTTCTGCCGATTTGTCCGTCCGCCGACAGATCGCAATCTGGCTTTTTGCCTGCAGCACCATGGTATTCGCGATTCTTGTGGTCGGTGGCGTCACGCGCCTTACTCATTCCGGCCTGTCGATCGTCGAATGGAAGCCGATTGTCGGCATCATCCCGCCGCTCAATCAGACCGAATGGGACGAAACCTTCGACAAGTACAAGCAGACGCCTGAATACCAGAAGGTGAATCACCAGATGTCGCTGGAAGAATTCAAGTTCATCTTCTATTGGGAGTACTGGCATCGGGTGCTGGGGCGACTGATCGGTGTCGTCTTCCTGGTGCCGTTTACCTACTTTCTATTGCGGCGAAAGCTCGACCCGCCGCTGATTCCAAAACTGCTCGGGATTTTCCTGCTCGGCGGAATGCAAGGTGCGATGGGTTGGTACATGGTCAAGAGCGGCCTGGTCGATGATCCCCGCGTCAGCCAGTACCGCCTGACGGCGCATCTGTCGCTGGCTTTCGTGATCTTCATCGCGATGATGTGGGTCGCCCTTGGCCTGTGGAGCGAGCGCGCACGGGTGACGGCCGATGCCACGTTGCGGGGGCTGCAGCGAACGGGATTCTGGCTGGCCGTCCTGGTGTTCTATATGGTCATCACCGGCGGCTTCGTCGCCGGAATACGCGCCGGCAAGGCCTACAACACCTTCCCGTTGATGAACGGCCACGTGCTGCCGCCGGAGAGCTTCATTCTCGACCCGTGGTACCTGAATTTCTTCAACAACATGGCCATGGTGCAGTTCGATCACCGTCTGGGCGCCTGGGTACTGGCGTTCCTGGTGCCGTGGTTCTGGCTGAAGGTACGCTCGGCAGCCGTTTCAGGCCGGGCGCGCCTGGCCGCGACCCTCTTGCTTGGCGCGCTTGCCGTGCAGATCGCACTCGGTATCGTGACGCTTGTTCTGGCGGTCCCGGTCGCGCTCGGTGCCGCGCATCAAGGCGGTTCAATGGTCGTTTTCGGTATTCTGCTCTGGCTTAACCACGAGTTGCGTGTTGCCCGTGTATCCGGCAGCAGCGCCTGATGGCGACCGATCACGCCCGTTTGCAAAAAATCCGGACTGTGGCGCTGCTCCTTGCGGTGCTTTCGCTGCTGGTTGTTCTGGTGAGTGCGTACATACGACTCGAAGGCGCCGGATTGGGCTGCACGGATTGGCCGGCGTGCTACGGGCAGTTATTGGCCAGTGAGCCACGCGCGCCGCAGTACGGGTTTGTCCGGCTGGTGCACCGTATCACGGCGACGGTCAACCTGCTCCTGGCCTGTTTTCTGCTCTGGCACTGCCTGCGTCCGCAGCCGATACAGCCGGCCGCCAGCTACGCCACGCTGCTTCTGCTGCTGATGCTGACTCTCTCCGCGCTTGGCATCTGGAGTTCCGATCCCCGTTTGCCGCTGGTCAACTTCCTGAACATCATGGGCGGCTTTGGATTGCTCACCTTCTCATGGCGGGTGGCGCTGGCTGCCAGCCCGACGCTCGATTCGGGAAACGGCAAGCCCGCCCGGCCTCCTGTTGCGCCTGGGGGTGGCGTCATTGTCAGTGACGGTGATGCTGGGGGCGTGGATTGGCGCCAGTTACGCCACAGTCTCCTGCACTTCGCTGCCGCATTGCGACGGGATGTGGTGGCCGTCGAGCGAAGGCTGGGCAGCGCTCAACCCGTTCGTCAAGTTGGCGGGGGCGCCGCAGCCAGGTGATCCTGGCGGGGTCACTCTGCATTTGCTGCATCGCTACAGCGCGGTGAGCACGTTTCTGCTTCTTGGCATTGCCGGGGTGCGGGCGCTGGCTCATGACGCCACGCGACATGCGGCAAGGCTCGTACTGTTCTTGCTGCTCGTCGAGATCGGCCTGGGCGTGCTGACGGTTCTCAGTGGTTTCAACTTGTGGCTGGCAGTCAGCCACGGCGTGTGCGCTGCTGGCCTGCTGGCGGCTATCGTCACCCTGTTGCGCAGATGAAGCCGGACAACAAGAAGGGCCGGTAGTTTCGCTACCAGCCCCAGCTTGCGATGTTCCGAGAAATCAGCCCGGCTTAGTGCTTGTGGTCGCTCGCTGCCGGTACGCTGGTAGTCAAATCACGTACCTCGGCCTTGATCTCGACGGTTTCCACGGCTTTGTCCTTGCCCTCGAGCTTGAGGGTCAATGGCACCAGGTCGCCTTTCTTGAGCGGCTGCTTGAGGTCCATCAACATGACGTGATAGCCGCCGGGCGCGAGCTTCACCGGCTTCCCGGCAGGCAGGTCGAGGCGTGAAATGGCGCGCATTTTCATCACGCCGCCGTCCATTTTCATCTCGTGAATTTCGGTAATGCCAGCCACCGGGCTGCTGGCGCCAATAATTGCCGCGCCCCCTTTGCTGGTGACTTCCATGAAGGCGCCAGTTGCTGGCTGGCCGGTGACGGTGCCGCGTACCCACGGCTCCTTGACGTCGATATCGGCCGCCAGTGCCGTGCCGGACGCGAGGGTGAGCAGGGCGATCGTCAGGTGAGTTCGAATAGCTTTCAAGCCGTACTCCTTGTTGATGTAGACGGGAAGGGAAATTATAGCGGTGTGCTTGCGCGGCGGGTTGCGGCAAGATGCCGCATGGTTGCCGGCTGAACCCGGATCAGGGCTTCTTGTACCAGACGCCTTGCGCGTCCTCTATCCACCAGCCCGAGCGGAATTGCTCCTTCCAGCGCTTTATCTGGGCGACGCGAACGGCGGGCTCCGTTTGTTGCCCGCCATGCGCTTCAGCCAGCGCAAAAATCAGCGAATTGCGCTCGGGGTTTTCCTGGTCGATCAGCTTTCCGGCAATTTGCCGTTGCGCCAGCGTGAGCCGGCTGTCATCGCGCATTTTGACCATGCCATCGTTACCGAGGCCGATGATTCCGGGCTCATAGAAGCGGACCAGTCTTGATGAACGCTGGGCCAGCGTATGTTTGGCGACCATCACCGGAGGGGTGCCGATGTCCAGATTGATTTCTGCGGGGGTGAGTGGTGCGGCGGCGGCAGGCAAAGACAGGAAGGCGAGCAGAGCGAGAGCGAATTTCATGGGGAGTGTCCAGAATATGTTACTTGCCGGCCAGCAGCAGCTTCAGATCGGCAGCGACGTTGGCAGGCGTTTCGCCGTGGCGGAGCAACAGCCGAAGTCGGCCCTGCGGGTCAAATGCATAGCTGCCGGTGGAATGGTCGATGCTGTAGGTTTCAGGAGTGGTGCCTGCCTGTTTGGTGTAGAAGACCTTGAAATCCTTGGCCAGTGCCGCAGTGACCGCTTCATCGCCACGCAGACCGATGAAGCCTGGGTGAAACGCCGGCACGTATTGAGCCAGTAATTCCGCCGTGTCACGGGTCGGGTCAAGGGTGGCAAAAAGCACCTGGACGCGGCCGGCATCCGGGCCCAGCAGCCCTATTGCATCACGCATCGTGGCGAGCGTGGTGGGGCAGACGTCCGGGCATTGGGTGTAGCCGAAGAACAATACGACAGCCTTGCCCTTGAAGTCGTTCAGGCGACGTGGCTGGCCCTGGTGATCGGTCAGATTGAAGTCTTTTCCCCAATCGACTCCGGAGATGTCCGTTGCCTTGAAGCTGACAGGCTCGGAACAGCCGGAAAGCACGAGGACGACAACAAGAATGAGACGGGAAAAGAATTTCATTGTGGGTAATGGGTGGCGAGAGGCTTGTTGAGCGTGCATTATAGCCGCGCATCGTCGCCGGCTTTCGATCGGCGAATCTTCCGGGGCAGGGATAGGCCGACGGTCCGGGATATCTGCCGGTATACTGGGCGCTCGATGATCTGGAGTTACCCATGGCCACACCCGCCGACAATGCCAGCATGGCCCTTTTTTGTGATTTCGAGAACATCGCCCTCGGCGTGCGCGATGCCCAGTACGAGAAGTTCGATATCCGCCCGGTGCTCGAGCGCCTGCTCGCCCGGGGCAGCATCGTCGTCAAGAAGGCCTATTGCGACTGGGACCGCTACAAGGCATTCAAGGCGACGATGCACGAGGCCAACTTCGAGCTGATCGAGATTCCGCACGTGCGCCAGTCGGGCAAGAACTCGGCCGACATCCGCCTCGTCGTCGATGCGCTCGACCTCTGCTACACCAAGTCGCATGTCGACACCTTCGTCATCATCAGCGGCGATTCCGACTTCTCGCCGCTGGTCTCGAAACTGCGCGAGAACGCCAAGCAGGTAATCGGCGTCGGCGTCAAGCAGTCGACCTCCGACCTGCTGATCGCCAACTGCGACGAATTCA
This sequence comes from uncultured beta proteobacterium, assembly GCA_963736845.1. Taxonomy (GTDB): domain Bacteria; phylum Pseudomonadota; class Gammaproteobacteria; order Burkholderiales; family Rhodocyclaceae; genus Azonexus. The sequence goes on from CAVTQL010000010.1 coordinate 37,228, forward strand.
TCTACTACGACGACCTCGTCCGCGACAGCGACGCGCTGCGCGCGGCCCAGCGCCGCGGGCGCGAGAAGCGCTCGCCGGACGAGGAAAGCAAGCGCACCGAGAAGGTCGAGGCGCGCAAGACCAAGGCGGTCGAGCTGGCGGCGGCGACCTTCGCCGACCTGATTGCCGTGCGCGGCGATGGCGAGCGCGTCTGGGCGTCGGTACTCAAGGAAGTGATCAAGCGGCGCAACCCCGGCTTCAACGAAACCTATTTCGGCTTCCGCACCTTCGGCAACCTGCTCGAAGAGGCGGCCAGTCGCGGCCTGCTCGCGGTGGGGCGGGACGAGAAGTCCGGCACCTTCGTGACCCGCGCCCAGCCGGGTCCGGCCGAAGCGGAAGCGGCTGCCGGCGATAGTGTAACGGCTGCCGCGGTCGACCTGCCGGAGACGCCGGAAAGCGGGGAAGCATCGCCGGCGCGCGAGGGTGCGCCGGCGCGTGCGCCCCGCCGCCGGGGCGGCCGCACGCGCAAGGAGCCAGCCCAGGCCGAGGCGGTGCCGGCAGAAGCGGTGCCGGAAGTCGTTGCCGCGCCGGAACCGTCCGCGCTCGCGCCGGCTGCCGAACCGGCGGCCGGCGAGCCGGAGGCGCCGGCGAGAAAGCGTCCAGTCCGTGCGCCGCGCCCGCGCAAGCCGCGAGCGGCGCCGGCGGAAGCCTAGAGCACGTCGAGCAGCGAACTGGCACCCAGCGATCCGACGAAGGCGTTCAGCGTATTCATCATGAAGTTGCGCGCCTGCTGCCGGCGCAACGCGTCGCCCGTGGCGGGCAGTTCCCTGAACACGGTGACCGGCGCGAGATCCGCAAAAAACAAAACCCGCCGCAGCGGGTTTATCGGTGACGCCGGCCACGGCCCGGGTCAGGCGGCGGCCTGGGTCGGGATCCGGTGCCCGTGGCGGGTGATGCGGTTCTGCGAATCGACGTAGATCAGGTCCGGTTCGTACTTGGCCAGTTCGATCTCGTTATAGACCGCGAAGGTGGCGATGATCAGGATGTCGCCCGGTGCGGCGCGGCGGGCGGCCGAGCCGTTGACGGAGATGACGCCCGAGCCGCGCTCGGCGCGGATGGCATAGGTGGTGAAACGCTCGCCGTTGTTAACGTTCCAGATGTCGATCTGTTCGTATTCCCTGATGTTGGCAGCTTCGAGCAGGTCTTCGTCGATGGCACAGGAACCCTCGTAGTGCAAGTCGGCATGTGTCGCCGTCACGCGGTGCAACTTGGATTTCAGCATCGTTCTCTGCATGGTTTCACTCATCCAGATGGTGGGGAAGCGCATTGTAGCCGCATCGTCCCCCCTGTCAACCGGTCTTTTTGTCACGTTTTCGTGATTTTTTCGTGACCGGAAAGGCTGTCAAACCTCAATGTTATCAATGAGGCGCGTCGTTCCCAGCCGGCTGGCGACGAGGACGACGAGCGGCGCGCGCGCGTCCTGCGGCACGGCCAGGTCGGACTGTTGCCGCACTGCAACATAGTCGGTCCGCCAGCCGGCTGCGGTGAACTGTCCGACGGCGTCGTTTTCCAGCCTGGCGAAGTCGCGGTCGCCGGCGCGGAGGGCAGCGCGGATGCCGTTGAGCAGGCGATACAGGCGCGGCGCCTCGGCGCGCTCGGCGGCGCTCAGGTAGCCGTTGCGCGAGGACAGCGCCAGGCCGTCGTCGGCGCGCACCGTTTCGCCGCCGACGATGGCGATCGGCAGCGCCATCTGCCGCGTCATGTTGCGGATCACCATCAGTTGCTGGTAGTCCTTCTTGCCGAACACCGCCGCGTCCGGCTGGACGCAATTGAACAGCTTGAGCACGACGGTGGCGACGCCGCGGAAATGGCCGGGGCGGAACTCGCCGTCGAGCACGTTCTGGATGGCCGGCGGCTCGATGAAGTATTCCTGCGGTTCCGGGTAGAGATCGGCCTCGGTCGGGGCGAACAGCACGTTGACACCGGCGGCGGCCAGCTTGTCGCAGTCCGACTGGAAGGTGCGCGGGTACTTGTCGAAGTCCTCGTGCGGGCCGAATTGCAGGCGATTGACGAAGATGCTGGCGACGACGGTGTCGCCGTGGGCGCGCGCCTGTTCCATCAGGCTGATGTGGCCGGCGTGCAGGTTGCCCATGGTCGGCACGAAAACGACGCGGCCGCGGTTCTTCAGCGCCGTGCGCAGGTCGGCGATGGCGGAATGGATGTGCATGATGGTTTACGCGGCGTAGGTGTGTTCGAGGTCGGGGTAGCTGCCGTCCTTGACCGCAGCGACGGCACGGCAGGCGGCGTCGTGGATGCTGGTGGCACCGTCCATGAAGTTCCTGACGAACTTCGCTTTCTTGCCGGGCGGAATGTCGAAGGCGTCGTGCAGCACCATGACCTGGCCGGAGCAGTTCTTGCCGGCGCCAATGCCGATGGTGACGATCTGCAGCAGAGCCGTCACTTCGCCGGCGAGCACGGCCGGGATGGCCTCGAGGACGATCATCGTGGCGCCGGCATTTTGCAGCGCCAATGCATCGTCCTTCAGGCGTTGCGCGGCGGCTTCGCCCTTGCCCTGGACCTTGTAGCCACCCAGCGCATGCACCGACTGCGGCGTCAGACCGACATGGCCGCAGACCGGGATGCCGCGGTGGACCAGGAATTCGACCGTCGCTGCCATCTCGCGGCCGCCCTCGAGCTTGACCATCTGCGCGCCGGCCGCCATCAGCGTGACGGCATTGCGGAACGCCTGCTCGGGCGACTCCTGGAAGCTGCCGAAGGGCATGTCGGCGATGACGAAGGGGCGGTCGCAGCCGCGCTTGACTGCCGCCGTGTGGTAGGCGATGTCGGCGACGGTGACCGGCAGCGTCGTGTCGTGGCCCTGGATGACGTTGCCCAGCGAATCGCCGATCAGCAGCGTGTCGACCCCGGCGCCGTCGAGCAGGCGCGCGAAGCTGGCGTCGTAGCAGGTGAACATCGCGATCTTCTCGCCGGCCTGGTAGAGTCTGGCGAGGTCGGTCTGGGTCAGCCGGCGGGTGATGGTTTGTGCAGACATGGGAGCTTTACGTCCGGAACACGAAATAGACGGCGCCTAGGATACACAGAGCAGCACACAGGTAGTCAAGTTTCAGTGGCTGGCTGATGTAGGAAGACGACGAAGGGAACGAAGACGGCAAGGCCGAAGAGGTTCACAGCCGGACGATGCCCTGGTTGGCCACAGCCGGCAGCCAGGCGGCAACGCTGCCGCGCCGCGGCAGGGGCAGGCCGGGGGCGATCTCGGCGAGCGGCACGAGGACGAAGGCGCGCAGGTGCAGGCGGGGGTGCGGCAGGGTCAGGCGCGGCTGCGCCAGTTCAAGGTCGCCGTGGAGCAGCAGGTCGAGGTCGATCGTGCGCGGGCCGTTCTTCGCGGCGCGCACGCGGCCGAATCCCTCTTCGATGGCGAACAGCGCGTCGAGCAGCGCCTCGGGGGCGAGGGCGGTTTCGAGGGCGGCAACGGCATTGATGAAGTCGGACTGGTTGCTGAGGCCGACCGGCGCCGTCCGGTAGAGCGACGAGGCGCGGACGACACGGCTGTCCGGCAGCCCGGCGAGTGCCGCGAGGGCCGCCTGCACGGCTGCGACGGGATCGCCGAGATTGGCGCCGAGCGCGACGTAGGCGGCCGTCATTCCGCCGGGCTGAGGTCGACCCCGCCGTCGGCCGCCGGTTTGCGCCGCCGGCGGCGGCGCTTGCGTTCGCCCGCCTGCTCCGGCATCAGCATGGCGGCGCGCTCTTCGCCGTCGGCATTCTGGAAGCGCGTCCACCAGTCCGCCAGTTCCTGGTCGATTTCGCCCGATTCGGCGCGCAGCAACAGGAAGTCGTAGCCGGCGCGGAAGCGCGGCTGCTCGAGCAGGCCGTACGGGCGCTTGCCGGCGCGGCTCTCGAAGCGCGGCTGCAGCGACCAGATGTCCTTGATGTCGCCGGCGATGCGCCGGGTGATCGCGAGTTTCTCGGCCTGCACGTCGAGGACGTGGTCCATCGCCTGGAAGAGCGCCGGAATCTTCGCCTCGCCCTCGGCCTTCATCTTGTCCCAGTGCGCCAGCACCTCATGCCAGAGCAGCGTGGCGAACAGGAAGCCGGGCGAGGTGCCCTTGCCCTTGAGTACCCGGTCGTCGGTGCTGGCCAGCGCGAGCATGACGAACTTCTCGCCCATCGGCTGGTCGAGGATGACGTCGAGCAGCGGCAGCAGGCCGTGATGCAGCCCCTCGTCGCGCAACTGGGTGATGCACTCGACCGAGTGGCCGGAGGTCAGCAGCTTGAGCATCTCGTCGAACAGGCGGGCGGCCGGCACGTTTTCGAGCAGGACGGCCATCTCGCGGATCGGCTTGCGCGCTTCCGGGTCGATGATCAGGCCGAGCTTGGCGGCGAGGCGGACGGCGCGCAGCATGCGCACCGGGTCCTCGCGGTAGCGCGCGCGCGGCTCGCCGATCATGCGCAGCGTCTTCTGCTTGAGGTCGCCGACGCCGTGGTGGTAGTCGATGACCGCTTCGGTCACCGGGTCGTAGTACAGCGCGTTGGCGGCAAAGTCGCGGCGGGCGGCGTCCTCGGCCTGGGTGCCGAAAACGTTGTCGTGCAGCACGCGGCCGTGCTCGTCCTTCTTGGTGTCTTCGCCAAGCGTGCCGCGGAAGGTGGTGACCTCGATGGTTTCGTGGCCCATCATCACATGCACGATCTGGAAGCGGCGGCCGATGATGCGCGCGCGGCGGAAGGCGCGGCGCACCTCCTCCGGCGTGGCGTCGGTGGCGATGTCGAAATCCTTGGGCTCGGCGCCGATCAGCAGGTCGCGCACCGCGCCGCCGACGACGTAGGCCTTGTGGCCCTGTTCCTGCAGGGTTTCGCAGACGCGCCGGCTGCCGCTGCTGATGCGGTCGCGGGTGATGCCGTGGCTGGAGACGGGAATGACCGCCGGCTCATGATGGCTGGCGGCGGCCCGCCGGCCGCTGAAGACGCGGGAAATGAACTTGCGGATCACGAATTGCCGTTCGGTGAGCACCCGGGGGTGCGTAAAAGGCCGAATTCTACCGCAGAGTGATGATCTTCCAGCCCATTCCGGCACTGTGCCGGCGCAACGTGGCGTCCGGATCGACGGCGACCGGCGTCCGCACCCTGGCCAGCAGGGGCAGGTCGTTGTGCGAGTCGCTGTAAAAGAAGCTGTCGGCGAAGCTGCCCCACCACAGCCCGAGAGATTCCAGCCAGCTCTCGACGCGGGCGATCTTGCCGTCGCGGAACGCCGGCATGCCGGACGGACTGCCGGAAAACGCCCCTTTTTCCGGGTCGACCGCGGCGATCGGTGGCGATCAGGTGCGGGATGCCGAATTCACGGGCAATCGGGCCGGTGACGAAGCTGTTGGTGGCGGTGACGATGGCGCACAGGTCACCGGCGGCGAGGTGGCTGCGCACCAGCGCCCGCGCCGGCTCGCCGATCAACGGCCGGATGTGGCGTTCCATGTACTCGGCGTGCCAGGCGTCGAGCTCGGCACGCGGGTGGCGGGCCAGCGGCGCCAACTGGAAGGCGAGGAATTCGTGGATGTCGAGCGTGCCGGCCTTGTAGTGCTCGTAGAACTGGAGGTTCTTCGCCTCCTGCACCTCGCGGTCAACGACGCCCTTGCCGATCAGGAATTGCGCCCACTCGAAGTCCGAGTCGCCGGCGAGGAGGGTGTTGTCGAGGTCGAACAGGGCGAGGTTCATGTCAAAGGTCCAGGGGCAGCGTTTCGGTCAGCAGGTCGCGCAGCAGCGGCAGCGTCACGGCGCGCTTGTGTTCGAGCGTGTAGCGGTCGAGCGCGACGACGAACGCCGACAGCGCGCGCATGTCGCGCGGGGCGTGGCGCAGCAGGTAGTCGATGCTTTCCGGCGTCAGCTTGAGCGCGCGCTCCTTCGCCTGGGCGGCGAGCGCGGCGGCCTTTTCATGGTCGGACAACGGGTGCAGCCGGTAGATCAGCCCGGAACCCAGCCGCGTGCGCAGGTCCTCGCGCAGCGCAAGATGGGCAGGCGGCTGGCTGGCCGCGCTCAGCAGCCGGCCGCCGGCCGCCTTCAGGCGGTTGAAATGGTTGAACAGGGCAATCTGGCCGGCAGCGTCGAGCGCATCGACATTGTCGACGGCCAACTGGTCGGTGGCGGCAGGGGCCGACACCAGCGCCGGGTCGAGGGCCGCGTCGACCCGTGGCAAGCCGCTGGCCAGCAGCAGGTGGGTGCGCCCGCTGCCCGGCTCGCCCCACAGGCAGAAGCAGGACTCCGCGCGCCCGCCGGCCAGCCACGCGGTCAGCGCCGCGAGCGTCTCGCCGTTGCCGCCGGCCACGAAATTGTCGAGCGACGGGGGGCTTTCCGGCAGCAGGTCGAGAATCAGCTGGCGCATCGGGTAAAATGACATTCTTCTTCAAGGCGTCGGATTTTAGCATCCGCCCACCTACCGGACCGGTCATGACCCAGAATACCTCCCTTTCCTACCGTGACGCCGGCGTCGATATCGATGCCGGCGATGCCCTCGTCGACCGCATCAAGCCGCTGGCCAGGAAGACGCTGCGCGACGGCGTGCTCGGCGGCATCGGCGGCTTCGGCGCGCTGTTCGAGGTGCCGAAGCGCTACCGGGAGCCGGTGCTGGTGTCGGGGACCGATGGCGTCGGCACCAAGCTCAAGCTGGCCTTCGAGCTGAACCGGCACGACACGGTCGGGCAGGATCTGGTGGCGATGAGCGTCAATGACATTCTGGTGCTGGGCGCCGAGTCGCTGTTCTTCCTCGACTACTTCGCCTGCGGCAAGCTCGATGTCGATACGGCGGCGAGCGTCGTCGGCGGCATCGCCAGGGGCTGCGAACTGGCCGGCTGCGCGCTGATCGGCGGCGAAACGGCCGAAATGCCGGGCATGTACCCGGCCGGCGAATATGACCTGGCCGGCTTCGCGGTCGGCGTCGTCGAGAAGGCGAAGATCATCGACGGCAAGTCGATCGCGCCGGGCGACGTCGTGCTCGGCCTCGCCTCGTCGGGCGCGCATTCCAACGGCTATTCGCTGGCGCGCAAGGTGATCGAGCGCGCGCAGCCGGACATGAACGCGCCCTTCGACGAGGTTGACGGAAAAGCGCGCACGCTGGCCGATGTCGTCATGGCGCCGACCCGCATCTACGTCAAGCCGGTGCTGGCCCTGTTGCAGAAGATCAACGTCAAGGGCATGGCCCACATCACCGGCGGCGGCCTGCTCGAGAACGTGCCGCGCGTACTGCCGGAAAACACCGTCGCCGAACTCGAGAAGGCCGCCTGGCCGCGTCCCAGGCTGTTCGACTGGCTGCAGGCGGAAGGCAACGTCGCCGAGAACGAGATGCACCGCGTCTTCAACTGCGGCATCGGCATGGTCATCGTCGTCGCCGCGACCGATGCCGAGGCGGCGCTGGCCGAACTGACGGCGGCCGGCGAGACGGTCCATCGCATCGGCAAGATCCGGGCGCGGCAGGGTGACGAAGCGCAGACCGTCGTGGTCTGAGCGGCGGCGCTGGGCCGCCGCGCTGATCGGCGGCCTGCTGCTCAGCCTGGCCGGGCCGGCCGGTGGCTGCCGAGCAGCGGCCGGCGGCGGGCAAGAGCAGCAAGAAGACGAGCGCCAAGGCGGTTGCGCCGAAAACCCGCAAGGCGACGCCCGGCGCGCGCGATGAAATCGAGACAGCCGAGCTGAGCATGTCCGCCGCGGGCGGCCTGAGCGGTTCGGCCAGCTTCTACGGCGGAGATTTCCACGGCCGGCGCACGGCGACCGGCGAAGTCTTCGATGCCCGCCGGTTCACCGCGGCGAGCAACCGCTTTCCGCTCGGCAGTTGGGTGGCAGTGCGCCGGCTCGATAACGGCCGCTGCGCCATCGTCAAGGTCAATGACCGCATGCACTGGAGCCACAAGCGGCGCGTCATCGACCTCTCGCGCGGTGCGGCCGAGCATCTCGACATGATCAAGGCCGGCGTCGTGCTGGTGCGCGTGGCGCTGCTCGCCAAGGGCCCGCTCGGCGACAACCCCTGCCAGTCGTCGTTCGACGAGGACGACGCGCTGCCGGCAGCGATTCCGGACTGGCGCAGCGGTTCCGGCGGGGGCGGGGGATGACGGGCTTTCCGGCACGGCCGCGAAGCAGATACAATGACGACCTTACTGACCATCGGGTCAGTATTTTGAGACGGCGACAGGCATGAATAAAAACACCCGAATCGGCATCATCGCGCTGGCCCTGGCCGGACTGGCGGGACTGGGCTGGTACGCGTACACGGCCAACCGGGCGCCGGCGGGGAACCCGGCAGGGGCCGGCAAGCCCACCGGCGGGCCGCCGCCGGGCGCGATGGCGGTCGCGGTCGAGGTGGCGAAGGTCGACGCCGCCGATTTCTCCGACGAGGCGAGCGCCGTCGGCACGCTGAAGTCGATCCAGTCGGTGGTACTGCGGCCGGAAACGCCCGGGCGCATCGCCGCGATCAATTTCCGCGACGGCGCCGTCGTCGCGCGCGGCGCGGTGCTGATCGCGCTCGACGCGGCGGTGCAGGAGGCCGAGCTGCAGCAGGCGCGCGCCAACCTGGCGCTGGCGCAGAGCAACCACAAGCGCAACCAGGAACTGGTCGCGAAGAAATTCGTCAGCCAGCAGGCGCTGGAAAACTCGTCGGCCGCACTCAAGGTGCAGGAGGCCGCCGTCCAGCTCGCCGAGGCCAAGGCCGGCCGGATGCGGATCAAGGCGCCGTTCGACGGCATCGTCGGCCTGCGCAATGTCAGCGTCGGCGACTACGTCAAGGAAGGCGCGGACCTGATCAACATCGAGGACATCGGCACCTTGCGCGTCGATTTCCGCCTGCCGGAAACCTACCTCGGCCGCGTACTCAAGGGCCAGACGGTCGAGGTGACGAGCGACGCGCTGCCCGGCGAACGCTTCGCCGCGGTGCTCGACGCGGTCGACCCGATGGTCGACCAGAACGGCCGCGCGATTTCCAGCCGGGCGCGGCTGGACAACGCCGCCAGCCGGCTGCGGCCGGGCATGTTTGTCCGCGTCCGCCTGCTCCTGGGCGAGCGCAAGGGCGTGCTGATGCTGCCCGAGCAGGCGGTCGTGCCGGGCGCACAGCCGACGGTGTTCAAGGTCGTGGACGGCAAGGCGGTCGCCACCAAGGTCGGGCTCGGCGTGCGCCGGGCTGCCCAGGTCGAGGTGGTCGACGGGTTGGTGGCCGGCGATATCGTCGTCACCGCCGGCCAGCTCAAGCTGCGCGACGGCGCCCCGGTGCGGCCGGTCGGCGAGGGCGCGGCCCCGGCTGCCGGCGCGGACGGCATGGCGGGCATGGGTGCGGCCAGGCCGGCGGACGGCAAATGAGGATTTCCGAGGTCTGCATCAAGCGGCCGGTCTTCGCCACCGTGATGTCGCTGGTGGTGATGCTGATCGGCATCGTTTCCTACACGCGCCTGCCGGTGCGCGAGTACCCGAAGATCGACGAGCCGGTGGTGACGGTCGACACGACCTACCGCGGCGCTTCCGCCGAGATCATCGAATCGCAGGTGACCAAGCCGTTGGAGGATTCGCTGGCCGGCATCGAGGGCGTCGAGGTCATCACCTCGATCTCGCGTGCCGAAAACAGCCAGATTTCGGTGCGCTTCAAGCTCGAACGGGCGCCGGATTCGGCGGCGGCCGATGTCCGCGACCGCGTCTCGCGGGTGCGCAACAAGCTGCCGGATGCGGTCGACGAGCCGGTGATCGCCAAGGTCGAGGCCGACGCCAACCCGATCATCTGGCTCGCCTTCTCGTCCGACAAGCATTCGGCGCTGGAGGTCACCGACGTCGCCAGCCGCATCGTCAAGCCGCGCCTGCAGACGCTGCCGGGGGCGGCCGACGTGCGCATCTTCGGCGACCGCAAGTTCGCCATGCGCGTCTGGCTCGACCGCGCCCGGCTGGCTGCCTACCAGTTCGACCCCGGCCGACGTCGAGGACGCGCTCAGGAAGCAGAACATCGAGGTGCCGGCCGGGCGCATCGAGAGCCGCGAGCGCGAATTCTCGGTGGTCGCCAACACCGACCTGACGACGCCGGAAGGATTCGGCGCCATCGTCGTCAAGACCGTGAACGGCTACCCGGTGCGCATCGCCGATCTCGGCCGCGTCGAGATCGGCGCCGCTTCCGAACGCAGTTCGGTGCGCTTCAAGGGGCGCTCGGCGGTGGCGCTCGGCGTCATCAAGCAGGCGACCGCCAACCCGCTCGAACTGTCGAAGGCGCTGCGCGCCGAACTGCCCAAGATCACCAGCGAACTGCCGGCCGGCATGCGCGTCAACATCGCCTACGATTCGTCGATCTTCATCGACCGCTCGATCGAAGCGGTGTTCAAGACCATCGGCGAAGCGATCCTGCTGGTGCTGGCGATCATCTTCTTCTTCCTGCGCAACTTCCGGGCGACGCTGATCCCGCTGGTGACCATCCCGGTGTCGCTGGTCGGCGCCTTCGCCATCATGTTCGTGCTCGGCTTCACGATCAACACGCTGACCCTGCTGGCGCTGGTGCTGGCCATCGGCCTCGTCGTCGACGACGCCATCGTCATGCTGGAGAACATCTACCGCCACATCGAGGAAGGCATGCCGAAGATGCAGGCCGCCTTGCAGGGCTCGCGGGAGATCGGCTTCGCGGTGGTCGCGATGACGCTGACGCTGGCGGCGGTCTACGCGCCGGTGGCCTTCATGACCGGGCGCACCGGCAAGCTCTTCATCGAGTTCGCGCTGACCCTGGCCGGTGCCGTGCTGGTCTCGGGCTTCGTCGCGCTGACCCTGTCGCCGATGATGTGCTCGCTGCTCTTGAAGCACGAGGAAAAGCACGGCAAGGCCTTCCTGACTGATCGAGGGTTTCCTGAACTGGCTGAATTCCGGGCTACAAACGGGTGTTGACCGCAGCACTCGGGCGGCGCTGGATCGTCATGGCCGGTTTCGTCGCCGTCGCCGCCTCCTGCGTCGCGCTGCTCGGCGTGCTGAAGTCGGAACTGGCGCCGGTCGAGGACCGCGGCGTCATCCTCGGCGTCTTCCTCGGGCCGGACGGCGCGACGCTCGACTACACCGACAAGTACGCGCGCCAGATCGAGGGCATCTACAGCCAGACCAAGGACGTCGAGCGCTACTTCGTCGTCGCCGGCAACCCGACGGTCAGCCAGGGGATTTCCTTCGTCGGCCTCACCGACTGGAAGGAGCGCAGCCGCCGCTCGCCGGACATCGCCCGGGAACTGTTCCCGAAATTCATGGGCATCCCCGGCGTGCTCGCCTTCCCGGTGACGCCGCCATCGCTCGGCCAGAGCCCGCGCGAACGACCGATCAATTTCGTCATCGTCACCTCGGCTTCGTATGAGGAGTTGCAGCAGGTGACCAGCCAGTTCCTCGCCGAACTGGCCAAGAACCCCGGGCTGACCAATGTCGATACCGACCTCAAGCTGAACAAGCCCGAGCTGTCGGTCGAAGTCAAGCGCGACAAGGCGGCCGACATGGGCGTGCCGGTCGAGTCGATCGGGCGGACGCTGGAAACCCTGCTCGGCGGCCGCCAGGTCACCCGCTTCAAGCGCGACGGCGAGCAGTACGACGTCATCGTCCAGGTCGCCGACGCCGGCCGCACCAACCCCGACGACATCCGCGAGATCTACGTGCGCGGGCGCGACGGCAGCATGGTTTCTCTCGACAACCTGGTCGGCGTCAGCGAGACGGTGGCGCCGCGCGAACTCAACCACTTCGGCCAGCGCCGGGCGGTGACGATCACCGCCAACCTGGCGCCAGGCTACACGATGGGCGAGGCGCTCACCTTCATGGACGGCATCGCCAACCAGATCCTGAAGCCCGGCTACGCCGTCGACTACAACGGCCAGTCGCGCGAATTCAGGCAGTCGTCGTCATCGCTGGCGCTGACTTTCGGGCTGGCGCTGGCCTTCATCTACCTGGTGCTGGCGGCGCAGTTCGAGAGCTTCCGCGACCCCTTCATCATCATGCTGACCGTGCCGCTGTCGATGGCCGGCGCGCTGGGCGCGCTCTGGCTGACCGGCGGCACGCTCAATGTCTACAGCCAGATCGGCCTGGTCACGCTGGTCGGCCTGATCACCAAGCACGGCATCCTGATCGTCGAGTTCGCCAACCAGTTGCAGGAAAAGGGCCTCACCATCAAGGAAGCGGTCATCGAGTCGGCCACCCTGCGCCTGCGCCCGATCCTGATGACGACCGGCGCCATGGTCCTCGGCGCCGTGCCGCTGGCACTCGCCACCGGCGCCGGGGCGGAGTCGCGCCAGCAGATCGGCTGGGTCATCGTCGGCGGCCTGCTGCTCGGCACCTTCTTCACGCTGTTCGTGGTGCCGACCGTGTATTCGCTGCTCGCCGCGCGCAAGGCGGCCGAGCCTGCCGCCGCCTAGGCTTGCAGGAACTGTGCGACGCGGGCGGCGACCGGGTCGCGAGCGCCGGGTCGAGGCAGTCGAAATTCTCGCGGCAAAGGAGTTGGTCAGCCAGGTGATCTGGCGCTTGGCGAGCTGGCGCGTGGCGAAGATGCCGCGGTCGCGCAGTTCCTTTTTCGGGATCGTTCCGTCCTGCGCTTCCCAGACCTGACGGTAGCCGACGCAGCGCATCGACGGCAGTTCCAGGCTCAGGCGGTATTTGGCGCGCAGCCCACGCACCTCGTCGTCCAGACCGGCGAGCAGCATCTCGTCGAAGCGGCGGGCGATGCGCGTGTGCAGCACAGCGCGCTCGGACGGCAGCAGGGCGATCTGCAGCAAGTCGAAGGGCGGCTTCTGCGGCCCGCTTTCAGCCAGCAGTTCGGACATCGGCCGGCCGCTGATCCGGCAGATTTCCAGCGCGCGCTGGATGCGCTGGCTGTCGGTCGGGTGCAGCCTGGCTGCGGTCGACGGGTCGAGAACGGCCAATTTCGCGTGCAGCGCCGGCCAGCCCTTCGCGAGCGGCTTCGGCGTCGATTTCGGCGCGCAGCGCGGGGTCGGCCTGCGGCAGGTCGGCGAGACCGTGCAGCAGGGCGCGGAAATACAGCATCGTCCCGCCGACCAGCAGCGGCACCTTGCCGGCCGCGGTGATTGCGGCCATCGCGGCCAGTGCGTCGGCGCGAAAGCGGGCGGCGGAATAGCTTGACTCGGGCGAGATCAGGTCGATCAACCGGTGCGGGTAGCGGGCCAGCGTCGCGGCGTCCGGCTTGGCGGTGCCGATGTCCATGTCGATGAAGACCTGCGCCGAATCGACGCTGACCAGTTCGAGCGGGAAGCGGTCGGCCAGCGCCATGGCGACCGCCGTCTTGCCCGAAGCGGTCGGGCCCATCAGCAGGATGGCAGGCGGCAGGCGCGAATTCATGGCGGCGAATGCTACCACGCACGCGCCGGGCGCCCGGCCTATAATCCCGTCATTGCCGACGGAGGTCACATGCCACTCGTTCCCTGCCGCGCCTGCGGCCACACGGTCGATACCTCGGCGCTCGCCTGCCCGGCCTGCGGCGCGACCGATCCCGGGCACAAGCTGAGCCGCCAGCAGCGCGACCTGATCGTGCTGCTGATCCAGCTCGTCGTCGGTACGGCGCTGGTCTTCGCGGCGGGAACCTGGGCCTGGAACACCGTCGGGCCGATCGTCAAGCAGCAGTTGTCGAAGCCGCAGGGCGGCTGAGCAGCCCCGTTGCGCGGGCAGCGCCGGGATCGCCTGCGTCAGCCGGCCTGGTTCTCGCTCGGCACCGGCAAGCGCCGGTAGCAATTGCGGCCGGCGGACTTGGCGGTATAAAGCGCCTGGTCGGCGCTGTTGAGCAGGCTGTCGAGGTCGTCACCCGGTTGCAGCAGGTGGCCGCCGATACTGACGCTGAGCTTGACCGGCCGCCCGGCCTCGTCGACCAGGTCGGCGTAGTCGGCGACGGCCTTGCGGATGCGCACGCCGACGACATCGAGGTGGACGGTATCGATCGGCGACAACAGGACGAGGAACTCGTCGCCGCCCCAGCGCGCGCCGTGATCGTAGGGACGGATGCAGGCGTGGATCAGTGCGGTGATCGCCTTCAGCGCTTCGTCGCCGGTGGCGTGACCGTGCCGGTCGTTGATTTCCTTGAACCAGTTGACGTTGACCCAGAGCACGCCGATCGTGTGCTGCTCGCGGCGGGCACGGCTGATCGCGCCGGCGATCTGTTCGGTCATGCCGCGCCGGTTGAGCAGCCCGGTCATCGGGTCGGTGCGGCTCAGGCGCTCGAGGTCGGCGGTGCGCTCGCGCACCTTCTCCTCGAGTTCGCTGCGCGAGGCCAGCACGGTGTTGGCCATCTCGGTGAAATGGGTCATCGCCACACGCATCTCGCCCAGCCCGAGGCGGGACAGGTTCGCGGGCGGCGGCTTGCCGCCGGCAACCTGCGCCATGGCCTCGTTGAGCTTTTCCAGCGGCCGCAGGACCAGTCGGTTGAGGGCCAGCGCGAGGAGCGCCAGCGCCACCAGCATCGACAGCATGAAGACCAGCGTGATGCCGGCGAAGCGGTTGAGCGGCAGCAGCACGTCGAGATCGAGCAGCGTGATCTCGTACCAGCCGATCTCGGGCAGCGCCGTCAGCCCGGCCAGATAGGACTTGCCGGCGATGGTGATCCGCGGAATGACCGCGGTTTGCCGGTCGCCCTGCAGTTCGGCCATCGCGTTGCGCAGGTTGGCGCGGTCGCTGTCGCTGTCGAGCAGGGTGAAGATCGTCTTGCGTTCGGCAACCTTTTTGGTCAGCGGGGCATAATCGATCAGCGCCTCGCTCTTGTGCAACTGGATGGCGCCGGCCGTGTCGATGAACAGGCTGGTGACACCCCGTTCGTCGCTGTCGAGGATGCCCTGGATGAAGTTGGCCAGATCGAGGCTGGTGCCGGCGACGCCGAGGACGCGCTCGCCGTCGCGGACCAGCGCGTTGATCCAGACGTTGGTCGTGTCGATCTTTTCCTTCGGCTCGACATTGACCTGGACCTCATGCTTCTGGCGCAGCAGTTCGAAGAACCACTGGTCGTTGTCCTTGGCCGCGTCGAGTACGTAGCGCAGTTCGGCGCCGGCGAATTCGTTCTTCGCGTTGTTGTGGTAGTACCGTCCGCTGTCCGCCAGCGCCAGGAAGTAGCTGTGCTCGCGGAAGTTCTCGCGGTAACTTTCCAGTTCCGTCAGCGCCTCGGCCCGGTACTGCGGGTTGTCGGGTTCGCGCGCCCAGTCGATGATCGCCGGCGCGCGCGCCATTTGCCGGGCCAGCGCCAGTTCGCGCAGGAGCGGCTCGAGCGCCCGGCTCTTGTGGTAGAGCACCTGGATGCGGACGCGGCGTTCCGCCCATTCCTCGATGATGCCCATGGTCAGCGCGCGCGTCGCCAGCCAGCCGGCGAGCGCGGCGGCGACGAAGATCGCGGCGGTCAGCAACAGGATGCGGGCTTTCAGGTTCATGGCGGGGCGGCGGAAAGAGGCGCGGCCGAGGATAGTGCAGAAGGGGGCTGCCCGCAATGGCCCTATTGGCCACGAAGGAATAGCCGGTCGAGTTCGGCCAGCGACAATACCGTCCACGTCGGGCGGCCATGGTTGCACTGCCCGGCGCGCTCGGTTTCCTCCATCTGGCGGAGCAGCGCGTTCATCTCCGGGATGGCGAGCTGGCGGCGCGCGCGCACGGCGCCGTGGCAGGCCATCGTCGCCAGCAGTTCGTTGCGCCGGGCGGTCGCGAGCTGGCTGATGCCGTGCTCGCGCAGTTCGGCGATCAGCGACCGGGCCAGGGCGACGGGGTCGCCCGACTGGAGCAGGGCGGGCACGCTGCGCACGCCGAGCTGGCCGGGGCCGAGCGGCGCGATGACGAAGCCGAGTTCGGCGAGGGCTTCGCCGTGTTCCTCGACGGCGGCGACGTTGACCGGGTCGGCGGCGAACACCGCCGGTATCAGCAGGGCCTGCGTCGCCACCCGGCGGCTGTCGAAGGCGCTCTTCAGCCTTTCGTAGAGGATGCGCTCATGCGCCGCGTGCATGTCGACGACCACCAGGCCGCCGGCGTTCTGGGCGAGGATATAGATGCCGTGCAACTGGGCCAGCGCATAGCCGAGCGGCGGGCTGTCGCGGTCAACGCCGGGTTCGGGGCGAAATTGCGGCGCGTCGCCGCCGCCGGCTTGCGCGGAGCGGGCGAAGGCGAGGTAGGCGGCCGTTGCCGGTTCGGCGACGCCGAGGCCGGCCTGGCGGGGAGGCGAGGTCATTCCCGCGGCAGCGGGAATCCACGGCGGCGGCCGGCTTGCCGCCGCTGCGCCCGCATCCACCGGCTGAGCCGTCGCCAGCGTGCGCTGGATGGCATGGAAGACGAACTGGTGCACGGCGCGCGCGTCGCGGAAGCGGACTTCGCTCTTGGCCGGGTGCACGTTGACGTCGACCAGCCCCGGGTCGATCTCCAGGAACAGGCAGACGGCCGGCTGCCGGCTGCCGTGCAGCACGTCGCGGTAGGCTTCGCGCAGCGCGTGGCCGATCACCTTGTCGCGCACGAAGCGGCGGTTGACGAAGAGATACTGGGCATCCTTCGCTTCGCCGGCACGGGTCGGGTCGATCGCCAGGCCGGCCAGCGCGAGGGGTCCGGCCACGGCATCGACGGTGCGGGCGGCAGCGACGAAATCGTCGCCAAGGACGTCGGCGATGCGTCGCGCCGGCGCGGCCGGTGCCAACTGGAACAGGCTGCGCCCGTTGTGGGTCAGGCTGAAGGCGACATCGGGGCGGGTCAGCGCCAGGCGCTTCACCGCGTCGGCGCAGTGGGCGAACTCGGTGCCCTCCGACTTCAGGAACTTGCGCCGCGCCGGCGTGTTGAAATAAAGGTCGCGCATCTCGACCACGGTACCGGCCATCAGCGCCGCCGGCTCGGGCGCCGCGCCCGCCTCGCCGCGCTGTTTCCAGGCGTGGGCGGCGCCGCGCGCGCGGCTGGTCAGGGTCAGGCGGGCGACGGCAGCGACGGCGGCGAGCGCCTCGCCGCGGAAACCGAGGCTGGACGACCTGCTCGAGATCGGCGAGCGCGGCAATCTTGGAGGTCGCGTGGCGGGTCAGCGCCAGCGCCAGTTGTTCTTTGGCGATACCGCAGCCGTCGTCGCCGACGCGGATCAGCTTGACGCCGCCTTCTTCCAGATGCACCTGGATCGCCGTGCTGCCGGCGTCGAGGCTGTTTTCCAGCAGTTCCTTGAGCACGGACGCGGGCCGTTCGACCACCTCGCCGGCGGCAATCTGGCTGATCAGCAGGTCGGGCAGCAGGGCGATGGTCGGCATCGGCGGATTATAATGCGCGGATTGCCCACTCCCCGCGTGCCCCCATGGAACTCCTCGCCTAGTTCATCGACATCATCCTGCACCTCGACAAGCACCTTGCCATGCTGGTGCAGCAGTACGGGCTGTGGATCTACGGCATCCTGTTCGTCATCGTCTTCGCCGAGACCGGCTTCGTCGTCACCCCCTTCCTGCCCGGCGACTCGCTGCTCTTCGTTGCCGGCGCGCTGGCCGCGATCGGCGAGGGTGGCATGAATATCGCGACGCTGATCGGCGTGCTCGGCGCGGCCGCCATCCTCGGCAACATGGTCAACTACCAGATCGGTCGCTACCTCGGGCCCAAGGTGTTCCATTGGGAAAATTCGCGCTTCTTCAACAAGACGGCGCTCGAGAAGACGCACGCCTTCTACGAGAAGCACGGCGGCAAGACGCTGGTGATCTCGCGCTTCCTGCCGCTGTTCCGGACCTTCGCGCCGTTCGTCGCCGGCATCGGCGCCATGTCGTACGCCCGTTTCACGATGTTCAACGTGATCGGCGGCCTCGGCTGGGTCGTTTCGCTGTGCCTGGCCGGCTTCTGGTTCGGCAACATGCCGTGGATCAGGCAGAACCTGTCGCTGGTCATCGTCGCCATCATCGTCATCTCGCTGGTGCCGGTCGTGGTCGGCTACGTCAGGCACCGGGCCGCGCCCTGATGCGCTGGCTCGCTGTCCTCCTCGCGCTCGCCCTGGCCGGTTGCGCGACCAGGATGGCGAAGGACGGCAGCACGACCACCACGGTCAACGTCAAGTACCTGGCCAAGACCGAAGTCGACCGCATCACCGACACGGTGCGCGCGGAAGTCACTGCCGGGCTCCTGCTGATCGCCGACAAGCTCTACCGGCGCAACCCGCGCGAATGGAAGAAGGCCGGCCTGGCCAGCCGCGAGGCGGCTGTCGAGCGCCTGCGCCTGCGCCAGTACCGGTCGTTCCCCGAATTCGGCGGCGCGCGCGAGCGGCAGGCGGCGACGCTCGCCTTCACCGAGGGCTACCAGGGCGACCGTGTCGCGGCCCTGGTCTTCGGCCTGCTGACCATGACCGACGCGGCGTTCGCGCACAAGAGCGACTTCTACATCCTCGACGCGCTCGACGAGAAGAAGCTCTACAACTGCGCGCGCAACATGGAAGTCGCCGTCTGGAAGCTGGGCAACGACCGCAACGCGGCCGGCGAAGCCTTCCTCGTCTCCAACGAACTTGATCCGAACAACCGCAACCTCTCCTTCGAGCGCGAGTTCGGCCGCCAGATCGGCCTGCTCGACCTGATGGCCAACGTCGTCGCCGACCGGCATGGGCGCACGCTGTCACGCGCCACCCAGTCGGTGGCGACCATGATCTTCCTCCCCGTGAGTTTCTGAAATGAAAAACATCGTCATCCTGATTTCCGGCCACGGCAGCAACATGGAAGCCCTGATCGCCGCGCGCGACGCCGGCGAACTGCCGGTCAACATCGCCGCCGTGATCAGCAACCGGCCGGATGCGCGGGGGCTGGAGACGGCGGCGCGGGCCGGGATCGTCACCCGCTGCATCGATCATGCCGCCTTCGCGTCGCGCGAGGGCTTCGACGCCGCGCTGGCCGAGTGCATCGACGGCTTCGCGGCCGACCTGGTCGTCCTCGCCGGCTTCATGCGCATCCTCGGCGACAGCTTCGTCCGCCATTACGGCGGCCGCCTGCTCAATATCCATCCGTCGCTGCTGCCGGCCTTCCCCGGTCTGCACACGCACCGGCGCGCGCTCGCCGAGGGCGTGCGCATCCACGGCTGCACCGTGCATTTCGTGACGCCGGCGCTCGACCACGGCCCGATCGTCATCCAGGCGGCCGTGCCGGTCCTCGACGGCGACGACGAGGCGACGCTGGCCGCGCGCGTGCTGCGCCAGGAACACCGCATCTACCCGCAGGCGGTGCGCTGGTTCGCGGCGGACCGGTTGCGCCTCGACGCGGGCTGCGTGCGCGTCGCCGCCGATGCCGGCGCCGGCGGCGTGCTGATCGCCCCCGCGGCGCCTTGAGCGGCGATGCCGATCGCGCTGTTCGCCGCGCTCGCCGGCTCGCTGGCCATCCACGCCGCGGCGCTGCTCGGCACCGACATCGAACTCTTCGGCGGCGGCCAGGAGGCCGAGCCGGTCCCCTTGCGTGCCGAGTTGCGGCCACCGCCACCGGCGAGCGAGCCGGTCGCGCTGCCGTCGCCACCGGCGCAGGCTTCCCCGCCGCCGGTCGCCCGGCGGGCGAAGCCGCCGCGCCAGGCCAGCGCCGGCGAGTTGCCAGCCGCCGCGCCCGCGATCGAGGAACCGACCATGGAAATCGCCCCTGAAATGCCGTCGACCGCGCCAGCCGACGCCCCGGTCGCCGCGGCGGAACCGCCCCGGCCGGTTCTGCCGGCGTCCGGCAGCATCCGTTTCGCCATATACAAGGAATCGCTCGGCCTGCAGATCGGCCGCGCCGAGCACTCGTGGGAGTTCGCCGACGACGGCAGCTACCGGCTGACCGGCACGACCGAGACCAGCGGCCTCGTCGCGCTGTTCAAGCCGGTCCGGATGGAGGTGGAAAGCCGCGGCCGGCTGGTGGCCGGCGGCCTGCAGCCGGAGCGCTACACGACGCTGAAGAATGGCCGCGACGCCAACGAGAATGCCGAGTTCGACTGGGCCAGCCGCGAGGTGCGCCTGTCGCGCGACGGCAGCGTGCGCCAGATCGCGCCCGGCGCGCAGGACATCCTTTCGCTCAACTACCAGTTCGCCTACCTCGGCCGCCTCGCCGAGGGCGTCAGCATCGGCGTCGTCACCGGCCGCAAGTACGTGCGCTACGCGGTCGACTCGCTCGGCGAGGAGGAAATCGAAACGCCGGCCGGCCGTTTCCGCACGCTGCACCTGCGGGCGATGACCGACAGGACGACGGAAGTCTGGATCGCGCTCGACCATGCCAGCTTGCCGGTTAAAATCCGCTTCACCGACAACAAGGGCGAAAGCTACGCGCAAGTCGCCACTGAACTGGGAAGCCGATGACCGCTCGCTTCACCTCCGCACTGTTTGCCCATGCCGAGGCCGTGCTCGGCCAGGTGCTGCGCTTCGAGCACGCCGCCGACGGGGTCGTCTCGCACTATTTCCGCGAGCATCGCCAGCTCGGCCACGCCGACCGCGCCTTCGTCGCCGAGACGGTGTTCGCCGTGCTGCGCCGCCGCCGCAGCCTGGAAGCGCGCTGTCCCGGCAAGGTGACGAACCGCAATCTGCTGCTCGCCGCGCTGGTCGTCGCACGCGGCTGGAACCAGCGCGAGCTGGCGCCGGTGCTGAAGGCGGGCGACGACGACTGGCTGGCGGCGGCGCGCGCCATGGCGGACGACGATCTGCCGCCGGCCGTGCGCTGCGACCTGCCGGACTGGCTGTACGAGGCGCTGGCGGCGCAGGTCGGCGCGGCGGCGACCGCCGATCTGGCGCACGCGCTGAACCAGCCGGCGCCGCTCGACCTGCGCGTCAATGTCCTCAAGACGACGCGCGAGGCGCTGCTCGCCCGCCTGGCCGCCGACGGCATCGCCGCCGCGCCGGGCACGTTGTCGCCGTTCGCCGTCCGCCTGCGCGGCAAGCCGGCGCTGGCGCGGCATCCGGCCTTCCTCGACGGCAGCTTCGAGGTGCAGGACGAAGGCAGCCAGTTGCTCGGCTATCTGGTCGAGCCCAGGCGCGGCGAGATGGTCGTCGATTTCTGCGCCGGCGCCGGCGGCAAGACGCTGCTGCTCGGCGCGCTGATGCGCAACTCCGGCCGCCTCTACGCCCTCGACGTTTCCGACCGCCGCCTTGCCGCCCTCAAGCCGCGCCTCGCGCGCTCCGGCCTGTCCAACGTCCATCCGGTGCGCATCGAGCACGAGCGCGACCAGAAGGTGAAGCGCCTGGCCGGCAAGGTCGATCGCGTGCTGGTCGATGCGCCGTGCTCGGGGCTCGGCACGCTGCGCCGCAACCCCGACCTCAAGTGGCGCCAGGACGAGGCGGCGATCGCCGAACTGGCCGCCAAGCAGGCCGCCATCCTCGCCGCCGCGGCCCGTCTCGTGCGACCCGGCGGGCGCCTCGTTTATGCCACGTGCAGTCTGTTCGACCGCGGAGAACGAGGCGATCGTCGATGCCTTCCTCACCGCCCATCCCGACTTCGCGCTGACGCCGGCGGGGGCGGTGCTGGCCCGGCACGGCATCGATCTGCCGGGCGACACGCTGCGCCTGCTGCCGCACCGGCATCCGACCGACGGCTTCTTCGCCGCCATCCTGGAGCGCAAGACATGACCCAGAAGCAGCCCGCCCTCAAGTTCCTGCAAGACCTCTGGCAGGACGTCAGCGCCCCGGGTTTCATGTGGCAGGTGGCGGCGCTCGCCGCCTGTCTCGGCGCTGCCTGGCTGATCGCCCGCTGGTGGCACGGCCGCCACGAGGAGGGCAGCGGGCGGCTGGCCGAAGCCGGGCTGCGCCTGGTCTTTCCGCTGACAGCGCTGGTGCTGGCCGGCATCGGCAAGCTCGCCCTGCAGAACTTCATCCAGGTGAACCTGTTCAATCTGGCGCTGCCCTTGTTCGGCTCGCTGGCGATCGTGCGCATGGTCGTCTTCGTGCTGCGCCAGGCGTTCCGTTCGGCGACCTGGCTGGGCACCGGGGAGCGCGTCATCGCGCTGCTGGTCTGGGGCTGGCTGGCGCTCTACATCACCGATCTCGCCCCCTACGTGATCGATGCGCTCGAGCAGGTCGATTTCAGGTTCGGCAGGCAGCGCGTGGACCTGTGGATGATCGTGCACGGGATCTTCACCGTCTTCCTGACTGTGGTTGCCGCGCTGTGGGTCGCCGGGGTCATCGAGGCGCGTCTGATGCGGCTCTCCGACATCGATTCCAGCTTGCGCATCGTCGGCGTGCGGGTGGCGAAGGCGCTGCTGACGGTCACCGCGCTGCTCGTCAGCCTGTCGCTGGTCGGCATCGACATGACCGCGCTGTCGGTATTCACCGGCGCGCTCGGCGTCGGCCTCGGCCTCGGCCTGCAGAAGATCGCCAGCAACTACGTCTCCGGCTTCATCATCCTGCTCGACCGCTCCATCCGCCTCGGCAACGTCGTGCAGGTCGGGGCCGACAGCGGCCAGGTGACCAGGATCACCACACGCTACACGGTCCTCAAGCACCCGACCGGCACCGAATACATCGTCCCCAACGAGGCGCTGATCGCCAACGTCGTGCAGAACCAGTCGTATTCGGACAACCGGCTGCGCCTCGCGACCACTGTCGGCGTCGCCTACGACGCCGACCTCGAACGGGTGATGCGCGTCATGCAGGAGGCGGCCGCCGCGCAGCCGCGTGTCATCGCCGACCCGGCGCCGCGCGCGCTGGTGACGATGTTCGCCGACAGCGCGATCAACATCGAGCTGGGTTTCTGGATCGCCGACCCGGAAGAGGGCAAGGGCAGCATCGTTTCCGACGTCAATCTGGCGATCTGGCGGGCCTTCCGCGACAACGGCATCCGCATCCCGTTCCCGCAGCGCGAAGTCCGGGTCTTCAAGGATCCCGATGCCGACGCGGATGCCTGACGAGGGAAATCGCGATGAATGCGCTGATCGAAAAGACGTTCGCCTATTTCTGGCTGCCCGAGACCAAGTACGTGATTGCCGCATTCGTGGTTCTCGCGCTGCTGTCGGCGCACCTGCTGCCCGAGAAGCGGCGGCGAGTAGGCAATGCTTCGATATTTTTCCTGATCTGCGTCGTCGGCCAGTTCGTCGGTGCCGCGCTCGAGGCCTTCGACTATTCCCGCCTTGCGGTCATGGTCCACGAGGTCTTCGTCATCGGCTCGGGCTTCGCCGTCTTTCGCATGCTGGGCCACGTGATCTTCAGGATTGCTCTTCCCCGCGCCGGCATCGTCGTCGCCAGCATCGCCGAGGACATCATCCTGCTCGTCGTCTACGGTGCTTTCATCATCGCGCGGCTGCACCTCATCGGCCTCGACCCGTCGAGTCTGCTGACGACGTCGGCGATCATCACGGCGGTGCTGGCCTTCGCGATGCAGGACACGCTCGGCAACATTCTCGGCGGGGTCGCGCTGCAACTCGACAAGTCGCTGCAGCTCGGCGACTGGGTGAAGCTCGACGATGTCACCGGCAAGGTGTACCAGATCCGCTGGCGTCAGACGACGATCCAGACGCGCAACGGCGAACTGGTGGTCGTCCCCAACAGCCAGCTGATGCGCGGGCGGTTCACGGTGTTCGGCGGCGAGAGCCGGAAGGAGTGGCCGTGGCGGCGCTGGGTGTGGTTCAACGTCACCTACGACTCGTCGCCGGGCAGACGTGATCCGCAAGGTCGAACAGGAGATACGTCACCGCCGAAATCGCCAACGTCGCCCACGATCCGGCGCCGACCTGCGTGCTGATGGAATTCGGCCCGGGCTACGGGCGCTACGCGCTGCGCTACTGGCTGCTCGATCCCGAAGCCTGACGATCTCACCGATTCGGCGGTCCGCGTCCATGTGCTCGCCGCGTTGCAGCGCGGCGGCATGCAACTGGCGGTGCCGGAGCAGTCGGTGCACATCACCAAGGAGAACGAAGCCTATCGCGAGTCGGTCCGCCAGCGCGACATCGAGCGGCGGGTCACCGACCTGCGCAAGGTGGAGCTCTTTTCCGGCCTGCAGCCGGCGGAACTGCGCACCATCGGCGCGCGCATGGTGCCGGCGCCGTTCGCGCTGCGGATCGATCATCTTCGAACAGGGCGACACTGCGCACTGGCTCTACCTGCTGGCGACCGGCGAGGTGGATGCGCTGGTGGACATTCCCGGCCAGCCGCGCCGGCACTTCCGCACCATTCTCGCCGGCAGCACCTTCGGCGAGCGCGGCGTGATGACCGGCGAGTTGCGCCGCCAGACGATGGTCGCCAGGACCGATGTTCGTCTGCTACCGGCTGGACCAGGCGACGGTCGAGGAAGTCATCCGCTCGCGCCCGGAAATCGCCGAGGCGATGGCCGATATCCTCTGGCGTCGCGACGTCGAGATCCACGAGTTCGTCGCCCGGTTCGCCGAAGCCGGCGCCGAACTGCCGTCGCCGCCGAAAGCCGGCATGGTCGACAAGATCCGCGATTTCCTTGGCCTGTGAAGAGGGTGTTCCCGGCCGGGGCCGGCGGAAATAGAGTGATCCTTCAACTGCACCCCGGCTGCCGATGATAGCTTCATGCTGAACAGCCAGTCAGGGCCGTCATGACCGTCCGTAACCTCGAGTTCCTGTTTCGTCCGCAGTCCGTCGCCGTGGTGGTCGATACCGGCGCGGTGAGCCGCTATGCCGAGGTCGTCAGGCGCAACCTCGCCGCCGGCGGCTTTCCGGGGACGGTGTTCGAGATTGTTGCGCGGCGGCGCTCACGCTTCGGCATCGGCGCCGGCATCCGCCTCGACAAGTTCGCCACCGCCCCCGACTTGGCGATCGTCTGCGCCGCACCGGAAAATGTCGCGCCGATCATCGCGCAGCTCGGGGCGGCCGGGACGCGGGCGGTGATCATCGGGCCGACGATGGGCGACGAGATGGACGGCAGCCAGTCCCGGGAATGGCGCCAGGGCGATCCTCGACGCCGCCCGCCCGCATCTGCTGCGCGTGCTCGGCCCCGGCAGCGGCGGACTCGCGGTGCCGGCCCGCGGCCTCGACGCCAGCGTGGCGACCGCGATTCCCGGGGCCGGCAAGATCGCCTTCGTCGCGCAATCGACCTCGGTCGCCGCGGCCGTGCTCGATCGCGCCTGCAGCAAGGGCATCGGCTTCTCGTCGGTGCTCCACCTCGGCACGGCGATCGACGTCGACCTCGCCGACGTGCTCGACTGGCTGGCCGAGGACCCCGACACCGAGGCGATCCTCGTCCAGTTCGACACGGTCCCGGTCGGCCGCAAGTTCATGTCGGCGGCGCGTGCCGCAGCGCGCAACAAGCCGGTCGTCGCCATTCGCGGCGGTCGCGTCGAGGCCGGGCAGCCGGCCGGCGGCCCGCTGTCGATCGACGATATCTACGAAGCGGCATTGCGCCGCGCCGGCTGGGTCAGCATCGCGACGCTCGGCGACCTCTTCGAAGCCGCCGAGGCCTTGGCGCGGGTGCGACCGCCGAGCGGCGAACGCCTCGCCATCCTCGCCAACGGCCACGGACTCGGGCGCATCGCCGGCGACGCGCTGCTGCACGGCGGCGGCCAGTTCGCCACGCTGTCGCGCGAGACGGTCAGGCAGTTGCGCGAACTGCTGCAGACGAAGACGCCGCTCGGCAACCCGCTCGCCCTGCCGGCCGACATCACGCCGGCGAAATGGGCGGCGGCACTGGCCGTGGTCCTTGCCGACCGCGAGACGGACGCCGTGCTGACCGTCTGCTCGCCGTCGCCGTTCGCCGCCAGCAGCGAGGTCGCCGCCGAGATCTGCAAGGTCAGCCGGGAGACCGGGCGCAGCGTCTTCACCTGCTGGGTCGGTGGCGCCGGCATGGTCGAAGCGCAGGCGATCGCCGCGGCCAACGGCGTCCTCAGTCACGACTCGCCGGAGAAGGCGATCGCGGTCTTTCTCGGCATCGTCAACTACCGGCGCAACCGCCAGTTGCTGGTGCAGATGCCGCCGTCATTGGCGGAGGGCTTCGCGCCCGACACCGCCGCCGCCCGCAGCGCGGTCGGCGAGGCGCAGGCAGGCGGCGGCGCCCTGCCGCCGCGCCAGGCGCGCCGCCTGCTGCAGGCTTACGGCATCGCCGCCACCGAGTATCCGCTGGCCGGCAGCGTCGATGACGCGATCCGCGTCGCCGACGAGATCGGCTACCCGGTGGATCTCGGCCTGGTGCTGGCCAATGCCGCGGAAGGCGGGTACAACGCGGCGGGACTCCACTCGCCGGGCGACATCCGCATCGCGACCCGCGGGCTGCGTAGCCGGGCGCGGGCGGAGCAGCCCGGCACGCGCGTCAGCGGCTACCGGCTGCGCCCGAGCGCGGCGCGCAGCGGCGTCGCTGCGCTGCGCCTCGGCGTCGCCGAGGACGCTGTCTTCGGGCCGGTCATCTTTCTCGGCCCGTCCGCCGCTGGCGGAGCATCGGCAGGCAGCTTCGTCGTCGGCCTGCCGCCGCTCAACCTGGTGCTGGCGCGCGATCTCGTCGCGCGCAGCCGCTTCGCCGCCGACTTCGCCGCCGAGGCCCGCGCGCCGCTCGAGGAAGCGGTCGCCGGCGCGCTGGTGCGCCTGTCACAACTGCTCACCGACATCGACGAAGTGGCGGCCGTCGAACTCGATCCGCTGCATGTCGAGACCACCGGCGTCGTCGCCTTCGACGTCGCCATCCGCACCGTCCGCCGCGGGCGCCGCTCCGGCCTGCGCCGCTTCGCCATCCGGCCCTATCCCAAGGAACTGGAAACGCGTATCGCCTGGGATGGCCGCCAGTTGCTGATCCGCCCGATCCGGCCGGAGGACGAAAATACGCTGGGCGACCTGCTCAAGTCGCTGGCGCCCGAGGATTCCCGCATGCGCTTCTTCGACACGATGCGCAAGCTGCCGCGCTCGCAACTGGCGCGCTTCACGCAGATCGACTACGACCGCGAGATGGCGCTGGTGGCGATCGAGCGTGACGCCGACGGCGTCGAACATTCGCTCGGCGAAGTCCGCGTCGTCGCCGACCCCGACAACGCCGTCGCCGACTTCGCGCTGGTCGTCCGCTCCGAACTCAAGGGGCGCGGGCTCGGCCGGCTGCTCTTGCAGAACATCGTCGACTATGCGCGCAGCCGCGGCATCGGCCTGCTGCGTGGCGAGACGCTCGCCGGCAACCTGCGCATGCAGGGCCTGGCGCGACACATCGGGTTCACGGTGACGACGGGGGCCGACGCGGGCATTGTCGACCTGCGCCTCGAATTGAACCGCGCCGCTCATGGCAGCGACGGCAAAGCCCGGGCGCCTGAATTGCGCTCGCCGAGTCGCTGACCCGACAAAGATCATGAACGCTGAAGGGCCGGGCGCTGGCGAACCGATCGGTGCGTTCTACGCGTCGGATCTGCTCTCGATGGTGCCATCGGCGATGGCTGCGGCGAGCTGGGCGTGATCTCGGTCCGTCAGCGCGATATGGCGTAGCCGATACGCACGCTCCACGGCTCGCGCTGGTTGTAGTCGAGCAGGGTCTCGCCGTAGCCGGTGAAATACTGCGCCATCAGGTAGCCGGACAGGCCGGGTAACAGCTTGTTGAGCGGGTAGGTGAATTGCAGGTCGGAGCTGAACGCATTCGACTTGGTTCCCTTGCGCAGGATCCATGCCGCTTGCCAGTCGTCGTTCTTGCCGTAGGTAAAGCGGAAGTCGCCGTAGCCACGGTACTTCTGGATATCGGGGTTCTCGCTCTTTTCGATGTAGGCATAGATCTTGGGCGAGAACGTCCAGTAGAAATCGCGTGTGTCGCCGAAGGTGAAGTACGGTCGCACGAACAGGGTGTCGATGCTGCGTGAGTCGATGCCGTCCTTGCCGTTGGATTCGTGCTCGTAACCAGCCGCGATGCCGACCGCATTGCCGCCGACGCGCCAGTCGGTGTTGGGAACGTAGTAGAAGAAGCTGGGGATGTAGTTGGTGTCGAGGAAGGGCTTCGAATCCGCAGTGAGATCCCAGAACGCCGACTGCGTGTAGGCGAAGTACAGGTTGTCGAAGAACCCGCGCGAGTTCTTGTCGGCCGGTTCGTAGAGGCGCAGCTTGAAGCTCAACTGAGCCTGCGCGTTGGCATCGCTGCCGGCGCCGGCAACGAAGAACATGGGTTCGTGAAAGCTCAGGCGGCCTTCATCCTGCCGGTTTGGGTCGTTGTCGGAGCGCACGCTCAGGATCGTGACCGGCGCGCGGTCGGTCGTCGCTGCCTCGCCGGCCGGCGCAATGCGGTCACCGCCGCTGGCTGGCGGCAGGAGCGGTTCTACCGCTGCTGGTTCCCTTGGTGTGGACAGTTGCACCAGCATGGCCGGCGCGTCCATGTCGATGGCGTCAACGCGAACCCGGCCGCGCAGGTTCGGTGGCACCTCGCCGACATAGTCGATGCGCCTGAATTCGCCTTGGCGCAGATTGATCTGGTCGGGCACCGGCGTCTCGCGACGCAATTCCACACGAGCCACGGCACCCAGGTCAGGCGTCAGGTTGACGCGAAGTACCTCCGGCAGGGAATAGGAACGCGATTCGACCTCACCGGTCACCATCAGCGAGAGCCTGAACGGCGCGGCTGGGTCGATGATACGGCTCGGAGCAACGAGGTTGATGTCGGCCCGCGCCATCGTCGGTACGAGAGCCGGAACCAGACTGAACATCGCGGCAACCGTCACGATGGGGAGGGTGCGCCTCGGCGCGCTACGCAGATTGTGGGTCAATATTATTCCTTTGAACAGGTGTTGGTTCTGAGGCTTGTCCCGACCTGCGCGCTGTCGGCGGGGCAGTCATGTACACGGCGCCTTGGCTACTGCGCTTGCACGGTCATCGTGCTCTGCGAAGCCGCGATGTCAACCCAGCCACCGCCCATCGCCTGGTACACATTGACCAGTTGCGTGTAGCGATCGGCAAGCAAGCGCACCCCTGCCAGCTCGGCTGCAAACAACTCGTTCTCGGCCACCAGCACATCGAGATAAGCGGCCACCCCCTTGTCGAACCGCAGCTTCGACAGACGGGCGAACTCGCGCAAGGCGTCCACCCGCTTGCCCTGCAGCGCGACTTCCTCGATCTTCTTCTGCGACCCGGTCAGCGCATCGTTCGTCTCGCGAAACGCGCTGAGGATCGTCTGCTGATAAAGGAGCAGCGCTTGCCGGTTTTGCGCTTCGGCCGAGCTGACCTGTCCCTCGATCCCGCC
>CAVTQL010000011.1:0-39366 GCA_963736845.1 uncultured beta proteobacterium
ATGAATACCGACGAGACTCGTCATCGTGCCGGTGGCACTGGCCCAGGCGATGTTCAACTGCAACACGCTGTTCCGCATCCTGATCGAGGCGAAGAGCCGCGAGGCCATTCCCGACGCCAAGGCGCAGGTGCTGGAAATCTCAGGCTGCGCCACCGCGGCGAGGAGGACGTCACCGTCATCACCCAGGATGCCGTGCTCGCCACCTTCGACAGGCTGCTCGGCGCGCTGACCATGGGCGTCGCCGGCATCGCCGCGATCAGCCTGGCGGTGGCCGGCATCCTGGTGATGAACGTGATGCTCGTCGCCGTGACGCAGCGCACCGGCGAGATCGGCCTGCTCAAGGCGCTCGGCGCGCCGGCGGGACGATCCGCTGCCTTCCTGGCCGAGGCGGCGATGCTCTCCGCCGTCGGCGCGCTGGTCGGCTACTGCTCGGTCAGTTCGGCGCGCTTCGCCCTGCGCCAGATCTTCCCGGCGTTTCCCGCCTATCCCCCGACTGGGCGGTGATCGCCGCGCTCGACGACGGCGCTCGGCACCGGCCTGCTGTTCGGCGTCATGCCGGCGCGGCGCGCGGCCCGGCTCGATCCGGTGCAGGCCCTGATGAAGCACTAGACATGCTGCTTCGCCGACGCCCTCCAGCTCGCGCTACGCGCCATCACCGCGCAGCGGCTGCGCAGCTTCCTGACCGGGCTGGGCATCGCCGTCGGTATCGCCGCGGTGATCCTGCTGACCTCGATCGGCGAGGGCATCCACCGCTTCGTGCTGGCCGAGTTCACGCAGTTCGGCACCAACGTCATCGGCGTGCATCAGGGCAAGACCAAGACCGGCGGCCATCCGTCGGGCCTTCCGTCGCAGCGCCAGGTCGCTGTCGCTGGACGACGCGCGGGCGCTCGCCACCTGCCGAATGTCGTCGCCGTGACCCCAGCATCTGGGCAACGCCGAGGTCGACGGCAACGGCCGCACGCGCCGCACCCTGGTCTACGGGGAAGGCGACATCTGCCGCAGGTGTTCAGGTGACGTGCAGAGCGGCCAGTTTCTGCCCGCCGACGAGGAGAGCAGCGCGCGCGCTGGTCGTGCTCGGGCGCGAAGCTCAAGAAGGAACTGTTCGGCGGCGAGAATCCGCTCGGCGAGCGCCTGCGTATCGGCGGCCAGCACTTCCGCGTGATCGGCGTGCATGGAGCCGAAGGGCCAGTTCCTCGGCATCGACCTCGACGACACCGCCTTCATCCCGGCGGCCGCGCGCGCTGGAACTGTTCAACCGCGAGGGCCTCGACGAGATCAACATCGCCGCCGAGAGGGCGTGCCGGCGGCGGTCGTCGCTGCCGCCATCAAGGAGCGCATGATCGCGCGGCATGGACGCGAGGACTTCACCATCATCACCCAGGAAGAAATGCTGAAGACCCTGTCCAACATCCTCGACGTGCTGACCATGGCGGTCGGCGCGCTGGGCGGCATCTCGCTGCTGGTCGGCGGCGTCGGCATCGTCACCATCATGACCATCGCCGTCACCGAGCGCACCGGCGAAATCGGCCTGCTGGTCGCGCTCGGGGCCCCCCGGCGGACCATCCTGCTGCTCTTTCTCGGCGAGGCGGTGGCGTTGTCGGCGCTCGGTGGCCTGCTCGGGCTGCTGCTCGGTGTCGGCCTCGCGCAGGTGATCCACGTCGCGTTGCCGGCGCTGCCGGTGCATACGCCGCTCAGTTTCGTGCTGCTCGCCGAGGCGGTCGCCATCTTCATCGGCCTCGCCGCCGGCGTGCTGCCGGCCCGGCGCGCGGCGCAACTCGACCCGGTGGAGGCGCTGCGCGCCGAATGAGCCCGCTGCCGCCGGCTGCGAGCGACGTGCTAAAGTTCGCTGCCGCGATCCGCGCAGCCGATAACCGCAGGAGAACAGACATGGTCCACCACATCCACGACCTCAAGCCCGGCATGTCCGCCAGCACCGCCAAGACGGTCACCGAGGCCGACATCCTCCTCTATGCCGGGGTGTTGACCGACATCAATCCGGCCCACCTCGACGAGGAATACTCGAAGGGGACGCAGTTCGGCGGCCGCATCGCCCACGGCATGCTGTCGGCCGGCTTCATTTCGGCCGTGCTGGCCAACCAGTTGCCCGGCCCCGGCACCATCTACCTGTCGCAGACGCTCCGCTTCAAGGCACCGGTGCGGGCCGGCGACACGGTCAGGGCGACCGTCACCGTCAAGGAAGTGTTCGTCGAGAAGAACCGCGTGACGCTGGAGACGGTATGCACCGTCGGCGGGCGCGTCGTCATCGAGGGCGAGGCGGTGATGATGCCGCCGGCCAGGAACGCCGTCCTCACCGGCACCGCGCCCTAAGGCCGGCCGCGCGCCGGCCTGGCGCGCTTCAGAACGACTCGTCGGCGCGCAGGAAGCGCCACTTGCCGGTCGGCAGTTCGCCCAGCTTGACGTGGCCGATGCGCACGCGCTTGAGGCCGGTGACCTGCAGGCCGACCAGTTCGCACATGCGGCGGATCTGGCGCTTCTTGCCTTCCTTGCAGGATGAAGCGCAACTGGTCCTCGTTCGTTGCCAGGACGCTGCGCCGGCTTGAGCGGCTGCGTCGTCGAGCTCGAGGCCGTGGTTGAGCAGTTTCAGGCCGTCCGGCGATCAGCCGTGCCGTCGACGCGCACCAGGTATTCCTTTTCGATCTGGCAGTCCTCGCCGATCAGCTGCTTGGCGATGCGGCCGTCCTGCGTCAGCACCAGCAGGCCGGTGGAATCGATGTCGAGGCGCCCGGCCGGCGCCAGGTTGCGCAGCATCCACGGCTTGAACTCCGGGTCGCCGGACTGGCGGACCTGGGTCTCGGCCGTGACCAGCGTCACCGCCGGCTTGTAGCCCTGCTCGGGCTGGCCGGAAACGTAGCCGACCGGCTTGTTGAGCAGGATCGTCACCTGCTTCGCCTGGTCGACCTGCGCTTCCTTCGATATCGTGATCTCCGCTGCCGGATCGATGCGCGTGCCAAGCTCGAGTGAGCCGCTCACCGTCGACGAACACCCAGCCGCGCTCGATCCACAGGTCGGCTTCGCGCCGCGAGCAGATGCCGCGCTCGGACATCACCTTCGACAGGCGCACGCCTTCCCGAGCGAGCCCGGCTGGCGGTGTCGCCGCCACCGGCGCAGCCGGCGGTTGCGGTCGGGCGGCCGGCGTTGCTGCCCGCGCAGGCCGTTCGGGCACGCTCGGGCGGGCCTCCTTGCGTGGCGCCGGCGCGGCGCCGGGACGCGGGCCGCGCGGCGCCGGGGCGCTTGCGGCACGGGCACGCGGCGGCTCGGCCGCAGGCGGCGCCGCATCCGCCGGCTTTTTCGGCCTTTTTTCGGCGTTGACCGCAGCCGTCGCCCCCGGCTTGCGCCAGCGGGCCCACGGATCGTCGGGCGGTGCGCCCTTGTCGTCGCCGGCGCTCATTGCACGCCGAGCAGTTCGACCTCGAAGACCAGCGTCGCGTTCGGCGGAATGACGCCGCCGGCGCCGCGCGCGCCGTAGCCGAGCTGCGGCGGAATGGTCAGCTTGCGCGTCCCGCCCACCTTCATGCCCTGCACGCCCTCGTCCCAGCCGGCGATGACCTGACGCTGGCCGAGCGGAAACTTGAAGGGGTCGTTGCGATCCTTGCTCGAATCGAACTTGCTGCCGTTGGTCAGCCAGCCGGTGTAATGGACGGTCACGAAGGCGCCGGCGTGTGCTTCGGCGCCCTCGCCGACGACGGTGTCCTCGTAGGTCAGGCCGGAGGCCGTGGTGATTTCAGCCATGCAGATCTCCTTGGTTGTCGAGTCGCTGGCGACTCGCGAATCCCCCTCGCCCGCCGGCAGAGGGGTCGGGGGAGAGGGCAGTCAGAAAGGCCGGCAGTTTACCACAAGCCGACACAAGGCTTTGACTTGCCGGCGTTTTTCCGTATAATGCGCGGTTCTTCGTAGTACCCTTTGTTTGATTTCCGGAGTCCAACCCATGTATGCGGTCATAAAAACCGGCGGCAAGCAGTATCGCGTTTCCGCCGGCCAAAAACTCAAAGTAGAACAGATACCGGCAGAAGTTGGCGCAGAAGTCACCCTCGATCAGGTCCTCATGGTAGGCGAAGGCGAGTCGGTGAAGGTAGGCGCCCCCCTGGTCGCAGGGGCTTCCGTCAAGTGCACCGTGGTTTCGCAAGGTCGCCACGACAAGATCAAGATCTTCAAGATGCGCCGTCGCAAGCACTACCAGAAGCACCAGGGCCATCGTCAGAATTACACCGAACTGCGCATCGACTCGATCGCTGCCTGAGTTCAGACAAGGAGCTAGCAAATGGCACACAAGAAGGCAGGCGGCAGTTCACGCAACGGCCGCGACTCGGAATCCAAGCGCCTTGGCGTCAAGCGCTACGGCGGCCAGTTCGTTCTCGCCGGCAACATCCTCGTCCGTCAGCGCGGCACCGAGTTCCATCCCGGCGACAACGTCGGCTGCGGCAAGGATCACACCCTGTTCGCGCTCAAGGACGGCACGGTGCAGTTCTCGGTCAAGGGCGCCAAGCATCGCCGCACGGTGACCATCCTCGTTCCGGCTGCCGAATAATTCGGCACGGCGGAACCGCAAAGCCCTATCCGCCGGATAGGGCTTTTTAGTTTGCAGAGGCGGAAAGAATGAAATTCATCGATGAGGCAAGGATCTACGTCAAGGCCGGCGACGGCGGCAACGGCGTGGCCTCGTTCCGCCGCGAGAAGTACGCCCCCCGGGGCGGCCCCGACGGCGGCGACGGCGGCCGGGGCGGCAGCGTCTACGCGGTCGCCGACCACAACATCAACACGCTGATCGACTACCGCTACGCACGCAAGTTTCTCGCCCAGCGCGGCCAGAACGGCCGCAGCGCCGACTGCTACGGTGCCGGCGGCGACGATATCGTGCTGCGCGTGCCGGTCGGCACGGTCATCTGCGACCTCGACAGCGGCCAGGTGCTGGCCGACCTCGCCCGCAACGACCAGAAGGTGCTGATCGCCAGGGGCGGCAAGGGCGGCCTCGGCAACATCCACTTCAAGTCGAGCACCAACCGCGCGCCGCGCCAGTGCACCAAGGGCGAAACCGGCGAGGAATTCGAGGTCAAGCTGGAACTGCGCGTGCTCGCCGACGTCGGCCTGCTCGGGCTGCCCAACGCCGGCAAGAGCACGCTGATCACCGCCATCTCCGCCGCCCGGCCGAAGATCGCCGACTACCCGTTCACGACGCTGCACCCGAACCTCGGCGTCGTCCGCGTCGATACCGAGAAGAGTTTCGTCGTCGCCGACGTGCCGGGGCTGATCGAAGGCGCCGCCGACGGCGCCGGCCTCGGCGTCCGCTTCCTCAAGCACCTGCAGCGCACGCGCCTGCTGCTGCACCTGGTCGACCTCTGCCCGCTCGACCCCGACGCCGACCCGGTGCGCGACGCCAGGACCATCGTCGGCGAACTGCGCAAGCACGACCCGGCGCTGGCCGCCAAGCCGCGCTGGCTGGTCGTGAACAAGATCGACCTGATCCCCGAGGATGAGCGGGAGAAGAAGATCAAGGACTTCGTCAAGGCCTACAAGAAGGCGACGAAGTACGCCGGCCCGGTGTTCGCGATCGCCGCGATCAGCGGCGAAGGCACGCGGCCGCTGATCTACGCCATCCAGCAGGCGCTGGAGGAGATGGGGCGCAGCCAAGGCGACGACAGCGAACCTGGCGACGGCGGGGAGGCATGAAGACCCGTCTCGTCACCGCCAGCCGGCTGGTCGTCAAGGTCGGCTCGGCGCTCGTCACCAGCAACGGCAACGGCCTCGACCTTGCCGCCATCGACGACTGGGCGCGCCAGATCAGCGTGCTGCGCCGGCAGGGCAAGGAAGTCGTGCTGGTGTCGTCGGGGGCGATCGCCTGCGGCATGCAGCGCCTCGGCTGGCGCAAGCGGCCGAAGTCGGTGCACGAACTGCAGGCGGCGGCGGCGGTCGGCCAGATGGGGCTGATC
The DNA here is from genome assembly GCA_963736845.1 of uncultured beta proteobacterium. Taxonomy (GTDB): domain Bacteria; phylum Pseudomonadota; class Gammaproteobacteria; order Burkholderiales; family Rhodocyclaceae; genus Azonexus. Next base: position 5,946 of record CAVTQL010000011.1, read on the forward strand.
CAGGTCTATGAGGCCGCGTTCGCGCGCTACGGCCTGCGCACGGCGCAGATCCTGCTGACCCACGACGACCTCGCCGACCGCAAGCGCTACCTGAATGCGCGCTCGGCGCTGACGACGCTGCTCGAACTCGGCGTCGTGCCGATCATCAACGAAAACGACACGGTCGTCACCGACGAGATCAAGTTCGGCGACAACGACACGCTCGGCGCGCTCGTCGCCAACCTGATCGAGGCCGACGCGCTGATCATCCTGACCGACCAGGCCGGGCTGTACACCGCCGATCCGCGCAAGGAGCCGGAGGCGGCGCTGATCGCCGAGGCGACGGCCGGCGACGAGGCGCTCGAAGCGATGGCCGGCGGCGCCGGCAGCAGCATCGGCAAGGGCGGCATGATCACCAAGGTCATCGCCGCCAGGCGCGCCGCCGGGAGCGGGGCGCACACGGCGATCGCCAGCGGCCGCGAGCAGGATGCGATCATCCGCCTCGCCGCCGGCGAAGCACTCGGCACGCTGCTGGTCGCCAACACGCCGCCGCTCGCGGCGCGCAAGCAGTGGCTGGCCGACCACCTGCAACTGGCCGGCCGGCTGCGCCTCGACGCCGGTGCGGTCAACGCGCTGAAAGCGGGCAAAAGCCTGCTGCCGATCGGCGTCGTCGCCGCCGAGGGCGACTTCGAGCGCGGCGCGGCGGTCGCCTGCATCGGCCCCGGCGGCCGCGAGGTCGCCCGCGGCCTGACCAACTACGGCAGCGGCGAGGCGCGCCTGATCGCGCGCAAGTCGACCGCCGAGATCGAGGCCATCCTCGGCTACATCGACGAGCCGGAAATCATCCACCGCGACAACATGGTCCTCGCCGGCTGAACCAGCGGGAAGCCTGAATCAACAGCCGCCGAAGATTTTCTCGGCGGCTTTGTGTCCTTGTGGACGAACGACGTTGCTGTTAACATTGACGAACGTTGATCTTGATTTCGAGAAGCGCCATCATGGCTCCAATGTTATTGGAGGGCTCGCAATGAGAAAATCGGAAATGCTTGGCCTGTCCGTGCCTTACGACTGGTCAAACTCGAACATCCAGGATGGGGTGTTGATTTCTCTCGTCCTCGAAAAACATCGTTTCGAGGACGTCGCCCGCGTCTGTTCCCACTACGGGCTAACAAGGGTCAGGGGCCTCGCCGGGGAGATCAATGACCCCTACCTTTCCAGGATGCTGGCACGCATGTTGAAAAACATCGAACGGGGGTTTGGCAATGCCAAGGGAAGAGGATCGAGCGCAGCGGCTTGAAACGGATTTTCTCCCCGAAAGGACACGGGCCCTTTTCGAGAGACTGAAAGACGAACCTTTGTTGAAGGGGTTCACCCTCATCGGAGGTTCCGCCCTTGCGTTGCAGATCGGACACCGGATCAGCGAGGATCTTGATTTCAACGTGTTCGGCGGGGAACTTCCCGTCAACCGTCTGCGAGCACTTCTTTCCACCCTCGCCCGGGAAGGGCGGCAGGTCCTGAGCCTTGTCACGGAGAACGAAAAAAGCGCCTTCCATATCAATCATGGCTTCCGTATGGACAGGCTTGTTCAGGACTACGCTGTTGACGGAGCCAAATTGACCTTTTGTTCCAGAAAGGCGCCTCAGCGCCCCCAGGAGCAAATCGACTACCTTTTGGCGGCGCAAAAACTGCTCCCCACCAACGAAGGAAGCGGTTTCGACGTCCTGGAAACGGGGGCCCTCTTCGTGATGAAGTCCCTTGTCCTCAACGACAGGGCCAGGTCGAGGGACGTTTTCGACCTGATGGTGCTTGTCCGCGACCACGGATATTCGTTGTCCGACCTGTTCGGGGCCATTGACCGATACGGCCATGTGGACGAACGGGATCCGGAGAGATGCAAGTCGGTGTTGACGGGTCTCATTCCCCTGGACCCGAAGGACGAGGGGTTCGAGGGCATAGGACTCAGTGTCTCGATGGAGGAGATTTACGGTTTCTTCCAGGAACGGGTGGACCGAATACGAAACCAGTCTCGCCTTTGAGGTGTCCCGGCGGCAAAAGCCAGGGCTTGACCAAAACCGATAGGACGTTTGCGTCGGGTTTCAGTGAGGCCGGAAACAGGAAGGGCGCCGCATGCGGCGCCCTTCCTGTTTTTTGGGGAGCGGAAAAGAAAAACGGGCGCCGAAGCGCCCGTTTCATTTTCCAACCGGTCAGACCGGATTAGAAGGCGTGACGAATACCAATCTGGATACCCTGGTTCTTGGCGCCGAAACCGGAAGTGGTCGAGCTGAACGTCTCGTTGAGTAGTAACGCCGGCGACGTTACGCGTAGCAGTAGCGGTCGCGCTAAGGCTCTGGTTGCCGATGGCATTGACGCCGAAGTCGGCGGCGGAGCCGTCGTCGTTGTCGATCATCGCCCAGGTTGCCTTCAGCATCGTGCGCTTGGACAGGTTGTACAGCGCGCCGACTTCGTACAGGTTGGCCTTGCAGTCGCTGAGATTGTCAGCGTCGTTGGTGCCGTACCACTGGGCGAGCAGCGTGGTCTTGCCGAAGGTCGAAGGTGCCGCCCAGACCGAACTTCTGCTGATCGGTGTCGGCGGAAGAATGGTTGCGTGTTGAAGTCAGCCGAGGTCTGTTCCCACATGGCGCGGACGGACCACCAGGCGCCGGTGTACATGCCGCCGACGCGGAGGTTGTCGACTTCCGTGTCGAGAAAGTCACCCAGTTGAGCCCAGTTGTAGGTCAGGCCGGCCATGAAGCCCATGCCTTCCCACTTGGCGCCGATGTCATAGCCATAGGTGTCTCTCTGGGCGAGGTTGCTGGTCGGCCGTGGCCGAGGCGACTGGACGCCGTTGGATCGGTGGCGTAGTGGTGCTCGTAATCCGGGGTCTTGTTCTCGTTGGCGACACGAGGCGGCGGCGAAGCGAGAAGCCGCCCCAGTTCGGCGACAGGTAGGCGATCGCGTTGGCCCAGCGGGTGTCGAAGATCGACGTGCAGGTGCTGCCCTTGCCGCAGGAGTAGCCCAGCGTTGCGAGTCCGTACGCCAAGGGTGGTGGCGGCGGTGAACGCCGGTGGCGGTGGCGCCGGTGACGGTGACGGAACTCTTGAGGGTCGAACCGGCGATCTTGCCGATCAGGCCGCTGTTGGCGCCGATGCCGGTGGCACCCGGATAGACGTCGAGGGCGGCGCCCAGGGCGCGGGTCGGGCCGGTCAGGTTACCCAGGACGACGGTGCCGGCATTGGCGTGCGACAGGCCGACGAACGAGTCGCGGCTGGCGGCCAGAGTGCCGGAGCCGGTGGTGAAGTCGAGGCCGATTTCATACTGGAAGATGGCCTTGAGGCCGTTGCCCAGATCTTCGCTGCCCTTGAAGCCGAGATAGGACGAGTTCGGCGGAAACGCGGGAGAAGTCGAGATCGTTGTTCTGCTGCGAAGCGAAAGAAGTGCTAGTCGTGGGACGACGGCCAATGCCGTCGTAGTTTCGAGTTGCGCTGCCGATCGCGACTTGCTGCCACTCTGCCAAACGTAGTCAAAAGTGCCGTCGGCAATACCGTAAACGGTGACATTGGTCTGCGCGAAGGCGGCCGAGGAGGCCAGACCGGCGACAGCCAGGGCGATGAGTTTCTTTTGCATCAGAGATTTCTCCTTAGTGGTTAGTTTTAATCGGACCTTGCGGGCTGATTAAGCTTCACCTCTCGGATCGAGAAGTTGGACCGATTCTGGCAAAGAGCGGGGCGCGGGGCAATGGCCGCGTGCATCGGCAGGGCGGATTGCTGTGCGGTTGTTGCAAAGGCGCAACAATTCGCCGCCCGGAATCAGGCGGCGCCGGTGAAACCGGCCTGGCGCCAGGCCTCGAACAGCGTCACGGCGGCGGCGTTGGCAAGGTTCAGGCTGCGCTGGCCGGCGCGCATCGGCAGGCGCAGGCGGCGGTCGACCGGGAAATCGGCGAGGATTTCAGGCGCCAGGCCGCTGGTTTCGCCGCCGAAGACGAAGGCGTCGTCGGGCAGCAGCGCCTGTGCGAACGGGCTGACGCTGCCGCGCGTCGTCATCGCCCACAGCCGCCGGCCGGCGAGCGCGGCACGGCAGGCGTCCCAGCCGGAGTGGCAGACGAGGCGCGCATATTCGTGGTAGTCGAGGCCGGCGCGGCGCAGCGACTTGTCGTCGAGCGCAAAGCCGAGCGGTTCGACGAGATGCAGCTCGGCGCCGACGTTGGCGCACAGGCGGATGATGTTGCCGGTGTTGGGCGGGATTTCCGGGTGGACGAGGACGACGGCGAGCATGGCGGGCTCTCTCCTATGGGCGCAGCGCGCGGGCGACGACGGCGACGGTGATCGCGGCGGCGCCGTGCAGCTTGACGACGCGGGCGCATTCGCGCAGCGTGGCACCGCTGGTCATGACGTCGTTGACGAGCAGGACACGCCGGCCGGCGAGGTCGGCACGGCACTCGAAGGCGCCACGCACGTTGCCGGCGCGCTCCTTGAGCGGCAGCGCGGCCTGCGGCGGGGTCGGCCGGGTGCGCACCAGGCTGGCGAGCGCGAGCGGGATGCCGGTGGCGCGGCTGACGGCGCGGGCGATCTCGGCCGACTGGTTGAAGCCGCGTTCGCGCAGGCGATCCGGGTGCAAGGGCAGCGGCAGCAGCAGGTCGTGGCCGGCGGCGGCGACGATCCCGGCCAGGCGTTCGCCGAACCAGGCGGCGAGCGCGAGCTGGTGGCCGTACTTGAGCGCCTGGATCAGACGGTCGACGGGGAATTCGTAGCGGAACAGCGCGAGGGTGTTGTCAAAGGCCGGCGGCTCCTTGAGGCAGGCGCCGCAGCGTTCGCCGTGCGTGGTCGCTTCGCCGCACTGCGGGCAGCACGCAGCCGGCAGCGGCGGCAGGTCGGCGGCGCAGGCGGGGCAGAGCAGGCCGGCGCGGCTGTCGGCGCCGCACAGCAGGCAACTGCCGGGGAGCAGGCCGGCGGCGACGCGGTGCAGGGTGTGGGCGAGCGGCTGGGGTAAAATGGTCACTTGTTTATTTGGCGCGGCTTCGATAATTCACGATTATCGGGTCGATTCGTTTCCGCTCATCGTCGCACATATTTCCGCAAGGCCTGCCATGCACACCCGTTCGCTCGCCGCCGTTCCGTCCGCCCCGCAACCCGCCGCAACTGCCGCTGGACGGTGGAGGAAGTGCTCGCCCTCTACGAGCTGCCGTTCATGGACCTGGTCTGGCGCGCCCAGGCGGTACATCGGGAACACTTCGATCCCAACGCCATTCAACGCTCGACGCTGCTTTCGGTCAAGACCGGCGGCTGTTCCGAGGATTGCAGCTACTGTTCGCAATCGGCCCGCTACGACACCGAAACCGGGCGCGAGAAGCTGATGCCGGTCGACGAGGTGGTCGCGGCGGCGAAGGCGGCCAAGGCCAAGGGCGCTTCCCGCTTCTGCATGGGCGCCGCGTGGAAAGGCCCGAAGGACAACGACCTCGACCGCGTGCTGGAGATGGTGCGCGAGGTCAAGGCGCTCGGCATGCAGACCTGCGTCACGCTCGGCATGCTCAAGGACGGCCAGGCCGGCAAGCTGAAGGAGGCCGGCCTCGACTACTACAACCACAACCTCGACACCGACAAGGATTTCTACGGCCAGGTGATCAAGACCCATACGCACGACGACCGTCTCGACACGCTCGACCAGGTGCGCGAGGCCGGCATCAACGTCTGCTCGGGCGGCATCATCGGCATGGGCGAGTCGCGCAAGAACCGCGCGGCGCTGATCGTCCAGCTCGCCAACCTGCCACAGCCGCCGGAATCGGTGCCGATCAACAACCTGGTGCCGATCCCCGGCACGCCGCTGGCCGACAACCCGCGCCTGGACCCCTTCGAGTTCGTGCGCACCATCGCCGCCGCGCGCATCACCATGCCGGCCTCGTGGGTGCGCCTGTCGGCCGGCCGCCAGGAAATGAGCGACGAGCTGCAGGCGCTGTGCTTCCTGGCCGGCGCCAATTCGATGTTCTACGGCGACCGCCTGCTGACCACCGACAACCCGGACGCCGACCGCGACGACCGCCTGTTCGCCCGCCTCGGCCTGACGGCGGTGTGAGCGTTCCCTTCGTCGACCGGGCGGCGGTCGTCCGCCGCTTTGCCCGTGTCGCGCCGACCTACGGCGGTGCCGATTTCTTCGCCCGCGAGATCGACCGCCGCATGCTCGAACGGCTCGACTATGTGCGCATCGCGCCCCGGCGCATCGTCGACCTCGGCTGCAGCCGGGGCGGCAGCTTCGCCGGGCTGGCGGCACTCTACCCGGACGCCGAACTGATCGGCATCGACGCGGCGCCGGCCATGCTGCACGCGGGGCAGGCGCCGCGCGCCGGCTGGCAGCGCTGGCTCGGCCTCGGCGCCGCCGGCCCGCGCCGGCTGGCCGCCGATGCCGTGAAATTGCCGCTGAAATCGCAGTCGACCGCGCTGGTCTGGTCCAACCTGCTGCTGCACTGGCTCGACGACCCGTTGCCGGCCTTGGCCGAGGCGCAGCGCGTGCTGGAAGTCGGCGGCCTGCTGATGTTCTCGACGCTGGGGCCGGACACGCTGAAGGAGTTGCGCGCCGCGTTTTCGGACGGCTACGCCCACACCCAGCGCTTCATCGACATGCACGATCTCGGCGACATGCTGGTCGGCTGCGGCTTCGCCGATCCGGTGATGGACATGGAGGTGCTGACCCTGACCTACGCGGGTTTCGACGACCTGCTCGGCGAACTGCGCGCGGCCGGTTCGGGTTGCGCCATGCGGGCGCGCCGCCACGGCCTGACCGGGCGCCAGTCCTGGGCGCGGGCGCGCGCGGCCTGCGAGGGGCTGCGCCGCGACGACAGGCTGCCGGCCACCTTCGAGGTGGTCTACGGCCACGCCTGGAAGGCACAACCGAAGCAGGCGGGCGACGGACGGGCGATCGTCCGCTTCGATCCGCCGCGCCGCAAGTGACTATTCGGGTTTCTTCGGGAAGAACCTGAGCGGCGCCGCCGGCTGCTGGCGGACTGCCGGCAGCGCCTTGCGCCGGCGCTCGCGGACCCGCCAGCCGAGCAGGAAGGCGACCGCGATGGCGTAGGCGAGCGGCCACGGCAGCGCGCTGGCCTCGACCAGCCAGAAATAATGCACGCAGGCGATGATGGCGATCAGGTAGATGCTGCGGTGCAGTTCCTGCCACTTGCGCCCGCCGAGGCGACGGATTGCCCAGGCGTTCGAGGTGGCGGCGAGCGGGATCATCAGCACGAAGGCGGCGAAACCGGCGATGACGAAAGGCCGCTTGAAAATGTCCCTGGCGATGTCGTTGACCGCGAAAGCGTGGTCGAAGCCGATGAAGGACAGGAAGTGCAGCGCGCCATAGAAGAAGGCGAACAGCCCGAGCATGCGGCGCAGGCGCAGCAGCCAGTGCCAGCCGCGCCAGGCGCGCAGCGGCGTGACGCACAGGGTCAGCAGCAGGAAGTTGAAGGTCCAGGTGCCGGTCCAGCGCTGCACGAACTCGACCGGGTCGGCGCCGAAGTCGCCGGTGACGGCCGCCCACGCCAGGCGGCCGAGCGGCAGCAGGCAGAGCAGGAAGAGGGCGGCCTTGAGCGGGGCGATCGTTGCGGTCGCCGGCCGGCGGTGGTCAGCCGGCGATGTAGCGCTCCAGTTCCTCGATCAGGAATTGCTGGGCGCTGATGGTTTCCTTGACCAGGTCGCCGATCGAGACAATGCCCATGACGCTGCCGTCCTCGCCAAGCACCGGCAGGTGGCGGAAGTGCTTTTCGGTCATCAGCGCCATGCAGGCGTCGAGTTCGGTGTCGGGAAGGACGTAGGCGACGCGGTCGCTCATGATCTCGCGGACCAGGGTCTCCTTCGAGCTCTTGCCCACCAGGATGACCTTGCGCGCATAGTCGCGCTCGGAAAACATGCCGACCAGTTGTTCGCCGTCGAGGACCATCAGCGCGCCGACATGATGTTCCGCCATCAGCGTCAGCGCGTGGAATACGGAATCGTTTGGGGAAACGATGGCGAGAGGCCGCGTCTTCTCGGCCAGCAATTGCTTCAGTGTTTTCATTGGTAGTCTCCTCAGCGGGGATGGGCGTTGCTGCGCGCGCAGTCTAGTCCTGTGCGCGGTCGCTGCCAAGAGCGGAAAAGGAAAAGGCAGCCGAAGCTGCCTCGCCGCAAGTCGCCCTGAGTCAGCGCAGGCCGGCGGCGTATTCCGCCACAGCCTTGATCTCGACATCCGACATCTTGGCCGCGATCGTCCGCATCATGCTTTCCGGATCGTTGTTGCGCTCGTCGCCACGGAAGGCCTTCAACTGGGCTTCGGTGTATTCGGGGAACTGGCCGGCCAGCTTGGGAAACTGGGCCGGAATGCCGGCCCCGGCCGGGCCGTGGCAGCCGGCGCAGGCGGGGACGCCCTTCTTGAAGTCGCCCTGGCGCCACAGCCTCTGGCCCAGCGCAATCTTGGCCTGGTCCCGGGCGGCTTCCGGCTTGGCTTTCTGCGAAGCGAACCAGGCGGCGACGTTCTTCATGTCAGCGTCCGACAGGGCGGCAACCATGCCGCCCATGATGGCGTTGTTGCGCGCCGCCGGCTTGCCGTCGGCCGCCTTGAAATTCTTGAGCTGCTTGTACAGGTATTCCTGATGCTGGCCGGCCAGGTGCGGGTTGGCGGCGGCGGCACTGTTGCCGTCGACGCCATGACAGGCGACACAGACGGTTTCGGCGATGGCCTTGCCCTTGGCAGGATCAGCCTTGACCGTGGCTTCTTCGGATGCATGAGCGATGAAACTGGCGGAAAAGAGGATTGCCAGTGCCGAGGTGCGAATCATGTTCGAACTCCTTGTACGCGTTTTGTGGGCGCTTTGGCCGGAACGAAGGTTTCAAACCTGTTATTCTATACCAGTTCCCGCCCCTTGGCGGCACTCGCGAGTTTTTTATGCCGTTGTTCCAGAAGGCGGTTTTCCGGACGACCGTCGCCCATCTGCGTGACCTGCCGCAGGATTCGTTGCGCGAAGTCGCCTTCGCGGGCCGCTCGAATTGTGGCAAGTCTTCCGCCATCAACACGCTGGCTGGCCAGGTCCGCCTTGCCCGTGTCAGCAAGACGCCGGGCCGGACGCAGCACCTCAACTTCTTCACGCTCGCCGAGGGCGAGCATTTCGTCGACCTGCCCGGCTACGGCTACGCCAAGGCACCGGAGGCGATCCGCTCGCAATGGGAGGGGCTGATCGGCCCCTACCTCAGCAAGCGCGAGCAACTGGTCGGCCTGATCGTCATCATGGACATCCGGCGACCGCTGACCGATCTCGACCTGCGCCTGGTCAACTGGTTCCGTCCGACCGGCCGGCCGATCCACATCCTGCTGTCGAAGGCCGACAAGTTCAGCCGCCAGGAGCAGACGAAAATCCTGCGCGAGGTGAAGGCGGCGATTGCGGGTTGGGGGGATGCCGAACTTTATTCGGTGCAAGTCTTCTCCAGCCTGAAGCGGACCGGCATAGACGAGGCCGAGCGCGTGCTAGCCGGCTGGTTCGGCCATGACCAGGGCCTGCCGGAAAACAGAAGGCCCCCGGACAAGGGGGGTCCGGGGGCCGAAAAGCCGTGACGTGGTCAGGGCGCCCGCTCAGGGAGGATAAGCGGGAGACGGCGCGAGCCATCTGCTATTTCTGACGGGAGTCAAGGTGAAAAGTTCCGCGCCGCCGCAGAATTTGCACAGTTCAATCGAGGAACCCGCATGAGTGCTATCGGCAAGTTTCCCGCCACCCGCATGCGCCGGATGCGGCGCGATGATTTTTCGCGACGCCTGATGCGCGAGTCAACGCTTGCGGTCGACGACTTGATCTACCCGGTTTTCGTGCTGGAAGGCGACGGGCGGGTCGAGACGGTCGCATCGATGCCCGGCGTCGAGCGGCAGTCGCTCGACGTCCTGCTGAAGACGGCGGAGCGGGCAACACGGCTGGGTATTCCGGCACTGGCGCTGTTTCCGGTGATCGATCCGGCACTGAAGTCGCTGGGCGCCGAGGAGGCCTGGAACGACAGCGGCCTCGTGCCGCGCGTCGTCAGGGCGCTCAAGCGTGCGTTCCCCGAACTGGGCGTGATCACCGATGTCGCCCTCGACCCCTACACCAGCCACGGCCAGGACGGCCTGATCGACGAAACAGGCTACGTGCTCAACGACGAGACGCTGGCGGTGCTGGCCAAGCAGGCGCTCTGCCACGCCGAGGCGGGTGCTGACGTGGTGGCGCCGTCCGACATGATGGACGGGCGCATCGGCCGCATCCGCGCCGAACTGAACGAGGCCGGCCAGATCCACACGCGCATCCTCGCCTATTCGGCGAAGTACGCATCCAGCTTCTACGGGCCGTTCCGCGATGCGGTCGGCTCGGCGGGCAACCTCGGCAAGGGCAACAAGCACACCTACCAGATGGACCCGGCCAACAGCGACGAGGCCCTGCGCGAAGTGGCGCTGGACATCCAGGAAGGCGCCGACATGGTCATGGTCAAGCCGGGCATGCCCTATCTCGACATCGTCCGCCGGGTGAAGGACGCGTTCGGCGTGCCGACCTACGCCTACCAGGTCAGCGGCGAGTACGCGATGCTCAAGGCCGCGGCGCAGAACGGCTGGCTGAACGAGGCGGCCTGCGTGCTGGAGAGCCTGCTGGCGTTCCGGCGTGCCGGCGCCGACGGCATCCTGACCTATTTTGCGCTCGATGCCGCCGAATACCTGAAGCGCTGATGGCGGCCTGGGCCGCCCTGGTCGTTCAGGCGCCGGCTTGCGACAGGCAGGCGCAGTAGAGCATCGGCCACTGCTGCGGCCATTGCGCCAGCGGTTCGCGGACGAAGCCGCTACGCGCGTAGTGTTCCCAGCGACCGACGACGTAGCAGCGCAGCAGGTTGGCAAGCGCGCCGAAATCGGCGTCCGCCTTCATCGGCTCCTGCGTCGCGGCGATGCGCAGCGACTGTTTGAGGGCCGCCTCGACCTTGTCGAGCAGCGCGTTGATGCGCGCCTGCAGGCGCTCGTTTTCGTTGACCAGCGCGTCGCCGATCAGCACGCGGGTCATGCCGCGGTTCTTCTGGGCGAAACGCAGCAGCAGGTCGAGGATCATCTCGACCTGGCGGAATCCGCCCGACTCCTCCGAGGTGATCTGGTTGATGACGCTGAACAGGCTCTGCTCGATGAACTCGATCAGCCCGTCGTACATCTGCGCCTTGCTGGCGAAATGGCGATAGAGCGCGGCTTCCGAGCAGTCGAGCCGGGCTGCCAGCGCGGCGGTGGTGACCTTTTCGCCCTTGGGCGTTTCGAGCATGCCGGCCAGGGTTTGCAGGATCTGCAGGCGGCGTTCGCCGGGAATTGTCGCCATGTCGTGCCCTCTCTCTTTCGCTTGTTGGTTTTGGCCGCGGAATTATAGTTGACCGCAGCGATCGGGCAGTTGCAGCACCGAACCGATCCTTACGTCCACATACGGTGATTGGCGCAGGCCGGCGCTGACCCAGACGGTCTTCATGCCCAGCTTCTTGGCGGTGACCAGGTTGGCGAGGCTGTCCTCGACCATGATGCAGCGGCGCGGGTCGAGCCTCTCCGCATGCAGCAGCGCGCGGAAACCGGCGAGCATCGGCTTCGGCTGGTAGCGGATGTTCTCGACCGCGTAAACCGCATCGAAACAGGGGGCGAGGCCCGTGATGCCGAGGATCGCGTCGATGTAGTGGCGGGGCGCATTGGAGAAGATGATCTTGCGCCCGGGCAGCCGGCGCAGCGCGTGGATGACCGGCCGCTCGAAGACGACCATGCGCTTGAGGTCGGGGAAGCGGTGCGTCTCGCGCAGGAAGTGATCGGGGTCGGTGCCGTGGTGGCGGACGAGCCCGAGCAAGGTCGCGCCGTAGCGTACCCAGTACTCCTGCCGGATACGCGTCGCCTCTTCCTCGTCGAAGCCGAGATGGCGCTCGATGTATTCGCGCATCGAGCGGTTGATGTGGGGAAAGATGTGCGGCGTGGCGTGGTGGAGCGTGTTGTCGAGATCGAACAGCCAGGTGCGATTCATGTATGTTGCCTGCGCCGCAACAGCCCGCTGGGCGGGCGTCCTGTCAGTGCGACTTGATCATCGTGCCGACGCCGTGGTCGGTCAGGATTTCGAGCAGCAGCGCGTGCTCGACGCGGCCGTCGATGATGTGCACACCCTTGACGCCGTTGCGCGCGGCATCGACCGCCGAGCCGATCTTCGGCAGCATGCCGCCGGACAGCGTGCCGTCCGCCACCATGCCGTCGATCTCCTTGGGCGTGATGCCGGTGATCAGGTTGCCGCTCTTGTCGAGCACGCCCGGCGTGTTGGTCAGCAGCACCAGCTTCTCGGCCTTGAGCACCTCGGCGATCTTGCCGGCGACGACGTCGGCGTTGATGTTGTAGGTTTCGCCGCCCTTGCCGACGCCGATCGGTGCGATGACCGGGATGAAGGCGCCCGAGTCGAGCAGGGCGATCAGCGACGGGTCGATCTGCGTAGATGTCGCCGACCTGGCCGATGTCGATCAGGTCGCCCGGGTTGTCCTTGTTTTCCAGCATCAGCTTCTTCGCACGGATGAAACTGCCATCCTTGCCGGTCAGGCCGACGGCCTTGCCGCCTTGCTGGTTGATCAGGTTGACGATTTCCTTGTTCACCTGGCCGCCGAGCACCATCTCGACGACTTCCATGGTTTCCGCATCGGTGACGCGCATGCCCTGGATGAACTCGCCCTTCTTGCCGACGCGGGCGAGCAGGTTCTCGATCTGCGGCCCGCCGCCGTGCACGACGACGATGTTGAAGCCGACCAGCTTGAGCAGCACGACGTCGCGCGCGAAGCACTGCTTCAGGTGCTCGTCGGTCATCGCGTTGCCGCCGTACTTGACGACGATGGTCTTGCCGTGGAAACGCTTGATGTAGGGCAGGGCTTCGGCCAGGACGGCGGCCTTGATGTCGGGGGCGAGGTTGTCGATGCTCATGGCGGGCTCCGTGGGGAATCGCCGCGGATTGTACAAAGAAAAGGGCCGGAACGGGTTCCGGCCCTTGCTTGCGCCTCGCTGCGGCGGGTGCTCAGTCGATGGCCAGACGCTTGTTCGGGCTGGCGACGCGCTTGGGCAGCGTCAGTTCGAGAACGCCTTCATTGAACTTGGCGCTCGCCTTGGCGTCGTCGATTTCCTGCCCGAGTTGGAAGGAACGCGAAACCTTGCCGAAATAGCGCTCGGAACGCAGGACGCGTTCGCCTTCCTTGACTTCCTTTTCCTGCTTGACCTCGGCGCTGATCGACACCTGGTTGCCATCGACGATGACGTGGATGTCTTCCTTCCTGACGCCCGGCAGTTCGGCGTGCACGAGGTAGTCGTCGCCCTGTTCCTTGACGTCCATCTTGATCGACGAGGGAACCTGCTGGCCGGGACCGTTGAGATCGACGGGGCGGACGAAAAAGCCGCGGAAGAGGTCGTCGAGCGGATCGAAGCGGGTGATGTTTGCCATGTTTGCTCTCCTTTGTGGTTTGACTTGCCTGCACTGAATATGGGTCCGCCGACGCGGTTTTCAAGTCTCAATCGCGACCGGAGAGTCGCTCGGGCAGCGCGAGGATGGCATCGCGGTTGCTCCACGAGAAGCAACGCTGTGCGGCTTCGCGCCACGGGAGCCAGGCCGAGGCACGGTGCTCGCCGGGCGCCAGGCGGACCGGCAGGATGGCCGGCACCTGCAGCGAGAAGACGTGCTCGGTGTTGCGGGTGACGCCGGGCGCATAGCGGTGCCGCCACTCGGGGAAGATTTCGTAGCTGTTGCTGTGCTGCCAGTCGCTCAGCCCGAACTGCGCGGTGTCGAGGCCGGTCTCCTCGAACACTTCGCGGCGCGCCGTGTCGGCCAGCGTCTCGCCTTCCTCCTGGCTGCCGGTGACCGACTGCCAGTAACCCGGGTGCGCGGCCCGTTCGAGCAGAAGCACGGCGAGCGCCGGGGTATGGATGACGACCAGCACGGATACCGGCCGCTTGTAGCCGGTCATGCTTCCGGCAGGTCGGGAACGCCGGGTGCCGGCGCGTCAAGCAGGATCCACAGCGGGTTTCCGTCGGCGGAGCGCGACTGCGCCGCCGAGCGGAGGACCGCGAGGAGCGTCGGGAACCTGGCCGGATCGCCATGATGCACGGCTTCGAGGCCGGTGATCAGCACCACCACGCCGCGTTTCGGGTGCCAGTCGGGGTCGGTCAGGCAGTCGTGCAGGGCGTCGAGATTGCCGCCGTACCACGCCGGGAAGCCGAGCGCCCGGCCGAATTCGTGCAACGCCTCGTTCACGTTGCGGCAACGGTCGGCGGCAACCGGCAGCAGGGCCAGCCGCCCCTTGGCGGCCAGGTTCGGCAATTCCTTGCGGCGGGCGGCGGGCAGGTGGTAGAGGCCGGCACGGGCGTTGTCGTGGAGGAGGTTGGGTCTCATCGGCTACTCGCGAATCCGGCGAAAGCTCCGGTAATGGTCATCGGTATAGTAGAACTCACCGTCCCGTCCGGCGACGATGCGGCGCGGGCCACGGTCCCGGCGCCACGGCGACCGCACCGTGTATTCGCGGTAGTAGCCGCGCGGCCGGGGCGGCAGGAGTTTTTCATAGTTGCCGAAGACGATGCCGTCGCGCGCATGCGGGAAGGGGCCGCCGTCCTTGATCAGCGCCAATGTCTGGCGTGCCTCGTGCGGCAATTCGGCGACCGCGATCCAGTCGACCGCGGCATCGTCGCGGACGAAGCCGAAGGCACTCGCGATCGTCAGCCAGGCGACGATCAGGAGACGCAGCCAGCCGCGCATGACCGGTCAGCTCTGGCCGACTTCGACCTGGGTCTCGACCTTCTGGCGCAGGCGGATGTGCAGTTCGCGCAACTGCTTCTCGTCGACCGCCGACGGGGCGTCGGTGAGCAGGCACTGGGCGCGCTGGGTCTTCGGGAAGGCGATCACGTCGCGGATCGATTCGGCGCCGGTCATCATCGTCACGATGCGGTCGAGACCGAAGGCGAGGCCCCCGTGCGGCGGCGCGCCATATTTGAGCGCGTCGAGCAGGAAGCCGAACTTGGCCTGCTGTTCCTCGGGACCGATGGCGAGGGCGCGGAAGACCGTCTCCTGGATCTCGGCGCGGTGGATACGCACCGAGCCGCCGCCGATCTCGGAGCCGTTCAGCGCCAGGTCGTAGGCCTTGGCCAGGCACTTGCCGGGGTCGTCCTGCAAGAGCGCGACGTGCTCGTCCTTCGGGCTGGTGAACGGGTGGTGGCAGGCGGTCCAGCGCTTGTCGTCCTCGTCGTATTCGAACATCGGGAAGTCGACAATCCAGACCGGCTCCCAGGCGCTGCCGTTGAGGTGACCCTTCTCGTGGCCAAGCCTGGCGCGCAGGGCGCCAAGGGCATCGTTGACGATCTTGGCCTTGTCGGCGCCGAAGAAGATCAGGTCGCCGGACTGTGCCCCGGTGCGGTCGACGATGGCTTTCAGGGCATTTTCATGGAGGTTCTTGACGATCGGGCTCTGCAGGCCGGTTTCGTTCAGTTGCGTGACGTCGTTGACCTTGATGTAGGCGAGGCCCCGGGCACCGTAGATGCCGACGAAGCGGGTGTATTCGTCGATCTCGCCGCGCGTCAGGCTGGCGCCGCCGGGCAGGCGCAGCGCGGCGACGCGGCCGTTGTCGCTGTTGGCCACATTGGCGAAGACCTTGAAGGCGACGTCCCGGACCGCGTCGGTGACTTCGGTGAGTTCGAGCGTGACGCGCAGGTCCGGCTTGTCGGAACCGAAACGGCGCATCGCCTCGGCGTAAGCGATGCGCGGGAAGGGGTCGGGCAGGTCGACGCCGATGGCATCCTTGAAGACGTAGCGGATCAACTGCTCGATCAGGCCGGTGATTTCGTGCTCGGTCATGAACGAGGTTTCGATATCGACCTGGGTGAATTCGGGTTGGCGGTCGGCGCGCAGATCCTCGTCGCGGAAGCACTTGACGATCTGGTAGTAGCGGTCGAAGCCGGCGACCATCAGCAGTTGCTTGAACAGTTGCGGCGATTGCGGCAGGGCGAAGAAGTGTCCCGGGTGAATGCGCGACGGCACCAGGTAGTCGCGGGCGCCCTCGGGCGTGCTCTTGGTCAGCATCGGCGTTTCGACGTCGATGAAGCCATGGTCGTCGAGAAAGCGACGGAAGGCGCGCGCCACCTTGTAGCGCAGCATCAGGTTGTTCTGCATCTGCGGCCGCCGCAGATCGATGACGCGGTGGGTCAGGCGGACGTTCTCCGAGAGGTTTTCCTCGTCGAGCTGGAATGGGGGCGTCACCGACGGGTTGAGGACTTCGATCTCGTGGCAGAGCACCTCGATCTCACCCGAAGCGAGGTTGGCGTTGGTCGTGCCGGCGGGGCGCGGACGCACCTTGCCGGTGATTTTCAGGCAGAACTCGTTGCGGACTGACTCGGCGACCCTGAATGACTCGGCACGGTCCGGGTCGCAGACGACCTGGGCGAGGCCCTCGCGGTCGCGCAGGTCGATGAAGATGACGCCGCCGTGGTCGCGCCGGCGGTGGGCCCAGCCGCACAGGGTGACGATCTGACCGTCGAGGGAAGCGTTGAGTTGTCCGCAGTAATGGGTACGCATGGAAATTCCGTGGGGTTGCTCAGGTATGGGTGACGGGGCGGGGGTGCGGCAACGGGGCGACGACGCCCATCGAGATGATGTACTTGAGCGCTTCGTCGACGGTCATGTCGAGTTCGATGACGTCGCTTTTCGGCATCATCAGGAAGAAGCCGGAGGTCGGGTTGGGCGTAGTCGGCACGTAGACGCTGACGTACTCGCCGTCGAGGTGGTTGAGCACGTCGCCCCCCGGTTTGCCGGTCTGGAAGGCAATCGTCCAGCTTCCCTGGCGCGGATACTGGACAAGCAGCGCCTTGCGGAAGGCGTTGCCGCTCGACGAGAACAGCGTATCGGAAACCTGCTTGACGCTGTTATAGACAGAATTGACGACCGGGATGCGGGCGAGCAGCCTTTCCGACCAGATCACCAGCTTCTGGCCGATGAAATTGGTCGCGAGCATGCCGGTCAGCAGGATCATCAGCAGCGTCAGCAGGGCACCGACGCCGGGAATCGGGAAGCCGAAGAGACTGCGCGGATGGACCGCCACCGGCAGCAGGTGGAGCGACTGGTCGAGGGTGTTGACGATGACCGACAGCACCCAGACGGTGATGACCAGAGGCACCCAGATCAGGAGCCCGGTGATGAAGTAGCGCTTGATCAGCTGGCCGCGCACGGGGTACAGGCTCCGGAGCCGCCCTGGCAGGGCGGCAGGCTGTCTGGCTTCGTCGCGGCCACTGGCTTGCCGCTGCCCTTGAAGTCGGTGGCGTACCAGCCGCTGCCCTTCAACTGGAAGCCGGCGGCGCTGAGCTGCCGGCTGTAGCTTTCCTGGCCGCAGTCAGGGCAGGTCGTGAGCTTGGGGTCGCTCAGCTTCTGCAGATGCTCTTTCTGGAATCCGCAGGAATCGCAGCGATATTCATGGATCGGCATGGGAGTCCTCCAAAACGGCGAAGTATAACCGATGGCCAGCCACGCTTGCACTGGCGCGTCGCCGCGGTCAGGACATCAGTCCGAGATAGCCGCGCGTGATCTGCTGGCCCCAGAACAGGGCGATCATCCCCGCCGCTGCCAGATAGGGGCCGAACGGGATGGGAACATGGCGTCCGCGCCGGGCGACGACGATCAGGCCGATGCCGACGACGGCGCCGACGACGGAAGACAACAGAATGATTGCCGGCAGCATCTGCCAGCCCAGCCAGGCACCGAGCGCGGCGAGCAGCTTGAAATCGCCGTAGCCCATACCTTCCTTGCCGGTGGCCAGCTTGAACAGCCAGAAGACCGACCACAGGCTGAGATACCCGACCATGGTGCCGATGACTGCCGAAGGGAGGTCGGTGTAGACGCCAACCAGATTGAAGCCGAGACCGAGCCAGAGCAGCGGCAGCGTGATCGAGTCGGGCAGCAACTGGGTATCGAAGTCGATCGCGGTGAGGGCGATCAGCGCCCAGATCAGCAGCAGGGCGCCGATTGTCTGCGGCGTCGGCCCGAAATGCCAGGCGGCGTAGGCTGAAAGGAGTCCGGTGACGGCCTCGACGAGCGGATAGCGGGCGGAAATCGGCGCCGAACAGGCCGAACATCGGCCGCGCAACAGCAGGAAGCTGATGATCGGGATGTTTTCCAGCGCGCCGATCGGGTGGCCGCAGGCCGGGCAGCGAGATCGGGGGCGCGCCAGCGACAGCGGCTCTGCCGCGGTCGACGGCGGTTCGCCGCGCAATTCCGCGCATTGCGCCGCCCATTCCCGCTCCATCATCTGCGGCAGGCGGTGGATGACGACGTTGAGGAAACTGCCGACGCACACGCCGAGCAGCCCGGCTGCGGCAGCCAGGCCGCCCGGCGAATCGAACGGCATCAGATCACGGCGCCCAGCTTGAAGATCGGCAGGTACATCGCGACGACCATGCCGCCGATCAGCGTGCCGAGAACGACCATGATCATCGGCTCCATCAGGCTGGACATGGCTTCGACCGCATCATCGACTTCCTGTTCGAAGAACTCGGCCACCTTGGCCAGCATCGAGTCGAGGGCGCCGGATTCTTCGCCGATCGACACCATCTGGGTCACCATGTTGGGGAACAGGCGGGTGTTCTGCATCGCCGTCGTCAGGCTGGTGCCGGTGGACACCTCACTCTGGATTTCCTTGCTGGCCACTTTGTAGACGAAGTTGCCGGCGGCGCCGCCAACCGCTTCAAGGGATTCGACCAGCGGCACGCCAGCCGCGAACATTGTCGACAGCGTCCGCGTCCAGCGGGCGATCACCGCCTTGCGGATGATGTCGCCGAAGATCGGCATACGAAGCAGCAGGCGGTCCATCACCATCTGCACCTTTTCCGAGCGCTTCCACGCCTCGAAGAAAGCGAAGAGGCCGCCGAAGATGATGCCGAAGATGGCCCACCAGTAGGCGACGAAGAAGTCGGAGATGGCGATGACCAGCAGCGTCGGTGCCGGCAGGTCGGCGCCGAAGCTCTTGAACACGTCCTTGAACGCCGGGATGACGAAGATCATGATGACGGCGGTGATGACGAAAGCGACGATGATGACGGAGATCGGATAGAAGAGCGCTGCCTTGATCTTGCCCTTGATGGCGAGGATTTTTTCCTTGTACGCCGCCAGTCTTTCGAGCAGGGTGTCGAGGATGCCGGCCTGTTCGCCTGCCTCCACCAGGTTGCAGTAGAGCGCATCGAAATACAGCGGGTACTTGCGGAAAGCCTGCGACAGCGAACTGCCGGTTTCCACATCGGCCTTGATGTCGAGCAGCAGCTTGCTGACCGCCGGGTTGGCGTGGCCGCGGCCGACGATGTCGAACGACTGCAGCAGCGGTACGCCGGCTTTCATCATGGTCGCCAGTTGGCGGGTAAACAGCGCAAGATCCTTTTCGGTAACCTTGCCGCCGATCTTGAAGCGCTGCTTCTTGACACGGGCATTGATGACGCCCTGGCGGCGCAGGCTCGCCTGCACCACGGCCTCGCTGGCGGCGCGTATTTCCCCGCGCACGGTCTTGCCGTCACGGTTCTTTCCCTCCCAGAGGAAAGTCGTTTCCTTGCTTGCCAGGATTCTGGCTCTTGCGGCGGTGGCCATCCGTCTTCCTTCCCCGTTACACGTTGGTTGTCGTCAGGACTTCGTCGAGCGAGGTCATGCCTTGCTTGACCTTCAGCAGGCCGGATTCGCGCAGGTTCTTCACCCCCTCGCGCTGCGCCTGCTCGGCGAGGTCGATGGACGTAGCGCCGCTCATGACCAGGCGTTGCATGGTATCGCCCATGGGCATGACCTGATAGATACCTACCCGCCCCTTGAAGCCGGTTCCCTTGCAGCGTTCGCAACCCTCGGGTCCGTAAAGCGTCCACGATCCGTCGAGGTCAGCCTCGACGAATCCGGCGTCGAGCAGTGTCTGCTTCGGCACGTCGATCGGCTTCTTGCAGGTGCACAGGCGCCGGGCAAGACGCTGGGCAGTGATCAGCAGCACGCTGGCCGCGATGTTGTAGGTCGGTACGCCCATGTTCATCAGGCGGGTCAGGGTTTGCGGCGCGTCGTTGGTGTGCAGCGTCGACAGCACCATGTGGCCGGTCTGGGCAGCCTTGATCGCGATTTCGGCGGTTTCCAGGTCGCGGATCTCGCCGACCATGATGATGTCCGGGTCCTGGCGGAGAAATGCCCGCAGCGATGCGGCGAAGGTCAGCCCGACCTTGTCGTCCACATTCACCTGGTTGATCCCGGCCAGGTTGATTTCCGCGGGGTCTTCCGCTGTCGAGATGTTGACGCCGTCCTTGTTGAGGATGTTCAGGCAGGTGTACAGCGACACCGTCTTCCCGGATCCGGTCGGGCCGGTGACGAGGACCATGCCGTAAGGGCGGGTGATCGCCTGCATGAGCACTTCCCGCTGCTCCGGTTCATAGCCCAGCGCTTCAATGCCGAGAGTGGCCTGGGTGGGATCGAGAATACGGAGGACAATCTTCTCCCCCTGCAAGGTCGGCAGCGTGCTGACACGGAAATCGATGGCGCGGTTCCGCGAGAGGGCCAGTTTCATGCGGCCATCCTGGGGGACGCGCTTCTCGGCGATGTTCAGCCGGGAAATGACCTTGATCCGCGACGCGATCTTTTCCTTGATCGCCAGCGGCGGCGTCGCGATCTCGCGCAGGACGCCATCGACACGGAAGCGGATGCGGTAGAACTTCTCGTAGGGCTCGAAGTGAATGTCGGAGGCGCCGTCGTTGATGGCGTCCAGCATCATCTTCTGGATGAACCTGACGACCGGCGCGTCGTCGATTTCCTGCGTCGAGCTTTCGTCCGGCTTGCCGCTCGACTCCTCGTCGAGGAAATCGAGATTGATGTCATCGGTCGTCAGGCCCCTGAGCGAGTCTTCCACCGATTCGGCATACTTGGTGACCAAGGGAAGCAGCTTCGGATGCTCGACCACGATCGGGTCAACGCCAAGGCCGGTCTGGAAGCGGATCTCGTCCAGCGCGCGCAGGTTGGTCGGATCGGCGATGGCGACCGAGAGCCGGTTGCCCCTGCGATTCAGCGGAACCACCTTGTGCGCCGCGATCAGCTTGCGATCGATCGCATTGGCCGGGATATGAGCCTCGTCGTAAACGGAAAGATCAAGCAGCGGGTAGCCGAACGTTTCGGCGACAAAACGGGCTACTTCCAGGGAGGAAATCTTCTTGCTCGCGATGATCTGCTCGATCAGCGAATGCCTCTCGTGACTTGCCTGCGTGGCGAGCTGCTCCGCCTCGGCTTCCTTGAGCCGTCCCGCCTGAACCAGGGCGCGGGCGAGACCGCTGAGGGGAACTGCTTGGGGTGTGGCTGCCATTGAGTGCGTGTCGGATGCCGTTTAGATTGAGCGATGATGCTACGTAGGTCAGGGTTTGTAAAGACCGCAACCCGCCGGTGATTATCCGAACGGTCGGTACAGGCGCGCATTGACTACACGGCGCGCAGTGGGGTGCACGACTTCAGCGGCGATTCCGGCCAGCTTGATGCCGACGCCCGCTTCCGGAAAGTTTGCCACGGATCAGGTGCGCCCGAGAAGCACTTCGACGACGAAGCGGCTGCCGACGTAGGCCAGCAACAGCAGCGCGAAGCCTGCGAGTGTCCAGCGCAGGGCCCGCCGGCCACGCCAGCCCCAGGCATGGCGGCCGATCAGCAAGGTGGCGAAAATGCCCCACGAGGCAAAGGCGAACAGGGTCTTGTGGTCAATCGACAGTGGCTTGCCGAACAGGGCCTCGGAGAAGAACACGCCGCTGCCGACGGTCAGCGTCAGCAGGATGAAACCCAGCAGGAGCATGCGGAAGAGCAGGGACTCCATCGCCATCAGGGGCGGCAGGCTGGCCAGACTGCGCTTCAGAAGTCGCTTGTGCAGTGCATTCTCGGTGAATCCCATGAAAATCGCATGAAGCGCGGAGAGGGTCAGCAGGCTGTAGGCGAGCATCGCGGCGAGGAAGTGGAGCTTGAAACCGGTTGCGCCGGCATGCGCGACGACATGGACGTTCGGGAAGGCGACCGGGAGAATTGTGCAGGCCGCGGCCAGCGGCAGGACCATCGGCTGCATGCCTTCCATGCGCGCCATGAAGCTTTCCAGCCAGTAGATCATAACGGCCAGCCACATCATCAGCGACAGCGCATAGCTGAACGAAAAACGCATGCCGCTGGCCGAGAACAGGGCCGTGTAAAGGCCTCCGGCGTGGATCAGCAGAGCAACCGCAATGGCTCCGCGCTCCCACGGCTGCATGGGGCGGGCGACGGACAGCCTTTCGTTTTCACGCCAGCGGGTGTTCCAGAAATGGAAGCCGAGCGCCGCATAAAGAACGGCGGCAAGGATGTGGGGCAGAAGCTGAATTACAATGTCGGCCATCTGCGGATTCTACAAGAAGCCTACCTGCCATGCTCGACAACCTGACCAATCGCCTTGCCCGAGTCATCAAGACGCTGAAGGGCGAGGCACGACTGACGGAAGCCAACATCGCCGACGCCTTGCGCGAGGTGCGGATGGCGCTTCTCGAGGCTGATGTGGCGCTGCCAGTGGTCAAGGATCTCGTCGCTGCGGTCAGGGAGAAAGCGGTCGGCGAAGAGGTCATCGGTTCGCTGAGTCCTGGCCAGGCGCTGGTCGGCGTCGTCCACAAGGAGCTGACCCGGATCATGGGCGGCGCCCACGAGGGCATCAGCTTCAGTACCCAGCCGCCGGCCATCGTCCTGATGGCTGGCCTGCAGGGCGCCGGCAAGACGACGACGGTCGGCAAGCTGGCGAAATTCCTGAAGGAGAACCACAAGAAGAAAGTGCTCGTCGTTTCCTGTGACGTTTACCGTCCGGCGGCCATCGAGCAATTGAAGTCGGTGGCCGGGCAGGCGGGGGTCGATTTCTTCCCGTCCGCAGCTGGCGAGAAGCCGGAAGCGATTGCGCTGGCGGCGGTCGATTGGGCCAGGCGCCATTACCACGATGTCCTGCTCGTCGATACGGCTGGCCGTCTTGCGGTTGACGAGGAAATGATGGCCGAAATCAGGCGGCTGCACGCCGTGCTGAAGCCGATCGAGACGTTGTTCGTCGTTGACGCGATGCTCGGCCAGGATGCTGTCAATACCGCCAAGGCTTTCAACGAGGCACTGCCGCTGACTGGCGTCGTACTGACCAAGCTTGATGGCGACGCGCGTGGCGGCGCGGCACTGTCGGTGCGTCACGTCACCGGCAAGCCGATCAAGTTCGCCGGCGTCGGCGAAAAGCTGACTGGGCTGGAAGCCTTCCACCCCGAGCGGATGGCGTCGCGCATCCTCGGCATGGGCGACGTGCTGTCGCTGATCGAGGAGGCGAAGAAGGGGCTGGACGAGGAAAAGGCATTCGCCTTCGCCAGGAAGCTCAAAGCCGGCAAGGGCTTCGACCTCAACGACTTCAAGGAACAGATCGCCCAGATGCGCAACATGGGCGGGCTGTCGGCGATGATGGAAAAGATGCCGGCGCAGATTGCCCAGTTGGCCGGTCAACTGCCCGCTGGCGCGGAAAACAAGATGGTCGGACGCGTTGAGGGCATCATCAATTCCATGACCCCGGCGGAGCGGGCCAGGCCGGAATTGCTCAAGGCCAGCCGCAAGCGGCGCATCGCGCTGGGCGCCGGCGTGCAGGTACAGGAAGTCAATCGCGTGCTCAACCAGTTCGAGCAGTCGCAGAAAATGATGAAGATGATGTCCCGGGGCGGCATGGGCAAGCTGATGCGTGGCATGAAAGGCATGCTGCCTGGCCTGGGGCGCTGATCAGTCCCTGGCCAGCGCCAACCGGGCTGGTTTGTCGTAGCTCCACTGGTTCTGCCATACGGCGCGCACCATGTTGGGGTATTCCGGCCGGCCGAGGCTTCCGTTGTAGCGGCCCAGCGCACGGTAGATGTCGCCCTTCTCGATGTCCAGGTAGTGCCGCAGGATCGTGCAGCCGTAGCGGAGGTTGGTGCGCAGGTTGAACAGCGAATCGTCCTGCCGGCCGATCAACTTGACCCAGAAAGGCATCACCTGCATGTAGCCGCGGGCGCCGGCCGAAGACACGGCATACTTGCGGAAGCCTGACTCGACCTGCATCAGGCCGAGTACCAGTTGTGGGTCGAGCCCGGCGCGTTTTGCCTCGTAATGCACGCTGCGCAGCAGGTCGATGCGGTATTCGCGGTTGGGGATCCGCTTTTCCAGACGGCGCGACATCTCGGCCAGCCAGTCTGCCGCCTCGATCGGAGTGCGGAAGGAACTGGTCGGCGGCCGCGCATCGGAAACCGCTTTGTGCAACGCTGCCTGCACGCTGGCTGACAGGGGTTCATATATCTGCGCTCCGCCGTAGGCTGCCGACGCACCAGACAGCAGAAGGATCGCGATCAGCCTCCGCACAGCTTCTCCCTGAGTGTGGCAAGGATTTCCGCCTGCGGGATCATCGTCGCCTCGACCTCGCGGCGACCCTTGTATTCGAACTGGCTGTCCTTCAGCCCGCGCTCGCCGATCACGACGCGATGCGGGATGCCGATCAGTTCCATGTCGGCGAACATGACGCCGGGACGCTCGTTGCGGTCATCGAGCACGACGTCGATGCCGGCCTGCTGAAGGTCTGCATAGAGTCGGTCGGCCGCTGCCTTGACGGCCTCGCTCTTGTGATAGCCCATCGGCACGATGCAGACCGCGAAGGGGGCAATGGCTGGGGGCAGGATGATGCCCCGCTCGTCGTTGCCCTGCTCGATGGCGGCAGCGACGATGCGCGTGACGCCGATGCCGTAGCAGCCCATCTCCATGATCTGGCTCTTGCCACTTTCGTCGAGGTAACTGCAATCGAGTGCTTCGGCGTATTTCCGGCGCAACTGGAAGATGTGGCCGACCTCGATGCCGCGACAGATCGCCAGTGTCCCCCGGCCATCCGGCGAGGGGTCGCCGGCTAACGACGTTGCGCAAATCGACGACGTCCGGTTCCGGCAGGTCGCGGCCGAAATTGACGCCGGTCAGGTGGAAGCCAGCCTGGTTGGCGCCGCAGACAAAATCGCTCATGGCCGCAACGGCACGGTCGGCGAAAATCGCCACTTTTTCCCGGTTGACCGCGACCGGGCCGATGTAACCTGGGACGCAGCCGAGGAATTCCTGTACTTCGCTGTCGGAGGCAAAGCGGAAAGGCGCGATGGCCGCGATCTTGCCTGCCTTGACCTCGTTCATTTCGTGGTCGCCGCGCAGCAGCAACAGCGCGAAGGTCTTGCTGGCCTCGCTTTTCTCGCTGACCACGGCGATGGACTTGACGATATGAGTCAGGTTGACCGCCAGGTACTCGGCGACATCCGCGCAGGCCATCTTGCCCGGCGTCGCCACGCTTTCGATGGCCCCTGACGCGGCGGCGCGCGGTGTGGCCGGGACCACGGCTTCGGCCAGTTCGACGTTGGCGGCGTAATCGGAGTCCGGGCAGAAGGCGATGGCGTCCTCGCCGGAGTCGGCCAGCACGTGGAATTCATGCGAACCGGTACCGCCGATCGACCCAGTGTCGGCGGCGACGGCGCGGAATCTCAGGCCGAGGCGGCTGAAGATGCGGCTGTACGTGTCGAACATATTGGCGTATTCGCGCTTCAGATCCTCGAACGACGTGTGGAAGGAATATCCGTCCTTCATCAGGAATTCGCGGCCGCGCATCACGCCGAAACGGGGACGAATCTCGTCGCGGAACTTGGTCTGAATCTGGTACAGGTGCAACGGCAACTGGCGGTAGCTCTTGACGTCGCGGCGCACGACGTCGGTGATGATCTCCTCGTGCGTCGGGCCGATCACGAAGTCGCGCTGGTGGCGGTCCTTGAAACGCAGCAGTTCGGGGCCGTACTGCTCCCAGCGCTTGGATTCCTGCCACAGTTCGGCCGGCTGCACCGCCGGCATCAGCAGTTCCAGCGCCCCGGCGTGGTTCATTTCCTCGCGGACGATTTTTTCCACCTTGCGCAGCACGCGCAGGCCTAGCGGCATCCAGGTATAGATGCCGGCTGCGGTGCGCTTGATGTAGCCGGCGCGCAGCATCATCTTCTGGCTGATGACCTCGGCGTCGGACGGCGCTTCCTTGAGAGTGGTGAAGAAGAACTGCGAGGTGCGCATGGGGTACTCTTGCATCCATTGCAAAGTGACAATTTTACATGCAGGCGGTCCTTTGCATGCCGGCAGCCTTTGTGAAAGAATGGCGGCAACCAACTATTTATGCAGGATTTCCATGCTCGATCGTGAAGGCTACCGCCCGAACGTCGGCATCATTCTCTGTAACGCGAAGAACGAGGTTTTCTGGGGCAAGCGCTTGCGCGAGCACTCATGGCAGTTTCCGCAAGGTGGCATCTCGCGTGGCGAGACGCCCGAGCAGGCCATGTACCGTGAATTGTTCGAGGAAATCGGGTTGTTGCCCGAGCATGTCCGTATCCTCGGAAGAACCAAGGGCTGGCTGCGTTACGAAGTGCCGACACACTGGATAAGGCGCGAATGGCGCGGCTCGTACAAGGGGCAGAAACAGATCTGGTACCTGTTGCGCCTGGTCGGGCGGGACAGCGATGTCAGCCTGCGCGCGACGCCCAAGCCGGAGTTCGATGCCTGGCGATGGAACGACTACTGGGTGCCGCTCGATGCGGTGATCGAATTCAAGCGTAGCGTGTATGAGCGGGCGCTCAGAGAGTTGGTGCGCTACCTCGACCAGGACCGGCGGGGGCGCCAGCGCCGCCAGAGCGACCCGAATGATGCCGCCGGCGAAGCGGGGAAGGAGTGAAACCGGTGTGCACATTGCGCTTGTGGCTGTGGTTGCTCGTCGCCTGGTTCCCTGCGGCCGCCTTCAGCCAGCATGCCGTGGCGGCCGATGATGGCATCGAAGACGGAAGCGAAGTCCGGAAGTGGCAGGAGGCCGCGGTAGAATTTCCCGCCTTCCCGCGTCAGGAGGACCTTCTCGCCTTCTATGTCAGTGCGGCGACCGACAACCGTTTCTTCGTTGACGGATCGACGCTGAGCATCGGGGGCGATGGCGTCGTCCGCTATGTTCTGGTCATCGAGGCCGCAGGCGGGGCGAGAAACGTCAGTTTCGAGGGCATGCGTTGCGAAACCAGAGAGCGGCGCATCTACGCCTCGGGTCGCGTGGACGGGACTTGGTCGAGATCGCGGAACGACGAGTGGAAGAAGATTCCATCGCTGGCGGCAAATCGCCATCATGCGGCCCTCTATTTCGATTATTTCTGCCCTGGCGGCAGCGTCGTCGGCAGCGTCGACGAGGTACGAGACGCCTTGCGCCGAGGTGGAAAAGTCGATCGCTTCAAGAGCATCCCCGCCGGATCATGATGGTCTCCGACAGGCTGATTCTCGAGTTCGACCGCGCCTTGCGTACCGTGTTCACCGGAGCGCGTAGCCAGCGCCCAATTCCCGGGGGACAGTTGCCCGAAACGGAACTGAGCGAGCAGGAAAGGACCCATGCCGCTGGCCTGATGCGCGTCAATCACGTCGGCGAGATCTGTGCGCAGGCTCTCTATCAGGGCCAGGCCATTACCTCGCGCAACCCGGCTCTTCGTGAAGCGTTGCGGGGTGCTGCCGACGAGGAAACGGAGCACCTGGCTTGGACGGAGCGGCGGATTGCCGAACTGGGTGGGCGCAAGAGCCTGCTGAACCCGCTGTGGTACCTTGGTGCCCTGTCAATTGGCTTGGTCGCAGGCCGCTGCGGCGACCGCTGGAACCTCGGGTTCCTTGCCGAAACGGAACGGCAGGTCGAGGCCCATCTGGACAGCCATCTGGAATCGCTGCCGGAACACGACGCGCGATCGCGTGAAATCGTCGATCAGATGCGCATCGACGAGATCCGGCATGCGGAGACGGCCGTGCATCTGGGCGCTGCCGACCTGCCGTCACCGGTCAAGGCAGCCATGAAACTGGCTTCCCGGGTAATGACTGGAACTGCCTACCGGATCTGATCGTCGGGTACGGGTCCGCCTTTTATTCCTCGTCGAGGATCTCGAAGTCGTAGGTGATCAGGGCGGTCTTGGCGATCATGATCGAGGCCGAGCAGTACTTGTCCTTCGAGAGTTCTATCGCGCGGGCGACAACTTCCGGCTTGAGGCGCCTGCCACGCACCTTGTAGTGGAAGTGGATGCCGGTGAAAACCTTGGGGTCGGTTTCGGCGCGGTCGGCACTCAGGCTTACCTCGCAACCGCTGACCGCGTGCCTGCCCTTCTTGAGGATCAGGACGACGTCAAACGCGGTGCAGCCCCCGGTGCCAGCGAGGACCATTTCCATGGGGCGCAGGCCGAGATTGCGGCCACCGGCTTCGGGGGCTCCGTCCATGACCACGGCGTGCCCGCTGCCGCTCTCGGCCACGAACGACATGCCGCCATCATTACCCATCCATCTTACGGTGCATTCCATGCTGTTCTCCCGATGCAGATGCTTGATTCTAGCTGAGTTTGCCCGGAGCGGTGCCGCGCCAAATGGATGCTGCGATGCACAACAAATGGCCCGACAAGGAGGGCTGTGTGTCCCTGTTGTTTAGTTAAAAATTGTGAAAATAAGTAGTTAAGTAATGACAAATTGACTCTAAATCAAGCGATTATTGTTTTATAGACATAAATTATTCAAGCGATGTACATATTAATGATGCATCGCAAAAAATTGTCTTGCCTTGCGCCCGGTGTTCAGGCACTATGCAACTCATACGAACCGAGACGGCAAAGCTCTGCCCGCTGTCGGAGTTCAGTCTTGTCTCCTCCACCCTCCTCCTTTGGTGTGGATTTAACGCGGCTCTCCGAGCCGCGTTTTTTTTGCCCGGCGTAATGATAGAAGTCCGGGATGCCTCTAATTTGTTTGACAGCCCTGACGAAGGTCGGCTAAAATCTGCGGCTTTCTGCAATCTGCGCCCAACATTTCAGGACGGCTCACACATGAAAACGTTTTCCGCCAAGCCACATGAGGTAAAGCGCGAGTGGTTTGTGGTAGACGCCACAGACAAGGTGCTCGGTCGCCTCGCCACCGAGATCGCCCGCCGTCTGCGCGGCAAGCACAAGGCCATTTACACGCCGCACGTTGATACCGGCGATTTCATCGTCGTCACCAACGTCGACAAGGTCACCGTGACCGGCAACAAGGCCGAAGACAAGATCTACTTCCGTCATTCCGGCTACCCGGGTGGTGTCTACGAAACCAATTTCAAGAAGCTGCAGCAGCGCTTTCCGGGGCGCGCCCTAGAAGCGGCCGTCAAGGGCATGCTGCCGAAGGGCCCGCTGGGCTACGCCATGCTGAAGAAGCTCAAATGCTACGCTGGCAACCAGCATCCTCATACCGCCCAGCAGCCCAAGGCGCTGGAACTCTAAGGGATCATCATGGCTGAAAGTTATTTCTACGGTACCGGCCGACGCAAGAGCGCAGTCGCCCGGGTATTCATGCGGCGTGGTTCCGGCGCCATCATGGTCAATGGCAAGCCGGTTGACCAGTTCTTTTCGCGTGAAACCGGGCGCATGATCGTTCGCCAGCCGCTCGAGTTGGTGGATCAGATGAGGGGTTTTGACATCAAGGTCAACGTGACCGGTGGCGGCGAGTCCGGGCAGGCCGGCGCGGTGCGCCATGGCATCACCCGTGCCTTGATCGAGTACGACGCCGCGCTCAAGCCTGTGCTTTCCAAGGCCGGTTTTGTGACCCGCGATGCCCGTGAAGTCGAACGCAAGAAAGTCGGTTTCCACAAGGCGCGTCGCCGCAAGCAGTTCTCGAAGCGCTGATCCAATTCCATCGCGATCGATGCAAGAGGCCGCCAGTTGGCGGCTTTTGCGTTTTCGGGGCGCGGAGTATCATGCGCCATCGTTGCGGAGGAAGGTGATGATCAAGATTGGCATTGTCGGCGGTACAGGCTATACCGGCGTGGAACTGCTGCGCTTGCTGGCGCAGCATGCGCAGGCTGAGGTTGTGGCGATCACGTCGCGCGGCGATGCCGGCACGGCAGTGGCGGACATGTACCCGAGCCTGCGCGGCCGGGTCGGGCTCAGGTTCGAGGATCCCGCCAAGGCGAACCTGGCGGCCTGCGATGTCGTCTTCTTCGCCACGCCGAACGGTATCGCAATGCAGCAGGCGCCGGCTCTGCTCGACGCTGGCGTTCGTGTGATCGACCTCGCGGCGGATTTCCGCATCAAGGACGTCGGCGAATGGGAGAAATGGTATGGCATGTCCCACGCATGCCCGGAATGGATCGAGAAGGCTGTCTACGGATTGCCGGAGTTCAATCGTGAGCGTATCCGGTCGGCACGCCTGATCGCCAATCCCGGGTGCTACCCGACCGCCGTTCAACTCGGCTTCATGCCGCTGGTCAAGGCAGGTGTTGTCGACTTGTCGTCGTTGATTGCCGATGCCAAGTCCGGCGTTTCCGGTGCGGGTCGGAAGGCCGAGACGCACATCCTGTTCTCGGAAGCTTCCGACAACTTCAAGGCTTACGGGGTGCCAGGCCATCGTCATCTGCCGGAGATCCGCCAGGGCCTGAGCCTGCTGTCGGGTGGTCCGGTCGGCCTGACGTTCGTGCCGCATCTTACGCCGATGATCCGCGGCATCCACGCGACACTGTATGGGCGCATCACGAGCGAGGCCGATTTCCAGGCGCTGTTCGAGCAGGCGTACGCGGGCGAGGCCTTTGTCGACGTGCTCCCCGCCCGGTCCCACCCCGAGACGCGCTCGGTGCGTTCGGCCAATACCTGCCGCATCGCAGTTCATCGTCCGCAGGGCGGCAACATGCTGGTCGTACTCTCGGTGATCGACAACCTGGTCAAGGGGGCGGCAGGTCAGGCGGTGCAGAACATGAACCTGATGTTCGGGCTGGACGAAACGACGGGTCTGTGCCAGCTCCCGCTGATGCCCTGAGGAATCGACAGGTCGCCCAGACAGGTCGCCGCGTTCAGCGGTCGACTGCAATTTGGGGTCGTTTTGGCCGTTGACCGCAAGCAGCGAGGGTGTCGGTTGCCGGCTGGACGTGACGATGCGGAGAACTTCCGCATTTCAGCGCAGGGAATGGTTTGCCGCAGGGGCCCAAACCCCGGTCCGTCGAGGCGCCGGTTTTCGAGGGTGATACACTGCGCACCAGGCGTCTGGGTGCGCTACAGGAGAGGGCATGTTCGGGAAGAAGGCTGACGGTACTCCGCAGGGCCGGATCGACAGTCTGATCGGGGCAGGCACGCGGGTCGAAGGGAATCTCTGCTTCAGCGGGGGGCTGCGCATCGATGGCGAGGTGCACGGCGATATCGAGGCGGCGGAAGGCGCGAGTTCGTTGACTCTCGTGCTCAGTGAGCAGGCGCGCATCGAGGGGGCGGTGAAGGTGGCCCATCTGGTGACCAACGGGACTATCGTGGGGAGTTGTGACGGTTGCCGAATCCATCGAAATGCAGCCGCGCGCGCGGATCGTCGGCGACGTCGAGTATGCGCTGATCGAGATGCACCAGGGAGCTGTCATCGACGGGAAACTTGTCCACCGCGACGGCGGGTCGGCGGAACTTAAGCTTTCCGATTCGAACTAATTAAATTGACCGGAGCCAGCTCGGCCTGCATAATCTTCCACAAAATTTTTCAGGAGTGCCGCAAATGAACGCCGTGACAGAAATTGCTTCCCCTCTCGTATTTACCGATAGCGCTGCCGGCAAGGTCAGGGAACTGATCGAGGAGGAGGGCAATCCAGACCTCAAGCTGCGGGTTTTCGTCACCGGTGGGGGCTGCTCCGGCTTCCAGTACGGCTTCACTTTCGACGAGGAAGTCAATGACGACGATACGACCCTGGACAAGAATGGCGTTACGCTGCTCATCGACCCGATGAGTTTCCAGTATCTGGTCGGCGCCGAAATAGACTACACCGAAGGGCTGGAGGGATCGCAGTTTGTAATCCGCAACCCGAATGCGACCTCCACCTGCGGCTGCGGCTCGTCATTCTCCGCCTGATATCCCGTGCCACCCGGCGAAGGGCGGCTGCGGCCGCCCTTCTGTGTTGACCGACAAGATGGTCGTGCCGGCGGTTTGCCAGGGGGTTGCGCTAAAATGCCGCTCTTTTGGTGAATTAGATGTGGCGAGTGGGTCAGCAGCGATCTCGGGCGCGCGCAGGCCGGGAGCGGTGTTGATGGTCGATGTCGATAGCAGTTTGCAACTCATCAAGCGCGGATGCGACGATCTTCTGATCGAATCCGAACTTGATCGAGCGCCTCAAGAGCGGCCGACCCTTGCGGGTCAAGGCAGGCTTTGATCCGACGGCGCCCGACCTGCATCTGGGCCACACGGTCCTGATCAACAAGATGCGTCATTTCCAGGAACTGGGGCATCACATCCTCTTCCTCATCGGTGACTTCACCGGGCTGATCGGCGACCCCACCGGCAAGAATGCGACCCGCCCCCCTTTGTCAAGGGAGCAGATCCTCGAGAATGCAAGAACCTACGAGGAGCAGGTCTTCAAGATTCTTGATCCGGAGAAGACGGAAATCTGCTTCAACTCGA
The DNA here is from genome assembly GCA_963736845.1 of uncultured beta proteobacterium. Lineage (GTDB taxonomy): Bacteria > Pseudomonadota > Gammaproteobacteria > Burkholderiales > Rhodocyclaceae > Azonexus. The sequence continues at coordinate 38,383 of CAVTQL010000011.1, forward strand.
CTTGGTTCGACGAACTCGGCGCGGCCGGGATGATCCGGCTTGCCGCCCAGCATACTGTTGCCCGCATGCTCGAAAGAGACGACTTTTCCAAGCGCTATGCGAGCGGTCAGCCAATCGCGATCCACGAGTTTCTCTACCCCCTGTGCCAGGGCTATGACTCGGTCGCCATGCGCGCCGACGTGGAACTGGGTGGCACAGACCAGAAATTCAATCTCCTGGTCGGCCGCGAACTGCAGAAGCACTATGGCCAACCGCCGCAATGCGTGCTCATGATGCCGCTGCTCGAAGGTCTGGATGGTGTGAACAAGATGTCGAAATCGCTCGGCAACTACGTTGGAATCAACGAGTCCCCGCGGGAGATCTTCGGCAAGATCATGTCCGTGTCCGACGACCTGATGTGGCGCTACTTCGAGTTGCTGTCGTTCATGGACGCAGGCGGGATTGCCGCGTTGAAGGCAGAAGTTGCTGCCGGACTCAATCCGAGGGACGCCAAGGTGCAGCTGGCGCTGGAACTGGTCGCCCGGTTTCATTCGCGGCGCGACGCGGACGGTGCGCTGGCGGATTTCGAGGCACGCTTCCGTCAGGGAGTATTGCCTGAAGATCTTCCAGAGTATGCCGTTGATGCCAGCGGGGTTGCCCTGTCGATCGTTCAGGTGCTGAAGATGACCGGGCTGACCGGCAGTACCTCGGAGGCTCTGCGCATGATCGAACAGGGTGGCGTGCGGGCCGATGGCGACAAGGTGGTCGACAAGGCAGCCTGCCTGGCGGTCGGGGTACCGGTTGTGCTGCAGATCGGCAAGCGCAAGTTTGCCCGGGTCATTCTCGGCTAGCCCGACCACGGGCTCGGCTGAAGTCAGGAAATCGCCACGACCCGCTTGACCGGGTCGCAGGCATGTATATAATGCGCACCTCGTTTGCGGCACCAGCTGTTCCGGTTGTCAGAGAGGACAGGAACTGGTGATGAGGTCTTGCCATTTTTTCTAT